>JBAYMG010000003.1:0-186580 GCA_041663665.1 Candidatus Omnitrophota bacterium | reverse complement strand
GTAGGCCATTACCCCACCAACTAGCTGATAGGACGCGAGCTCATCTCTAAACAAAAACTCTTGCGAGCCTCCTTTACTTATAACTGCTTATGCAATCATAAACACATCGGGTATTATCCTCGCTTTCGCAAGGCTATCTCCGATTTAGAGGTAAATTACTCACGTGTTACTCACCAGTCTGCCGCTATATCTTCGAACGAATTGGCATCTACCTTGCGGTTTCAACCTCTCCATTCAAAGTATCGCTCGACTTGCATGCCTAATCTACGCCGCCAGCGTTCACTCTGAGCCAGGATCAAACTCTCCGAAAAAATCGAAAAATTTATGATAAAGGCTCTAAAATGATTTATTTAATTTCAAACCTCATTAAATTGACCGTCATAACTCCTTACGGAATTACTTTGGCCTCGCTTGGCAATTCAATTATCAAAAGAACGATATCCCGTCCGTTCTGAAGGACGGTTATGCCGCTTTTCGCGACAAACAAAAAGCGTCCCGACATATTGTCGGGACGCCAAATCTATAGCGCCCTAATTGTCGATATTATTAGCTGCTAAAAATTGTCAACTGCGTTTTAATTATTTTCACAATAATTTATTCCCTTATTGGGGGGAGTACGTATTCTATTACAATACGCTTTTTTGTCAAGAACTTTTTTTACTATTTTTTTTATTTATTTTCTCAAGCTAAAATCCCAAAAAACCTAAAGCTTAATTTATCTAGCGCGACATAAGTTGAGAAATTTTAAAAATAGGTAAAAACAACGCAATAACAATTCCACCGATGACGATTCCTAAAAAAGCAATGACCATTGGCTCAATCATACTGGTTAAAGCACTGGTTGCCGCCTCAACTTGGTCATCATAAAAATCAGCAATCTTGGAAAGCATTTTTTCCAGCTGCCCGGTTTGCTCGCCAACATTAATCATGCGCGTAACCATTGGCGGAAAAACTCCGCTTTTCGCCAACGGTTTAGAAATAAGCTCTCCGTTACGTACACTCTTAGAGCAATTAACTACCGCCTCCTCAACTACCTTATTTCCCGAGGTCTTGCTGACAATTTCCAAAGCGCTCAGAACCGAAACGCCGCTTTTTACTAAAGTAGAAAATGTACGCGAAAATTTAGCTACGGCTATTTTACGTAAAAGCGGGCCAAAAACTGGAAGCCTTAAGATCAGCTTATCAAACTGATATCTCCCTATTTGAGTTTGCAAATAATTTTTAAATAAATAGATACCAATCCCTAAAGAGATTATGGTATACAGAAAATACTTTCTTAAAAGGTCGCTGGCAAAAATTAAAACTTGGGTCGGCATCGGCAATGTGCCGCCTAAAGAATCAAATATGCCTTTAAACGTTGGAACTACTTTAAGCAAAAGCACCGAAGTAATAACCGCAGCCATACCGACAACTACCGCCGGATAAACCAGGCTGGAAATAATTTTACGATTAAGCGCTGCCTGCTTCTCCATAAATACCGCCAGGCGGTCAAGAATATCATTTAACATGCCTGAAGCCTCACCGGCTTTGGCCATATTCACAAACAGCTCAGAAAAGACTTTGGGATGTTTAGCCAAAGCGTCACAAAAACTCATCCCGCCTTCAATATCTTTACGCACCTCATTAACGATAATCCTTAAATCTTCATTTTCAATCTGCTCAGCTAAAATACCTAAGGCATTAACCAGGGGAATACCGGCATCAATCATGGTTGCCAGCTGGCGCGAAAAGATAACTAAATCTTCAAGCTTAATTTTTTTATCACTTGCTTTAGATTTCGAAGCGATAGTTTTGGCTAAATTTATCGAAACAACGACCAACTCTTTTTTATGTAAAATGTCGGCAGCATCCGACTCTGAAACAGCTTCAATTATTCCACTGGCAGTCTGGCCGGTTTTATCTTTGGCAGAGTATTGATATGAATTCATAGATTATCCACGATTTTTAAAAACGCCTCAACAATTTTTGGATCAAATTGCGTGCCGCTATTACGCTTAATCTCTAAAATTGCTTCCTCTTTAGCTAAAGGTATTTTCCTATAAGAACGCGCCGAACGCATAGCTTCATAAGCATCGGCAACATGGATAATCCGGGCGCCAAAAAGAATATCCTCCCCTTTTCTCCCTTCCGGATAACCGGAGCCATCATAATGTTCATGGTGCTGCCTGATTAAACCTACCACTCCGTTTAAGAAAGTCAAAGGCTCCAGAATCTGCGCTCCAATAGCCGGATGTTTACGAATCTGTTCCCACTCTAACGCAGTAAGCGCAGAAGTTTTCAATAAAATACTATCTTCAATGCCAATTTTTCCCAAGTCATGCAATTCGCAGGCCTGGCGCAATACTTCAATTTCTTTAGCCGGCAGCCTTAAGTAATTTGCAATAGCTACTGCGTAACGGGCGACATTTTCAGAATGTGAATGCGTATAATGATCCCTGGCTTCAATGGCTTGAGCTAAAGCTTTAATTGTACGCATATATGTTGAACGTAAGTCTTCATAAAGCCGGCTTAAATTAGTAGTAGCATTCTCAACTCTTTTAGCTAAAAGTATATTTTGTTTTTCTAAAGCCCGATTATTTTCTTTTAAGCCTTGAGCAAATTTACGGTTTGCCATGAGCAAGGAACGCAGCTTAATTCCTTTCTCAATAATAAACTGCAATTTCTCTACTTTTATCGGACGGCTAAGATAATCATAGATTCCCAAGTCCATCAATTCTTTAGCTTTATCCTCCTGATCTCTTTCAGACAAAACAACAATTACGCAATCAGCATCATTCTTCTTAAGATCCACAATCAAAGTGGGAGCATCTGTCTCGGCCATACCATATCTAATAAAAATAATATCGTAGCCCCTCTCTCCTAAGCTTGCCATAGCTGCCTGAACAGTAGCCTCCTGAAAAAGAGAATAAGATCCTAAATTAAGTATCTGTTCTTTAATATAAACAGTATACGAATTGTCATCGCAAATTAAAAGTATTTTACCGGAAACTGCCACTCTTACTCCTCAGTAGTAATCCTTATTGCCTCATCCAGAGTAGTTAATTCTTCTCTAACTTTTAAAAAAGCATCATCACGCAAAGTTTTCATCCCTTGCTCATTAACCATATAAGCTTTAATTTCATCTACAGACTTTCGACGAATAATCATTTCCCTGACTACATCATCAATCAAAACTGTCTCCAATACTGCAATTCTACCATAAAAACCGGTATTATTACAATACTTACAACCTGCGGCAGCATAAAAATTCGCTTGGCCGGTAAACCCTATTTTTTTTAGAAAATCATCAGAAACCTCAATTGGCTTGCGGCACTTTAAACAAATCTTACGTGCAAGACGCTGTGCGCAGAGCATGATAATACTGGAGGCGACTAAGAACGGCTCAACCCCCATATCAATTAAGCGGGTAACGCTAGAAATCGCATCATTAGTATGTAAAGTTGAGAGCACAATTTGCCCGGTAAGCGCAGCTTTAATGGCAATATCCGCAGTTTCAGCGTCCCGGATTTCGCCAATCATAATTACATCCGGGCTTTGACGCAAGATGGAACGCAGCCCTGAAGCAAAATCCAAACCGATATTCGGTTTAACCTGCAGCTGAGTAATACCTTCGACCTGATATTCTACCGGATCTTCAATAGTAATAATATTTCTTTCCGGAGTATTTAATTGATTTAATACGGAATAAAGCGTGGTCGATTTGCCTGAACCAGTTGGCCCGGTAACCAGTATCATACCAAAAGGCTTTTCTATGGCTTTTTTAAAAACCGCGGCCGGCTGTTCAGAAAAACCCAACTTATCCAATCCAATCGAAAGGTTACCTTTGTCTAAAGCACGTAAAACAAATTTTTGGCCAAAAGCCGTAGGTAGGCTGGAAACACGAAAATCCACTTCCCGCCCTTCAGTTTTGACCTTGAACCTTCCATCCTGCGGAATACGATTTTCAGTAATATCTAAATTAGAAATAATTTTAAGGCGGGCTAAAATCGCATTTTGATTTACTTTAGGCACCCTTAAAACATCATGCAATGAACCGTCTACGCGATACCTGATACGCAAGCAGTCAATTTCCGGTTCAATATGTATATCTGAAGCCCTGCGCTTTAAAGCTTGAGCCAATATAATATCAACTAATTGCACAATCGGGGCTTTCTCGCTCTCTAAAAGAGAATTAGACAACTCCAGTTCATTGGACTTAAATAATTCTAAATTCGTTTCTTCCTCGGAATCCTGCCCCGGGGATGCCTGGCCAAGAGCATTCTGCACGTCCTTGAAATCTTTACGATATTGGTTCTCAATAGCATGCGCAATATCATCTTCCGGGCTTAAGACAATATCAATACAGCATCCGGTAAAATTGTTTAAATCGTCCAAAGCAAAAATATTTAAAGGATCAGACATCGCGACAGTAAGCGTACTGCCAATCCTCGATAAAGGAATTGTATTATAAAGTCTAGCCATACGCTCAGGAATTAAATTAATGACCTCTCCATCAAACCTGAATTTAGCCAGGCGTAAAGTAGGCATATAAAGCTGTTCGGAAAACAAGGCCAGCAAAACTTCTTCAGTAATAATGCCTTCATCAACTAAAACTCGTCTTAAAGGTATACCTTTTTCCTTTTGCAAACTCAAGGCCCGGTCCAGTTGTTCTCGGGTTATATGCTGGCTCTTTAAAAGTATATCAATTATATTTTCTTTTAGTGAATGCATATCTTAACTCTCATATTTCCTACATTCGTCGGCATAAATTCGCGCATTAACTTACTCAAACTATCGTGTTCGTAAGTTAAGCGCTCATTTAATCCGGCGCAGTTACGCGCATAACTTCTTCAATCGTAGTTAATCCTTTTAATGCAGATTCTAAACCATCCTGGCGCAAAGTCCGCATCCCCTCAAGACGCGCCTGCTGCTTAATAAACTGCTCTTGCGCTCCATTTAAAATTAATTCCCGGATCTTAGCGCCTAAAGGTAACGCCTCGACAATTACCGTTCTTCCGGAATAACCGGTGTTAAAACAATGCTGGCAACCCTTACCTTTATAAAATTCCAGTTTGCCATCTTGCGGTAAATCAAGTTTTAAATTCTCGGCAATTTCATTTTTTAGGATATAACTCTCTTTGCAATACGAACAAATCTTGCGCACTAACCTCTGCGCCATAACACAAACTAATGAAGAGTTAATTAAATACGGCTCTACTCCCATATTTACCAAACGCACCACGGCTCCGGCGGCAGTAGTGGTATGCAAAGTAGAAAGAACAAGATGCCCGGTAAGCGCGCTTTTAATCGCAATATCAACAGTTTCGTAATCGCGGATTTCTCCAATCATAATTATATTCGGATCCTGGCGCAGAATAGAACGCAAAGCCGCAGCAAAACTAAGCCCAATTTCCGGTTTCGCGGTTACCTGGTTTATCCCTTCCAGCTGGAATTCTACAGGGTCCTCAACAGTAACTATATTTTTATCTGGGCTGTCGACAGATTTTAATATTGCATAAAGCGTGGTAGTCTTACCGCTGCCGGTAGGCCCACAAACCAAAATCATCCCATGAGGCAATTTGGAAACTTTAGCTAAAATTTCCAAAGCATGGTCGCTAAAGCCTAATTTTTTTACATCTAAATTTGCCTGGGATTTATCTAGAACGCGTAAAGCAACTTTCTCGCCATAGCTGGAAGGTAAAATAGAAACACGAAAATCTACCTGGCGATTAAGTATTTTTACTTTAAAACGCCCGTCCTGAGGAAGCCGGTGCTCAGCAATATCTAACTCCGAGATAACCTTAATCCGTGAGACAATTGAAGAAAACATATTCTTCGGCGGAGACTGCTGTTCCTGAAGCAGCCCATCAATACGAAAACGTATGCGCATACTCTTATCAAACGGTTCAATTAAAATATCACTGGCTTTCTTTTTTATTGATTCTTCCAAAATCATATTAACGACTTTAATTACCGGGGCCTCCTGGCTAATGCGCCCCAGCTCCTGTTCACTGGGAAAAGATTCCTTTTCCTCTTTCACTAACTCAATAGAAGAAACAGTCATCTCTTTAACCAAATCATCAATAATCCCTTTAGTGGTATCCGGATAAGATAATTCGATAGTCTGATTAATATCCTGAACTGAAGAAATTATCGGATTTATTTTAAAACCGGTAAGCGACTGTACATGATCAATGGCAAATATATTTAACGGATCCGCCATAGCCAAAGTAATAGTATCTCCCATTTTAGATACGGGAATAATCTGATAATGGCGGGCAATATCAAGTGGGATTATTTTTACAATATCTAAATCGATTTTGAAACGTTTTAAATCAATTAAAGGCAGGCCCAACCCTTCACTTAAAGTAGTAATCAGCTCATTCTCTTTAACAAATTTAAGCTCGACAATAATGTCGCTTAGCTTCCCGCCTTTGGCAGCTTGCACGCTAAGCGCCTGCTTAAGCTGTAGAGCTGTAATAAGCTTGTTATTGATAAGTATTTCAGTAAGCCGATCCTTAAGCGAAAGCATTATTCTTTATCTTTATAATATTTTTCAATCGCTCTCTTTATATCCGAAGAGGTAGAAACAAATGTTTGCACACTACAACCGCTAAGCAGCTCTACATCTTCAATCGCCTGGACATTTAAGGGGTTGGACATCGCCAGGGTAAGATTATTGCCGATCTTATCAATTGGCACAAGAAGATACTGCCGGGCAACTCTGCCGGGGATAATACTGGTAATCTCAGTATTCACATCATAATTACTTAAAGGCAGGTAAGGAAAACCGTATTGCGCAGTTAATGATTGGGCGATATCGTCTTCTTTAACAAAACCCAGCTCAACTAAAATTTCACCAATTAACCCGCCCTTTTCCCGCTGAACACTTAAAGCTGAATCCAGCTGCTCCTGACTGATTATCCCGCGATCAAACAATAATTCACCTAGTTGTTTATTATTAACTCTACGGATCACTTGCTTAAGGCTCCTTGCTTAAAAAACTACGACTTGATTTTTACCGCTAGCCTTAGCTTTTTTTAAAAGCTCTTTGGCTTTTGTAATTAACTGCTCAGCCTGGATACCATCTAAAGGATTCTCGCTTACCCCGGCGCTAAAAGTAAGGGAACCGCCGCTATTTTGATTATTACTAAAAGCTGACTCTACTTTTTTACAAACCTCCTGGGCAATCTCCAAGGCCTGTCGCTTATTTCTTTCCGGAAGAATAAGAGAAAACTCATCATCATCGGTTCTACCTGCCCGGTCAACTTCGGTAATAGAATCCAACAACAAACCGGCAATTTTCTTTAAAGCCATCTCGGCGCTGATTAATCCGAATTTTTCCCGGTATTCTTTAAAATTATCAATATCAAAAGTGATAAAGGCACACGGCCGCTGGTAGACAATCGCTCTTTTAATCTCTTCCTGCAGGCGGTTAGCAATAAAACCTTTATTATAAAGCCCAGTAAGCAAGTCTTTTATTTCCAGTTTTTCAGCGCGGTTCGCTAAAAAATCATTCTCAATAGCCACCGCTAGCTGTTTTGAAAATATTTCTAAAAGCTCAATATCATCTTTCGAGTAAGAAAAATTCTCATAAGTATTGGCAATTCCTAAAACTGCTTTGACCCTGCCTCTTAAAAATATAGGCATAGATAAACAATTCTTAACTTGGAACTTAGCAAAAAAATCAACCGTAAGATTATCATTTAATAGATTTGACTTATCTAAAACAAGAAGTTTATTTAAATTAAGCGCCTTATTATAAATATCTTCTCGTGGCCCAATCTCCAGGCTTTTAAGATAAACGGCATTAGCCCCGTCGGACACCTTAACATAAAATGAATCTTTGTTTTCTTCTTTAAAAAGCAAAAAAGCGGTTTCAGAATTAGCCAAAAGCCTGGATTTCTCAATGGCAATTTTTAGAATATCATCAAATTTTGCCCCTTGCGAAATAAGCGAACTGACCTGCATCAGATTAGAAAGGATAATTATTTTTTTTTGAATTTCTAAATTAATCTCGGCTGTCTTCTCGCTGTAATGTTTAAGCTCATCCATATTGCCGCGAATACGCTGAGTAAGCTGGTTTAAAACATTACCTAATTCCCCGACTTCATCGCTATGGCCGATTTCTAATTTACGGTTAAGATCACCGGCAGCGATAGATTTTGCCTGGGCAGTCACGGAAGTTAAACGGTCGAAAATTTCCTTAATAACTAAAAGCCCCACCAACGCAACAAATATACTGACAACTAGAGAAGCAATAATATCAACTTTAAACCCAAATTTAGGCAGGATATAATTAGAAACAAGATAAACACAAACTAAAAACGGCAGGATAGACATAAGCTGGAAAGCAATCATAAGCTTTTGCTTAATTGTCCGGGAATTTAAAGATAAATTATCAATTTTTTTAGCCATAAACTCTCCGCAATTTGACTTAAGATACACACTAATCCTGTTAAATTATACTCCTTAACCCCTTATCTGGCAACAGATTTGTCAAACCGGACAACTTTTATTAAATTCGATAATCAAACTTTCCTTACTGACTCCGATATCAATAAAATCCCAAGGCAACAATGCTGTAGTCGGTTTTTCATCAAGGTATTTCTGTGGATCAATTTCTTGTTCTAAAAACGCTTCCTGCCATTTGGCAAATGAAAAATAATTTGACCAGGCATCAAACTTAGCTCCTTTTTTATAAGCCGCTAAAATAACCTTGCTTAATTTCCTGTCTCCGCGGGAAAGCACCCCCTCTAAATAGGCCATCTGAAAATTATGAAAATTAAATTTAATACGCCGGTTTTTACAATGCATCCTTAAATAATCCTGCTTGGCTTTCATGGTATCGATCGAAACCATCTTTAACCATTGTAACGGCGTATGCGGTTTAGGAATTAATGGATTTATGCTTACATTAATTTGAGCAGGCGATCCGTTAGTTTTTCTTTTTAATTCCGAAGAACTTTGAACAAAATCAATTATTCCCTGAAGATCCGCATCATCCTCCGTAGGCAAACCAATAAGAAAATACAGCTTCAAATGCTGGTAACCTGCCTGATAAGCTTCTCCGATAACTTTAAAAAATTGTTCTTGAGAAAAATCTTTAGCCAACGCCTGGCGTAACCTCTCTGTCCCCGCCTCGGGAGCAAAAGTCAAACCTGTTTTTTTTATTTTAGCAATCAAACTGGAAATATTGCCCAACAAAGACTTTGCTTTTAACGAAGGAAGGGCCAAATTAACAGACTGTTCTTTAAAAATTCCAGTCAAATCAGAGACCAAATTTTCTAAATCCGGATAATCACTGACCGATAAACCGGCTAAAGATAGCTCCTCATAACCGCTGGAGAGATATGCCAGATTAGCTAGTGCAACCACCTTTTTTCTGCTCCTCACTCTCAAAGGGTAATACTGAGACCTGGCCTGGCAAAACCGGCAGCGATTAGGGCACCCTCGCATAATTTCCAGAGTAACCCGGTCATGAATTGTCTGCACATAAGGAGTTATCCAATTACAGGGAAAATAAGCCTCCTCAAAATCAGCAACAATACGTTTTTTTACCTTTAATGGCAAGCCATTAATTTTTGGATAAAAACTGTCAAGCTGTCCATCAGCATTATATTTAACTTCGTAAAGCGAGGGCACATAAACCCCTTCGATTTTAGATAATGCAATTAACAAAGCTTCTCTGGTTAACAATCCATTCTTATAATCGACTTTAAATTTACGATATATATTTACCAGTTCAACAATTGCCTCCTCAGCTTCACCAATAATGAATAAATCAAAGAACTCAGCCATTGGTTCCGGGTTAAGTGAACATGGCCCGCCGCCAATAACCAAAGGATGCTCATTGTTCCGCAGAGCTGCCGACAAAGGCACTCCGGCTAATTCTAAAATACTTAAGACATTGGTATAATTTAACTCGCTACCCAAAGAAAACCCCAACAGGTCAAAACTACACAATTCCTGGTTAGTTTCCCAGGAAAAAAAACGCCGCTTGGCATTTTTTAACGCCGCTTCCATATCGGCCTCGACAGCAAAAAATCTTTCGCAAATGACATCGGGAATTTCATTTAAAACTCCATAAAGGATACGCAACCCCAAATTACTCATCCCTACTTCATATAAATCTGGAAAGCCCAAAGCCATACTTACTGAGCAGAAATTAAAATCCTTCTTACAAACATTCCATTCATTGCCCAGATATTGACCTGGGCGATGCACATCGGTAAACAAGTCTTCAATCATATAAAAAATCTCCACTGGCTTCAGCCATAAATCCGGAACGCTCCTATTTAATTAAGATGCTAAAATAGAAATTAAATAGGAGCGTCCCCAATATTTCCCAATATTTTTTTAAAATACATTCCTCGTGCGGTCAATATTAACCAGAATTCCTAAAGCAACAAAAGTTACCAAGACACTCGAACCGCCGTAACTCATTAAAGGCAACGGCAAACCGACTACCGGAGCTAACCCCATATTCATGGCAATATTAATAAATACTTGTATGGCCAATAAAAGAGATATGCCATAGGCAAGCAGCTTACCGAATGTATCTTGCGTCCTTTGAGCAATCGCAAAACCCTCCCGGATAATTAAGTAATAGATCAAAATCAACAAGCATCCCCCGAGAAAACCCCACTGTTCTGAAAAAGTAGCAAAGATAAAATCTGTATGAGATTCCGGTAAAAAATATAACTGACTCTGCGAACCGCTTAGCCACCCCCGGCCAAAAAATCCTCCGCTGCCGATAGCAATCCGCGACTGGATTATCGTGTACCCTGCGCCTAAGGGATCAATGTTCGGATTTAAAAAAACTAGCAACCTCTGCTTTTGATAATCACGCAAAAAATGCCAGAAAAAAGGAACCGGTAAAATTAATAAAGCCAAAAGAGTAAAAATATATTTTAAACGGACATGGGTTAAATAAAGCAGGCAAATAAAAACAAGCAGCAGTATCAAGCCACTGCCTAGATCCGGTTGTTCGATAATCAAAAACATAGGGATGGCGACAAAAACAAACGGTAAAATCAAGCCTTGAAAAATACCAAACTTACCGCTTAATAATGACGTGTCATTAACTGATTTCCGGCTAAAATAACGAGCTAAAAATATTATAATCGCTAACTTCGCAAATTCCGACGGTTGAAAATTAAACCAGGCAAACCTAAGCCAGCGTTGTGCACCCAACCTGACGATACCCAGGATAAAAACTAATAAAAGAAAAAATAAAGCTAAAGCATAAATAAAATAATTAGCATCCCAAAGCTTGCGATAATTAAAACGGGATACAATAAAAAAACAAAACAAACCAATTCCCATCCAAAGCACTTGGCGCATATATATATCCTGCCACACCCCCTCTTTTTGATAAGTACTGCTATAGATGGACAAAACCCCCAAAATACAAATTATTAAAGCCAAAATCAAAATTTTAATTTTCATATTAACCCCTGAGTATTCATGGCTTCAATAATTCTTTTAGCAATAACTGCGGCGGCATGCCCTGGCCCACCATTCTCTAAAAAAACGCAGATTACAAATTTCGGTTTATCAAAAGGGAAAAAACCTACAAACCAGGCATGAGTTGACCCGCGAAACACTTCGGCAGTACCCGTTTTTCCAGCGACGGCAACCGGTAAAACCGCCAGGGCATTACCAGTACCATTAGAGTCAGTTACCACCCGGCGCAGCCCTTTAGAAATAGCCCCAATATTACTTTTCTTAAAATTAACTGCCGTTAGCTTCTTCTTCTTTGCCGATAAATCCAGGCCTCCTACGGCCTTTAAAATATAGGGGCTGACTAAATATCCTCCGTTAGCAAAAGGAGTGATTAAGCCAGCAGCCTGCAAAGGAGTAACCAAACAATCCCCTTGCCCGATACTTAAATTAGCAGTATCACCGTCAAACCAACTCTGGAATTTATTAATTTTTCTCCATAGCGGCGAAGGGATAAAACCACTTGTCTCATAGGGAAGCTCAAAACCAATATTCCTGCCTAAGCCTAATTTCAGTGCATAATCATGAATATTCTGCGCACCTAGGAGTAACCCGGTTTTATAAAAAAATATGTCGCAGGAGTGGGCAATTGCCGCAAAAATATCTTCTTCTCCATGAGTATCCCAACAAGAATATTTTCTTGAACCAACCATAGTCGAACCCCGGCAAATAAAAGTTGTCGAAAGATTTATTTTTTTTAGTTCTAAAGCGGCGGCGGAATCTACAATCTTAAAAATAGATGCCGGAGGATAACTTGACGCAATTGCCCGGTTAACCAGCGGAGAATCGGGATTATTAAAAAGGCTGCTAATTAAAGTCGAGCGCTGATCTACAAAAACTGCCGGATTAAAATTTGGATAATTGGCTAAAGCTAAAATTTCCCCGTTTTCCGGGTTCATTAAAATTACACTTCCTTTTCTTCCCGAAATCGCTTCTTCTGCTATCTTCTGAATATTCAGGTCTAAGGTCAGCTGAACATCTTTTCCGTTCTGCGGAGCCTGAAATCCTAAAACACGCATAAATTTACCACGGTGATTTACTTCAACCGATAAACCGCCTTCTTCCTGCCGAAGATAATAATCATATTTTTCTTCAATACCTCCGAAACCTACGATGTCTTTGGTTTTATAACCATAATCCTCTAACTTAGTCAACCGCCAGCGGTCAATTTCATTAACATAGCCGATAACATGACAGGCTAAAGCCCCGTAAGGATAATGCCGTAAAGGCCTGGGCGTAATTACAATACTTGGCTCCTCAGCCTTATATTCCTCCAATAAAATAGCTTTTTTAAGCTCGATATTAGTTGCCACTATAACCGGCACACTTTTTGAAATAAAATTCTTTTTAAATACAGCTTTTAGTTCTTTAACTTCCGATCCTAATATGCGGTTTAACTTACCTAAAACAAAATCAATACGCTCTAAGTCCTGCGGCAAAATCATTACGTCATAAGATAATTTATTATCAACGATAATTTCACCATTACGGTCTAAAATATTACCCCGGGAGCCTAATTGCGAAATAAGGCGGATACAGTTACTATCGCTCTGCTTGCGGAATTTTTCACCCTGCAATATATCCAGGCCAAATAAACCAGCCAGCAGAGCAAGGAACATAATAATAATTATTAAACTGAGTATACTTTTTCTTTCCATAACAATTAAACTCCAGCGCCTATTTTTTTAATAAGCTTATAAATTAAAGGGCTAACGGCTGCAGAATAAATTGAAGAAATAATTAAATTCCTTAAAAATATGCCCATCGGCACAATGTTGCCTAAACTCAAAATTTGTAAATTAGTTACAATATTATTTAAAAAAATTACGAGCAAAACTATGGCCAAGCGCACATAATCATTCTCGGAAGAAATCTGCCGTAAAAGTTTATAGACTAGATAAACCCAGATACTAAAAGAAACTGTATTTATCGCAAACGACGAGGGTAAGAATATGTCTTTGGCAAAACCGGTAAGAATAGCAAATATCAAAGCGGTTTTAAAATCAAAATAAAAAACTAGAGAAACAGCAAAAACTAAAAGTAGATCCGGTTTACAATTAAAAAAGGTTAAAAAGCCCGGCCAAATTAATTGTAAGGTAACTATAAATATTACCGCCAAAAAAAGAAAACATTTTTTCATTGAATGATTACCAAGACTTCCTCAATATTTGCCAGATCCACTGACGGCCTGACTACCGCATAACGGTTAAGGCCGGAAAATTCTACTCCAACATTAATTACTTTACCAATAAGCAGCCCTTTAGGATAAATCTGGCTTAATTCCGAAGTAACAATAATATCTCCGGTAATAATTTGAGCATTTTCGGGAAGATAACGCATAATTAGATTAGCCCCCAGAGTCCCGCTAACTAACCCCTCCTGGCGACTACGCTGAACAATACTTGAGATTCCCTGACCAGGATCATTAATCAAGAGAACCTTGCTGACGCCATCAGCGCTCTCAATTATCCTGCCGATTAAACCTGAATGGTTAATTACCGCCATACCGCGCTTAATGCCCTGGTATTTTCCTTTATCGATAATAACACTGGAAGACCAGCTATCCACCGAACGGCCAATTACTCTTGCCGGAATTAAACGTAAAGGTGATTTTTGCTTAAAATTTAATAAATTTTTAAACCGGGAATTTTCCTGATAAATTTCTCTTAAATCGAATAGTTTTGAACGTAACACTCCAACTTCAAGGGCTAAATCTTCAGCCTTAATCATGTTACGGTGATAAAAAACAATGCCCCCTATTTCACGTTTGAGCAAACCGATAAAAGAAAGATGAGGTTTAAAAGTTTTTTGAACAGAATCTTTAAAACAAGATAAAGAATTAGAGGCAAGAAGAATAAAACAGACGATAAGGATAAAATTAATTAAGGTTTTACGGGGTAACTTAAACACATTTAGTTAATAACGATGGTTGGCTTTGCAGTCGAAACTAATTACGTACTTCGGTCTTAACCGGTACAGTTACTTTTCTCAGGTATTGAATTTCGCTTAAGACGATCCCTGTACCATTGGCAACCGCAGTAACTGGATCATCTGTTACATGCACAGGCAGGCCTGTTTCTTCAGAAATTAACTTATCCAATCCTCTTAGCAACGAACCTCCGCCGGCCATAACAATGCCATGTTCGATAAGATCAGCAGCTAATTCCGGAGGAGTTCTCTCCAGAGACATTTTTGTAACTTCTAATATAGCGCGTAAAGGCTCCTGCAAAGACTCGCGGACCTCTTCACTGGTAATAGTTACAGTTTTAGGAAGCCCAGCCACTAGATCCCTGCCCTTAACTTCCATGCTCATTTCTTCTTCTAGAGGATAAGCCGAACCAATTTTTATCTTGATATCTTCACTTGACCGTTCACCAATCATTAAGTTATATGTTTTCTTAAGATACTCAATAATTGCCTCATTCATTTCGTCTCCGCCAATACGAATCGACTTTGAGAAAACAGTCCCGGAAAGAGAAATTACAGCTATTTCTGTCGTTCCGCCGCCAATATCCAAAATCATATTACCAATGGGCTCTTGTATCGGTAAACCCACGCCGATAGCTGCAGCAATCGGTTCTTCAATTAAGAACACTTCTCTGGCACCGGCCCGCTCCGCAGAATCTTTTACTGCGCGCTTTTCTACTTCAGTTATACCCGAAGGGATAGCAATAACGATCCTTGGCCTGACCAAAACCTTGCGATGATGCACTTTCTTAATAAAATACCGAAGCATAGCTTCGGTAATCTCAAAATCAGATATAACTCCATCCTTCATCGGCCTAATGGCGATAATATTACCGGGAGTACGCCCAAGCATGCGCTTAGCTTCTGTTCCTACAGCCAAAACATGCGAAGTACCGCGTTCAATAGCTACTACGGAAGGCTCACAAAGAACTACCCCTTCACCTTTAACAAAAACCAAAGTAGTAGCTGTCCCCAAATCAATACCCATATCGTTGGAAAACAGCCCTAAAATATAATTAACTCCCTTTTTTATCAATTGGCTGATTTTTTGCATATTATCTCCTTGCCCACCAGAACACACTTACGCAATTCTTTTAAGCACAGTGCATTAAATTAAGCAGTAGGTGAATTTTAACAGAGATTAAACTCGATGTCAAACATATTCTTAATAAAATTATGCGCCATAAATTCCTACCGGTAAAACCCTGCGAACACAAGGCAGCCAAAACAATAAAACTGCCCTTAAGCTAAGGAATCAAGCGCAGTTAAAAATCCGGGAAAAGACTTACTGATGCAGGCAACATCATCAATGCTTGATTTCCCTTCTGCAGCTAAAGCAGCTACAATCATGCTCATGGCAGTACGGTGATCCGAAAAACTTTTTAAACTGGCACCAATGAGCCGGCCTTGACCCTGAATAATTATATTTTCCGCTAAATTATCTTTTTTAACCTGAATGTCAGCTCCCATGTTTATTAAATTTTTAACCATGGAATTAATACGATCTGTTTCCTTTACCCTCAGCTCTCCTGCCCCTTTAATTATAGTCTTACCCTGCGCAAAACAAGCAGCAACCATAAGAATAGGCAATTCATCAATCAAAGAAGGTATTTCGCAGGGAGAAACTACTGTACCTTTAAGCTTGCTTGACTTAACGATAAGATTACCAATCGGTTCATAACCTTGAGTTTTATCTTTCTTCAAAGGTATTATTTTTATCCCGGCACCCATCCGCTTAAGAATACGGATTATTCCATTGCGAGTAGGATTAAGACCAACTTTTTCAATGATAACCTTAGCCCCGGGAATTATTAACGCCAAAACCACAAAAAAAGCTGCCGAAGAGATATCACCGGGAATATAAATTTCTTGCGGGCTAACTAAATGCTTTTCGGGATTCAAAGTTATGCTCTTATCTCTGATAACTATATCTGCGCCAAAGATTCTAAGCATGCGCTCAGTATGATCGCGAGTGAGTACTTTCTCAATAAGGCGCGTCTTGCCTCGAGCAAATAGTCCTGCTAACAAAATCGCCGACTTTACCTGCGCAGAAGCAACAGGAACCCGATAAGTAATACCCTTAAGGTTACCCGAACCAATAACTATTGGCGCATATTCATCATTACCTTTAATTTTTGAAATAATCTTTGCCCCCATTAAACGCAAAGGGATATTTACCCTGGCCATCGGCCGGAGAGACAAATATTTTCCTGCAGTAACTTTAGTTTTAAAGTTTTGGCCGGCTAAAACACCAAGAAGTAAACGCAAAGTAGTGCCTGAATCTTTTACAAAAATCGGTTTTTGAGGCATGAATAAACCATGCTTACCTTTCCCAAAAACATAAACCTGATCATTTTTGCGTAATATTTTTACCCCTAAAGCGCCTAAAACGGCAAGGGTAGCCAAAGAATCATCATGAATGGGGAAATTTTTAACGATTGTTTTACCGCAGCTTAAAGAACTTAAGATTAACGCTCGATGGGCTATAGATTTATCACCGGCAAGAGTAATTTTTCCGCAGGGTATAAATTTATTCTTAATTAAGAAAGACTTCACTTTGTCTTCAGCACTATCTTATCATTTTCCTTGATTAAATCTTTTAATTCCGCAGCAAATCCTGCAGCAGACATGGATTCATGCACTTTCTCCACTTTAATCTTTCCGATATCTTTACCATCTCGAGAGATTAAAAATTCATCGCCGAGACTCACATGATCTTTGCTGCCTAAATTAATCACTGCAAAATTAAACTCTTTATTTACTACCATAATCTTCCCTTCTAAGCTTTTTACCTGAGGAAGTTCTGTTTTTTTATCCGTCGCACTTTCTTTCGCCACGACTACAGCATTACCCTGCGCAACAGCCGGGACAACAGCTGCCGGTTCATTATTAACAACTACCTTGCCTAACTCTACACCTGCGGCACCAACCTCGGCATTTTTAATTTTTTGTTCCAGTTCATTTTTCTGCTGTTGGATAATCTTCAACTGCTCTTTTATTTTCTTACCATCAGCCTGGGCAACCTTAAGTTTATCCTCAAGATCCTGGCGCAGAGATTTCTGCTGTTCAAGATCAGCCTTATATCTTTCCAATTGACTTACTGTTTCCAGATGCGCTGATTTCTCTTGGGCAAAATCATTGGCTAAAGAATCTGCCTTATCTTTAGACTCCTGAAGCTTAAGCTGCAATTCCGCAGCCAGTTTTTTAGACTCATCAAGCTTACCTTCAACTATCCGCTGCCTGGCTTCTAAATCAACAATTTGAGACTGAAGCTGGATATTTTGAGTATGTTCCTTTTGATATGAATAAAATGAAAATACGCTAAGCGATAAAAAAACAATAATTAAAACAACCAAAATGGGTAATAAAACTGCACCTTTGCGATTCATAGCGCCTCCTATTATTATATTTATTAATCTTTAATATAACACTGGTTATGTAAAAATCAAGAAAAATTTTTCTCAATAAATTCCTGGAACTCCTGCGGAATTTGACTTTTAAAATACAGCAGTTTATTTGTAGAAGGATGAATAAAACCGATCTCTAGCGCATGCAGCGCCAACCGGGGAAAATTTAAATTCTTTCCATACTTGGCATCGCCAAGTATGGGGTGGCCTAAATGCACCAGGTGTACTCTTATTTGATGGGTTCTCCCGGTAAAAGGCTTTAGCTCCAAAAAGCTAAAATTATTTCCCCGTTTTAAGGTATGATAATGCGTCTTGGCATATTTATTATTTGGCAGAAAACTAATCGCCATGTTTTTCCGTTTTAAAGGGTCTCTTCCGATAGGGGCTTCAATCACGCCCTCATCGAATTCTACTCTCCCGCAAACTATAGCAACGTATTTCCGTTGAATACTATGCTCAGAGAACTGCTCAGCTAATTTTAAATGGCTGGCATTGTTTTTTGCGATAACCAAGAGGCCACTGGTCTCCTTATCTAGACGGTGGACAATACCCGGCCGGTTTTTATTAATACTCGACAACTGTATTGCACGCCCAAGCAGAGCATTAACTAATGTATGCTCTCTATTCCCCGGAGCAGGATGAACCACTAAACCCGGCTGCTTATTAATCACCAACAAATCGTCATCTTCATAGATAATCTCCAGTGGTATTTTTTCCGCTTGAAATTCTGTTTTTTCTTTTTCTGGAAGAGTAACTTTAAGATTATCACCGCAAGAGACTTTGTAATGAGCCTTATCCTGAACTGAAGAATTAAGAAGCACTCTCCCCTCCTTAATCAGCTTCTGAATATTCGTACGGGATAACCCTAAATTATAAGATTGCGCATAATCAACCAGAAGCAGATCCAGGCGCATTTTGTCCTGCTCAGCGGTAACCTGTATTGATAAATCATCCATGCTAATCTTTCTTGCTAGAAAATATCCGAAGAAACAAAACGAGGGAAATAACAAACACTGCCATTGATAATATTTGAAAAATTGTCAGACCATGAAAAACCTTAAGATTGTCATTACGTAAAAATTCTATGAAAAACCGTTTAATCGAATAAAGAAACAGGTAACTGCAAAGGATTGTTCCCGGCAGATACTTTCTATCCTGCATAAACCTCAAAATAATAAAGATTAAAAGTAAAAGTAAGGAGGAATAAAGCTGCGTCGGTATTAAAACCTGGTCAAAAACTTCAAAATATATTCCAAACTTGGATTCCTTGCCAAAACAGCAGCCATTTAAAAGGCAGCCGATTCTGCCAATGGCCTGCCCCAAAGCAATAAAGGGAATTAATAAATCTGCAGTCTTAAATAGATCTAACTTATCTTTTTTAATAATAATTATCGCCGCAGCTGTACCGAAAATCAAACCACCAAACCAAGCCATGCCTCCGTGTTGCAACATAATAATTTCAAGCGGGTGTTTAAGATAAAAGGCTAGATTATAGAAACAATAAAACACGCGGGACCCGATTATTCCCGCTATAAAAACATAAAACAGAAGTTTAAAAATTTGTTCCGGATCAACCTGTTCTTTTTTTGCCTGATGAAGCGCAAGATGAGTACAGACAAAAAAAGCCGAAACCAGCATAAGGCCGTAAGAATAAATAGTAAAAGGTCCGATTTTACAGATCTCAGGCAGCATTTTTCTTAAAAAATAACTCCCAGGTTAATAAAACAGCGGCAATAGTTATGGCTGAATCCGCCAGGTTAAAAACCGGCCAAACACGTAAATCTAAAAAATCAATCACAAAACCGAAACGCAAACGGTCAATCAAGTTTCCGATTGCCCCTCCCAAGATCAGGCTTAAGGACAATTTAAAAAATGTTGAATTTTTTTTATCTTTCAAATTGTAAAAAATAAGCGCGATAGCCAGGAATGAAACAATAATAAATAAAAATACCTGATTCTGAAAAAAACCAAAAGCTGCGCCCCGATTATGAACTAGCGTAAAATTTAAAAAATTTTTTATAAAAACAACCGGGGTATTTAACTGCAGAAATTTTATAGCAAGGAACTTACTGGCCTGATCTAAAAAGATAACGCTGCTGACGATGATAAAAATCATCTAATTAACACCCATATTTTTGGCCACCTAAAATCCTGCCGGATTTATAAAACGGAAAGGAGCCTGGCTATTGCTTTTTCTCTCTTTTCTGCTGGCACTTAATACACAAACGTGCAGAAGGAACTGCTTTTAATCGGATTTTAGTAATCATGCCCTTGCAATCATCACAAGTGCCAAAAGAACCATCTTCTATCCTCTTTAAAGCATCATCCAGCTCATAAAGAGACTTTCGTTCACCCGTTGCCAGCCCTAAAGAAAATTCGCGGTCATAATTATCGCTAGCCACATCAGCCATATGGTAAGAGTAACCAGAGGTATCACCTGAGGCTTCTTTTTGAGATTTCCTGAGCGTATCATCAGATATATGCTGAAGATCATTAATAACTTCTTCTTTTTTTCTAAGCACGATATTTTTAAATTCTTTTAAATCTTTTTTGGTATATTTTTTTTTCACTTTTACTTCTCCCTTTTGGCTTAAATAAAAACCAAACTTATCGTTCTTTAACGAATTGCTGCAAGGCAATTATCGCAAATTAAAGGATGTTCTTTATCGCTGCCTATGTTTTGAGAATAATTCCAACAACGTGAACATTTAACGCCGCAAGCTTTAGACACTTCCACAGAAAGCCCTTCAGAAACTTTATCAGAAACTGTAACCTCAACCTGAGAGACCTTAAAGATCTCACAGAGCTCTAATCTGAAGCTTTGTAAGAATGTATACTGCCTTTGAGTTTTTGTCAATATATTTATTTGAGCATCAAAAGAGCTGCCGATTTCGCCCCGGTTACGCATCTCTTCAAGTAATTTAGCCGCTTGAGGAATCAAATTTATAACCGGTTCAAGCTGTCCATCGATAACTTTATCGTCATCACTTAATATATAAAGCTTTGGCCAGCTTAAAAGATGCACGCTAAGAAAATGGCTGTCATTTTCATTCTTAGGCATGTTCTGCCAGATTTCTTCGGCGGTAAAAACTAAAATCGGAGAAATAATCCTGACTAAAGAATTAAGCACCTCAAAGAGAACTGTCTGAGATGCCCTCCTTTCAACCGAAGAAGCGGCAAAAGTATACAATCTGCCTTTGACCATATCCAGATAATACATCGAAAGGTCTTCATTGCAAAAATCATAGATTGCCTTATAGGCCTTTTGAAATTCAAAATTATCATACGCCTGCTGAACATTAACAGACAATAAATTTAATCTGCTCAACATCCATTTATCAATCTTTCTAAAACTATTGTATTCTGTTTTTTGGAGATTAGGATCAAAATCATAGAGATTACTTAAAATAAAACGCGCAGTATTTCGAATTTTACGATACGCTTCAGCAAGCCGGGTTAAAATAATCGAAGATATCCGGATATCTTCGTTATAATCGCTGGAAGCCACCCACATCCTCAAGATATCGGCACCGTAATCCTTAATAATCGTAAAAGGAGAAATAACATTGCCTGCAGATTTAGACATCTTGCGGCCATCCCCGTCAACTACAAAACCATGTGTAAGCACCTCTTTAAAAGGTGCTTGCTCATCAATGCAAACAGAAGAAATAAGTGATGACTGAAACCAGCCGCGGTGTTGATCTGATCCTTCCAGATAGAGGCTGGCAGGAAACTCTAGTTCTTTTCTCTTTTTTAAAACCGACTGGCTGCTCACCCCTGAATCAAACCAAACATCTAAAATATCCGCGCCTTTAGAAAAATTTTTACTCTGGCAATGCGGGCAATGGATATCCCCATTAAGAAAATCTCCTACCGGCTGCTCGAACCAGCAATCTGTCCCGGTCTTGACAACTTTGGCGGCAAAATTTTTAATTACCTGGGTAGATAAAAATTCCTCCTGGCAATCATTGCAGATTAAAGCCGGTATAGGCACTCCCCAATACCTCTGACGGGACAAACACCAATCTGGGCGCAAGGAGACCATTGAAGAAATCCTCTCTTTTCCTGAGGAAGGAACCCATTTAACATTTTCATTAATTATCTTTAATAATTTATTTCTTAAATCGCTGTGCTCCATATTCAAAAACCACTGTTTGGTTGCCCGAAAAATAACCGGGGTTTTGCAGCGCCAACAGTGCGGATACGAATGTACAATTTTAGAATTAAAGAGCAAAACACCTAATTTTTCCAATTTTTCTAAAATTAATTTATTGGCATCAAAAACATGTAAGCCCTGAAACTCTCCGGCAGTAGAATCGAAAACACCTCGGCCATTGACCGGCATGATTATATTAAGCTTATATTTAATCCCGGTAAAATAATCTTCATTGCCGTGCCCCGGAGCGGTATGCACCAAACCGGTACCCTCATCTCTGGAAACATAATCAGCCAGAACAACCTGTCCTTCTCTGGGTATAAAAGGATGGGCATAAATTAATCCTTCCAGATCCCGCCCCCTCATCTCTTTAAGAATCGCATGATTTGAAATACCGCTATTAGCTAAAAAATTATTTAATAAATCTTTGGCAATAATTAATTTTCCTTTTTCCGTATTGATGTAAACATAAGTAAAATCCGGATGCAACGCTACTGCAACATTAGCTAACAGCGTCCAAGGAGTAGTTGTCCAAATAACCAGAAAGCTTTCCTCATTAAAATCAGCAGAAATATTAAGTTTAAATTTTACATAAATTGATGGAGAACTATGATCTTCATGCTCTACCTCTGCTTCAGCTAAAGCAGTCTCGCACTTAAAACACCAATTAACCGGTTTTAATCCGTGGTAAATATACCCTCTTTCATTAAGCACTGCAAAAGCATTAAGAATACCCTCTTCATATTCATGGCTTAAAGTCAGATATGGATTTTCCCAATCAGCAAATATACCTAAACGCTTAAACTGATCTTTTTGCTGCTCAACATATCTATTAGCATAATCGTAAGCCTTTTTACGAAAATCTATCTGGGATATTTGTGACTTATGCATCTTAAGTTCTTTAAGCAACTGGTGCTCAATCGGCAACCCATGACAATCCCAACCGGGGACATAAGCAGAAGCAAAGCCGCGCAGTGTTTTATATTTAATAATAATATCTTTTAAAGTTTTATTTAAAGCATGCCCGATATGTATATCACCATTAGCATACGGAGGGCCGTCATGTAAAATATATTTCGGCTTACCGCTAGAGCTATCGTTAATAAGCTTATAGATGCCCGACTCCTCCCACTTTTGCAATAGGAGCGGCTCTTTTTTAGGCAAATCTGCCTTCATCGGGAAATCCGTTTTCGGCAAATTCAGGGTATGCTTATATTCTGAGTTATTTGACATATTTTCCTATAATTATCTTCAAATCTCTTTTAACCTTTAAGGGAATAAGCTTGGGGTCAGTAACAATAGCAAATTTTAACGCATCCTGACAGCTGCATTTACACGCAGGCTTTAATTCTTTAATTACTTTAGAAATAATTTTTTTAGCATTCTCAACATTTTTTTGCAGATTACTCATGACCATTTCCAGTGTTACCGATTCATGTCCGGGATGCCAGCAATCATAATCAGTAATGCAGGCAAGAGTAGCATAACATATACCTGCCTCACGGCAAAGCCTGGCTTCAGCCATATTAGTCAGTCCGATCACATCCATGCCCCAACTACGGTAAAGTTTACTTTCAGCAAAAGTAGAAAACTGCGGCCCTTCCATGTTAAGATAAGTTCCGCTCTGATGCATATTAAAAGCTAACGACTTACCGGCTGAGTATATATCCGCGCAGAGCTCTGGGCATACCGGGTGGCTAAAACCAATATGACTGACAATACCCTGATCAAAAAAAGTCATCTTGCGGTTATAATTTGTCCGGTCCACAAACTGATCAATTACTACAAAATCTAACGGCCTGATCTCTTCCTTTAAGCTTCCGCAGGCAGTTACGGAAATAATCCGCTCTACTCCGATTTTTTTCATCGCAAAAATATTTGCCCGGTAATTTATCTGGCTTGGCGATATACGGTGCCCTACCCCATGGCGCGGCAAAAAAACTATTTCTTTATTTTCAAGTTTTCCAATGGTAAATTTTTCTGACGGTTTACCAAAAGGCGTCTTAATCGCAACTTGCTTAATAACCTCTAAGCCGTCGATTTTATAAAGCCCACTACCGCCAATAATGCCAATTTTTGACATGTTAACTCCCCTGCCCTAATTGCCCTGCACGCCGGTAAGCACTTTTTACCGCATCCTCAACCGAACCACCGGAACTTAATACGTCGATCCCAGCCTGAGTTGTACCACCCTTAGAAGTAACTAATTTAATTATCTCGGCACAAGTTAAATTCCGCTCAATTAACATGGCAATAATACCATCAACTGTTTTTTCTGATAAAAATTCTGCCTCCCGTAAATCAAAACCCAAACTGACTGCAGAATCAGTAAGCATTTTAATGAATTCATCCCGCTTAAGAGCAGCATTTTTATTTTCTTTTATATAGTAACAAAAAAAAGCCGGACCGCTGCCAGAAACCGCTGTTGCGGCATCAACCATTTCTTCTTTATCAACAACCAACACCGCGCCTAAATTACTAAAAATATCACAAGCTAACTGTAAAGCTGAATTAAGGCCATTTTCGGAAGCACTCTGCCCTTTAAATAAAACAGCAACCCCCTGCCCGACTTGAGCAGGCATATTAGGCATAACTCGAACAACACGAACGTTCTCCCCTAATCGGCTTTTTATATACCGGATAGTAATCCCGGCAGCGATAGTAATAATCAGCTTACCTTGAACCGAAAGCTTAATCTCATTGAGCAAAAAATCAAAATCCTGAGGCTTAACTGCCAAGATAATAATTTCTGACTGGTTAACTAAATCAACCGAGCTATTGGCTGCGCTAACATTTTCCGAGACAAGAATTTTATTTTTATCTTTATCAAAAACGCAAATTGAATATTTGCTTTTTATTCGCTCGGCGATTGAGCGGCCCATATTCCCGTATCCAATAATGCCAACTTTTTCCATATCACCCCTCAAGTATTGCCCTGCCTAACCTTATGATATCCGCGCCTTCTTCTATAGCTACTTCAAAATCAAGCGACATACCCATTGAAAGAAACCATCCAGAATTTAATGCATCACGCAATTGCTTAAGTTGCGCAAAATATGGGCGTGCCTCATTTGCATTATTACTAAAGGGCGCAATAGTCATCAAGCCTTTTAAATTCACATTGCTTAATTTACAAATCTCTACCGAAACTTCGCTGACTTTATCCGAAGCAATACCGAATTTACTAACTTCGTTCGAAGTTTTTACTTCCAGCAGGATATCCTGAACCTTATTTATCTTAATCGCTTGTTTGTTAATTTCCTCAGCCAAGCCCAAACTGTCAACCGAATGAATTAAATCGAATATTTTTATAGCTTCTTTTACCTTATTTGATTGCAAATGGCCAACCATGTGCCATTTTGCGCCTGAAACTTGTTTATGCTTTTCCAGAGCCTCCTGAACTTTATTTTCTCCAATATCCTTATAACCTAAGCTGATTATTTCCAATATCTGCTCAACCGGATGAGCTTTAGTTACGCAGACTAAGGTAATTTTTCCGGGATCAACTTTAGCCCTAGTACAAGCCGCCGCAATGCGCTTTTTAATTGATTCTATATTTTCTCTAATCATGGCTGTTAGTTTATAATATTATACACAATAACCTGCGAGGGTCAATTAAAAGAAAAAATCCTTGGGGATTTTGAAGATAATTATATTTTTTAAATACATTCGCGCTAATCCTGGTTTATCCCGGGAGGGGTTTTCTTCCAATTATACCCTCGAGCCGCCTCATCGAAACCTAAATCAAAAAGCTTACGCATTTCAACAGGATCAAAAAACTCTTTTGGTTTTGATAAATAGGTTGCCGGTATATAAGCAAGATTAAAATCCCCCTTACTTTCCTTAGCGAAAAAATATAATTGATAAAGATCTCCAATACTCTGAGCATTAGTTATAGCATCAACCGTACGCTCAGCTATTGCCGAAATTTTATCCGGAACTTCTTTATAAAGAGAATCAATATAACCATTCCTGACCACATAAATTTCATATTTATTTCTAGAAGTATCGATATTTTTTGACTTAAGAGCTTTACCAAACCCCTGCAGGACATCATAAAGAAAAAACACCTGCTTGCTTATCCCGCCATCAACATGCATCTCATCGTACATCTGATCATTGGCCTCGACATTCAGGTAAACCGGCGGAAAAACTATTGGAACCGATGCCGAAGCTAAAATTATCTTTCTAAATAACCTTAAGGCCTGATCATCACTTAGGGATGCAATTTTACCCATATCCCAAATAACCAACCGCTCGGCATCCAAATTGGTCGTGCCCACATAAAGCCTGCGGCCTTTATTATATTCAGTAGCAATCTCTTTTAGGAATTCAGCATCAAAATACCGTTCAATAAGGCATTCTAGCGGACGAGCACTTGTAAAAGAATTAATAAATGGGAATCTTATCCGCACAACATCTTTTGTTGAATACTTCGTGTAAAACTCTTTTAGCTTATCATCATACTTACTTCCCAAAAAAGCAAACGGCGCAATGATTGCCCCAGTGCTTATGCCGGTAACAACCTTAAAAACCGGCCGCGTTGCCGACTTCGACCATCCATTAAGCAAACCTGCTCCATAAGCGCCATTTGCCGCGCCTCCGGAAATAGCCAATATAGAATAGATCTGAACAGCTTTAAAATCGAAAAAAGACGGGCTATTCTTTTGCTCCTGTTCCAAAAGTTTAATGAAGTCATTCTTAAAAGAATCGCTCGGAATTCCACTTAGGGCCCGAATATTCTGCATACCAGAGACACTAACATTATTTAATAAATATTCAGGTACAGCATGGCGCACACTTGCGCAGCCGGAAATAAAAAATACACAAATTACTAATACCGGATAATAACGTTTTAACATTGTATGTTTATTTTTTATTTGCATTCGCCAGTCGGGCCATTTACCTGCCTCCTGGCTGCTTAAGAATAGCTACTGCCGCCTGAGCTACTTCAGAATCATATAGCAAACCGCTATTTTGTTTAATCTCCTGCATGGCTTCATCCAGCGTTAATGCCGGTCGATACACCTGCGGAGAAACTATGGTATCAATCACATCCGCAACCGTAATTATCCTAGAGACTGGATTAATATTTTTTGCTTTTAATCCAAAGGGATATCCTGACCCATCCATTCTTTCATGGTGCTGCAATGCGACTTCCGCGACGATCAAATCGGATCTGACGTATTTTAGTAAACGATATCCCAGTTCCGGATGTTTCCTTATCAAAACCCGCTCATTCTCATCGAACGCCCCCGGCTTATTCACAATCTCTGCCAATAATTGGGTTTTCCCGATATCATGAACAATCGCGGCGAAGCGGATATGCTCAAGCCCTTCCTGGCAATATCTCATTTTCTCCCCGATAGCGCAAGCAAGCTTAGCAACACGTCTTCCATGATTAAGTATCGGCGTATTTTTATTTAACAATTTAGTGATCAAAAACAACAGCCTTAAATCTTCCATATGCTTCAACGCTTAAAAAGTTTCCTTTCGAAGGATTCCAGATACCAGAAAACCACCGGGACCAGGATAAATGTAAACAGGATCGAAGCCAGCATGCCTCCGGTCATTACCGCGCCCATAGACTGTTTTGCCTTCATTACCGACCATAGCTGCGGCACAACGCCCAGGATAACCGCAATGGAAGTCATCATGATCGCCCGGAATTTTTCCGAAGCCCCCAGCCACAGCGCTTCTTTTACCGGTATCCCCTCCTTCATTTTAATCAATGTATAATCCAAAAGTAAAATCGCGTTATTCACCACCATGCCCACAAGCATAACTACGCCCATCAATGAAGCGATATTAATAGACTGTCCCAGGAAAAACAACCCCAAAATCATCCCGGTAATGGAAGTAAATACAGTAGCCATGATCGCTAAAGGATACGCCACCAGCGAATCCATAAGCGCGCACAAAAGCATAAAAGTCAGGATAACTGCCAGAATAAACGCCTTACCGAGTTCTTGATAGGCTTCACCCATATTTTCCGAATTTCCTACGTAACGATACCCATACCCATCGGGAAATTGTATGGCTTTAAATTGCTTATCCAGTATACCCGAAACAATACCCAGCGAACTTTTACCCAAGAAACCGTCAAGATGAATAACCCGTACCCTATCTCGGCGCCGGATAGTCGGAATAGCTTTATTCGTCGTTAACGTGCCGAGTTCATCCAAAGGTATAAGCCCCTTGCGTGAAAGTAAAGACATTACTTTTATGTCGTCAAAGTCCTGCGCATACGTATCATTCAATTCGATATTAATCTTGTATTCCTCGCCTTTTTCTTTATATGTATTATTATCCTCTCCGTACACCGAAGATCGAAAAGCCGACCCCACGGACAAAGCAGTAATCCCATATTCAACAAGTTTCTCCTGTAGAGGCTTCATGCGGATCTCACTGCGGGGATATTTATAGGACGAAATAACGCTATTAAAATACCCGCTGCGCTGCATTAAATCCTTCATCTGCTTAGAAAGCCGGATCATGATATCATAATCAAAACCATATAAGTCTATGGCCACATCTCCCGTGCCTGCTTCGGAAGAAATGCCCCGGTCAAAACTTACCTCAACATCGGGAATCGCAGCGATAAACTTAGTAAGCTCATCCATAATCTCCACATCTTGCCTCTTGCGGTCTTTTAATGATACCAGGTCAAAGGTGATCTTAGCATTCTCCACCCCGTTGGTCCCGATATTGGTCAGATAAGACTTTTTCTCTGGGATCTTTTCCAAATAACCTTCCACTAGCTTGCAGGTTTCCAATGTCCGTTCTATAGTAGAACCCTGCGGCATGACCAAATTAATAGTAAATTGATTCTCATCATATTTCGGGCTAAAGTCACTTTCCAGATACGGCAGAAGCATTAACGAACCAGCAAATACCAGGATTACAACAACAATGGCCATTTTAGGATACTTAAAGATCAACTCAAAGATATGTTTATATTCATTTTTCAAAAATTCCATACTATAATCGATACCTTTGCGCAGCCAACGCAGCGGGATAAATAATTTATCTAAGAAAAACTTGTGTCTGCCAATGCCGGGCTTATTTTCTGCCTTAGGCTTGAGTATCGCCGCGCACATCATCGGCGTCAGGCAAAAAGAAGCTAATACGGAAAAAAGCGTGGCATAGACCACGGTAAGGCCGAAAGATTTCATAAATACGCCGACAATCCCGCCCATCATCGAAAGCGGCATAAAAACAACCAGGTTCGTGCCGGTAGCGGCGATAACCGGCACAACCACCTCTTTCGTACCGTCAATAGCCGCCCTAACCGGATCGTTAGTCCGCTCAAGGTGCACCAATACATTCTCGATAATCACGATGGCATTAGAAATCAGTGTTCCCAACACAGAAGCAAGTGCAAGCAGGGTCAGCATGTTAATCGAAAATTTAGAAGCCCACATCGGAAATAAAGTCGAAACAATCGAAGTCGGGATAATGATACAGGCGATAATCGCGATATCCCACCTGCCCATGAATAAATAAAGGATTGCGGCGGTAAGCAAAAGACCGATAAGAATACTCCATTTAGTATCATTAGTTTCATTGACAATGAACGTAGTAGTATCCGTAGCGATATCCAATTTTACCCCCTGAGGCAAAATTGCCCTATAAGCATCCAACCGGCGCCTCATTTCTAGGGCGATAGACACCGCATTGCCATCGGAAGCTTTATTAACAGAAAGCCCCACCACTTCTTTACCCTGATATCGCGCCAGTGAATCAATCTTTTTATAGCCATCTTCCACTACTGCGATATCTTTGAGAAAAAAATCCGAACCATCAGAAGAAACCAGCTTCATTTGTGCAATCTCATCAATGCTTTCAAATTCCCCGACAAACCTGACCCCCAGGGAATTAAATCCCTTTTCTAAATTACCGGCGGGAACGTTTTTATTTTTCATCAGCATGGCATCGATCACCTCTCCAATACTGATATAACGCTGTTTCATAAGCATCGGATCCAGCCATACGTTAATCTGGCGTTTTTTTCCTCCATAGATATCAACCTTGGCCACGCCGGCAATAGAAGAAAACTTGGTCTTTAAGGTCTTATCGGCATATTCATATAGATCCCGAACACTGAGTGTATCGCTGGAAAGCACCAGGTCTATCACCGGTACGAGCAAGGGGTCAAATTTCTCGATCACTGGTTTTTCTATAGCATCCGGAAGATCATTAAGTATTGCATCAACTTTATCTTTTACTTCTATAGATTTGACATTAACGTCTGCTTCAATCAAAAACTCAATAGAAATAAACCCTAAACTTTCGTACGCATAGCTTTTAATTTTCTTGATCTCGGATATCTCGGCAATCACGTCTTCGATCTTTTTTACAACCAGGGTTTCCACTTCTAAAGGCGTGGCTCCCGGATAGGTCACCGATACCGTAACAATAGGAAAATCCATCTTCGGGGTTTTTTCGACCAGAAGATTGGAATAACTGTAAATACCCAATACCACAAAAACCAGAACTAACATTATAGTGGTAACGCGGTGTTTAACAAAAAACTCTATCATCGTAACCTACCTTTAGTGTATGTTTGCTGTAAAGCTACATCGGAAATAATACGCACTAAATCATTTTCCGACAGCATACTGCGGCCGTTAAAAACGATTAAATCGCCCGGGTTAACCCCTCCGCTGATAACCGCGCCGTACCCATTACGTGAGCCAATCCTTACCTGAACCTTCTTAGCCCTTATATTCTCCACCTCCCAAAGATAATATTCCAACCCGGAAAAATCCAGGATCTCATTAGGCACCACCAAAACCTTCTGGATTGTTTGCGTACACACAAATACCACTGCAAGCTCTTGAGATTGTATTACTTTATTAAACTCTATCTCCACAGGAAACATCCCGGTATCGGTGTCTAATTCCCTGCCGATGGATACTATCGTTCCGCATGGCCTTGTCTTGTCAACACCAAAGACCTCCTGGCCTTGCTGCAGCTTATCCTGAATATCTCCGGTAACAAACCCCACAGCCCGCTTACCGACAACAGCACGCACAGTTAGTTTCGTATATACTGGCACATCCTGCAGTTTAATTTTCTCTACGGTAACCGGCCTTCCGGACCGGGACCATTCCGAAATAAAACTGATGATTGTCCGGCCGCGCTCAGCCTCTACCAGCATTATCCTTACAAATACGGCAATAACGCTAAAAGCAACAATCGCCAGGTATACTTTTCTTCTAAGATTGAGATTTTTTATTAGAGCTTTGTTCATCGTATTTCCCCGCAATCAGCTTTTCAATTTCTGCTAAAGTTATATTGATGTTAAACAAAGTCGTCTCTTTATTCAACCTTTGATTAGTTAGAAGAAGCTCAGCATCATTTAAATCGGTCAAGGTTAGCTGGCCGGAAGCAAACATTTCCTGCGACTGTTTAAATGATTCTTCAGCTAAATTAACCGCATCGATATTTGCCTTAAGGTTTTCTTTATATTGTTCATATACCAAATAAGCTTTTTTAAGTTCTAATAACAAGTTTTTCCCTAATTGTTTCTTTTTAAGAACGGCGATTTCTTTATCGGCTTTTGATTGGCTAAGCTGTGCCTGCTTTTCTCCCCCCTCCCAAATCGGGATGCTCACCTTAAGACCCGCAAGTGAATAATTATCTAATTCATTATTATTCAAGAAAGGATGTTCGTTGGACCCGCCAAGATAACTCCAGGAACCAAAAGCAGATAAGGTAGGTAGAAAACTGGCGTGTTTGCTCTTTACCTTTTCCTCGGCTGATTCAATAGCCTTACTGAAACTTTGCAAAGAAGGTTCATATTCATTCATTGCGGCTACCAGCGTTTCGTAATTAAAATCAGTGTATTTTTCCTGAAAATCTCCCGCCAGTTCAATTTCAAAATCAAGATTTACATCAATAATCTTTCTTAAGGTTTCCGTGGCCGTATCGAACTGTGTCCGGGCTTCATTTACAGTAGGAACCCTGGAAGCTACTTCCGCATTCATCCTGATAATCTCATATTTTGGACTGCGGCCGCCATATGAACGCTGACCCAGGAGTCTTTTATTTTCAAGTACATTTGCATATGATTTCTCGGTTATGGACAAGGCGTTTCTGGCCAGCAGACTACTGTAATAGCTTAATTTTGCGCTATAAATGATTTCCTGTCTGCCCACATCCTTATTAAACCTGCTTACCTCAACTGTCTTCTTAGCCGAATTAACCGCATACGCAATCTTGCCAAACGACCAAAGAACTTGCGAAGCGCTAACTCCACTGCTCAACTCATAATCAGTTGTATCTGACGTATTGGGATAATTCATGTTACGCGTCCACGCTGTTTGTGCGCTTACATGAGGCAACATTCCTGAACGTACCTCCCGATAAACCCCTTGATTCTTATTAATTTCTTGTTCTTTTATTTTTAATTCCTCACTGGTATCTAGGGCCCGCTTAATAGTTTCATCAAGGCCTATCTTTAAAACAGAATTCGCCTCCAGACTACCTGCTATAGCTATACTATGGGTAAATAGCGCAATTATACTAAAACCTATAATAAACATTATCTTTTTCATCTTATCCTTTGATTGCGCAATCACGCTTTACGTGAACTATATATCATTATATGAACTACTGTTCATATTTAAAATATAACATTCAAAAAAAGTTTTGTCAAGTAAATATACCAATCCTTCAGCAAACTAATTAGAATTAATACTGGTAGGGGTTACTTGCTTGCAGCACCATCTAGAAATAACTTAAGAATTAAACCGGATAAATCAACTAAATTTTCGCTTTTTCTATCCTTTGCTTGCAGCCATTTCAGGATAACCGTTTTTGTAATAGCGGTAAATACTTCCGCGATCCTCTCTGCATCAAAATCTTTGCTCACCACTCCCTGCGCTTGCGATTCTTTTAATAAATCTGTTGTATATCTCTGCATTTGCAGCCCTGCAGAGGATTTTAAAAGCCTCTGCTCCGCAGACAATTCATTTCCTTCCGAGATAAATATACGGAAGAAATCCTGGTTCTTTTCAAAATAAACCAAACCTTCTCGCACATAAATCTCCAATTTATTCCTTGCATCCTTAACCTGCTCTATCTTTTCCTTAGTTATGGATAGCAAGGTTTTAAGCTTTTCTTCAAGTAAAGCAAAATAAAGGGCATCTTTATCTTTAAAATGCAAATAAACAGTCCCCGTTGCATATTGGGCTTCTTTAGCGATATCCCTTATTGTCGCCTTGTGATATCCCCTTAAAGCAAAAATATGCTCTGCCGCTTTAAGGATATCAGTTCGGCGTAATTGCCGATCTCTTTCTTTTCTGTTTAATGCTGCCATTTCTTATTCCTTCGGAAATACTATTTAGTTATTGAACAGTTGTTCAATAACTAAATGTAACATTCAAATTTATTTTTGTCAAGCTGGTTACTTTTATGATTAAGACTTGCGGATTAAAAATACTCCTGGTAAACTTCTTTAAAGCGATTTATGGCTCTAAGCAGCAGATTCTTTGCAGGCTTCACTAAACTTGGATTTCCTGCAGTTTTATTTTCTAGATCTTCACAGATAATCCCCAGGCAAGTTAAATAAGTTAAATATTTTTGTTCAGACAGATCGCTATTCTCCTTAACTAATGCGGCGATCTCAGGATTCTTAATCCGTCCAATGGTAACCGGAATCCGGGCCACGCTTTCCATCATTTCGATGAATCCGTCAGTCAGAATAGTTTTGCCGACAATAATAAAATTATCAATCTCATGGAGAGCGATCTTATTCTCAATCGCCTCTTTAATTTGCGTACAAATCAACCTGCTGGAAGCTGTAACCATCTGGGCAACCTGGCGTTGTTTTATCGGCCTATAAAATTCGTCTTTCTTAACTAAAATTTCTTTATCCTCACCAATATTATCGACGCCGCCGATAACGCCGTAAGAACGCTTAATATCTTCGGCTAACTCAAAATTAATTTTCAAACCTTCAGAAAGCTGCTGCGTCATACTATTGCCGCCTAAAGGCAAAACCTGTATATTCTGCAAAAGCCCATCTTTGAATATAAGTAATTCGGTTATATCGCTTCCGATATCACAAAAGACGCAAATACCATGTTTTTCTTCCCGGGCAAATACTGCTTTACTCGTTGCTAACCCGGAAAAAGAAACCCTTCTTATCTCGTATCCTGCCTGGCTAACAACCCTGCTTAAACTTTGCAAAGAAGCCAGCCTGGCACAAATTAAATATAAATCTACTTCCAATTTGTGGCTGTATAAACCAATAGGATTAATAACATTGCTCTTAGCATCAATAGAATAACTGGACGGAATCACATGAACTATCTCTTCATCTAAACTTGAACCTAAAATACGCGCTTGCTCATTAACGCTGGAGATATCGGTCGAAGTAACCACCTTATTGCCACGCTCAGCCAACGGGACAATTGCATAGCTATGCTTAGTAGAAATATCTTTACCTGAAAAATTAGTATGGATAAATTTTATTTTTAGGCCGGATTTAGATTTCAAGCATTTTAAAATCTTGGTTAAGCAAATAACCAGCTCCGTTGCATCAACAATCACTCCCTCTTTAACTCCGCGGCTTGGGGCAGCTTCAAAAAAAACATTCTCAATCCGATTTTTCTTGATCAAAGCAAGAGCAACAGATATCTTGTTAGAACCAATGTCAACTGCACAAACATAATCTTTATTTAACATTATTTTTCCTCATCGCTTTAAATTCTTAGGATTTTCCTAAACTGAGGCTTATTGTCGATCCTCATCGCTTTAAATTCTTAGGATTCTTCTAAATCAAAACTTATTGTCGATCCTTTTCGCTTTAAATTCTTAGGATTTTACTTTATCAAGGCTTGTTGTTAACTTGATTAACGGCTCCTTGAATCTAAGGTCAATATATTTTATATTACCCCAATCTTTACGCGCCTGCATAATCAAGCCACTTAAAATCATCAGCTTCTGCTCAATATTACCTTCCCCGATACGCACCTCAAAACCAGCCCACTCTAACCGGGGATTTGGTAAAATATAATCTGCAACCTGGCGGGGTAAAAGAATAAAAAATCCAGCGCTATGCAAATTAGCCACATCGATTCTTTTTAATGTAAAACCTTTAAAATTTTTATTACTATTAAACCCCCTAACGATATCCAACGCTAAATCAAACTCCGGCCGCCGATATTTTACTCCGGGCTTTGGCGCGAATATTTTCGTCTCAAGCCCATAAATTATTGGCAGTGAGACTTCTTCAACCAGTAAAGCGGGATAAAATAATATCCCCTGTTCATCAACCGCAAAGCTCTTATAAAACCTGACTAAAGCAATCGGCTTCCTCTTTAAAAAATCGATAACAATGCAATCAGGAAGTATTTTAGAAAATCTTATCTTACGGCAATCCGGAGTATTCAAAAAAATCTGCCGCGCCTGTTTGCTTAAATCCAGGGTAAATATATTCCTACCTTTTAGATAGTCAAAAGAAATATCCAGATTCCTGACAACAACCTGTTTAACGCTAAAAAAATCGGAAGTAGTCAGGACTTTCCAAATATATCCTATTAATAAAAAGATAGCAAGTAAAATTACAGCCAAAAAAGCAATTAATTTTGTCGGTAGCTTATAGTTTTTTCTTCGCATATGCTAATTCCAATAGTTTAAGGCAAAGATGATTAAAATCAATTCCGACAATTTTAGCCGCCTTAGGCAAAAGGCTGGTGGCAGTCATTCCAGGAATCGTATTAACCTCTAGAATATAAGGCAAACCATCTCTGTTTAATATAATGTCTGTCCGCGAACAACCCGAACAACCTAAAAGCTTATGTGCTTTTAAAGCCACATCTTGAACCTTTTTGGCAATTTTTTCATCTAAAACAGCTGGAGCGATATATTCAGTACCTCCCGGCTGATATTTGGCCTCAAAGTCAAAGAATTTATTTTTTGGAATAATCTCGATAACCGGCAAGGCTTCTTCACCCAAAACTCCAACCGTAAGTTCTCTCCCATAAATATATTCTTCAATTATTATATTTTGGTCAAATTCAAAAGCCAAGTCAATGGCCACCGGCATTTCCTCTTCGCGCTCCACCAGCGAAAGCCCAATACTTGAACCATGATTAGCCGGCTTAACTACTAGAGGAAAAGCCAGCCGATTATTAAAATTATTCGTTCTCAAATAATCTGATTTCTCTAAAAATTGAGAGTTAGGAACAACTAAACCACCCTGTTTAAATACTTCTAAAGAACCGATTTTATCCATAGCCAGCCGGCTTGAGTTAACACCAGAAGCAGTATAAGGTAATCTTATTGTTTCTAAAATATTTTGTATCGTCCCATCTTCGCCAAATCGGCCATGCAGGGCAATAAATGCACAATCCAGCTTGCGGTCATTAAGCAGACGGATATTTTCTTCCTCATTATCAGTTACAATATCAATGCTTACCGCATCCAAACCTGAATCAATAAGCGCAGAAAAAACCGCTTTACCGCTTTTTAAAGAAATCTGCCTCTCGGATGATGGCCCACCCATTAAAACACCAACTCTCCCAAAATCTTTTATTTCCATAGTTTTACCTCTGGTTGAAGATTAATTCCAAACTTTGACTTTACTTTTTGCCGGATTAAATTCATGAGTAAAACAACATCGCGGCTTTTGGCACCGCCTAAATTTAAAATAAAATTCGCATGCGTTTCCGAAACTACCGCTCCGCCTTTTCTCTTCCCCTTTAATCCACACAAATCAATAAGTAATCCGGCAGTTTTTTTACCGGCAGGATTTTTAAAGATACACCCGGCATTAGGCAGACTATTCTTCTGGGTTTTCAAACGCTGCAAAAGATGGTCTTTTATTCTTAAAGCAATGTTATTCTTGCTGCTAATCTTTAATTTTAATTTTACCCAAACAATAATATAACTATCTAAATTTGATTTACGGTAAGAAAATTTTAATTGCTTATCCGAAAGAAGCTTTAAACGCCCCTGATAATCCACAACACAAGCCTGCTTAACCAAACCGCCGATTGCCTGGCCCCAGGCTCCGGCATTGCCCAAAAGTGATCCGCCGACAGTTCCAGGAATTCCGGCAAGAAACTCCAATCCGGACAAACATTTTGTTTGCGCAAATAAAATTAATTGATTTAATTTTAAGCCGCTTCCAGCTAACAAATAATTGCCTGATTTTTCCAGCTTTTTAAAATATTTTCCATCTAACTTAATTACCAGCCCCTTAACCCGGTCACTGGCCAAAATATTGCTGCCGGCACCTAAAATAAAGATCGGAATGTGCTTACTTTTAGCGAAACTTAAAGCATCCCTTAATTCATCAATATCCTTAATCTCAAGAAAAAAATCCGCAACAGCTGCGATTTTAAAACTCGTATAATTTGCTAAATTAACTTTGGTTTTTATGTTTTTACTTAAGCTCTTTGGCCAATTCATCGGAAATCCTTACAATATCTCCTGCCCCCAAAGTAACTACCAGATCACCATCACTAAGTATACTCAAAATATGCTTAAGGATGTTATCCTTAGCTAAATATATAGCTTTTTTATCCGGGGCATGTTCCTTTATTTTATTCAACAAGGCTTCGGCATTTACCCCTTCGATCACCGGCTCGCTAGCGGCATAAATATCCGTAATGATCAAATAATCCGCCTGATCAAATGATTTAGCAAATTCATCTAAAAGTAGCTGAGTCCGGCTATAGCGATGCGGCTGGAAAACAACAATCCTTCTCTTAGCCTTCAGATTGACTAAAGCGGCTAAAGTAGCTTTTATTTCCGAAGGATGATGCCCGTAATCATCGATAACCTGGCAACGTTCATTTTTAAATTTAATCTCTAGCCTCCGGGCAACTCCTTTATAATCTTTTAAACACTTAGCAATACAGTTTAAGCTTATGCCTAACTCCAAACCTAAACCAATTACTGCCAGAGAATTGGAAATGTTATGCCTGCCCCCCAAAGCCAGATGGAAACGCCCAATAAGCTTGTTCCTGAAATAACAATCAAACTTTGAATTTAAACCGTTAAGCTCGATATTTTTAGCAAAAATATCGGCGGCATTATCAAAACCAAAAAAGATATGCTTTCCTTTGTAATCTGAAAACAAATTCTTAAGATTTAAATCATCTGCGCAGGCAAAAACGCAGCCGTTTTCCCGGGTACGTTTAATGAAACTCTTAAAAATGTTCAATTCGTTATCAAAATCATGATAATAATCCAGGTGCTCATAATCAACATTGGTAATAATGGAATACTTAGGCTGATAATACAAAAACGAACCGTCTGATTCATCAGCCTCAGCCACAAAAAATTCACCCTTGCCTAAACAAGCATTGGTATCAATATTTCTGAGTATCCCGCCGATAGCTACTGTTGGACAAAGCCCGGCTTCAAGCAGAAGATAAGAAACAAGCGAAGTAGTCGTAGTCTTGCCATGGCTCCCAGCTACAGTTATGGCAGTCTTCTCCTGCATCAAGTAAGCTAAAACCTGCGCCCGCCGGATCAGAGGTACGCCTAGAATTTTAGCCTGGCACATCTCAGGATTATCTTCTTTTATTGCCGACGAATACACTACCGCATCTTGCTCAGATATATTTTGAGCATGGTGCCCGATATATATCTTAGCGCCCAGTTTTCTAAGCTCTTCAGTAACCCGGCTTTCCTTTAAATCCGAACCACTGACAGATAGCCCGGCCTTAAGCAATAAATGCGCTATTCCGCTCATTCCTATTCCGCCGATCCCTATAAAGTGGTAATATCTTTTCATCTAAGAATATAATCTTTCCAAGAATTTTCAAAATCCTTCAAATCATTAAAAGGATATGTTAACATTAATGCCCGGGCGATATTTCTCTTATCCCGAAGATTTTGGCAAAAAAGCACAAATTCATCTTTGCCGAAGGATGTAATTAAATAGTTCACCAAGCTATACGATTCAGCATAAAATAATTTCACTTGCTGCTTATCCGCTATTTTGGCAACCTCCATCCTGCCTAAACTATCCAGATTGATAAAATTACCCTGCTTTATACTATTAGCTAAATCCACTTTAACAAATGAATCCTTTTGCTCCTGAAAGCTCGCTACCCCTTCTTCAAGCCAAAGGGATAGGCCGGGGTTATTAAACCCCACCATCTCCCTAAAAATAATATGAGCCATCTCATGCGGTAAAACATTATCCATAAACCCTTGGGCAGTTATAAATGTCTTGATTTGTTTAATACCCACCTGAGCCTGCCCAGCAGACCAGCCGGGGTCGCCAGTTTCCCGGGAATAATCCTTTTGGTTGTCAAATAAAAATATTTTTACCCGATTATCCCAAGTCCAGAAGTTAAAACGATTAAAGCCTAAATCATCGGTAATTTTCACGTAATACTCTTCTGCCTTTTGGGCAAATTCATTAAGCGTGGATTCATCTGCGCTTTGATAATAAATTAAAAAATGTGTACTTTTAAAAACTTTCCACGGACTATTTTCCGCAAAAACAATTAACGGTAAAGCTAAAAATATAAGTAAAAATTTTAAGCGTTTCATCAGTTTAAGCATAATACCGCGTTAGTAAGTAATTTTACTGCATCGAAAACCTGATTTTTTGCATACGCCTGACGCATCACTGCTAATTTCTGTGGACTCGCCAAAAATTCAAATAATTTACCGAACAACTTTTCAGCAATCAATGGCTCCTCACGAATAATTAAAGCCGCTCCAAGATCCTCCAATACGCGGGCATTATTTAACTGATGCGCATAAGCAAAGGGATACGGAATTAAAATCGCCGGGATACAAAATTTTTGTAATTCGGCAATAGTTGTTGCACCTGCCCTGGAGATTACCAAATCTGCTATGCTATAAGCATATTGCATAGCAGGAAGAAAATCAAATAACTTATAAGTAATCCCGCTAGCCTCATAAGTTTGCTTAAGTAACGGAAAATCCACGGATCCTGAAATATGGATTACCTGTAGATCATTTTTAGCGAAATGCTCTGTTAGAACAGCCAAACAGGCAACATTCAAGCTATGCGATCCCTGACTGCCGCCGGTAATTAAAATATTAACTTTCCTTTCCTTAAATTTAAAAAAATCCAGCGACTCCTGCCTATCTAATCTGACCAAATTTTGACGAACAGGATTACCGGTTAAAACAATCTTTTTTGGGGATATACCTAAATAACTGTTTGTTTGAATAAAAGATACCGCTACTTTATCCGCCAACTTAGAGAGCAGGCGGTTTGCCCTGCCAGGAATAACATTTTGCTCATGAATTACAGTCTTAATTCTAAATAACCATGCCCAAAATATCAACGCAACGGTATTTAAGCTGCCGAACCCCACAACAACATCCGGTTTAAATTTTAGAACAATACGCAAGCTCTGGTAAACTGACAATAAAAAAAAGTATACGCCGGTTATATTCTTTTTGTTTAAACTTAGAGTTAAGTTAACAGATTGAATATATTCTGTCTTTACGAAATTTACAGGAATTCCATCTGCCTTATTCTTTTGCGGCAGCACCAAAAGCACCTGGCTAGAAGCTGCTTTCAATGAATCAGCCAAAGCCAGGGCCGGAAAAATATGCCCTCCGCTTGAGCCAGTAACAATCAAAACACGCATATTATGGATACTCTCCAGTACGAGCGATATTAATTAATATACCCAGGCTAACCATATCAAAGATTAAAGAAGACCCGCCGTAACTGATAAACGGCAAAGGCAAGCCCTTAGTAGGAAAAACCCCGCAAGAAACTCCGATATTTACGATCGCCTTAAGTGAAATCATCAGGATCAAGCCCAGGGCCAAAAAATACCCGAATTTATCCTGAGAATTTTTTATAACCTTAAGCCCTTGCTGAATAAAAATCATAAACAAGGCAATTACCCCAAGAGTGCCCAACAGCCCCAACTCCTCGCCGATAATCGAAAAAATAAAATCTGTATGCGCTGCCGGAAGATAGAATAGTTTTTGCTGAGAGTGGCCTAGCCCCCGGCCAAATAACCCACCAGAACCAATAGCAATTTGCGACTGAATAATTTGAAAACCTGTGCCCTTAGGATCAAGCCAGGGATTTAGGAACGCCAATATCCTTGCCCGGCGATAAGGCACATTAAAAACCAAAACATAAAGCGCAGGCAAGCTGCAAAGCATTAAAGTTAAAATATACCTGCCCCTGACTCCGGCAATATAAAGCATCATTAAAACCACGCTTCCTAAAGCAATAACTGTCCCCAAATCCGGCTGTAAAAGTATCAGCACGATAACTAAACCCAACACGCATATCGGGGGCAAGAAACCTTTAAACAGCGTTTTGATTGTATCCGACTTACGGCAAATAAAATCAGCAATATAAATAATCAACGCTAAGTTGACAAACTCTGAAGGTTGGAAACTGATAAATTTAAATCTGAACCACCTTTGAGCTCCGGAAACTTCTCTGCCTAACCCGGGAATTAATACTAGAACAAGCATAATAATAGCCGCCCAGAGCATTGGCCGGGCATATTCCCTAAGCTTACGATAATCAATAATCATGGCCAAAAAAGTAAATACTATACCAATCAGGAGAAACAATAAGTGTCGTTTTAAAAAATAAAAACTATCAGCATACCTCTCCCAAGCATAAATACTTGATGAACTGTAAATCATAACTATGCCGACACAAATAAGTACAATTGAGATAGTAAGTAAGTTAATACGAGTTTTTCTAACCATAAGAACTAATCTTTTAGAGCCAACTGGGCTACTATTTTTTTAAATACTCTGCCCCGGTCTTCATAATCTTTAAACATATCATAACTGGAACACATCGGAGAGAATAATACCGCATCCCCCGGCTCAGCCAGAGCATAAGCCTTATTTAATGCCTCCTCTAAGCTAGAAGCCATTGCAGTTAGAAATTCGCCTTTTAAATCCCGGGCAATTATATCTTTTGACTCCCCAATCAAAATTACCTGTTTAACTTTGCCTCTAGCATATTCAAGAATTACCCCGTAATCAATACCTTTATGCCTACCCCCGGCAATAAGAATTATCGGGATATTAATATTTTTAATTGCCCAAATGGCTGAATCGGCAGTAGTTGCTTTTGAGTCATTAATAAATCTTACCCCTTTAATCTGACCAAGCTCTTCCATCCGATGTTCAAGCCCCTTAAATTCAGCAAATACCTTTTGCATTAAACTTTGGTCAATCCCTAAAATCTTTCCTACGCTCAAAACCGCACTCTGATTAGGATTTAACCCATCTTGCTTAGTAAAAAAATCCACACTTGCCTTGATTGCCTGGCTTTGAATACCCCTAAGCAACAAATCATCAGCACTTAGAATCAAAAAATCACCTTCATCCTGATTCATAAAAATGCGTTTCTTGGCAGCTAGATATTCTTGAATATTTTTATAACGGTCTAAATGATTTGGCGTAAGGTTTAAAATCAAAGCAATCTTCGGCTTAAAATTCTTTATTGTCTCCAACTGAAATGAGCTTACCTCCAGGACTACAAAATCACCCTCTTGCATTAATTGGACTTCTCCGCAGAAAGGATTACCGATATTGCCGCAAACAAAAACTTTTTTTTGCGCGGCTTCTAAAACTTTACCAATTAAAGTAGTAACCGTAGTTTTACCGTTTGAACCGGTTACCGCAATAATTCCGGCTGGACACAAAATACTTGCCGCCTCAATTTCGCTAATAACCGGCCGATTAAATTGCCTTGCCCATTTAATCGGCAAGGCATCTAAGGGCACCCCGGGAGAAATAATTACTAAATCCGCATCCTGAATAAAATCCTGGCTGTGTTTCCCCAGCTCAATTATAATTTCGCCCGAACAAAGCCGAGTAGAGGCATCTTGAGTCTGCGCATTATCTTTTGCCTCCGTAATCCTTATAATGGCACCTAATTTATGCAAAAGATTAGCACAAGCTACACCCGAACGGGCTAAGCCGACAATGGTTATTTTTTTATTTTTAAAATATTCGATATTGCGCATAGTTTTAAATACTCTGGGCTGTTCTCCTGCAAACGAGATCAGAATAAAATTACCTGATCTTTAAAGTAACCAGCGTAAAAAGGGCAAGCAATCCGGCAACAATCCAAAACCTGACAATTACTTTATTCTCAGGCCAGTCCAAAAACTGGAAATGATGGTGCAGAGGAGCAATCTTAAAAATTCTCTTCTTGGTCAACTTGAAAGAAGCTACTTGTAATATAACCGAAAGGGCCTCTAAAACAAATATGCCGCCGACAATTATAAGCAGCATCTCTTTTTTAATTAATAACGCAACAGTGCCAATAGCCCCACCCAAAGCCAGCGAACCAACATCCCCCATAAAAATTGTGGCAGGATAACAGTTAAACCATAAAAAACCCAATCCCGCCCCGACAATGCTGGCACAAAAAATAGTCAGCTCTCCCCCGCCTTTAATATACGGGATTAAAAGATACTCACTTAAATTTAAATTGCCAGAAACGTAGCAAAGCACACTAAAAGCAATCCCAACCATCACCACAATACCAATAGCCAGCCCGTCTAAGCCGTCAGTAAGATTCACCGCATTGGATGAACCAGCGATAACAATAATTACAAATAAAATATACAAACCATCCAAATCCAGATTAACACCTTTTAAAAATGGAATCTCAAGTTTAACATTATGCTGGCTCTCAAAAATAAGAATTATACCCAAAATTAAGCCTAAAACAATCTGGCTGGCGAGCTTAACGCTTGATGGCAATCCACTTGCCTTTTTCTTTACCTGTTTTAAATAATCATCCGTAAATCCGGTTAACCCAAGCCAAATCGTACTAAATAAAACAATCCAGATACAATGCTGCGAAATATCCGCCCAAAGCAGAGTTGAAACTATGACCGCCCCAAGAACAAGTATTCCGCCCATGGTTGGAGTGCTCTGTTTATGGCGATGTAAATCATCCAGCTTTAAGCTGTCAGCCTTATTAATTTTTTCTCCAACCTTTAAAGCTTTTAGCTTTTTAATTAAAAGCGGACCAAAAATCAGGCTGAGCACAAAAGCAGTTAGAGCAGCCATTGCCGCACGAAAAGTAATATAACGAAATAGATTAAAAACAGAGATGTAATCCCTAAGCGGATAAAGCAGATGATGTAACATTAAATTTTGAAAATACCTTCCATCTTCATCGACCGAGAGCCTTTTACAAGGATAAGGTCACAAACCTCCGGGAAAATCTTATTAAACAATAAATCCCTAGCCTCTAGAACATTGTCACAACTAAATATATTTTTGTCACTAAAACCGCTTTTTAAAGCTGCCTGAGCAGTTAGATAAGCCAAAGGCCCTACGGTAACCAAAAGATCACAAGTATTAGTTATACTCCTTGCAACTTGTCTATGCAATAACTCTTTTTGCTTACCCAATTCCAGCATATCACCCATAATTAAGATTTTTCTCCCCTTACATTTTACGGCATTTAAAGCCGTCAAAGCCGCCTTTAAAGAAAGAGGATTAGAATTATAGGTATCATCAATAAACTTAAATCCCCGGAATTCAATAAAATTAAGCCTGCCGGCAGGAAACTTAAAATCTGCAAGCCGGGCACTAATTTCAAGGTAACTTAAACCAAATATGCGGCCAACTGCAATTGCCGCTAAAGCATTATAAATATTATAATCACCTAATGTCGATAATACAAAATTAAACTTACGATTAACTTTAAATTCCAGCTTGCAGTTTTTAAATTTAATTGCCGAAGCACGAAAATCACTTTCTTCGTCAATACCATAGCTAAAAACAGACCTGCCCTTATTATCCTTAGTAATTAGCCTTTTCAGCAATTTATCATCAGCATTAAGTATAGTAATTGCCGGTTTGGCTAAATTATCCAGCAAACTTGATTTTTCTTTGAAAACACCTCTTAAATCATTTAAGAACTCCAGATGGCTTGAGCCGATATTGGTGATTAAACCGATATTGGGCTTGGCGATTTTAGCTAAATAATCCACCTCACCAAAATGATTAGTACCTATTTCAACTACCACATAATTATCTTTTTTATTAAGCTGGATTAAAGTCTGCGGGAGCCCAATCTGGTTATTTTTAGTTCCCTCATTTTTTAATACCTGAGAACCTGCCGATAACACCCAAGCAATCATCTCTTTGGTTGTAGTTTTTCCATTAGACCCGGTAACGGCAACTACCGGCGAGCCAGATCTCTGCCTTTTAAAACGGGCAATATCTCCTAAAGCAAGTAATGTATCTTTAACCTTAATAACCGCTACTTGTTTGGGAATTAATTTCTTCGGGACATTTTCCACAATTACCGAAGAAATTTTTGATTTCAAAGCTTCGCTAATAAAATCGTGGCCATCAAAGTTATTTCCTTTGAGAGCCAAAAAAGCTTCTTGCGGTTCTAATTTCCTGGAGTCAGTAGAAATACCGCTGGCCTTATCCCTTAAGCGCCCCTGAATAAGTTCGCCTCCTGTGGCTTTAACTATTTCTTCAATAGTAAACACTTCTCTACTTCCTTTCGATCATTAAACTGCAAAACCTTATCTTTCAACACCTGATAATTTTCATGCCCTTTGCCGGCGATAAGCAAACAGTCATCTTTTTCTAACATCGCTAGACCCTTACGAATAGCTTCCGCGCGCGCAAGAACTACACAATAATTATTTTTATTTATCCCCTTTTGTATATCTTTAATTATTTGAAGCGGTTCTTCAGAACGCGGATTATCGCTAGTAATCAAAGCATAATCTGCTAACTCCGTAACCACCTTGCCCATCTTTGGCCGTTTAAGCTTATCTCTTCCCCCTCCGCAGCCGAAAACAACTATAATTCTTTTCTTAGAAATCGGTCTTAAGGCACTGATTACATTAAATAAAGCATCCGGGGTATGGGCATAATCTACAAAAATATTGAACCCTTTCTTAGTAACCACTCTTTCCAACCTTCCGGGGACATTTTTAAATTTTTCAATTGCAGCTTTTATAATTTTGATATTTATTTTCTGGCTTAACGCCCAGGCAACAGCCGACAGGATATTATAAACATTGTACTTACCGACCAGCCTTGCCTTAATCCTAATATTGATCTTCGGAGCAATCAAGGTAAATTCAGTTTTCTCATGCCCAAGGTCAAGTTCTTTAGCCATAACCATTGATTTATTTCTTATTCCGTAAGTGATAACTTTAGCCTTGGTTAAACGTTTGATCCTTTGCCCGTATTTATCATCATTATTAATAACCGCTACACTTGAAGCAGCTAAAGAACGGAAAAGCTTTGCCTTGGCTAAAAAATAATTCTCTAGATTCTGATGATAATCCAAATGATCCTGAGTAAGATTAGTAAAAATAGCGCAGCTAAAATTAACCCCGGCAACCCGATTTTGGTCTAAGGCATGAGATGAAACTTCCATCGCACAATACTTAACTTTTTTTGCAAACATTTTACATAATAACTCTTGGAGCTGAACACACCCGGGAGTAGTATTTTTAGCTGGTATAATTTTATTTTTAAAACGGTAGTTGATTGTACCGATTACCCCGCTTCCGCAATTAGCTTCCTTGGCTACCGCCTCAACCAAATAAGAAATAGTCGTTTTACCATTTGTACCGGTAATACCGATAACTTTAAGTTTATTCGAAGGAAACCCGTAGAACTCGGCACAAACATCAGCCAGAAACTTACGGGGATTACTAACTTTTAATAATTTGGCCTTACCGATTATTTTTGTTTCTTTCGCCGTATTTTTTATAACAATAACACTGGCACCTCGAGTAATTGCTTCATTAATAAAACAGTTGCCATCCTGCCAGGGCCCCTTTATCGCAACAAAAACAAAATCTTTTTTTACGTCCTTAGAACTACTGGTTACGCCCTTTATCTGTAATCCTGCGATTTTCATTGTGGGATTACCTCAATGGGTAATTCATTGCCTTTTATATAACGAATGACATCACCAGCAACTTTCTGAAATACCGGAGCAGCCACTACTCCGCCAAAATAATACGGATGGGGTTCATCAACAATTACAACAATAGTCAACATCGGATCCTCTGCCGGAGCAAAACCAATAAAAGAAGCAACAAATTTATTATGAGAATAGGTTCCATCTGCTTCGAGCTTCTGAGCAGTCCCGGTTTTACCCGCAGCACTAAAACCCGACACTTTAGCCAGCTTACCGGTACCTTCCTCTATTACTCCGGTAAGTATTTTTTTAATACGCATAGCTGTATCAACTGAAATAACTTTACGGATTAATACCGGCTTATTTTGCTTTATTAAATGCCCCTGAGTATCGCGAACTGAATCAATAATATAAGGCTTCATCAATTGCCCGCCATTAGCAATTACCGAAATGGCACTAGCTAATTGCAAAGCAGTGACCCCTACCCCTTGACCCATAGGGATAGACGTAATCGATGATTTTGACCAAAGCCGGGTCGGAATAATCATCCCGGATATCTCTCCGGACAAATCAAACCCCAATTTAGAACCGAAACCAAAAGCCTTGATATACTGATAAAGTTTATCCTTCCCCAAAAGCTGAGCAACCTTAACTGTACCAATATTACTGGACTCCTCAATAACCTGCCTAAAAGTAAGCAAGCCATGCGGCCGATGATCATGCAAGACACGCCCACCTACGCTATAGCTGCCATTTTCGCAGAAAACAACATCCTCCTCAGTAATCTTTTTTTCTTCAAGCGCAGCCGAAGCAGTAACGATTTTAAATACTGAACCAGGTTCAAATAAATCACAAATAGCCCGATTACGCATAAAATCCTTACTAACATTAGAATGGTCATTTAAATCATAGGTTGGACGGTTAGCTAGAGCCAAAATCTTTCCGGTATGAGGATCCATTACAATAATGCTGGCACCTTTAGCGTTGAAGCTCTTAAATGCCTTATCTAATTCCCTTTCAGCAATATACTGGATAACTTCATCAACAGTTAAAACTAAATCCGCTCCATCAACCGGAACAACCATCTTCTCCCAAATATCTAATTGCTTTTGCCGAGCATCACGTAAAAAAATTGCCCAACCGGGAATCCCTTTTAAATACCGGTTATAATCCCTCTCAACTCCTTCCAGTCCAATATTATCCATACCGCTAAAACCGATTACATGGCTGGACAAGTAACTATTCGGATAAATACGTTTAGTTTCTTTTAAGAAACCCAATCCTTTAATATTTAATTTTTTAATTGCCTCGGATTTATCCGGATTCAATTTACGCGCCACCCAAATAAAGGATTTTTTACGGTTTAGCCTATCTTCAAGATAACTGCGCTTAAGCCCAAGAATGGATTGCAGCTGGTCAATTGCATATTCTTTATTTTTAATTGCCCCGGGTACAGCATAAATAGAATCCATGGACATATTAAATGCCTGGGCCTTAAGGTTAACATCATAAATTGCCCCTCGGCGCGGCTCTAACTCTACAAGTTGATTATGTTGTTTTTTAGCTATTGAAATAAGGTAAGCCGAACGGAAGAATTGGATAAAAAATAAGCGGCCGATACAAAGCAGGAGAAAAATAAAAAAAACCAAAAATACCGCTTCATTCCTGCGGCGATAATTGCTGATATACACTATATTATATAGGAGTAATAAATATTAGGGGTTAATTGTTTTTGCTTGAGCTTCCCGCTTTAAGCTAAAAATTCGTGCCAAGAGCCCTTCTTTATTTTGGTTCTGATCCGCAAGTCTTAAACCTTCCTTAGAAGAAACAAACTTAACGAAACGGTAATTATCCGGCATCTGAAATTCACTACCCTCATTGATCCGGCCTCCGATCTTTACCAAAGAAGAATTCTTGTTGATATTATATCTTAAAGCAGTATTTTTATCTAATAATTCTGTATAAGAGGCTTGTTTTTTTTGGCCCAAATAAGCCAGACGGAATATCTCGCTTTGCTGATAAACATAAAGTACAGCGAAAGAAGTAATAAATACTACCGTTGAGAAAAATTTAGTCAGCTTCATATTATTTTACAACCTCTCCGCTACCCTGAACTTAGAGCTGCGGCTAGAAGGATTAGCTTCTATTTCGCTAAACTCTGGAATCAGGGGCTTGCTTGTAATAATTTCGATTAATCCGTCGGCTTTGAGCGCACGGAATGTATGCTTGATTACCCGGTCTTCCAACGAATGAAAAGAAATTACACATATTCTAGCTTGCTTTTTTAAAATTGCAACGGCTTTCCTAATAGAATTTTCTAAAACTTCCAATTCCCGATTTACAGCAATCCGCACAGCTTGAAAAGTCCGCGTAGCAGGATGTATCCGATAATAACTTTTTCGATACTTATACGGAATAGCCCGCATCACTAAAGTAGCCAACTGTTTAGTTGTCGCAATCGGCTCAACCTTGCGTTCTTCAATTAATAAATGGGCAATGCGATTATGCCAGCGTTCCTGCCCAAAATTCCAAAGTAAATGAGAAATCTCGTCTTCATTAAGGCTGTTAATCAGGTCATATGCTGAAATATAGCTGCTTTTGTCTAAACGCATATCCAGCGGCCCCTCCTCTTGAAAACTAAAACCTCTTTGGGCATCTCTTAGCTGATAACTAGAAATACCCAAATCAAAAACAATACCATCGATTTCATTTATTCCTAATTTTTCTAAAGCTTGGTCTAAATTAGAAAAATTGGAATGAACAAATGTACAGCTATCCTTAAACTCAACCAAACGTTCCCGGCAAATACCCAATGAATCCAGATCGCGATCAATACCGATTAGCCTTCCGCCCGGAGTAATCTTTTTTAATATTTCAAACGAATGTCCGCCTGTGCCCATAGTTGCATCAACGATTACCTTCCCCGGTGCAAGCTTCAAGTAATCTATAACTTCTTTTAACATAACTGGCGTATGCAGCAATCTTTCTTCAATCATTTATACATCCATTAGTTTTTCGGCGATCTCTTCGAAAGACTCTCGGCTATTGGCATAAAAATCATGCCATTTATCTTTTGACCAGATCTCAATACGGTTAGAAACCCCCACAATCATAACGTCTTTTTTAATCTCAGCAAAATCTTTTAAATATTGCGGAACCAAAATTCTCCCCTGCTTATCAGAACCTACTTCAACCGCACCGCTAAAAAGTAAACGGTTAAAAGTCCGCGACTGCTGCTTAGTAAATGACATGGTTTTAAATTTATTTTCTTGAGACCGCCATTCTTCCTCAGCAAACATAAAAAGACATTTATCCAAACCACGAGTCACAAAAAATTTTTCTACGAATTGATTTTTAGCTACTTCACGGAACTTGGCCGGCAGTATTAATCGCCCTTTTCGATCTATAGAATGTTCAAACTCTCCGTAGAACATCTTTCCTCTCTTCCACTTTACTCCACTTTTCACCACTGAATACCAAAAGTATAGTCAAAATACTCCCTTTTGTCAAGAACAAATTTACCTAAATTAAGCCAATACAATCGCTTGTGGCTTAAATAATTTAAATGACTAGCTATTGTGTATTCTTAAGGAATGCTTCAGAAATTTGCGGCAAAAAATCACATCCTTTTTAATCTGTGCAGTTAAATCTTCAATCGAGGAGAATTTCCGATCAGGCCGGATTAATTTTAAGAATTGAATTTCAAGCAATTGCCCATATATCTCTTGATAAAAATCATATATATATACTTCAATTCCGATATGTCTATTTAAAGCATTTATTGTAGGTTTACGGCCAATATAACAAAGGCCGGAATAGGTTTTATTGCTCAAGATCACCTTTACCGCATAAATACCCACCGGCGGAATGACTTCATGATGCGGGTTGATATTTGCAGTCGGAAAACCGATCCTGCGCCCAAGCTTGCTGCCTTTAATTACCGAACCCAAGACGCTCACCGGACGCCCAAGCAATTTTTCAGATTCTTTTAAATTACCGGCTTTAATTAATTTCCTTATCGCTGTGCTGCTGATTGGTTTTTTATTAATCCTGACTATCGAAAACTTTTTAATACTATAATTATAAATTTTTGCAAATTTTTGCAAAAGAAGATGGCTTCCTTTAGCTAACCTTCCAAACCGGAAATTTTCACCAATAAAAATATGCTGCGCACCGATTTTATCAACTAATATCTTTTTGATAAAATCTTCGGCGCTAGTCCGGGAAAATTTTTTATTAAAATTGATTACAATACAAGTATCTATGCCCAAAGCGGCAAATAATCTTAAGCGGTGGTTTAAAGAATACAGGCTCTCCTGTTTTTGGGGATGCGGCCAAAAAGTCAAAACTACACTTAAACCTTTTATTTGCTTGGCCTTTTTAACTACTGCCCTTAAAACACTTAAATGGCCACGGTGCAGACCGTCAAAAACACCCAAAGCAACAACGACTTTTCGCTGCTTTTTAATTTTATTGATCCCAACAATTGTTTTCACTTAATTTTGCATTAAAACTCTTTGGATTTTAGCAATTACAATCTTTTCAATCTTTTCAATATTACCGGTTAAAGTGCAGCCACTGGCACTCTTATGCCCTCCACCGCCAAAAAAAGCAGCTATTTTATTTACGTCTGCTTTGCCCTGGCTCCTTAAATTAATGCGCACTTCATTCTTGTTTCCCAGGTTCTCCTTAAAGATTACGACCACCTCAACCCCCTTGATTGAGCGGCCAAAACTTAAAAGTAAATCCGCAATGTCAACAGACGGTTTACCGGCTTTCATTAATTCGTCACTAATTTTAAAACTGGCGATCTTGCTTTTGTAATAAAATTTAATTTTAGGCAAAAGTTTAAGCAATAACTTTATATCATTAATTGGAATATTCTCGTAGGTATTTCGATAAACCTCCTTGACATTAACTCCAAGTTTTAAAAGCTCAGACACGGCTTTTAATGTAAAACTAGATGTGTTGGAATAACGGAAAGATCCGGTATCAGTCATCATTCCGGTATATAAAGCCAACGCTGAATCTTTGTCGATTTTTTGGTTCAGTTTTTTATATAATTTAAAGACCATCTCCGAACATGAAGATGCTTGGGGATCAACCCAATTAATGTCTCCAAATTTCTGATTACTTATATGATGATCAATATTTAGTATCGGCTGGTTGAATTTATTTAATTTATAAACTTCACCCGTACGTTTTAAGTCTGCGCAATCCAAAGCCACAAAACAATCAAATTTAACACTCTGAGATTCCCGACTTAGAAGCTGAATAGGCTTGTTCCCACAAAGAAAATCATAACCATAAGGCACTTTATCTTCGTTAATGATTGTTCCTTCCTTACCCAATGATTTAATCAAGCTATAGAATCCAAGTTCAGACCCCAGAGCATCACCCTCGGGGCTGGTATGGGCAGTAATTAAAAATTTATTATATTTTTTTATTGCTGCGCAAACTTCATTTAGCCCCATCCTGTCCATCCTCTCTTATATTTGATTCATCTACCTCTTTAGCGGCGGGCAGTTCCTTTACTTCATTAAGCAGCTCTTCAATTTTTACGCTATACTCGGTAGAATGGTCTTCCTGAAACATAAGTTCGGTGGCAAAACGCATATTAATCCTCTGGGCAACCAAACTACGGATAAAACCCAATGCAGAATCTAAAGCAGTTTTAGTTTTTTTATGGTCTTCTTCCTTGCCTAAAACACTGTAAAAAATCTTGGCATTCCTCAGATCAGTGGAAAGCTCAACTTTAGTAATAGTGACAAAACCTATCCGCGGATCTTTAAGCTGATCATGGATAATAAGGCTTACTTCTTTTTTTATCGCTTCTTCCACTCTTTCACGTCTTGGCATTTTTTAGCTCCATTTCTAATTTGTAATTTTTATTAATTTCCTAATCAAAACCAACTCCTCCTTCCGGTTTCTTACCCGACCATTAAGCTTAGCTTCCAACGCTTGGGCAAATATTTTCTTATATCTTGGCCCGGGTAAAACACCTAAACCGGATAAATCGTTTCCGGAAACACAAAGTCGCATGCCGTTATAGATTTCAATAAAATCAGCAACATATTTTTTAAGATTTTCATTTTGTGATACCGCCCTTAATAAAATAATCGTTTCATAACTTAAAGGCTCGAGCATAAAAAAAATGCTGGCGGGCAAAACACTCTTCTTGCTTAAAGACTTGATTAGCTTAAATCTAGCCTGATGATAGCTAACAATTCTCTTCTCCTCACCACTACGCAAGCCCAGCTTAACAGCAATCTCCTCAATCTCTTTTAAGGTAAGCCTTTCAAGTAAAGCAGTAAAATAGATAAGCCAGGTATCGAGCTTTCTATGGTGAGGAAAATTTTTATTAAACCAGCTGATTTCGCGGGCCAGCGATTTAAATAAATTATAAGTTGATTTTCCTACCTTAATTTTTTTGCTGATAAATGATAGCCCGCATAAATTATTAAGCCGCTTTATCTGCTTTAAAGGATCCTGCTCCTTAAGCATTAGTATTAGCTCATCACGCAAGCGATGAGGAGTTACTTTATTCAATAGTCCAGCCTTAACTGCACCCTTAAGCAAAACCATTGTTTTAGGCTCGATCTTAAAATTAAAACGCTGCTCAAAACGAATTGCCCTTAATATGCGCGTAGGGTCATCATTAAAGCTTAAGTCGTGCAAAATACGGATTTTCCCGGACGACAAATCATCTCGACCGCCAAAGAGGTCAATTAATTTCCACCCATTATCCCCGGTAATGCTGGCAGCCAAAGCATTAACCGAAAAATCGCGGCGGGCGAGATCATCATTTAATGACCCTGCGCTTACTACCGGCAAACAGCCGCAGTTGGGGTATTTTTCCTTACGGGCAGTAGCAATATCTACTTTTAACGCTTCACTTAAAGTCAAAGTTGCTGTACCAAAACGCTCATGAGTTTTTAACTCCCCTTCTAATTCTTTCGCTAAAACTTGGGCAAAAATAATGCCATCCCCTTCAACGGCAACATCTAAATCAAAATTTTTAACTTGCAAAATTAAATCGCGCAGGAACCCACCAACTAAATAAGCCGGCATATTGGTTTGCGCAGAAACCTGGACGATAACCTTAATCAATTCTTTTAACTCAGCCGGTATTTTTTTTAAATATTTTTTCATCTTTTAAGGGCGCGGATGAAACATGGTATGAATTTTTTTTAACCGATCTTTATCAACATGGGTATAAATTTGCGTCGTAGAAATACTTGAGTGGCCGAGCATCTCTTGAACTGAACGTAAATCTGCCCCTCTTTCTAATAAATGAGTAGCAAAAGAATGCCTAAGGGTATGTACCTTGATTGGCTTCTTAATTTTAGCTTCTTTAGCATAACGCTTAATTAATTTCCAGATCGATTGGCGCGATAATCTCAACCCGGATCGGCTGATAAAAAGACACTCTGATGTTTTATCTTTTAGAAAATGCGGCCGGCTAAACTCCAAGTACCTGTTAATACTATGAATCGCTTTTTTCCCCAACGGAATAATCCGCTCTTTATTGCCTTTACCGATACAACGTAAAAATCCAATATCTAAATTTACATTATTTGTTTTAAGGTCGGTAGATTCTGATACGCGCATGCCGGTAGCATAAAGCGTCTCAAGAATTGCTTTATCCCTTGCCCCCTGGTGATCGCGCGGATCCGGTTGGGCAATTAATGCCTCTACTTCATTTAGCGAAAGAGTATCCGGAATTTTTTTCCACAATTTCGGCGAATCAATCAAAGTAGTCGGATCACTTTTTAGAATCCTCTCCCGGCTTAAAAATCGATGAAACATACGTATCGCCGTGAGCCTGCGGGATATGCTCGTCGGAGATATGCCTTTATCTTTTTCGAAAAGCATGAATTCAATAATATCGTTTTTCTCTATTTTAGAAAGCGCATTTATCCCGCGCTTAATAAGAAAATCCAGATACATATTTAGATCCTCACGATAGGCGATAGTAGTATTTTTTGATAACCCACGCTCAACCGAAAGATAATCTAAGAATGAATCAATCAATTCTTTCATAAGTTTTTAAAAAAAGCTTTTTTGCTTTTCCGCGCCTATCGTAGTTTCCTGCCCATGCCCGGGATAAACTTTTGTATCCGAAGGCAGAACAAGCAACCTCTCCTTGATTGATTTTTCAAGGAGCTTAGCGCTGCCCCCCGGCAAATCATAACGACCTACCCCATGGTAAAATAATGTGTCTCCGGTAAAAACAATACCAATTTGAGGCTTCTTCATCAATAAGCCGATCCCTCCCGGGGTATGGCCCGGTAAATGTATAACCTCAAGCTCCAAGCAACCTAACTTAATAACCTGCTTATCCTCCAATATTTTAATCTCAGAATTAACTTTATAGGCTGTTGAATAATTAGCCGAAAGATTTTTATCGGCACTAAGCAACATCGGTAAATCTTGCTTATGCACATAGATATCAACTCCAAATTCGTCATCACAACCAATGTGATCATAATGGCCATGGGTATTAATCACCAGCCCTGGTTTCAATTTATGCTTATCCAAAACCGCTTTAATTTTTTTTATCTGATCACCGGGATCGATAATAATCGCGGGCTTTAATTCTGCGCTAGCACTAACATTAGATGATCCGGTACACGATTCTGTACAGGCAAGTATATAGCAATTTACCTCTAACGGCCCAACTACAATGGTTTCCAAAATCATTTTAAGTAATTCCTTATTTTTGGATAAATAAAATCTTGTTGAATACTTGACTTAATTCTCTCGGCAGCCTGAAGATTACGCTGATCATTTGCGCCATAAACATCGCTTTTTATGTCAACTAAAAGATTGTTCAATTTAAAAAACTGCGGGTCAAAATTTTTCTGGGCATCCGGCACCAACATTGATTTCATGCTAACTAAATTCTTTAACGCTTCTTGAATACAATCTACTTTCTTTTTAAGGCTTGCCTTATAGGTAAAGGCACTAATTAACTCATCTTGCCATGATTTCCAGTAAAGAAAATATTGGCGGTAAAGCTCTTCCTTGCTCATATTCGGCCCCTTATACTCTTCAGGAGTCAAAACCATCTCAATGGGCTGGCTGGCTTTCTTTGATTTACGGGTAAATTTACGTGTGAATGATTCACAACCAATTAAATTTAATACTAAAAAAACCAACAGTAAAAATAAAAATACTTTTTTAAATTTCATTTCATCATCCCCTTCTCCGCGGTAACCATCTGAATTTACTGAAGCAAAATCCCGCCTGCTATTCTGAAGCAATTAAACGGGAAAATTCTTTTTCATTAATAATTTTTACCCCCAACTCTTTAGCTTTACTAAATTTTGATCCGGCACTCTCACCGGTAACCAAAAAATCAGTTTTATTACTTACAGCTGATGCAGCTACCCCCCCGCTTTTACGCACCAAATCCTCAGCTTCCGTGCGGGAAAATCCATCCAATTGGCCGGTAAAAACTATTGTTTTACCGGTTAATTTATTAATCTTAACCTGCTCAAGCACCTGCCGCATATTAATACCGGCTTTCTTCAATTCTTGAATTAACTTCTTAATCTTGTTTAAATTAAAATAATCCACTATTGAACAAGCCATAACTTGTCCGATTTCCGGAATCCTATCCAGTTCTTCAAATCCTGCCTGCATCAACTTATCCATATCCGTAAATTCTCTAGCTAAAGTATGCGCAGCTTTTTGGCCGACATGGCGAATACCCAAAGCAAAAATCAAACGCGCCAAAGGTTGTTTTTTACTTCTTTCAATAGCCTTTAAAAGATTGTCCGTCTTCTTTTCTTTAAATAGCTCTAGTTTTAATAAATCATTACTTTTCAAGCTGTAAATATCCGCCAAGCTTTTTAATAACCCTATTTTAACCAGCTGAACAATTACCGCTTCCCCTAACCCCTCGATATCCAAAGCATCACGGCTGGAAAAATGTAATAACGCCCGTTCCAGCTGCGCAGGGCAGTTAGGATTAATGCAACGATAGGCCACGTCTTGTGCTTTCTCTTTAACAATCCTTTCATCGCAAGCAGGGCATCTTTCCGGCTTATTATAAGGCTTCTTGCCTTTTTGTTCTACCACTTTTACTACTTTAGGGATTACATCTCCAGCCCGCTCAATTAATACACGGTCACCAACCCGCAACTTTAAGCGCTCTATTTCATCAAAATTATGTAAAGTAGCATTACTGATAATTACTCCTGAACATTCTACCGGCTCCAGCTGCGCCGTTGGCGTAATGACCCCGGTACGTCCGACATTGACCTTAATCGCTAAGATCTCAGTAGTTGCCTGGCGTGCAGCAAATTTATAAGCCACTGCCCAACGCGGACTTTTAACAGTAAAGCCTAATTTCTCCTGCTGGCTAAAACTGTTCACTTTAATTACTATGCCATCAATCTCATAGCTAGATTCATCGCGCTTAAGTTCCCACTGACGGCAATAATCAATCACCTCATCGATATTACGACAAAGACGAGAATATATATTTGTACGTAAGCCCCAATCTTTAAGTTTAGCTAAGAAATCCCACTGGCTATTAATCTCTCGGCCGGCATATGCGCCTAAAGAATGCGCAAAAAAACTAAGCTGCCTTTTTGCGGTAATACTACTATCTAATAATTTTAGCGAACCGCTGGCAGCATTACGTGGATTAGCAAACAGCTCCTCATCTTCATCTATGCGCTCCTGATTAATTTTTAAAAAATCTTTTTTATCCATATACACTTCGCCGCGGATCTCAACAGAATCCGGAAAATGCTTATTTAAAAACACAAGCGGTATAGCGCGAATTGTTTTAATGTTCGCCGTAACATCTTCACCAAGCAAACCATCTCCCCGGGTAGCACCAATAACTAATTTTCCTTGGACATAGGTTAAATTCGCGCTAACTCCGTCAATCTTAAGCTCGACAACATATTCATAAGCTTGATTATTTTCCAAACCTTTGCGCACACGCTGGTCCCAAAGCTTCAATTCATCGACTGAATAAGTATTGTCCAACGAAAACATTCCCGCGCTGTGCTTTACCGTCTTTAAACCGTCACTTATTCCGGAGCTTAGTCGCCGAGCGGGAGAATCACTAGTGCGGTATTGGGGATATTTTTCTTCAAGAAATTTTAATTGCCGCATTAAATCATCATATTCCTTATCGGAAACAAGCGGCTGGCTGAGAACATAATAAAGATAATCGTATTTCCTCAACTTCTCTTTTAACTGTTCAATCTGATTTTTAATTTGAGCGGACATTTTTAGCTAGAAAACATTTCAATTTTAAAATACAATCTGAAAATCGCGGAATTGGCCGGCAGCTGGCAACCACTCTGTCTTAACTTCACTGATATAACCGGAAAAATGCTGATTTACATCTTGAAGAAAACGGTTTAGGGCATCCTCCTTAGCTTCAGCAACAATCTCCACCCTTAAATCATCTAAATTCCTGACCCAGCCAACTAGCCCCTGTTGTTTGGCTCTATCGGCAACAGTATAACGAAACCCGATACCTTGGACTCTACCTGAATAGATAAGATGCAATTGCTTCTTCATCGCGAATTAATATATCTCTATTGCCAGAACCTATTTAAGTTTAACATAAATACCCGCCAAAGAAAACTAGAAATAATTTGGGGACGTTCCTATTTATTTTCAATAACAATTAATAGGAGCGTCCCCAGATAATTAGCTGCTCATTTATTAGAATCTATAACCCGGCTTTAATCTGTAGCCTTAGCTCTTCAATTTCCCGTTGAAGTTTTTCTATTTCCTGTTGCTGTTTATTTATTTTTACTGAAAGAGCCTTAATACCAACCAGGGCAACACCGGGCGGATCGATATGCGCTAAATGCTTATTATCACTACCATTCAGCTTAAATAAAGCATAAAAATCTTCGGCGAAAGGCCCAATATGCTTAATATTGGCATTCTCTGATTTATAGTTCCATTCCATTACCGGCAACTTTTCAATTTTAGCTAAAATTTCCAGAGGATTCAGCTCGACAAAGTTCTCTTTCATGTCACGGCTAGATGCAGCTGTCCAAACCCCGCCGCTAGACATATAAGCCGAATAAACTCCCCCGGCACTAAAAAATATATAAGTACCATTAGTTTTAAGTGTTGGATAAGTATCGACAGCATAACCGGGCAAATCTCCGGTTAACCCCAAGTACCCTTGGCTGGGAATGGTATTAACCATATTCCCCTTTACCTCCAGTTTATACGCAGGGCCATTTGTCCCGATCCCAACCTTACCCCTAATCCAGGCATCCCCCGTAGTAGTGGGGACATCCGCAGAAGTGAGCGAACCGTTATTATCATTATCTCCGACTCCAAGCTTATCCACCTGTAAAGCATTATAGCTGCCATAAGGCGAAGGGTAATAAGTTGTCAGGGTAATTTCTTCAGCGAAAATTAGAAGAGGAGTAATCAATATGAACGCCAGTACAAGAAGCAGAAGCTTATTCTTACGCATTGCGCCTCCTTTTAATTATCAACAGTCTAAATTAGTCGGGGCGACAGGACTTGAACCTGTGACCTCAGCGTCCCGAACGCTGCGCTCTACCAAGCTGAGCCACGCCCCGTTACATCTGTCATAATGTTGCTGTAGTATATCAGAAATTTACAAGCAGTGCAATAATAGAAAATAACCAAAATTTTAATTAAACTAAAACTGCTTATTTTTTAACAAGCATATCAAATTCTATGTTCAACTTATCCAAAGGCCCTTTAATATTTAAGGTAGTATTCTTTAAAGTATGCGGAATAATGCAAACCGTAAAAGTATTAGTCGACACCTTGGCCAAAGTAAGGCTTATGCCATCCAAAGATACCGACCCTTTGGGAAGGCAATAACGCATAAATTCAAACGGAACAGAAATCTCAAATTCTATACTTCCATTACGTAAACTTTTCTTGCGCACTGTACCCAAACAATCAATGTGCCCGTAAACAAAATGCCCGGAAATTCTATCCCCTACTTTTAGGCTACGTTCAAGATTAACCTGCTGATTTATTTTAAGCAACCCAAGGTTAGTATTTTTAAACGTAGTATTCATAACCTCGAAACTAACCGAGTTATCCATCATTGAAACTACCGTTAGGCAAACACCATTAAGAGAGACACTGTCTCCAAGCTTAATATCGGCTAATATCTCTTTAGCATTTATTTCTAAAAGCATAACGCCTAGGCTGCATGTTAACTTTTTCACCCTACCCAATTCTTCAATAATGCCGGTAAACATTTGTTACTGAGCCTCCGGTAAATAATGGTGGCTCAGTACCTCGGCTTCAATTAACAATTCTTCTCCAAACCGCTTTATTTTTAAATCACCCAATTTTATTGCATCAGCAACGCATTTAGCGCCACTACCCATTACCGAAGAAACAGCATCTTTGCCTCCAATGATCTTCGGGCTAATAAAAAATAAAATCTTATCAACCAGCTTTTCATCAAAAAGCGAACCGATCAGCGTGCCACCGCCTTCGACAATAATATTACTTATTTGTAATCCCGCCAGCTTTTTTAACGCATCACGTAAATTAATTTGACCGTCTTTTTCTTTAACTTCCAGGATCTTAGCCTTAGCAAATAATCTCTTGCGATTCTCTGTCTCTTGCCCCGGACGGGTAACTAAAGTAATAATAATCACCTGAGCATCACCGGAAAAAATATTGGAATTTTCAGGAATACTCAAATTACTATCCACAACTATTTTTATTAACTTCTTCTCCGAAAACCAGGCATTAAGGCTCGGATTATCCCGCAACACCGTATTTACCCCAACCATAATCGCATCATAATCTTTACGCATCTTATGCGCATACGCGCGGGATTGATCAGAGGTAATCCACTTAGAATCACCAGTCCGCGTAGCTATACGGCCGTCCAATGATTGCCCAACTTTGACCGTAACAAAAGGAGTCCGGGTAGTAATATATTTTATAAAAGTCTGATTAATTTTTGTTAATTTCTGAGACAAAACTCCGACCTTGACTTTGATATTATTTTTCCTAAGTAAGGCAACCCCCCGGCCATTATTTAGAGGATTAGGGTCAATCATCCCGATAACTACTTCACCTATCCCGCTTTCTATTATACGGTTAACGCAAGGAGCAGTACGCCCCGTATGCGCGCATGGCTCAAGTGTAACAAACAGAGTGGCATTTTTAGCTCGGCTACCGGCCTGCTCTAAAGCAACAATCTCCGCATGCGCCAGGCCTGCTTTAGCATGAAATCCAGACCCGACAATTTTACCGGCTCGAACAACCAGCGCACCGACTAAAGGATTAGGAGAAGTTTTGCCTTTAGCCTTAAGCGCTAACTTTAAAGCCAAACCCATATAATATTCATCACCGCGCTTAATCATTTTTTAGCCCTACGCAATACTTCAACCAATTCCATGGGGACCTTAATTATACCTAGCTTTATATCCGGTTTCGCACTGCCGTGAAAATCTGAACCTCCGGTAACCAAAAGATTTAATTTCTTAGCCAAATCCAGATAAAAGTTAACCATCGATTGTGAATGTTCCGGATAATAAACTTCAATCCCCTTTAATCCCATTCCGGCAAATTCAGCGATCAATTCATCGTTACGCAAGATATAAGGATGGGCCAAAACAGCAACCCCTCCCGCATCATTAATTATCTGGATTGCTTCCTGGGGAGAAAGACGAAAACCCAGGACATAAGCTGGAGATTTATCACCGATATATTTACGAAACGCTTCCGCGGTTGTGCCAACACAACCTTTTTCAACTAATGCTCGAGCGATATGCATCCTGCCCACCGTACCTGTCCCGGAAATTTTAAAAACCGCCTCCGGATCTAACTTTATTCCCAACCCCTCTAGATTAATTAAAATCTGGTAAACTCGTTCAATGCGGCTTTGCTGCACTAATTTTAATTTTTGAAGCAAAAGATTATTTTGATAATCTAAAAAATATCCGAGAATATGAATTTCTTGGTTTTCATATTGAGCAGTTAATTCGATACCGGGAATAATTTCTAAATCCAGGCCCTCAGCTAAAGCGGTTGCTTCGCCAACTGCGGCAACCGTATCATGATCAACTATAGCAATCGCCGAAAGTTTACGTTTAATACTTTCTTTAACTAATTGCGCGCAGGTAAAGGTACCGTCGCTGGCTAAAGAATGAACGTGCAGATCAGCGTAATTCACTTTTCTTTCTCAATCTTTACTTGATCTAATATGGCATTAACAAACTTACCAGATTCCAAGCCGGAGTATTTTTTAGCCAGCTCCACTGCTTCATTAATCGCAACTTTAGGAGGAATATCCTGGCGGTAGAGAAGCTCAAAACACCCCAAACGCATAATATTACGATCGACGAATGCCATACGCTCAAGCTGCCAATTCGCCGCATACTTGCTAATTTTCTTATCAATATCCTGCATATACTTGACTACCCCCTGGAGCAATTGTGCAGAGAAATCTTTAAGCTCTTCGGAATCTTCATCGTGCTCAGTATTCTCCCAAAAATTTTCCAAAACTTCCTGCCATACACCCCGGGTAATATCTACCTGATAAAGCATTTGCAATACATATTCACGTGCTTTAGTTCGTTTTCTCATATAATTATTATTTTAATTGCCCTGAAAGATTAATCATCTCAATTGCGGAAAGCGCCGCATCCCTGCCTTTATTACCATCCTTAGAACCTGCACGTTCAACTGCCTGTTCAATGCTATCGGCGGTAATTACGCCAAATATAACCGGAATACTATTATCTAAAGAAACCTTGGCAACCCCCTTTGCTACTTCCGAAGCAATATAATCAAAATGCGGAGTTGCTCCGCGAATAACCGTACCAAGGCAAATTAAAGCGTCAAATGTTTTAGCTTTAGCCATCTTTTGAGCAACTAATGGAATCTCAAATGCACCCGGAACCCAGGCTACGGTAATGTCTTTATCCTCGGCCCCATGCCTGATCAAAGTATCAATACAACCACTGACTAGCTCTTTAGTCATAAAATCATTAAAACGCGAAGCCACCAAACCAAAAGTCTGGCCTTTTGCCAACAGTTTACCTTCAACCACCTTTACCATTATTTCCTCCCGGTTAATTATTATTAATTACAATTAATAAGTTATTTAGATATTTAATTGATGCCCCATCTTCTCTTTTTTTGTTTTTAAATACTTATAATTTTCTACATTTGGTTTAATTTCTATAGGTAAACGCTGAGCAACTTTTAGGCCATATCCTTCCAAACCGATAATTTTACGCGGATTATTAGTCAACAATCTTATCTGCTTAATCCCCAGGTCAACAAGAATCTGGGCGCCAATACCATAATCACGTAAGTCAACCTTATGCCCTAACGCTTCATTAGCTTCTACCGTATCCATTCCTTTATCTTGAAGACTATAAGCACGGATCTTCTCGACTAAGCCTATGCCGCGCCCCTCCTGGTTCATATAAAGAACTACACCCTTTTTTTCTTCAGCAATAAGCTGCATAGCCTTCTCCAATTGCTTACCGCAGTCACAACGCAACGAACCAAAAACATCTCCGGTTAAGCATTCTGAATGTACGCGTACAAGCACTGATTCATCTTTCCAGCTGCCCATACACAAGGCAATATGCGTCTGATCACAGGTCTTATCGCGATAAATAACTAATCTAAATTCCCCGAATTTTGTGGGCAGTTTGGTCTGGACAACCACCTCGACTAATTTTTCCCGTTTACGCCGGTATTCAATCAAACTGGCAATAGTGCAAATTTTTAAATCATGTTTTTTTGCAAAATCCAAAAGCTGCGGCAGGCGGGACATGCTGCCATCATCATTCATAATTTCACAAATAACTCCTGCCGGATAAAGGCCTGCCAAGCGCATTAAATCCACGCTTGCTTCAGTATGACCTGCCCTAACCAAAACTCCTCCCCGACGGCTACGTAAAGGGAAAATATGTCCCGGTCGAATTAAATCTTCCGACTTGCTTTGCGAATTAATTAAAACCCCGATTGTGCGGGCCCGGTCAGAAGCTGAAATACCGGTACTTACCCCAAACGCAGCATCAACCGAAATCATCCAGGCAGTTTTGAAAGGATCCTGTTTATTGGCCTGCAGAGTATTTTTTAACATCGGATCCAGCTCCAGAAAACGTAAACGCTCTTCTTCCATCGGCACACAAATAAGCCCTCTGCCGAATTTAGCCATAAAATTTATATCCTCAGGCTTGACGCTTAAAGCAGCCATGACCAAATCCCCTTCATTCTCACGGTCTTCGTCGTCAACCACGATAACCATTTTACCTTCTTTTAAGTCTTCTAAAATTTCATCGATAGCATTAAACATAATTTTCCTTTTACCCTGCTGCTGCATAAATTATCAACAAATAAAAAAATAGCCCGAAACAGAATCTTCGGGCAATGTTTTCTTGGTTATCCAATAAATCCGCCATAAAGTTATACGGAAATCTTCTTCCATCTGGACTTTACCATCGGCCCTGGTATCTCACCAAGTCTGCTTAAAACCTGCATACAGATTTTAAGCTCGCGGGCTTTCATTCAAACTAAACTTAACAGTTTGATGCGCGCCTCTGGCGCGACCGCCGGTAAGGATTTTCACCTTGCCCTGAAGATTGTTAATTATGCTTTATTTTAACAAAGAAACACAACTTGTCAATATAATTAAAAACGGTTATAATATGGCTATGTTAAAGAAAATTACCAAAGAAGTCCACAAGCAACTAACAAAACAACAAAAAACTATTTCCCTGGCTGAATCCTGCACCGGAGGGTTACTCTCTAGCCTGTTAACCAGCCAATCCGGCTCCTCAGTCTATTTCTTTTCAAGCATTGTTGCCTACAACAACGAAGCAAAAGTAAAGCTTTTAAATATTCCAGCAAAAATAATTGCCAAATACGGTGCAGTATCCAGTAACACTGCAATCTTAATGGCTAAAAATATCCGCAAAAAAACAAATACTGATTTTGGGCTTAGCATTACCGGCATTGCCGGTCCGACAGGAGCAACTAAAAACAAACCCATCGGAACGGTATTCATTTGTTTAGCAAAAAAAAGCAGGAATATTTGTTTAAAATTTTCTTTCCGGGGAAACCGCGAGGTTATTCGTAAAAAATCTGCTTATCAAGCCTTATGTCTGTTAGCCCGCCAAATTATATAAAAATTTAGCCTTAAGAAAATCTTAAAATCAATTGCAAAGTAATATTAGTAAAAATACCCGCAACCAAATCATCACCCATTACCCCGACTGAACCGTGCATTTGCTGCAGCCTCTCGGCGGGAAAAACCTTAAGAGTATCCAATATACGAAAAATAATAAAACCTAAAATAACCAACTTTAAATCTACCGGTATAAAACTAAGCGCAACCAGCATGCCCATAACTTCATCAATAACAATGCAGCCCGGATCCTTCTTATTCAACAGCTTCTCGGTTCTGCCAGCGGTCAACAATCCAAGGCACATTACACAAAAAATAACTAAAAAATAAACCGGCTGAGCAGGCGCTTTAATTAGATAAAACAAGCCGACTCCGACTAGGCTGCCGAATGTCCCCGGGATAAGCGGCAAATATCCGATAAAGAAAACGGTCGATACTGCTTTAACCAAAAAATCAACTAAATGACCAAACTTCATAGACGAGTAATTACTTTGCGATTGTCCCATAAATACGACAACCCGGAATAAAGAGTTAAAACAATGGTAGTCAGCATCAAGAAAAATATGCCTCGCCGAAAAGCCGTTTCCCAGGCAGGATTCCAAGTAAAATATTTAAGTATAATTTCTTTAAGCACAATAAAACCTAAAATAGTAAAAATTACAGTCATCTGCAAAACAGTTTTATGCTTACCGGCCCTGGCTGCCGATAACACTTTACCTTTATTTAGGGCAAATAAACGCAAAGATGTAATGAGAATCTCCCGGGAAACAATAATTACAAACATCCAGGCATCAATTAACTGCAGTTGCACAAATGCCGCAAAAGCCGCCAACACCAGTATTTTATCGGCAATCGGATCCATAAGCCGGCCAAAATCTGTAACCATATTCCTGCGCTGGGCAATCATTCCATCAAACAAATCCGATAAAGCCGCAAGAATAAAAACAATCAAGCTAATTACCTTAGGCCAAAGGCCATGACAAAACAGAAAAAACATAAAAACAAAAGTTAACAATATTCTCGACATGGTTAAACGATTAGCTAAATTCATATTATCTCCCCCACTAGATCATACTCTAGAGTATCAGTAATTTTTACCTGTATAAATCCGCCTATTTTTAAAGCTTTTTTTGTATTAATATAAACTACACCATCAACTTCCGGAGCATCCCCCTGAGAACGCCCAACGTATGCCTCGCCCCGCTTCTCCTCAACCAGAACATTCATTTTCCTGCCAAGGAATCCAGCATTAATCTCTCGGGCTACTTCTTGCTGTAGAGACATAACCCGATCAAATCTGTTTTCTTTTATTTTTTTACTTAATTGGCCTTTAAAATTATACGCCGGGGTATTTTCTTCACGAGAGTAAATAAAGGCGCCCAATCTATCGAACTTTATTTCCTTAATAAACTCAAGTAGCTGGCTAAATTCTTGCTCTGTTTCTGAAGGAAAACCGACGATAACTGAAGTACGGATATAAACCCCGGGAATAGTATTCCTGATTTTCTTAATCAAGGAAATGATCTCGTCTTTAGTAATCTGACGATTCATCAGCTTCAAGATCCGATCATTGATATGCTGTATCGGTAAATCAATATACTTACATATCCGCCTATTCGAAGCAATTAATTCCAGCAATTCATCAGTAATCCTCCGGGGATTCAAATACAAGAGCCGGATCCAACCAATATCCGCAGAATTAAGGATTACTTTTTTTAAAATTTTTAACAGCTGGCTTTTCCCGGAAAAATCCAAACCAAATCCGGTAATATCCTGGCCGATAATATTAAGTTCTGAAATTTTCTCCCGGTTAAAACACTTAACCTTTTGAACTATCGATTTCTCATCCAGGCTCTTAAGTTTACCCTTAATCCTGGGAATTACACAATAACTACAATTATTCACACACCCTTCGCATATTTTTAAATAAGCGTAATGTTTAGGAGTAAGTGCAAATCTTTTTGTTTCATGATTTAATCCCAGTGCCCCGACAAAAGCATCAACCTCAGGCAGCTGGCTTTCTAAATCTCTGTAACGCTGGCTCAAGCACCCATAAACAATTATTTTTTTAAGTCTACCCTGTTTTTTTAATTCAATCAGGTCCAGGATTGCATCAATAGACTCACACTTGGCCTCTTCAGTAAAAGCACAAGTATTGACTATAGCAACCTGCGCTTCTTCCATATTATCCGTAATAGAATAACCTTTAAAATTTAGCCGTCCGGCTAAAGCTTCGCTGTCCACCAAATTTCTTGGGCATCCTAAAGACAATATTCCTAGTTTTTGTTTCATCTGGAAATTTTCAAGCCTTCTTTATTAATAATAATATTTTTTAAAGGCTTTCCGCGGCGGCCAAGATTATTAAAACGCTGATCGTTCACCTGCAATTCTACTGCACCGGCATCACCCAAAGATAATTCGACTTTTTCATGTGCCTGCCAGGCTTCACTTCTGCCCCGGGCCAATACGCCATGAAAAATAACCTTACCGTCAACCTTAGCAGTTACCCAGGATTTATTGCGGGCAAATATCCCCAAAGTAAACCCGGAAGCTAAATCTTTCCGGTAGCTTGGTTGCTTGGCTTTAGATTGTTTTTCAGCAATTTTGGGCACAGAAACAGGCATAATAATCTTAGCCCTTTCTAATGAAGTATTCCGACGGGAAAAAATAAATTTTAAGAGATTGATTCCTAAAAACATGAAAATTATTAATAAAATTATAAAGACTATTCTCTTTTTAAAATCAGCCGAAGGTTTTAACGAAACTAATTTTACGGATGTATCCTTAATCAAAGACGGCTTCTTTTCAGTCCGTTCGCCAATAGGCCTGCCAACAGTTGCATTTAACACCGGTTTACCTGGTTGGCTAGTAGAAGAGCCGGTATATTCTTTCGGATCAAGGTTAAGCGCAACGCAATACATTTTAATAAAACCCTTAAGGTAAATCGGGCTTAAATCTGAGATGCTATCACCTTCAATTACCCGCAAAATATTAAGATGGATTTTAGTTTTTTTTGCAAGATCCTCTAAATTGATCCCCATCCCCTGGCGGATCTTTTTTAATCTCGCTCCCACTGATTCCATATTCACAAGCTTTATCTCTCCCCTTAAATTAATAACACTTTGCCGGCGTAATACTTAAAAAAGTTAACCAACCTTTTTAGCGCGGAGTGCTGCCACCGGTTAAATCATTAAGCCAAGACTCTCGGTCAACTAAAATTCTGCGCGGCTTGCTTCCTTCAAACGGGCCAACTAAGCCTTCAGCCTCCATGGTGTCAATAATACGTGCCGCCCGGGTATAACCTAAGCGCATACGCCTTTGCAGTATAGAAACTGAAGCCTGATTACTTTCCATAATTACCCGCACAGCTTCATCATAAAGCTCATCTTTCTCTCCCCCGCCAGAAGCACTATTTTTCTGCTGCTCTTTAAGAATTTCATCATCATAAGCCGGCTCACCTTGAGCTTTAATGAATTCCACTACTTTTTCAATTTCGGAGTCCTTAACCAAGGCTCCCTGAATACGGATTAAATCTTCTCTTCCAGGCTGCAAAAATAACATATCCCCCTTACCTAATAAAGTTTCTGCACCATTAGCATCCAGCACCGTACGTGAATCGACTTTCGAAGCCACCTTAAAAGAAACGCGTGCGGGTAAATTTGCCTTGATTACTCCGGTAATAACATCAACGCTTGGACGCTGTGTAGCTAAAATCAAATGTATGCCTACAGCACGCGACAACTGAGCAAGGCGGGTAATTGCATTCTCAATCTGATCACGAGCCACACTCATAAGATCTGCAAATTCATCAACAATGACTATAATATAAGGAATTTTTTCCTGCTTTTGGTTATACGCCTCAATATTTCTTGCCCCGGCTTTAGACAAAAGCTGATACCGCGATTCCATCTCTGAAACCACCCAATTAAGCGCAACTGCGGCTTTTTTAGCATCAGTAACTACCGGGCACAATAAATGCGGCAAACCATTAAAAGGCATGAGTTCAACCATCTTAGGGTCGATCATTAAAAATTTCAAATCATTGGGAGAACCTTTAAAAAGTAACGATAAAATACAAGTATTAACACAGACGGTTTTGCCTGATCCGGTAGTGCCGGCAATTAACAAATGTGGCATATCACCTAAATCGCCAAATATCGGTTTACCGGTAATATCCTTACCCAATGCCATAGTTAAAGCTGATTTCTGCTTATGATACTCCGGTGAAGCAAGTAAATCCCTAATACAAACTAAGGTACTTGTCGAATTAGGGACCTCAACTCCTACTCTGCCTTTACCCGGTATGGGGGCAATGATTCTTATTGACTGGGCTTTAATCGCCAAAGAAATATCATCACTTAAAGCCTCAATACGATTAATCTTTACCCCAGGCGCAGGCTCAAGCTCATAACGGGTAATTACCGGCCCGCGGATAATATCTGTAACTTTAGCCGAAATACCAAAATCTTCCAACGTATCTTCCAACGTCCGGGCGCAGGCTTCAAGATCCTCCTTCATCGACCTGGTATCTGACGCCAAAGGCTCATCTAATAGATCTAGTGAAGGCAAATGGTAATCACCAATCTTTAATTCGCTTGGTTTCAATTTGACTTCTTCTGTATCCGGCTTGGTTTTAATCTGAATCTTTAATTTAGGCGCAACAGTTTCAGGCATAAATATTTTTGGTTTAGACAAATTAGGCTGCTCCTGTTTCTTGGGAATAAGATTGTTGATCAAATTACCCTTAACCCTAACCGGAACAGCTTTTTTCTTATTAGTAAAAATAGCTAAACCGGCAAACAGAGATTTTATCTTTTCAACTATTTTTAAAAAAATCGAAGAAATAAGAATTTCCGTAACTAAAGCTAAAGAAAGAATAATAAAAGTAATAAAAATAATAAAACCACCCAAGCGGCTAAAATAGGTGGTTATAAAATTCGAGGTAAGTGCCCCTAAGAACCCGGAAGTTTGAAATCTTAGAGGTTCATTAGTCAAATTAAACATCCCGATGAGCGAGCTTATCGAGACAAGCAAAATAAACATGCCTAAAATACGCGGAATGCTTAAATAAGGCTTATCTTGACGAAAATATTTTATGCCCAAAGCAATAACTAAAAATGGAATAATAAAACTGGAGATATTGCCGAATATAAATACGAGGATTCCGGCTAAATAAGCACCGAATACTCCAAGCAGATTTTTAGGTGGGAAATTAGGATGTGAAGTGTAGAAAATTAAGTCAAGCCGATCAAAGCGCAAAAGGCTGGCTAAAACCATCAGCCCCAGTGCTACTAAGATTACACCTTTGACTTCATTAATTCTTCTTTCTTTCACTTCTAAAAATTAATCTATTTTTGTTTCCCCTGCTTCGGCTTGTTTTTTACTTAAGTTAATCCTGCCCAACTCATCAACACCAATAACTTTAACTTTAAATTCATCACCAACTTTAACCAAGTCATCGATTTTCTTGACAAATGTGCTAGACAGCTCAGATACATGAACTAACCCCTCTTTACGCGGGGCTATTTCAACAAAAGCGCCAAATTGCATAATACGCTTCACCTTACCTAAGTAAATCTTACCTACTTCGACATCATTGGTAATAGCCTTAATCATTTTTATCGCAGCTTCAGACTTTTCAGCATCAACTGAACCGACCAAAACTGTACCATCATCCTTAATATCAATACTGGCTCCGGTTGAGGCAATTATAGCCTTAATCGTTTTACCGCCTGGGCCGATAAGCTCACCGATTTTCTCAATAGGAATTTTCAGGACATCAATGCGTGGAGCAAAACTAGAAAGCTGCTCACGCGGAGTATTTAAAGCTGTGCTCATTTTATCTAAAATAAATAACCGGCCTTCTTTTGACTGCAGTAAGCATTCTTTAAGCAAATCTAAAGAAATTCCGTCGATTTTAAGATCCAGCTGAACAGCAGTAACTCCAGCCCGTGTTCCGGCAACCTTAAAATCCATATCACCAAAATGGTCTTCAAGGCCGGCAATATCGGTTAAAATTATCGTTTTATTACCTTCCTTAATTAATCCTAAAGCAACTCCGCCAACCGGGCTTTTAATCGGAACACCAGCGTCCATTAATGAAAGCGTGGCAGCACAAACAGAAGCCATAGAACTAGAACCATTGGATTCTAGAATTTCAGAAACGACTCTGACAGTATAAGGGAATTTTTCTTTTGAGGGCATTACAATCAGTAAAGCCTTCTCAGCTAAAGCACCATGCCCGATTTCACGCCTGCCCGGGCTGCGTATTGGCCGAGTTTCACCAACACTAAAAGAAGGAAAATTATAATGCAGCATAAATGATTTTTTCTTTTCTCCGCTTAAGGATTCAATTAACTGCTCATCCTCGCCGGTACCTAAAGTAGTTATCGCCAGGCTCTGAGTTTGACCTCGCGTAAAAAGGCTGGATCCGTGAGTACGCGGCAAAACAGAAACTTCGCAGGTAATTGGACGAATCTCCTTAATCGCACGTCCGTCGACACGGATGCTATCATTCACAATCATCAAACGAACTTGCCTCTTTTCCAACTCATGCAAAGCTGTAGAAATATCGGCCTTCAAAAATTCTTCACTAGCTAAATTTTCTTCTAATCCCTTGGCTAATAATGCTACCTCTTCTTCACGATTCTCTTTTTTACCTAATTTATATATTTTAGCTAGCTTATCGGAAGCCAGAGACTCAATCTTCTGCATTAGAACCGGATCAATTAATTTTAAAGTAACCTTAACTTTAGGCTGGCCATAAAGACGGGCAAATTCTTCCTGCAAACTAATTATAGCTGCTAAACTATCCATCCCAAATTTTACCGCCTCAAGATAATCCTCTTCAGAAACCTCTTTGGCTTTTGATTCAAGCATCACGACACCATTTTTATTGCAGGCCACGACTACTTCTAAATCAGAACTTTCGATTTCAGCATAAGTAGGATTAAGTATCAACTCACCATTGACCCGGGCAACCCGACAGCTGGCTAACGGCCCGTTAAAGGGAATATCCGAAATAGACAGGGCTGCGCTTGCTCCAATTAATGCCAAAACATTCGGGTCATTTTCTCCGTCACTTGATAAAACAAGGGCGACAATCTGAACTTCATTTAAAAATCCTTCCGGAAATAACGGCCTTATCGGACGGTCAATTAAACGAGAACCCAATATTTCACTCTCAGAAGGCCTTCCTTCACGCTTAAAAAAACCACCGGGAATCCTACCGGCAGCATAAGTTTTCTCCTGGTACTCAACAGTAAGCGGAAAAAAATCCTGGCCTTCTCTAATTTCGCGTGACATACAAGCCGTAACCAAAATAACCGTTGAACCATAAGTAAGCACAACCGAACCATTGGCTTGCTTGGCAATTTTTCCAGTTTCTAAAACTAGGTCATTTTTTCCAAATTTAATTTTTAAACTTTTCGTCTGCATAAATTAGCTCTTTCTTTTTTATGAATTAAAACTTGCGGGGTTTACTTTCTAAGCTTAAGTTTTTCAAGGACTTCTTCGTACTTTTTCATATCCTTATCCTTAAGATACTTGAGAAGCCTGCGGCGCCTGCTTACTAAAAGGAGTAAGCCTCGGCGGGAATGAAGATCTTTTTTATGTGTTTTAAAGTGTAGCCCTAAATCATTAATTCTCCCGGTAAGAATAGCTATCTGAACTTCAGCACTTCCCGTGTCTCGGGAATGCACTTTAAAATCATCAATTAATTTTGCTTTCTGTTCCTTGACCAAAACCAAATCTCTACCTCCATTTTTTTAAGATTATACGATAATAAACCTAACAAGTCAATTACTTCTTTATTTCTTTATATGTTAGCACAATAAAATATTTATGCAACTTCAATCTCACGAATTTTTCTACGCACAAATTTCTTCTCCCCATGCCTACGCTTATCTTCCAGGATCCTTTTTTTAAGACCTTGGGGCTTCAGGCGATTCCTACGCATGACTTTAGCCTTAAATGATTGCTGAGCTAAATTATCCTGCTGAATTCGATTGGCGATCTTGCTTAAAAGAATATGCCTGGCCAATGAACGATTTAAAAGCTGAGAACGCTGCCGCTGGCATTTTACCTCTATTCCGGTAGGACGATGTTTTAAATATACACAAGTAGAGGTTTTATTAACATTCTGGCCGCCCGGTCCGCCTGAGCGGATAAAACTCTCAACAATATCCTCTTCACGAACACCCAGATGGGCCATTCTTTGCTCAAGGGTCATTGTTTTTTCTTTAACCTCGGCCATCTGAAATTACTCTCCTATTTCTAAATCAATATTTTTGATTAAAGCATCCAACTCATTGACTCGCGCTTCAGAAAGCAACCTTAACGTCTGAACCTCGGTTTTAAGTAAACGCAGCTGGCCGATAAGCCTTTTCAATGCGGAAAGCTTCTTTTTTTCTTGTATTTCTTCAGGATCCAACTCTTGCCTTTGCCGGATGATTACTCCTAAGTTCTTTTTTGCTTCAACAGCATCTTTGCCTTTTTCAAATATTTCTTTTTTTAAAGAACGGTAGTCATTTTCATCCAAACCTTTTTTATTCTTAGCCTGGCGCAAGACATCGACAGATTCATAACTGGGGATATTAACCGCTTGCGCTTGATCGGTATAATCCGACTTTAAATATTGCGGCTCTTCTTTTTCTAAAAAATAATACGACTTAAGCAACTTCATCGCCGTCTGTTTACGTATGCCTATTTCACGGCTGACATAAACATCAAAATTAAGATAACCCCACTCCTTATACATTTTATCTTTCCAGACTGAATACAAAGAACGTCCCAATTCTATCCAGGAACATTTAAAACTTTTAGCACTTTCTAGAATATGGTAACGTAAGGAACCCGCGTCCAACCCTTCCATTTTTTCTTCCAGATTCTTTAATGATTTAGATTTAACTTCTTGCATACATCCAGCCTCTTATTGGCCAAAAATACTTTTTAATTGTTTACCCATCTGTTTGTACTTGTCAAGCACGTTGGCTACTTTATCAACTAACTGCTCCGGAGACTGGCTGGCTAAATTTTTCATCGCCGCTTTTAATACTATCTTTTTAATTTTATCCGGGCTCAATGCCGGATTATCTAACAAAGTATCAATTTTAAATTCTAAGCGTAAATTACCTTCTGAATCGGTGAATAAATCCAGGGCATCTTTCGCTAAATTTAAATCCAGCTGCTCTTCATCGGTTTTTATATAAACTAACTTTGAAAGATTAAATTCGGTAGTAATCTGTAAATTATTATTACTGGCCTTAAAAGCAGAGCTCAAATTAAGCAGGCCTGAAGAAAGTTTCTTGTTCGATATAAAATTACCGTAATAGAGAGCAAAATTTGCTATATCCAAATCATTAACCTCTAGTTTCGCATCCAGATCACGCGCCAAATAATCCAGCCATCCGCTAAATAGAATGTTGCCAAAAGGAAAAGAATGCGAATTAACCAATTCTGCGCTTAAACTAAAATTAGTAGCTAACGATGTAATTGGCAAGGAAACTTTAGCTACTCTTACATTCAGCTTATCTAAAACTAACTTAAAACCATCAACAGTTATTTTCCGGTCAATAAAAATTATTTTCCCATTCTCTACCTTCAGGCTGGTCAAATAAACTGCCGGAGGCTTACCGCTCTGCGGCAGAACCGGAAGACTTAACATACCATCAGCTGATAACTCGAGACTGATCACCGGCTCTACAACATCCAAGCCATGAATAACTATTTTACCAAATATAAGAGCAATTAAATTCGGCGAAAATGATATCTTCTTAATACTGGCAAAATTACCCACCTCTAATTTTTCAAGAGTAACCGTAAAAGGTAAACTTAAACTTATTTTACCCAAGCTGCTTTTAAGTTTTAAATTCTGTTGGATCTGATTTTCAATAATCCTAGGAGCAAAAACACCTAGCAAAATATTGGCCGTAATAAAAATGGCCAACAGAATAATTCCAACTAAAATCAAAATTTTAAACTTTTTTTTCATTTACTTTAATTCCAGCAGCTTTTCTTTAATTCTTGTATAAACAGTATCCTTTAATAGCGTAAAGTCTCCCGGGCCAAATTGGTCAGTTTCAATCGGCGGCAATACCGAAACAATAACTTCAACTTTTGTCGCAAAAAATTTGCTCCCTTTGGGAATTGCAGCATGCGTACCCTTTAAACAAATTGGCAGTATCGGCTTCTTTTCTTTAATCGCCAGCTTAAATGCACCATTCTGAAACTCACCCATCTGATTGCTGGTGCTGCGGGTACCTTCAGGAAAAAACAAAACCGACATATCTTTACGCAACCAACAGCTTGCCTGATGATATACTTCTTTTATGCTCGCAAAATCTCCACGAACCAGTTTAATATGCCTGATTAAGCTCAAACACCAACCGATAAAAGGAATATTAAATAAACTTGCCTTAGCCACCCACTTAAACTGCATTTTAGTTTTATAAAGAACAACAATATCCGCCATGCTTTGATGATTAGCAATAACTACATAGGCCCGTTTATGGTCAATATCCTCTAAGCCGCTGACTTTCACATCCCAGAAAGGGTTTAAACCAATCACCGCATCCGCCCACCAAAAACACTGAGCATGGGTAATTTTGTTTTTTCGATCAAATGGAAAAAGCAGGATAGTTAAGGCAAGAACCACAAAAAACAGTAAAATGGTCAACAAAATACTGCCAATCCAGATAATTATTGAAGTAATCGCTTTCATTTCTATTTTTTACTCTAATCCAAATACTTAGGGTTGTCAACTTTTATTAACGGCTTACTGCAGATGGGCAGATTTGGCAATAGGCACAATAAGTACAAGCCTTATATTCAGGATGAGCTATAAAATTTTGCTGGCGGATACCATCGGAAACCTTCAAAATATCCTCTTTTACCCCTTCCAAGTCATCCAAACTAAGTTCATGCCTGCCAATAATCCCGGATTCCAAAAAGTATAGTTCAACTGCAACCGGTAAAGCCCCAAAAATATGCTGATAAGCAAGCCCATAAAGAGCTAACTGCTTATTCTCTTTCACCCGCTTATCCGCATCTTTTTGCGTCTTAATCTCCGAGGTTTTAAAATCCATAATCACTGCACCAGCTTCTTCCAGGTCTATACGGTCAAACCTCCCGCTAATCTTATTATCTCCCAAAACAAAAGAAAATTCTTTTTCAATAAATTTAGGCGCAGCAGCACGATTCTGGTCTTCCTTGTAGAACCTGATTAAAGCCTGACGGCCTATACGAAAGCGCTCTTCCTGATGATTAACATCAAAAAAACCCTGAGGATCAAAATTTACCTGAAAACAGCTTAAAAGCTCATCCATTTCCATTTTATCCCCATTAAGCTTGCGTAAAAAATACTGGCTGACTGCTTCATGCATTGCCCGTCCGTAAATAACCGTATGATGATCCATAATCGGCACACGTAAAATATTTACATACTTATATTTTAAAGGGCAGGTTAAATAATCATCGATCTTATAGTAATTTAAAGCAATCAACTTATCCGGAGGAACCTTTGTAAGATTTGATTTAACTGACAAAGAAGCCGGAGCAAAACGCTGGATACTTTGGATAGCGGTAGCTTTCTTCTTATCTGTATTTTCGGGCTTCCTCCCTAACGCTTCGAGCACAAACTGGCTTTCCTTACGTATACGTTTACCGCCATAATCTTCCGCACTGGTTAAATATAATTCCTCCTTTGCCCGCGTCATTCCAACATAAAAAAGCCTGCGCTCCTCCTGAAGATGGAAATCTCCACTGGGCAAAACTTCTTTAATTAAAGCATCAGGCAACTCCATCTGGCCTGAACGTTTAGGAACAGGAAATTTCCCTTGAACCAAGCAAACCAAAAAAACAACCCGAAATTCCAGCCCTTTGGCTTTATGCATGGTCAAAATATTGACCGCGTCCTGATCTAGGTCTGCTTCTACGGTCGGTGGATCGTCACCGGATTCAATAAGCAGATTAAGGTGCCTAATAAAACTAATCACACGATCTTCTTTGGCTACTAGCTCATAATCACGCACCTGATTAAAAAATTTAGCAATGTTTTGAATTTTAATTTCCTTTTCCAAAGTAAGATCATGGGTTAAATATTTGAGATAACCGGTACCGGTAAGAAAACTATAAAGCAGCCTTCCGGTTGTTTCCGCCCGGGAAACCTGAAGAAATTTTTCGATATCCGCCAAGACCTTACTGATAATTTCTTTAGTCTTATCCTTTATTGATTCTAACTCGGGATTTTTTTCAAGCTCAAGCAAAACTGAATAAAGTGAAAGATTCCTGCGCCGGGCATAATGATTACATAAGGCCAAATCCGCTAAATCCGCATTATAAATTTCAGAACTAGCCAAATAATACAAACTTAAGGAATCCGAAGGATTAGCAATCAGACGTAAAAAATTAATGCAGACCTTAACCTCCTCGCGCCCATATAAACCTTGATTACCGCTAAATTGCCAAGGAATATTTTCCATATTTAACGATTGGATAAAACCCTGAGCATCAGAATTAGAACGGACCAGAATGGCAAAATCATTATACTTAAACTTACCTAAACTTACTTTATCTTTTATAATCTTACTTACATTATCAGATTCAGTTGAATAAGTGTCAAAACGCAAAGGTACCGGCCCCTGGCCTTTTTTAGGCAAACCGATTAAATGCTTATCAATCTTAGCCTTTACTTCAAAACGTTCAGGATTGTTATATTGAATTAACTGATAAGCACTATCCAGAATGTCTTGAGTAGAGCGATAATTTTGAATAAGCGTAATTTTTTCAGCATCAGGATAATCTTTAATAAAATTTAAAATATTGCTGTAAGCAGCCCCTCTCCAACGATAAATACACTGATCATCATCACCGACTACGGTAATATTTTGCAATCTTCCAGCAAGAAGCTTTACAATTTGAAATTGGGAAAAGTTAGTATCCTGAAATTCATCAACTAAAATATACTTAAACTGTTTCTGATAATTTTGCAGGACTAAAGGATGAGAACGTAAAAGCTCTAAACTTAAGTAAAACTGATTGCCAAAATCAATTAAGCCTTCTTTAGCCAATAGCTCCTGGTATTTGACATAAGCTTGAGCCAATTCCATTTGCGCAACAGCTAATTCCGCAGCAGCTTTATCTTCTAAAACAGTTTTAGATTCAATTAGAAAATCTTGAGCATATTTCAAATATTCCTGGGCTGATATATCTTCGTCTTTTGCCCGGCTGAAAAATGAAATAAACGCAGAGATAAATCGAGTAGGTTCAGCTAGCGGGCGGTAATAAGCAAGCGGAAATTCAAAAAGATGCTCCCGGAAAAACACTGCCGCTTCCGGCTGAGTAAGTACTTTAAAATCAGGATTTAGTCCGGCAACCAAAGCATTTTCCCGCAAAACACGGTCGCCAAAAGCATGGAATGTAGAAATCCAGATATCCGTATAACCGTAAGGCATCAGGACATCTACCCGCTCCTGCATTTCTTTAGCAGCCTTATCAGTGAAAGTAAGCGCCAGGATTTCATTGGTTTTTGCCAAACCCTGGTCAACCAGCCAAGCAATACGCTGAGTAATCACCCTGGTTTTACCTGTACCAGCGCCAGCGATAATCAATAGCGGGCCATCTTTATGTGTAACTGCCGCCACCTGCTCTTTATTTAGTCCACCTAATATTTTATCCATAATCTTGAATAATCAAATTTAACCCGGAGCTCTAAACTTGAATATTTTCTAGGCTAAACTTAGTAACTATTTTTGTTTTAACAAAACGATACCGCTTAATATAAAAAATATTAACGTTAGATAATTATAGATATCCCAAAAAATACCGCTATCTGCGACCATACCGACAATCGTATAAACCGCAAAAACTAACAATAATATCCCAATTACTTTATTCTTTTTCATATTTTCTTTCTTTTTTTGCCTAAACTACTTTTTAAAAACCTCCGGTCATTCAAAGTCAGACACACCTATATTCTAACTTGACAATACCATAATTTCAAGTATACTTAATGAACTTATTATTGAAATCTTCCTTGCTCGTTTTACTCGCAAGGATTTCGTTAAATTTAAAATCAGGATGCTCAAAAAGGAGTTCTAAAAATGCTTAAAAATTGCTCAATCTGTAAAAAAGGTGCACTTACTGGAAAAGTATTAGCCAGAAAAGGCCAATACAAAGCTAAAGGCGGTACCGGTTCAAAAATAGCCCGCTGGTCCAAGCGCAAGTTTCTGCCAAATCTTCAAAAAGTCCATATAGTTGTTAACGGAACAACCAAGAAAGTTTATATCTGCGCCAAATGCATCAAAAAAGGCGACTTCAAAAAAGCAACCCCGAGAAAACCTAAACCAACTATTTAAAAAATATATCTTTGGCTTCAAGAATTATCGATTCCTCTTGACGCCAACTGTCAATTTTAGCGGTATAAATAAGATCAAAAGCAGTTGCCTGCAGTAAACTATCTTTCAAATTGCTCATTCCAAAAGCAATAATCTGACAAGTAACTATACCGTCGGTTGCCCAGAATTTCAAAGTACCTCGGTTTAAAAGTTGCACCTGCCCTTTAACCTTAAGCATACGCGTATAGAATAATGGTTCAGGATTACTCATGCCAAACGGCTCTAGAAGTTCAAGCTGGCGGACCATTGATTCATTCAAATCACTCAAACTAAGCTCTAAATCAACATCTATACTGGGAAGCAAATCCTCCAGAGTCAGGCGGTCATTAGCCAGTTTATTAATACTCGTCCTAAATTCATCAATATTATCCCGGGTTATTAGAAGTCCAGCAGCATGAGCATGCCCGCCAAAACTATCCAACAATGCTTTAGAATCCATAAGCGCATCAAATAGATGAAAGTTTTTAATTGAACGCGCTGACCCCTTACACAAGTTTTCGTTTAAAGAAATAACTATTGCCGGCCGGTAAAACCTATCCGCTAGCTTTGAAGCAACAATACCTAAAACCCCCTGATGCCAATCTTCCTTGGCAATTACAATTACTTTATACTTATTAAAATTTATCTGTTGATTAATCAGATCCTCTGCTTCATCTAAAATTTTACTTTCAATTTTTTGACGCTGCCGGTTAAATTGTTCGAGCTCCAAAGCTAAACCCTGAGCTTCCTGGGCATCCTGGCTCATTAAAAGATTTACTGAAGCCTCGGCATCGCTCATGCGCCCTGGGGCATTTAACCTGGGAGCAATAATAAAACTTATGTAAGTTGAATTAAATTTTTTATTTTTAATACCTGCGTTTTCGATTATCGCACGCAGACCCAATCTTTTTGTTTGAGGCAATCTGACTAAACCCTCTTTGGCAATAATCCTATTTTCACCGGTTAAAGGAACACTATCGGCAATTGTGCCCAAAGTAACTAAATCCAGGTCATCAATTAACAATGATCCGGTTACCGCCTGGCAAAACTTGTACGCTACCCCCACTCCGGCAAGCTCACGGTACGGATAGCCGGAATGCTTAAGTTTAGGGTTAATTATACATGAAGCAGCTGGTAAATTTAAATCCTGAGGCTCATGATGATCAGTAATAATCACATCAATATTTGCCTGCCTTAACGCTTCCACCTCTTTATGATTAGCTATCCCGCAATCAGCAGTAACCATAAGCCTGACTTGTTTTTCCTTAGCAAAATTAATAATTTCTTTATTCAATCCATAGCCTTCTTTGATGCGATGCGGAATATGATGTAAAACGCTTAAGCCTAAATCAAGAAGAGTATTTTTGACCAATACCGTGCTAGTTATGCCGTCAACATCATAATCGCCAAAAACCATCACCTTTTCTTTATTCTCTTGTGCTTTTTTAATCAAGCTGATTGCTTTAGGCATATCCGGGAATAAATGCGGGCTGAATAAATCGCTAATTGAACTTTTAAGAAATCTTTGTGCGGAAGCTACAGAAGTAATTTTGCGGTTAACTAAAATTTGGGCTAAAATCTTTGAGATGCCTAATTCCTTGGAAAACTGGTTTTGCAGATGCAGATTAAGAGTCGCTAATCTTAAAATCTTGTGAGTAGACATACTCACATCTTCTCAGGCTGAGTTATTCCTAACAATTCTAAACCGGCTGCTAAAACAATTTTTGCGCCTTTAATTAACGCCAGCCTTGCGCAAGTAACTTGTTCCTCTTGCCCCAAAACCCGGTGTAAATCATAAAATTTATGAAAAGTTTCAGAAAGCTCTTGTAAGTAAACTGTAACCATATATGGATCACAAGTAATCAGGCAAATATTAAGAACAACCTTAAATTGCAGCATCTTCTTTATAAGATCCAACTCCTCTTTTTCCTTAAGCACTGACAAATTCAAATCGCTATCGGTTAAGGCAGCCGGGCTAGAGCGTAGAATACTACAGATACGCGCATGCGCATATTGCACGTAATATACCGGATTTTCTGCGCTCTGTTTTTTAGCAACCTCCAAATCAAAATCCAAGTGGCTTGAGGTACGACGCATTAAAAAGAAAAATCGGGCGGCATCTTTTCCGACTTCATCAAGAACCTCGCGCAAAGTTATATACTGCCCTCGCCGGGTGGACATTTGCAAAGGCTTACCATCTCTAAAAATAGTGGCCAGCTGAACAATAATGACAGACAAATCATCGCTTTTATGCCCAAATGCCTCAATTGAAGCTTTAATGCGATTAATATAACCATGATGATCCGGGCCCCAGAGATTAATCAACCAGCTAAACCCGCGGTTGAATTTATCCTGATGGTAAGCAATATCCGGAGCCAGGTAAGTTTGGCTGCCATCGCTTTTTACAATTACCCTGTCTTTATCATCGCCAAAAGCAGTAGACTTAAACCAAAGCGCCCCATCCTGCTCATATAAATACCCTTGCTCCTTTAATTGCTTAAATGCCCATTCAACTTTTCCGCTTTTAGCTAATTCCTTTTGCGAATACCAAAAATCAAAGTTAACCCCAAAATCCTTAAGCTCATCCTTGATTATTTTTAAAATAGAATCGGCGGCAAAATCCCCCAATTCAGTATTTTTAATTTTAGCTTCGTCGGCCTTGCGGGCAATATCATAGATATAATCCCCTTGGTAATAATTCTCAGGAAAATCTATTTTCTCGCCCTGCAATTCCTTGAGCCGCAAAGCCACAGAATTGCCCAGAATATTAATCTGATTGCCTTCATCATTTAAATAATACTCACGGGAAATATCAAAATTTAAAAAACTTAAGATACTGGCAAAACAATCTCCAACCGCTGCCTGACGCGCGTGCGCCACAGACAAACAACCGGTTGGATTTGCACTGACAAATTCAATTAAAGTTTTTTTACCTTTTCCCAGGTCCAACCTTAACGCCTCTTTACCGCAGGTAATTATCTCTCTAAGCCTAGCGTGAAAATAGCTGTCATTTAAATAAAAATTTACAAACCCCACACCCTCGACTTTAACTTGAGAGATTAAATCGCTTAAATTAGATTTTATTATTTCTTTTTGGAGAGATGCAACTAATTCAGCAGCAATTGACTGCGGAGCCCGCTTTAAAAGCTTACTTAATTTTAAAGCAATATTGGTAGTAAAATCGCCGAAGCGATTATCTGTAGGAAAATCAAGCAAAACACCATCTTTGCACTCTTTAAGCCAGCCAAGATCCTCTAGGCAGAGATTAACTAAAGCTATAAGCTTTTCTTGAATATTATCATGCATTTTATTTTCTTAAGAATGGCAATACAATTTGGGCAAGTTAGGGCTTAGGAGCAATAACTCTTACCTTTTTGGCGTCAGACCAAAGCCCCTCTAAAGAATAAAACTCTCTCACCGGTTTATAGAACGTATGCGCAATCACCGAAACATAATCTAAAGCTATCCAGCCGGATTCATCATTCGGTGAAACCTTTGAGAGAGATTTTATTTTTTTACTTTCCAGCTCATCCTGAATCGCCTGGGCAATGGCTGTAGCATGCCTCAAGGAATTACCGCTGGCAATCACGAAATAATCACAGAACCCGGCTATTTTAGAAACATCAAGGATAATAACATCTTCTGCCTTCTTGGATTTGGCAGCATGGGCGATGTGTTGTGCTAATTGTTTTGTTTCTATTTTCTACTCCTATTTTATTATAATTACTTGGCCTTACCTAAAATCTTGTACATACCAGTTCCGCATTCAGGGCATTTACCCTTGACTGCTGCACGGCCATTTTTCATCGTAACCTTCTCTTCATCTTTCATATCTTTCTTACCTTTACATTTGACGCAATATCCTGTTTCTGCCATGTATTCCTCCCTTTAAATGAGCGCTTAACTTACCAATGGAAGTGCTCGTAAGTTACCAGCGCTGACTAAACACTTTAAGTTTTTATCTAGTGAAATCCTTGAGCGTTATAAACGCCCGAGTATCATCCCGCCGGATAATTGCAAAGCGGGAGATTGTACTAATCTCATTTGATTTTCTATTTTAACACAGCTAAATTTTGATGTCAAATAATTCTTCAGACTTGGGTCTTAAGCTTAGAACGTTTTTCCTCTATTTCGCCGACAATCTCTTCAATTAAATCCTCCAAGGTAACTAACCCCAGGGCCTTTTTGTCCTTATCAATTACAATTGCCATCTGCATTTTCTCGGTCTGGAATCTTTTTAAAAGATCATTTACGCGCGTTGTACTAGAAGCAAAACAAGCTTCATGAAGCAAATCTTGTAACAAAAACAAACCCTTTTCCCGCAAGATATAAAGCAAGTCATGGGCATAAACTATACCAACAATATTATTGCGGCTTTGAGTATATACCGGAAGACGGGCATGGCCTTCTTCAACAAAAATATTTAACAAATCATCAGAATTAGTATCGATGCTCACCGCAATAATTTTATCCATCGGTACCATAATATCCACAAGCATCGTATCTCCGAATTCAAAGATGCGATGCAACATTTTACGCTCCTCATCGCTTAAAACACCTTCCTCCTGCCCCATCTCAATCATTGATTTTAATTCTTCTTCGGTAATTAAGGGCGATTTTTTAACCGGGCCCACTCCGCAAATTTTAAGGATGAAATTACTGATTCCAGTGAAAAATAATATCAGTGGTTTAAAAATTACCAATATCACCTCCATAAAGGGGGCGGTAAATAATGCGACTTTGTCAGCATGCTTTGATGAAAGTATCTTTGGAGTCACTTCGCAGAAGATAAGTAAAACCAAAGTAGTAACGAAAGTTGAGACGATAATGCCCCAACGGTATCCGTAAATCTGAACAAAAATACCGGTGACAATTGATGAAACGGCAATATTAACCAGATTATTACCGATAAGTATAGCGGCAATTACTTTATCTAATTTAGTTGTTAACCGCTGGACGCTCAAAGCGCGCTTAGTTCCTTTTTTCAGCATATGGCGCAGCCGAATCTTACTCAAGCCGATAATCGAAGTCTCTGAGGCTGAAAAGAAAAAAGAAAGAACAACCAAAATCAATATAATTAAAAATGTTATCATACTTACCCTAAGTTAAGTTTAGCGTATATATTTTTTTCACTTTTTTCAAGAGGCCCAATTAAAGCTAAATTGATTGCCTGATTTCGAAACACCAACCTGGCAACTTGGCGCACATCTTCCAAGCTTACTTTATTCACATCCTTAATAATCTGTTGCAACGTATACACCTCATCCAGACAGGCAACATTTTCTCCCATCCAGAGCATGTCCTCCATAGTATCTTCTAAAGCTAAAGCCAACTGCCCTAAATAAAATTCTTTGGCGCGCTTAAATTCACCATCAAGGACAAAAGATTTTTTAGTTTTACTTAGCTCTTTAAAAATCAGGCTTAAAGCATCATCAACTTTTAAATTATCAATACCGGCATGCACAACAAAAGCCCCGGTATCAGCATAACGCTTAAGCGCGGTACCAATCTCATAGGCTAAGCCTCTTTTTTCCCTAACCTGATTAAAAAGGCGGCTGGACATATTCGCTCCTAAAATTATATGTAATATTGCCCCGGCATGCCTTAAAGGATGATCTCGCTTTAAAGCATGAAACCCTAAAGCCATATGAGTCTGTTCAGTAGCTTTATCAAAAATTTTTAATTGCGGATGAATCTGGTTTTCCTGAACAGGCACAAAAGTATTAAGTTTATCGGCTTTTTGTGATGAGAAGAAAGCTGAAGTTTTTTTAACTAACAGATCATGGTTAACTTTCCCGGCAGCACTAATGACAATATTAGCCGGAGTATAAAAACCAGCTTGATAAGATTTTAAACTTTGACAATTAATATTAGTCACTGATTCAACTGTGCCGATTATAGCCGAGCCTAAGACTTGATTAGGCCAAAGTAACTCATCAAGGAGCTCATAAACATAACTTTGCGGAAGGTCCCGATACATCTTAAGTTCTTCTAAGATAACTGTTTTTTCTTTTATAATATCTTCCTGCTTTAAACAGGGATTAGCTACCATGTCGGATAAAATATCTAAAGCCAGGGCCGAATAACGATTAGGGATTTTAACCAGATAACAAGTTAGCTCCTCAGAGGTAAAACCATTTAATGAACCACCCACCCCCTCAACGGATTCTTTAATCATCCGGCAGGAATATTTTTTACTACCCTTAAAAAGAAGGTGTTCTAAAAAATGAGATATCCCTTTTTGAGCAGCTGTTTCATAGCGGCCTCCAGTATTAATCCAAATACCTAAAGATACAGATTGCACGCTGTCATTAGCCTTTGAAATTATCCTTAAACCATTATTTAATTTATCTTTTTTATACATTGAAGGGTTTTTACAAAACTGGACACCTGCGGCACGAGATCAGCGCGGCCGATATGCTCTTTAATTTTTTCGACAATTACGCTGCCGATAATTACTCCATCAGAAATTTTAGACACCTCGCAAGCTTGCTGTGCATTCGAGATACCGAATCCGACACAAACCGGTAAAGAAGTTATCTTTTTGATTTCGGCAAGCTTGGTTTTTAGATCCAGGCTCAACCTATTACGTTTACCGGTTACCCCGGTTAAGGAAACATAATAAATAAAACCTTTGGCTTTTTTAGCTATTACTTTAATCCGCTCCCTCGAACTAGTCGGGGCAACAAAACAAATATTTACTAAACCGGACTTATTTGCATAATCAATAAATTCACTTGCTTCTTCCGGAGGCAAATCCGGAATAATCACTCCATCTACCCCAGCAAGCACCGCTTGGTCAATAAAACGCTGATCGCCAAAACAAAAAACAGGATTATAGTAAGTCATTAAACATATCGGTAAATTAGTATTCTGGCGTAACTTCTTTACCAAGCTTAAAATTTTTGGCAAATTCACCCCTTTTTTAAGAGAATAAGCTGAAGCGTTCTGGATAATCGGGCCATCAGCTAAGGGTTCAGAAAAAGGTACTCCCAACTCAATTATGTCTACGCCATTTTTCTCTAAACTTAAAACGAGTTTAGCTGTAGTAGATAAGTCGGGAAAACCCGCCGTTATAAAAGCAATAAATGCCTTTTTATTTTCTTTTTTCAGTTGAATAAATTTTTCTTCAATGCGATTCATGCAAATCCTTATCCCCTCTTCCGGAAAGACAAACAATCACTGTCGAATTTTTCCTAATCATCTTACCTGACTTCTTTAAATAAGCAATAGCATGCGCGGATTCTAATGCCGGGATAATCCCTTCAACCTGGGACAATAACTTAAACCCCTCTAAAGCTTCTTTGTCGGTAATAGACACATAAACTGCACGCTTAATCTGCCGGTAATAGGCATGCTCCGGGCCCACACCGGGATAATCAAGGCCGGCAGCAACAGAATGCGCATTTTTTATCTGGCCGAACCTATCCTCTAAAATTTTTGACTTAGAACCATGCAGCACTCCAACTAAACCAGCCTCAAGGCTGGCTGAATGTTTCCCGCTTGATAACCCCAATCCTGCGGCTTCAACTCCAATCATCTTTACACCTGAATCATTAAAGAAAGGGTGGAATAAACCTATGGCGTTACTGCCGCCTCCAACACAAGCAACAAGATAATCCGGCAAGCGATGGTCCTGCTTTAAGATTTGAGCCCTTGCCTCGCTCCCAATCACCGACTGAAAATCACGCACCATTTCAGGATACGGATGCGGTCCGGCAACGGTACCAATAACATAGTAAGTATCGCGGACATTGGTTACCCAATCACGCAAAGCTTCGGTCATAGCGTCTTTTAAAGTTCGTGTTCCACTTTTAACGCTAATTACTCTTGCTCCCAAAAGCTCCATCCGCATAACATTTAATGACTGCCGATGAATATCTTCTTCTCCCATATAGACATCGCATTTTAATCCAAACAATGCCGCAACCGTGGCAGTAGCAACTCCATGTTGACCAGCCCCAGTCTCGGCAATTAGTCTTTTCTTGCCCATTGAGACTGCCAAAAGCACCTGCCCTAAAGTACTATTAATTTTATGCGCTCCGGTATGCAAAAGGTCTTCCCTTTTTAAATAAATCTTTTTTATTCCCAAGCACCGGCTTAAGTTTTTAGCTAAATATAACGGAGTAGGCCTGCCGGCATATTGCCGTAAATAATAGTCAAACTCTTCGGCAAACTTTTTATCTTTCTTGGCCCGAAGATATTCTTTCTCTAGCTCATCCAAAGCATAGATTAATGTCTCCGGGACAAACCTTCCCCCAAAAACACCAAAATGCCCTGTTTTATCCGGTATCCTACTTTTCATTTTAAGCTTTCTTGAATAAATTTCTCAATCTTTTTATGATCTTTTTTGCCAGGCTTTATTTCCAAACCACTTGAAGCATCCACCCAATCGGGTTTTAACAACTTAATTGCCCCGGCAACATTGCCAGGGGTTAACCCGCCTGATAAAAAAACTACAGGCTTTTTATTTTCGCCATGAGAGAGATTAACAGGCTCAATTCTACCTGATTGCGCAAGTATTTTCCAGTTAAATTTATTTCCCGTACCGCCTAATTTATTATTTGAGAAACTATCAAATAAATAAGCAAAAACCTTATGCTTAGATATAGCAGATAAATCTTCTTTCTTGCTTACCCTAAAGGCCTTAATTACCTTATAACCGACAAATTTCTGGCAATACTCAGGAGTCTCACTGCCATGAAATTGCAGCATATCTAAATTGCAAAGCTTGGCAATTCTCTTTACACTTGGAACACTCTGATTAACAAAAACTCCTACGCGCTTGATCTTTTTGGGTAAAATTTTTGCTATATTTCCTGCAGCACCAGGGCTAATGTAGCGCGGGCTTTTTTTGTAAAAAACAAATCCTAAGGCATGCGCACCCAGGAACAAACAAGCTAAAGCATCCTCTAAGTTAGTAATCCCGCATACCTTTACCTTTACCACCCCATTACCTCTTCTACTTTTTGCTTTATACCAGAAGCTTCCATAAAAACAGTACCGATCAATATCGCGCTAGCGCCAAGAATTTTTAAAAATAAAACATCTTGAGAGTTTTTTATCCCGCTCTCAACAACTACTATCTTATCTTTAGGCACCAAAGTAAATAATTTTTCCGTAGTCTTGAAATCAACCTCCAGTGTCTTGAGGTTACGGTTATTAATTCCAATAATTGGAACTTTTAAACTCAACACTTTTTTTAACTCTTTTTCATCGTGCACCTCAACCAAGTAATCCAGCCCCAGGCTGTCGGCAATTTGCATTAATTCAACCAACTTATCCTTAGTCAATAAATCCGCAATCAACAAAATCGCATCCGCACCTAAATAACGCGATTCATAAACCTGATAACTTTCCAGAATAAAATCTTTCCTTAAAACCGGGCCGTTAAATATGCTTTTTACCTGGTTTAAATATCCGGGACTACCATTAAAAAAATCCTCTTCCGTCAATACGGAAATTGCCTGTGCGCCTGAGTCCTGATATGCCTGGGCTATTTCTCCTAAATTAAAATCCTGCCGGATTAATCCTTTAGAAGGCGATGATTGTTTAATTTCAGCAATAAGCGAAATCTGGCGCGGTTTACTGATTGCTTCTTTGAAAGGCCGGGCAGGTGGTAAGCCGGCTATCTTTAACTTCAAATCATCTTCGCTTAACTCTTGTTTAGCTAAAATAATTCTTTCTTTCTTCTTTGCAACAATCGCTTTGAGCGTATCGATTTTAGCCATTTTATTGTGAATACTCCTTTAATAACTCAAGCTTCGCCATGGCTGCTCCGGAATCAATTGATTTTTTAGCAAGTATTATTCCCTCAGCAATGGTACTAATTTTATCGGCAGCATAAATAGCGCAAGCGGAATTCAATAAAACAATATCCCTGGCCCTGCCTGATTTACCGGCCAATATATCCTGAGCAATCTTAACATTCTCCTGAATCGAGCCTCCTTTTAAATCAGCGGCCTTAGCCCTAGTCAGGCCAAACTCTTCCGGCCTTATTTCATAATCTTTTAATGCCCCTTCTTTCACCTCAGAAACAAAAGTTTTATCAGCGGTAGTTACCTCATCTAAACCATCAGCGCCATGCACTACTAAAATATGTTTTGAACCTAAATTATGCAAAACTTGCGCCAGAGGCTTTACCCATTCCTTGGAATATACCCCGATTAACTGATTAGTAGCACGTGCCGGATTAATTAAAGGCCCTAAAATATTGAAAATGGTCTTTTGGGCAATTTTTTTTCGCGCCTGCATAACGGAGTTCATTGCCAAATGAAGCTTGGGCGCAAATAGAAATGCAATACCAATCTCTTCCAGGCATTGCTTAATTTTTGCCTGGTCCATATTTATATTAACACCCAAAGCTTCTAAAATGTCAGCACTACCGCATTTGCTGGAAACCGACCGATTGCCATGCTTAGCCACAGTTACCCCTGCCCCGCTGGCGACCAATGCGGAAATAGTTGATATATTAAAAGTCCCCTTTCTATCTCCACCGGTACCGCAGGTATCCAGGATATTCGGGCGGTCAACAATAATCGGCTGAACGTATTTAAGCATTTCGGTTACTGCAGCGGTTATCTCCTCAACTGTCTGGCCTTTTTCATTCAACGAAGTTAAGAAATTAACAATATCCGCCTCATCGGCATCACCGCTTAATATCCACTGCATTACCTGCTGCATCTGCCCAGCAGTTAAATCTTTTTTATTAACCAGCTGCCTGATAAGATCTTTAATCATTTTACCTTAAGAAAATTATCCAATATTTGCTTGCCGCTTTTAGTAAGTATAGACTCCGGATGAAACTGCACTCCCCAAACAGGATACTCTTTATGTTTTAACCCCATAATCTCATCTTCGGCTGTATAAGCAGTTATTTCAAGGCAGGCGGGTAAACTTTTTTTATCTACCAATAGAGAGTGATAACGTGTAGCTAAAAAAGGATTAGATATATTTTTAAAAATTTCTTTTTTATTATGATAAATTTTTGAAGTCTTGCCATGCATCAACCTTTTGGCCTGGACAATTTTACCCCCAAAAAAATAACCGATTGCCTGATGCCCGAGGCAAACGCCTAAAATAGGAATCTTACCGCAAAATTGGCCGATAACTTCACAAGAAATACCCGCATCTTCCGGCCTGCCTGGCCCGGGAGAAATAACAATTCTATCCGGATTGATTTTTTTAATATCCTTAATTGTCAGCAGGTCATTACGAAAAACCCTAACCTGCTGGCCCAGTTCTCCAAAATATTGCACGAGGTTATAAGTAAAAGAATCATAATTATCAATCATCAAGATCATTCTTTTTCTCTCCAAACTTTAGCACCTAAATTCGTTAATTTCTTTTCAATGAATTCATAGCCGCGCTCTAAATGATAAATCCTTGAAATGGATGTCTTCCCGCGGGCAGCTAAACCAGCCAAAACTAAACCGGCAGAAGCACGTAAATCACTAGCCATAACCGGAGCGCCGCTTAAATTTTTAACCCCCTCAACAATAGCATGCGGGCCTTCCCTTTGAATTTGTGCACCCATTCGGTTAAGCTCAGATACATGCATAAACCTGTCCGGATAAATTTTCTCAGTAATTACGCTTATTCCGCCGGTTACTGACATTAAACTCATCATCTGCGCCTGCATATCAGTCGGGAATCCCGGATAAGGAAGCGTAGTGATGTTTACTGCTTTTAGCTTTTTACCTCCCTTAACATGCAGAGCTTGTTCGTAACGCGTAATCTGTGCACCAGCTTCAGTTAATTTATCAAGCAAAGCGCCCAGATGTTTAGGTTGTACATTTTTAATTAAAACATCACCTCCGGTAATTAAAGCAGCTAGAATCAATGTCCCGGCCTCAATGCGATCAGGGATAATCGAATGTACTGCGCCATGTAAACCCTTAACCCCTTCAATTTCAATTACCGGAGTACCCTGGCCTTTAATTTTTGCCCCCATTTTAATTAAAAATTCCGCTAGATCCACCACTTCCGGTTCACAAGCCGCAGATTCAATCACTGTTTTACCAGTGGCTAAAACAGCAGCCATCATAACATTATCGGTAGCTAAAACTGAAGAACCGTAAACTCCTCCGAGATAAACATAAGCACCCTGCAATTTATTTGTCTTAGCTATCACGTAACCGCCATCAACACTAATATCAGCACCTAAGGCCTTAATACCTTTTAAATGCAGATCAACCGGGCGCACACCGATAACACATCCCCCGGGGAGAGAAACTTTGGCTTTCTTTAATTTACCTAAAAGCGGGCCCAAAACACAGAAGGAAGCACGCATAGTTGAAACTAATTTATATTCAGCAATATAATTTGTAGCTTTACCGGCACAGATACTGACCCTGCCCTTATCAAATTCGGCAATCTTACCCAATGAGCGTAAAATTTTAAGCATACTATTAGTATCACGTAAGTTAGGCACACCTTTAATTACGCACGGTTCATCAGTGAGCAAAGTCGCCGCTAATATTGGTAGTACTGCATTCTTGGCTCCGGAAACCGTAACTTCGCCTTTTAATTTTACTCCACCCTCAATAACCAATTTATCCATCTTAAAGCATCCTTTTCTTGGCAATTACTACACGCTGAATATTATTATAATCTTTAATTATTCTTATATCACTAAAATTTATACTAAGCATCTCCTTAACAAAATCAGCCTGATGAATACCTACCTCGAAAGCCAAAAAACCATTATCATTCAAATATACTCCTGCTTCACTGATTATCTGCCGGTAAAAATCTGATCCATCAATACCCGCCTCTAAGGCCTCTTCTGGCTCAAAGGCAATTTCGCGCGATAGGCCAGCTAATTGGGAAGTTGCAACATAAGGCGGATTACTGACAATCAGATCAAATTTTTCCTGAGTATTTTTTAAAACGCTAAAAAGATCACTGTGTAAGAATTTAACCTCTACTCCATTCAAGCTGGCATTCTCGCGAGCTAAAGCTAAAGCTTGAACTGATAAATCAATTGCCCAAACAGTTGATTGCGGTAATATTTTAGCTATTGACACAGCAATACATCCGGAACCCGTACAAAGATCTAAAATTTTTGAAGATAATTCAAGCGAACCCAATTCTTTAATCACTGCACCAACTAAAATCTCCGTCTCAGGCCTGGGAATAAGCGCGCGCCGATCTATTTTAAATTCATAGCCCATAAATTCAGTTTTTCCTAAAATATACTGCAGAGGCTCTCCGGAAATTCTACGTCTTAGTATATTAGAGATTAAGACGGATTTATTTTTATCCAGCCTGATATTCTTGTTCAAATACAAAGATAACCGATCGCAATTTAAAACACAGCTAAAGACTAATTCCGCCTCATTCATTTTTCTTATCTGATTCTGCTTTTAATAAAGCCTCAAAAAGCTCATCCAATTGCCCTTCAAAAATTGCCTCTAATTGATGTGAAGTAAAATTTATCCTGTGATCGGTAACCCGGCGGTCAGGAAAATTATAAGTACGAATTTTTTCACTACGGTCACCGGTTCCAATTTGCACTTTTCTTGCGCTCGACAATTTTTTAGCCTCAGCTTCAACTTTTTCCTCTAAAATTCTGGCACGCAAAACTCTCATTGCCTTAGCCCGGTTCTTAATTTGCGAACGTTCATCCTGGCAAGCTACCACTGTACCGCTTGGAATATGCGTAATCCTGACTGCCGAGTCAGTTTTTTGCATATGCTGCCCGCCCGGGCCGCTTGAGCGATAAGTATCAATTCTTAAGTCTTTGGATTCAATTATCAGGTCTACCTCTTCCGGTTCAACTAATACCGCAACCGTCGCAGTCGAAGTATGAATTCTCCCTTGAGCTTCAGTAGCTGGCACCCGCTGTACGCGATGCACTCCGCTTTCAAATTTAAGACAACGAAAAGAATCCTTACCTTTAACGCCAAAAACTACTTCCTTAATTCCTCCAGCTTCATTAACACTGGAAGACATCAGTTCGATTGTCCAATTTTTGATTGCCGCATACTTAGAATACATCCGGTAAAGGTCGGCCGCAAACAAACCAGCCTCGTCTCCCCCGGTACCCTGCCTGATCTCGATGATACAATTACGACCGGCATCCTTATCTTCTCCGGCAAGGATTTTTTTTAACTGAGATTCCTTCTCGGTTTTTTTTATTTCTAAACTCTTAAATTCCTCTTTAGCCAATTCGAGAAAATCCTTATCATGCTTTTCTAAAAGCACAACCTCAAGATCATCTGTTTGCTTAAGTAAATCTTTATATTCAGCAAACAAAGATACGGCATCTTTAATATCCGAAAGCTCTTTAGCTAACTGGTTATATAACTGCCGGTCAGCCATTTGCTCGTCGCTAGCTAAAAGATACTCAAGCTCTGAGTAACGTAAGGTCAGCCTCTCTAATTGTTCTATTCTTTTTTTGATTTTCTAAACCCTCTTCTAAGACTACCGAATACGAAGACACAAATAAACACATTCAGCTTTTATTCTGTTTTCGCAATCTATAAGTTAAATCTTAACTTATTTTTTGTTATACTTTTTCATAAACTTATCCACTCTTCCGGCAGAATCGACCAGTTTCTGCTTTCCAGTAAAGAATGGATGGCATTTTGAACAAATTTCAACGCGGATACTGGGTTTAGTTGAACGGGTATGCACTGTTTCACCGCAAGCACAGATAATTGTGCTTTCTTTGTAATCAGGGTGTACTTTTTCTTTCATTTCATTCTCCTTTTTATTTCTGGTTCATGCTGTTTAAAAAATCTTCATTATTTTTAGTCTTAGCTAATTTTTCAATCAATAACTCCATTGCCTCTACATTATTTAACTCATTTAAAACTTTACGCAAGATCCATGTCTTCTGCAACACATCCGGTTTAACTAAAAGCTCCTCATGGCGGGTATTGGAACGTTTAATATCAATCGCCGGATAAATTCTGCGCTGAAAGAGGTTGCGATCTAACTGCGTCTCCATATTTCCGGTGCCTTTAAATTCTTCAAAGATAACTTCATCCATGCGGCTGCCGGTATCAACTAAAGCCGTAGCAATAATAGTTAAACTTCCGCCTTCATCTACCGCACGAGCGGCTCCAAAGAATCTTTTTGGTTTCTGTAAAGCATTGGAATCAATACCGCCCGAGAGCACCTTGCCGCTGTGCGGCACCACTGAGTTGTAGGCACGCGCTAAACGGGTAATACTATCTAAAAGGACTACTACATCACGTTTATGTTCAACTAAACGCTTGGCTTTCTCTAAAACAATCTCAGCAACCTGCACATGCCTTTCCGGCGGCTCATCAAAAGTAGAAGAAATTACTTCGCCTTTAACATTACGCTGCATATCGGTAACTTCCTCCGGACGCTCATCGATAAGCAAAACAATAAGAATTACATCCGGATTATTAGTAGTAATCGCATTGGCGATCTTCTGCAACAGAACAGTTTTTCCGCTATAAGGTTGAGCAACGATTAAACCACGCTGGCCGCGGCCAATAGGAGTAAGTAAGCTCATAATGCGCATCGATACCTCATCCGGCTTAGTTTCCATATTAAAAGCAGCTCGGGGATAAACCGGGGTAAGATTGTCGAAAAGTACTTTCTCCTTTACTTCCTCAGGATTCTCAAAATTGACGGCTTCAACCTTAAGCAAGGCAAAATATTTCTCTCCTTCCTTGGGAGGACGAATTTGTCCGCTAACCGTATCTCCGGTGCGTAATTCAAATTTCCTGATTTGAGACGGAGAAATATAAATATCATCCGGGCAAGGCAGATAGTTATAATTAGGGCTTCTTAAAAAACCAAAACCCTCAGGGAGAATTTCAAGCACTCCTTCACCAAACATTAACCCTTCCTTTTCCGCCTGAGCCTGAAGTATTTTAAAAATCAGATCTTGTTTTTTTAAGCCACTGGTACCATTTGCATTTAGCTCCTTGGCAAGCTTATTTAAATCGCTAATCTTTGTATCTTTAAGAATTTTTATATCTAACTTTTCCACAACTTCCTCCTTGATTTTGTCCGGTAAAATCCTTGCCGGCGTAGCAGGCAAGGGTCCTCCTTGATTTTGTCCGGTTAAATCCTTGCCGGCGTAGCAGGCAAGGGTCCTCCTTGATTTTGTCCGGTAAAATCCTTGCCGGCGTAGCAGGCAAGGGTCCTCCTTATTGCGAAAACTTGTTTCCGGGTTTCGCTAACTTGGCCGCTATTATCTATAATAAAATCCGCAAAACTTAACTTTTTGTTTTGCGAAATCTGAGATTTAATTCTTAAAACCATATCCTGCTTACTGAATCCGCCGCTCCTTGAGGCACGTAAAACCTGTTGAGCCTTATTTTTTACTTTAACCACGATCAACTTATCAATCATTTTCGTTAAGCCAGCTTCGACAATCAAAGCCGCATCTAAAATTATTATTCTTTTATCGGAATCTTTAATCCGTCCCTTAATTTCCTTAATCAACAACGGATGAACAATGCTATTAAGTTTAACTAGCGCAGATGGATCAGTAAAAACAATTTTACCTAACTTTTTTCGATCTATAATATTGTCTCTCTTTAAAATACTAGGGCTAAAATTCTTAACAATCTTCGAACAAACCAGCTTATCGCTTGCTAGTAGCTTATGCGTTAAAACATCCGCGTCAAGCAACAGGCAATCTTTTGTCTTAAACATATTTGCCACTGTGCTTTTGCCACAGGCGATATTACCGGTAATCCCTAAAACAAATTTAACCTTGTTTGGCTTTAGCATATAACTTAATATATTTATCCGCCGAAACTTTCCAGGAGAAATTACATTTCATTGCGTTAGCGATTAAATTTCCCCATTTAGATTTTTGTTCAAAAGCAGTTAGCGCTTTTTTGACTGTTTTCAACAATTCTTCTTCGGAATAATCCGAAAAAACAAAACCGTTTTTCGCACTTATTGTATCAGCCAAACCGCCGGTCTTAAAAACTAAAGGTATTGTCCCATAACGCAAGCTGATTAACTGCCCCAGGCCGCAAGGCTCATAGCTTGACGGCATAAGAAAAATATCGCTTCCGGCATAAATCTTATGTGCCAGAGGATCATTAAAAGTCAAATTTAGGGAGATTGTATCTGGATATTTATCAGCAAAACCCTTAAGAATCTGATGGTACTTTAAATCTCCGGTTCCTAAAACTATTAACTGTAAATTCATCTTGCAAAGCTTATCCAAGCTTCCGGCAAGGATATCAAAACCCTTTTGTTGGGCTAAGCGCGAAACAATCCCTAAAACGGGAATGTTTCTATCCGGAGGCAAACCGCATGTTTTTTGCAAATCTTCCTTATCAGAAACTTTATTCCCCACTGCTGTTTGAGAAAAATTCTGAGCAATAAATTTATCGATATCCGGATCCCAAAGAGAATAATCCACCCCATTTAATATCCCGCTTAAAACATCCTTACGCCGCCTAAAGAGCCCGTCTAAACCGAAACCAAACTCTTCGGTTTGAATTTCACGGGCATAAGTAGGGCTGACAGTATTAATAAAATCTGAAAAAATAATTCCACCCTTCAGCAGATTGACCTTACCATAGAACTCCAGGCCGTTAATATCAAAAAGGTCCCAGCTAAGACCAAGCTTGCTGAACTCTTCTTTATTAAAAATCCCCTGATAACCGGTATTATGAATAGTTAAAACACATTTCATTTTTTTATAAAAATTTTTATCAGAATATATACTCTTCAAATAAACCGGCACCAAGCAATTTTGCCAATCATGTAAATGCAAAATATCCGCGCAAAAATTTATTTCTTTTAATAGGTCAATGCTCCGGCGGCAAAAAAATGCAAACCGATCTAGATTATCCGGGTAATCTCCGTTCTTATCGCCATACAAACCATCGCGATTAAAATAAGCACTATTTTCTATAAAATAAACCTTAATATTTTTTCCAATAATCGAATAGGACACATCTGCAGAAAATCTTTTAATTTTAAATTTAGTATCCAGGATACATTTATATTTCGGTAAAATAACAATTACCTCATGCCCGCAGTATTCAAGGGCTAACGGTAACGCACCAGCCACATCGGCCAGGCCACCGGATTTGGCAAAAGGCACAACCTCTGAAGCCAGCATAGCTATCTTCATTGTGCCGCCTTTTTAGAGGCTGGGAAACTTAACATCTCTAACCAATTAACGCCTTTTTTAATGTCTACTTTTATCGGCACGACTAATTGCATAACATTTTCCATTTTATCTTTAACTAAGCCACTAAGAAGTTCTAGCTCAACCAAAGGTAAATCAAAAACTAATTCATCATGAATCTGTAAAATCATTTTAGCCGACAAGCCCCTAGATTTTATTTGCTCGGATATATTGATCATTGCCAGCTTAATTAAATCACTAGCCGTGCCCTGAATAGGTGTATTTACTGCCTGACGCTGCGCAAACTGACGAATGCCGATATTTTTATTATTAATCTCGGGAATATACCTTCTTCGGCCCAAAAGCGTAGTCACGAACCCCTGCTCTTCTGCTTTTTTAATCTGCAGATCAATATATTCCTTTACTTCCGGATAGCGCAAAAAATATGCATCAATAAAATCCTGGGCTTGATTGATTGAAATATCTAGATCTTTACTTAGGCCGTATGCGCTTTGGCCATAAATAATACCAAAGTTAACCCTTTTGGCTATTTCGCGCATATCGTTACTCACCTCAGGCTCAGGAATATTATTAATTAAAGAAGCAGTCAAACAGTGTATATCCTGGCCGCCGTTAAAGGCCTTAATTAATGTAGCGCATTCGGACAAATGCGCCAGCACCCTTAATTCAATTTGTGAATAATCACAAGATAATAAACAATTATTTTCTCCCGAAGCAATAATTGCCTGCCTAATTTTACTGCCAATATCAGTCTTAATCGGAATGTTTTGTAAATTAGGATTACTTGAACTAAGCCGGCCGGTTTCAGTTCCGGTTTGGTTAAAAGAAGTATGCACTCTTCCGGTTTTAGAATCAACTAATCTAGGCAAAGCATCAACATAAGTATTTTTTAATTTAGTTAATTGACGGTATTCTAATAAAAGAGCCGGTAACGCGTGCTTATCTTGCAGGCGCCTGAGCACCTCTTCATCCGTAGACAATCCGGTCTTAGTCTTTTTAATTACCGGTAATTTAAGCTTCTCAAACAAAACCTGGGCCAGCTGTTTAGGCGAATTAATATTAAACTGTGTTTGCGCCGACTCATAAATACCTAAGATCAATTTAATCAACCTTTGTTCCAAATCGCGCGAAAGACTTTTTAGTAATTTTAGATCTAATTTTATCCCGTCAATCTCCATTTGTGCTAAAACGCTTACCAGGGGCATTTCAAGTTCCGTAAATAATTTTAATAATCCTTTTTCTTCCAGGGCAGTAATTAACGCGGGCTTTAGTTCAACTATCAAAGCCAAAGCATCCTTAGCTTCTAACGAATCTTCACGAATAAACTGCTTTAAATTTTCTAAAGCCAAATCCGTAATCTCATACCCTGCGCGCGAAGGATTCAGTAAATAAGCCGCAATCATCGTATCAAAATCTAAACCATTTAAAATAATTCCCTCCTTAAAAAGAAGGAATTTCAATTTCTTCAGGTCATGCCCGGTTTTTTTAATTTTTTCATTGCTGATTATTACAGCAAAATCTTCCTGGACAGGTGCAGCACTAAATAATTTACCATCAAGAGCAAATAACAAATCATTAACCCCTGAGCCAAAAATAGCAATTTCCTTAGTATTCTTTAATAGGCTTCTTAGCTCTGGCTGTCCGGGAGAAGATAAACTAACTTCAACGTTTTTATCATCAGCGCCCGGAAGCCCGCCTAATAGCTTTTTAAATTCCAATCTTTTGAAAATACGCGATAGCTGGGCATTATCCGGCGGAGTAACTTTAGCTTTCTTTAAATCAAACTTCATATCTACATCTTGATTTAGATCAACCAACTCTTTATTTAATTTTATACGCTCAAGATGCTCTTGGATTAATTCTCTTATCTTTTCAGGTTCAACTTTTGAAATATTTTTTAGCAATTTATCCAATGAACCAAATTCAGTAATCAGCTTTCGGGCGGTTTTATCTCCGATTCCGGGAACCCCCGGGATATTATCTGCATCATCGCCCATAAGCGCAATAATATCTGCAACTGCCTCAGGAAAAACTCCAAAGTACTCTTTTACCCCGGAAACATTATAAAGCGTCCCGCCATCTTTATAGGGATTAAATACCGAAATACGATCATTAACTAATTGTAAAATATCCTTATCACTGCTAGCAATAGTGACAGAAATTTTCTTTAGTGCTGCCTTGCGCGCTAAATAAGCAATTATATCGTCTGCTTCAAAACCTTCTTTTTCAAAAATTGGTATACCGTATGCCGAGATAACCTCTTTGATTATAGGTATCTGGCTGACCAAACCGTCAGGCATGGGGCGTCTTTGCATTTTATACTGCTCCAGCTTCTGAGTGCGAAAAGTTGTCCGTGAGACATCAAAACAACAAATCAAATAATCCGGCTTCTGTTCCTTTAAAATTTTATTTAGAATATTGACAAATCCATAAATGGCATTTGTCTCTTGGCCATAGGATGTACTTAAATCCTTTAAGGCATAAAATGCCCGATAACAAAAGGCATTGGAATCAATCAAGAATAAACTTTTTTCAGCCATTAATCAAATATAAAGGAATTCAATATAAGGAAAGATATTTTGCGGTACGTTTCTATCGCGACAAAGCTCTCAGTTCTGCTTTTTCAATAAAAACTTCTATTTCTTTATTATCCTGGTCCAAGTACTGCGCATCCAAAGCTTCCTTGATTGCCGTAGCCAGATCATCTTCTTTAAAACTCTGCTTGGCTTTCTGAAAATGGACTTGCGCCAAAGATTTATCATCTTTATCAAACGTGGCTTTATCTGCTACCACATCTTTTGTCAGGCCGATAACTTCTTCTTCACGCTCGTCATTAAATGGACGGCCATATAAAACTAAACGAATATCTTTAAGCCGATTAACTGCTTTCTGTGTCCATGGATCATCCAAAGAACCTAACCCTGCCCTTTTAGCCCAATAGAATTCTGCTTTATCCAAATTACGTTTATTTTCATAAAAAAGCGCAAGGTTGGCATAAGCACTTGAATAAACAGGATCGATTTTAACCGCCTTTAAATAATTATCTTCAGCCTGATCAAGAGAACCTTCGGCCTCATAAATAACTCCTAGGTCATTATAGGCAACAGCATAATTAGGGTCCAAAGTAATGGCTTTCTGATACCAGCCCTTAGCTTCAATTAAATCACCTAAATTTTGGTATTTTAACCCCTCTTCACGATATTCCCGGGCCTGAATTTGCATTGTATATACCTCTTCATCACTTTGAGGTTTTGCAAAAAGCAAATCGACAAAACAAAATACAGATAATACTGCAAATAGGGTAATTAAAAATTTAGGCAGGATATATTTTTTCATTTCTGGAAGTTATTATATACGCTTAAGATAACCACGTCAAGAAAAAATTAAACAGCTTAAGATTTATTTTAACCAAATTCTTAAACAAAATTTTATGCCTGCAAAATCAAAAACTTAAATAATTGGCCTCATAACTAGAGCCGGGTGAGATACCTTGTTTAAAAAAACCAAAAGTTCATCAGGATTAGTCGCGATTGACTCATCAGCAATTTTATCTAATAAATCCGGCTGCCCAATTTCACCAGCCCTTGCCTTTAATTTATCCCCCAGGATCTCTTTTAATTCCTTAGGCATCCAAACAACCCTGGATAGCCCGCCTTCAGCTAGAATAAATTTTTTACTTAAGATATATAATTTACCCACACCTAAAAATCCGGGCGTTTGTATACCCCCGCCAACTGAACCGGCTAAAGTTGTAAAACTCATCCCCGAAGGAGTATTACCCAGGAAATCACGATGCACCACCATTACCCCGTTAGTTTCAGGGACAATCGAGACAATGCACTCAAAACATCCACAAGAAGATTGCGGCCCATCCATTAGTGAATACATACTGACCGCATCAATGGTCTGATTGGATTTCTGGTGCACAAAATCATTGACCTTATCCCATTGCCCTAATCTAGCATCTAAAAGATTGCCCTTATTAACCGGTTGATTTGGCCCGGTAGGAGTAATCTCAAAAGAAGCTTTAGCATCAAGCCAGGAATATGCACCGCATAAACCTAAGCGTTCAGGCGTGACAATGCAAACATGATTCGGAGCAAAAGATTGGCATAATAGACAGGAATAGAAGGTATCAACACTTTCGTCAGTCATGCCTGCCAAACGCTGGTCACGCTCATCATATGCTTTTTGCGCCTCAAGAGATAACCTTTGGACATCTTCCTGATTAGTATAAAACTTAACCTGTACTTTATCTACGATAGCATTGTATTCCTGATGCAGCATAGCATGCAAAATAACCCCCAGATGTTTAAGCCTAAAACCCTTATTCAAAGCATCGTTTGATATTCTAATCCAAACCATATCGCGTTGGCCCATATGCATCAGGCCCATCGCATAATTAGTAAAACGATGAATCTGGCGCTCCAGTATCGGCTCAAAATCTTTTTGCATTTTACGCCCAAAAACACTAACAGCAATTGCCAAAGGCAAAGATTTAGAACCTTCAGATAATTGATCGATATCCGGCCCGACTAATTCAATTTTCCCATCTTCAACGTCCGGTTCGTCTTTAGCGCTTAAAAATTCAATCGCAGCACTGGATTTTCCTCCAAACTCAACAGCTAACTGCTCTTTGCGCACCCGCTCCCCTTCAAACGCAGCAGCATATGGCACGGGAACAGGCACCTCCGACATCTTAACTTTAATTCCACGAGTTAAAATACACTTAGCCGGCAATTTCTGATAATCTTTTTCCACAACCAATGCTTCAAATAAAGTTGTATCGATTTTACCCAGTTGAGGAATCTCTAAATCAGTAATTATCGGTAATCCAAAAGCTATTGCCCCTAACCCCGTAGCAACTAAAAGCTCATCTACATGCCCAAGTAAAAGGACAAACGCCGGAACACGGTTACGCAAATAATCAGCAATTGCCTCCCATTGCCCGGATTTATTCCCGCCGTAAATCAAAGGTGCCCGGATGGCAAAATTAAGAGCGTAAATAACCGAAAGATAATCATCCCCCAAAGGAACAATGTAATTTTCTAAACCTAACCCAACCCCCTGATGTCGAAGCTGCTCTCTAAAAGTATTACCCTCAACATTTCCGGCAAGCAAACTAACAATCCCTTTAGATTGAAAATTACGGATCAAGTCAACTGCCGAAGCTTCATCTTTAGCCGGGCCTAAAATTACGGCAATCCCGGAAATTCTTCCATCAACTAATTGCAACCCCAGTGATCGCAGAATATTATCCGGGATAAAACCTATGCCTTCTTTGGGATGCTCCTGATTTAATACTGCTAACGCCGCTAAAATTTCTTCGCAAATTAATGCAGCCACGCCTTTATTTAACATACCACCGGTACTATTAATCATTAAGCCGCTTACAGCTGCCTGATTATTAGCCAAAAGCTGTGCCTGATTAAAAACAACCAGACAATCCTGAAGCGTTTTTACTTCAATATTCAAAAGTGCATTAATCAAGGGAAAATAATAATTAGTTCCCGGAAATTCAATTTTAGCATTAGCGCCTTTTTGGCTTATCGCGTTGCCTAAAGATTGGCGGGTAAGATTTAATACGCCTTCTGTCCCCTTGGTTCCCAAATCTATAAGTAATTTATCCATCGGACTGGCTATTGGATCATCTGAAAAGCTATCAACCATCGCTGGGTCAATAAAAATAACCAAACATACACCAACTGCCTTGCCATCTTTGAATTTAACTGCCTCTGCCCTGCCTTCACCAACAATTTCCTTTATTGAACCATTAATTACTTCAATATTCTCAGGCAACCCGGCAGAAAAATTATCCAAACTGACTAACTTAACCCCAACCTTATATTTTTCATAAATTAACTTAGCCAGCCTTTCAGCTATCCTACCCGGGCCTTCAATACAAACCGTATCATTAATCAGGTAATCATCTAATTTTTTAAAATCGCTGTCCGAGCTGAATAAAAATACCCCTTTTTTTCTAGCTCCGCGTATCTGTGGCAAATTCCCCATTTATAATCCACTCTCCTCTAAAATCCTAGGGACCAGCTCTTCCTGTCCGATTGACATAATATGAATTCCCTGGCACATTGGCTTTAGCTGCTTAATCAACCGGCTGGCAATACCGATTGCCGTAGCCGTACTATCCTGGCTATTCGCCATTTCTTTAATTAAACTATCCGGCACAGAAATTCCTGCCACTTTTTTATTCATATAATTAGCCATGGCTGCTGATTTCAATAAAACAATACCCACTATAACCGGAACCCTAATCTGCCTTATTTTAGAAACAAAATCATCAAACGTTTTTAAATCAAAGACCGCTTGGGTTTGAAAAAACTGGGCACCGGAAGCTATTTTTTTCTCCATCTTCATAATCTGCAACGCAAGCGAGTCTGACCCGGGATTAACTACAGCCCCTAAGCAAAATTTTGGCGCAACACCCTCTAATTTATTTCCATTCAGATCGTTTCCGGATTGCAATTTCACTGCCGCCTGCAAAAGCTGAACTGAATCTAAATCAAAAACCGGCTTAGCCTGAGGATGATCACCCATACTCGGATGATCTCCGGTGGCAATCAGGACATTCTCAATTCCTAACGCCGCAGCTGAGAGCAAATCCGACTGTAAAGCCAAACGGTTGCGATCGCGGCAGGTGAGCTGATAAATCGGCTCAAAACCTTTTTGTTTAAGTAAAAAGCTTACTGCTAGCGAACCTAAACGCATTACTGAACTCTGTAAATCCGTAACATTAATCGCATCTACTTTGGTACGAATAAGTTCAGCATTAGCCAATAATTTCTGGGTATGAATTCCTTTATCCGGGCCGACTTCCGAAGTAATTAAAAATTTCCCGGCCTGTATTTTTTCTTTGAATGTCATAGATTATTTATTGCTGGAGCCTAACTGCTTCGATTAGATTACGCATTAGAATAACTACAGTAAGCGGGCCTACTCCTCCGGGCACAGGGGTAATATAACTGGCACGTTTTTCGGCTGATTCAAATTCCACATCACCAACAATTTTACCGTTCAGGCGGCTTATACCTACATCAACAACAATCGCGCCCTCCTTTATCCATTCACCTTTAATTAAACCCGCCTGGCCAACAGCCACGATAAGTACCTCAGCTTCACGCACATGTTTTTCTAAATTCCCCACCTCATTGGTTGCAATATGACAAATACTGACAGTAGCAAATCTTTCCAATAAAAGCGTCGCCAGAGGCTTACCCACAATTTCGCTGTAGCCAACAATTTTTATTTCTTTCCCGTATAAATTTATTCCGGTAGAATTCAACAGCTCCATTACCGCGCTGGCCGTACAAGGAACAATCTTGGCCTTCCCCAGCATAACCTGGCCGATATTAACCGGATTAATACCTTCGACGTCTTTATCCGGAGAAATAAATTTTCTTACTTTCTTATAATCTATCTGCTGCGGAAGCGGCATCTGAATAATGATACCGTTAACCGAATTATCTAAATTCAATTTATCAATCAAACCGATTAATTTAACTTCAGTAGCCTCCTGCCCCGCTAATTCGTGGAATTGATAACCTATTCCTAAATCTGAAGCAACTGCTTCCTGCGATCGAACATAAGCTTTAGCCCCGATATTTTCACCAACCATAATACTAGCCAATACCGGCTTAAAACCTAAAGATTGAACTTGCCGCTTTATCTCTTGTTTGATTTTTTCAGCTAAAGGCTTACCCTCTAATAACTTTGCCAAAACCTACCTCCGTATTTTTACGAATTCTTTTAATCATCTTACTGTTCCGACTCAATTCTTTTTTAATTTTCCCGGCCAACTTAATATCCGGAAAATTTTTTAAGTTAATCTCCAGGTTAAAACAAGCGCAAACAAAAGCCGACTCTAAAAAAACTACGGCAACCGCAACATCACTAATTAAATTAACATTCCCCTTCTTAATCAACGGGGGGCATAATTTAGCTGCCTGATAACTTAGACGGCTAAGCACAAGCGGAACATCAATCGCCTTGCGGATATCTTTACTTTGATAAGCTTCGACGTCCAAATCCACCAAATCTAAAAGCTTAAATCTTAACCTTTCAGATTTAATCAAAATATTTTTTAGCTGACTTTCAAACGCGGCATATTTAGGTTTACCTAAAGTAAAATTAATAACCATACTGATCAGACTGGCGGCCATTGCCGCATTTAAAGCCGCAGCAGACCCGCCTCCTGGAGCAGGAAGTTTTGCGGAAAGATCATTTAAATACTTAGTAATACTTTGAATTTTATATTTCATATTGTAAATCTTGAGCTTAATTCAAAGGCATTTTTTATTAAAGACATTTCACCGACATTACCTTGATATAAAATCGAAAGTACATCAAAACGCGCCAAATGTTCGATAAGATTATTAATTTTAAGATAATATACAGCTGCTTTAGAAATTTGCATCTGCTTCTTAAACGAAACTGCTTCGCAAGGCTGGCCAAAATCGAGAGAATGCCTGGCCTTAACCTCCACAAAACAGATTGTATCTTTATCCTGGCCAATTATGTCAATTTCACCAAGCTTAGTTTTATAATTGACTTTCAGGATATTGTATCCTTTTGTTTTTAAAAATTCTACTGCTTCTTTCTCAGCAATCTTGCCAAATTCTAAATTTTTTCTAAGCACCTTAAAAAAGTCTTTCTATGAATAGCGGTGGGGCCAATTTTTTTTAAAACATCCCGATGTAACCTTGTCGGATAACCCTTGTGCCGGATAAATCCAAATTCCGGGTAGACTTGGTCATAGTTATCCATAATTTGATCCCGATGAACTTTAGCCAAGATGGACGCAGCAGCAATGCTTAAAGACTTACCATCTCCTCCAACAATGCTCTGATAAGGAAGGCTTAATTTAAGATGCAGATTTCCATCAATAAGCACAAATGCGTGTTTTAATTCTGAAGGGCTTAACTGTTTAGCCAATTTGGCAATTGACTTCTGCATAGCTAAAATTGTAGCTTGTAAAATATTGATTCGATCGATCTGTTCATGCCCGACTGCAGTTATCGCGTACAAAGACTTACTTTTAATTTCAAAAAAAGCATTTTTTCTTTTTACGGGAGTTAGCTTTTTAGAGTCATCAATACGATTAGTAAAACTAAAATTTCTTAATAACACTGCCGCCGCTACTACTGGTCCGGCTAACGGGCCCCTACCGGCTTCATCTACACCGATAACTAAACCAAAACCCTTATTTTTTAGCTTTCTTTCGTAATGCAACACTAATTTGCTTTTTCTTCTTTACCTTCTATTTTAGTTGCATGCTTACCAATTTTACCTCTTAAATAATAAAGCTTAGCACGCCTGACCTTACCGGAACGAATAATTTCAATCCGGTCAATTACCGGAGAATACAACGGAAACACACGTTCCACCCCTTCGCCGGAAGAAACCTTTCTTACGGTAAAGTTAGTTTTAGTTCCTGAACCCTTAGTAGCAATTACAACCCCCTCAAAAGGATGTAAGCGGAACTTATCCGGACCTTCCGGAATCCTGGTGAATACTTTTACTGTATCTCCGACGTTAAAAGCCGGCATTTCTTTCTTAACAAATCCTGCCTCAATTGATTTTATGTTCATTACTATTGCTCCTTTCTATGTGGTTCTATTTTTTATAATCCCGTGAAAAATTCCACGTTACTTAAAAAAGGCCTGTTTTCAACTCGATAAATCCGGCCTCTTTAGCCTTGTCCGTTTTAACGCTTCTAGCTTTCGCCAGGTGTTAATTTTATAATGATCCCCTGAAAGTAAAACTTCAGGCACTGGCCATCTTCTAAACTTAGCTGGCCTGCTGTATTGCGGGTATTCTAATAGATTACCTTCGAATGACTCAAAATTCAAGGAATTTTTATCTCCCAGCACTCCGGGAATAAGCCTGACCAGGCTATCGACTAAGACCATAGCTGCAAGCTCACCGCCGGTTAAGACATAATCTCCAATCGAAATTTCTTCGCTAGCTAAATGTAACCTTACTCTCTCATCAATTCCTTCATAATGGCCGCAGATAAATATTAAATTACCGGACTTAGATAATTTCTTGGCGTGATTCTGATTGAATTTTTTTCCTTGAGGGCAGAGCAATATCACTTTACTGCGCCCCTTAACCTTTTTCTTAATTGCTTCAACTGCCCTAAAAACCGGTTCAACCTGAATAAGCATACCTGAGCCCCCGCCGAACGGACGGTCATCAACCTTATGATGTTTATCTAGCGTATATTTACGTAAATCATGAATAAAAATTTTTACTTTTCCTTTAAGCTGCGCCCGTTTAATAATCGACTCATCCAACACAGCAGAAAACATTTTCGGAAAAATAGTAACTATATCTATGCGCATATTTGATTATTATAACTCATTAAAAACATCTGCTTAAATTGGTTAAATTTATCTTCCTTGATTGCCTGGCGGACATTACGCATTAAATCCAAAAAGAAATATACATTATGCAGGCTAAGTAAAATTAAACCTAAAGTTTCTTTAGCATTAAACAAATGCCTTAAGTAGGCACGGGAAAAATTCTTACAAGTATAACAGGCGCATTTTACATCCAACGGCCGAAAATCTTCGCAATAAGTAGAATTACGTATAATAACTTTTCCGGAGCTGGTAAACGCAGTTCCATTGCGGCCGTAACGCGTAGGAATTACACAATCAAACATATCTATCCCCCGATCAACTGCCTCAAGAATATCAAAGGGATAACCAATCCCCATAGCATAACGCGGTTTATTTTCCGGCAAATACGCAGCTGTTAACTCAAGAATATCATAAATTAAAGAACTACTCTCACCCACCGATACTCCGCCGATAGAATAACCGCTGAAATCTAAATCAACCAGGCGTTTTGCGCACTCTAAACGTAGGTCATTAAAAGTCGCTCCCTGCACAATGCCAAATAACGCTCCGGTATCACTGCGCTTAGCACCTTTGGAAATCTTAGCCCAAGCAATCGTGCGCTCCATGGCTATTTTTGCCTGATCGTGAGTGCAGGGATAATGTACACATTCATCTAATGGCATCATAATATCTGAGCCTAAAGTTTCCTGAATTTCAATCACATCAGCGGGAGTAAGAAAGTGTTTTGATCCGTCAATATGCGATTGAAATTCAACACCCCGCTCGTGCATCTTACAATAAAGTGCCAGGCTAAAAACTTGGTAGCCGCCGCTATCGGTAAGTATCGGCTTATCCCAGCTCATAAAATTATGTAAACCACCGGCTTTTTTTATTACTTCCATACCCGGACGCAAAAATACATGATAAGCATTAGACAAAATAATTTGCGCCCCTGCTTCTTTAATATCTTTAAACATTAAGCCTTTTACTGTAGCGTGCGTGCCCACAGTCATAAAAGCCGGAGTATCAAAAGCTCCATGAGCAGTGCTTACCTTACCCAGCCTGGCCTTGCTATTTTTATCTTGATGGATTAGTTCAAACATTTTTAATCAAACAATCAGCATTGCATCGCCATAACTATAAAATCTATATTTTTTCTCTACCGCTTCCTGATATGCTTTTAACATCAATTCCTTGCCGCCAAAGGCACAAACCAGCATAAATAAAGTAGTCATCGGAAGATGAAAGTTAGTTAAAAGGCAATCTACCAGATTAAACTTATAACCCGGATAAACAAATAAATTTGTATTACCCTCTTTGCGCCCCAAAGAATAACTTTCTAATGCCCGCAGGCTAGTCGTACCCACAGCAATAATCCGGCCGTTATTTGCTTTTGTCTGGTTGAGCAAAGTAACGGTTGAATCAGGCACAGAAAAATATTCCGGCTCCATTTTATGTTCGATTATATTTTCACATTTAACCGGACGAAACGTACCTAAACCTACATGCAAAGTCACATAGGCGAGATCAGCTGATTTTAACTGAATTTCCTTAAGCAATTCTTCAGTAAAATGCAAACCTGCAGTCGGAGAAGCAAGCGCGCCTTCATTTTTAGCATAAACCGTTTGATAATTAAATGTATCCGAATTTTCCGGATCGCGCTTAATATAAGGAGGCAACGGCACAATACCAAAACTATAAATTGCATCTGCATCAGCTTGCTTAAAACTTATCTGCCCGCGGCTGCTTAAAACCCCCTTAACTGCACCGGCGGCAAATAATAATTTTTCACCAACCTTTGTCCGGCTTGGCTGAACCAGGCAAGAAAAAGTCGTACCATTAATCCTACGAGTTAATAGAATCTCGACTCTACCGCCGGTAGTTTTTTTACCCATTAAACGGCAATGCAAGACTTTAGTATCATTAAGTACTAATAAATCATTTTTTCTAAAAAACTGATTTATCTCTTTAAAAATAAAATGGCTCAAAATACCGGTCTTACGGTTGACAACCAATAAGCGGGCATCTTCCCTATTTTGTGAAGGATACTGAGCGATCAGCTCCTTAGGAAGTAAATAGTCAAATTCTGAAAGTTTTAACATAAGCATAATAATAACGAATAAGAAAATCGGGGACGTTTCTATTTATTTAAACATTTTAGATAATAAAATAAATAGAAACGTCCCAACTACTTCTATTACTAATTTTAATTTAGGTAATCAATTAATTGATCGGTTAAATCGTCAATGGAAAAAATCACTATCCCGTCAGGAGACAGCTCAGAAACCATGCGGTATTGATTGAAGAACAAATCCGGATTGTTTTTCATTAAAAATGCCCCAATACCGATATAAATTTTACCTTTACCCCGGTGGCCAAGGGCAGATTTAACAATTTCCTTGGCGAATTGATTATCCTTAGTATAAGCCATCAAAACGACATAATCAATAATGCCATCTTCCAACCATGCCGACCAGTCCTGAAAGGCATTACTGTATGCACGTTCAGCTAAAGAAATAACTGCACAGGAAACTAAAAGGCCCGGAGACTTAACCTTAACTAAACCGGAAATCTTACGCACTAAGTCTGTAAGCTGTTGGCGCTTCCAGTTATCCCAAGCCAAATACTCATCTTCATTATTTAATGTCTCTAGGCTGTTTAACCCGGTTTTATCTTTAAAACGTTCAACATTCCTTACCCCATAACCATAAGTTAAGCCAAATTTATTAAATCTGGTCCCGGGAACAAACGGAACCGGGGATGGATAACGCACATAATCTAAATGCACCCCGCTAATTAACGGATAGCGGTTGATAATTTCATTAATAATTGTCAAAATATATTCTTCTACCCGGGGGTCACCAGGCTCCAAAAATATCATATCCTCTCTTAAGTAGTACTTATCGATTTCCATGTTCGCTGAGGTTTTTGAAGGCCGCTGATATTGATCGCGAGTCAAAATAGAATTACCATATTTAGTTAAAATATTTGCTTTATAATTATTTCCTAAACTTAAAACATTTATCCAGACAAAAACACTGATATTATTTTCCTGGGCTTCTCTAAGCAATAAATCCAGAGTGTCTAAGCCGGCAGACTTAATCATCTGGTCATATTTTGATCGATCACAAATTTTGGAATCATAATAAGCATTGCCGGATTGAAAAATTTGCAGATAAATTTCATTTACCTTTGCCTGCTTGCACCGAGCAATCAAATTATGCACCCCCTCTTTAGAATAAAGTACTTTCTTGGCTGTGAACACCGACACCCAGACGCCTTTTTGAAGAGTATCTTTAGTAAGAGGTAAACTATCTTCAGCAAATAATAAATTAAAACTGAATAAATAGCCCAATAAAAGAATTAATATTCTACGTTTCATATTTTCCTTGTCCTGATCCTGCTAAAAAAAACACAGGATCAATTCAGCCTGTAACTTATACTTGCTTACGCTCCACAAGTTGCGGCCTCATTGAGATTTTACAACCGCAATATTTCTGCCGATAAATACCCCGAGCTTTAGCTTCTATCTGCGCCTGCTTAAAACCAACCCGAAAATCTTCATAATAAAATTCTACACCTGTTTCTCTAGCCGCCTGATAACCGCATTGCTTAAGCAGCTCTTGATTTTGATAAGGGCTAACCAATAATGTCGTACTAAATACTTTAAATCCTAAGGTTTTAGCCTGTTGGGCCGTTTTCTTAAGGCGCAGAAGCCAACAAATTGTACATCTCTCAGGTGAACTTTCATGATTAACAATCGCCTGAAAATAATCGGACTGCTCATACTCCGGATACTCTACTTTAAAATCTAAAACACCCCTTAGAGACTCTAGGCCCTCTTTGCGTTTAACGTATTCTTCAAACGGGTAAATATTAGGATTATAATAAAATCCATGAATCTTGAATTTCTTTTCTTTCAAAATTCTAAATGGATGAATTAAACACGGGCCACAGCAAATATGCAGCAAAATATCCATCGTCTTAAAACAGCTAAAAAATCTCTTCCTGCGACTCTTTGTTAAACTTTAAACCAAAATGTTCAAATGTTTTTTTTGTAGCAATTCTTCCCCGAGAGGTACGTTTCAGATATCCGGCCTTTAAAAGATACGGCTCAACCGTATCGGCAATAGTATCAACTTCCTCATTTAGGCTGGCAGCTAAAGATTCAATGCCCACCGGGCCACCGTCAAATGACTCAAGGATTAATTTTAAAACCTTACGGTCCAAATCATCGAAACCTGCCTGGTCTATGCCCAACTCATCAAGAATCTTAGAAGCTGACAGCTGATCAACTTTTTCAATCTTTTTTACCTGGGCATAATCACGCACTCGGCGTAAAAGCCGATTGGCAATTCTCGGAGTACCCCGGGCCCGATTGGCAATTTCAATGGCTGCCGGATCGTCAATTTGTACACCAAGCAGCTGGCTTGAATTTTTAATAATTTTAGCTAACTCTTCGATTTTATAGAAATCAAGGTTATAAAATATTCCGAATCTTCCCCGAAGCGGGGCGGCCAATAAGCCGGTACGCGTAGTTGCCCCGATTAAAGTAAAAGGCTTAAGATTAAACTTGATTGTTTTGGCATACGGGCCTTTATCGATGATGAAATCGATTTGAAAACTTTCCATTGCCGGATACAAAAACTCTTCAACTACTTTCGACATTCGATGTATCTCGTCAATAAAAAGAATGTCGCCTTTTTCCAGGTTAGTCAAAATACCGATTAAGTCCCCGGCCCGTTCAATTGCCGGTCCGCTGGTTGCCGTAATTTTTGCCGCCATTTCATGAGCAATAATATGCGATAAGGAAGTCTTGCCTAAACCCGGAGGCCCGCTTAAAAGCACATGTTCCAATGGTTCATTTCTCTGGCTAGCTGCCTGGATGGCTATTTTTAAGTTATCGACAACATCTTTGTGCCCGACAAATTCGCTGAATTTCTTAGGCCTTAAGGAAATATTCAGAACAACATCTTCTTCAGATTCCTTAACATCCGCAGTAATCGGATTAGCTTTCAGCAGGGTGCGCCTGGTCTCTTCGCTCATAGGGGATAATATTTTCTTTATTTCTGGATATAATAATTTCTTCAAACTCTACATTCTGACGAGCAATTATCTCTTTCATCTTAGCCAGCTCTAAGATGGCAAGGAAAATTACGATTATCTCCAACTTACTTTTTGTTTTAACAAATAATTCCGAAAGTTTAATTTCCGATTGAACTAATAATAAGTGCAGAATATCATGCACTTTTTGCTCAACCGTAAACTGATCTTTAACTACTTCATAAAAAACTTCCCTGGGCACATCTTTGAGGGCCCGGGAGAATGCACTGATTAAATCAAATATACTTGCCTCAAAATAAGTATCTTCTTTATTCTCCTTATCCAACCCTTGAGGCATCTCAGCTTTTGGCCGCTTAAAAACTTCCTGCTGGCTAGTTTCTCTAGCTCTTAAATTTTCGGCAATTTGTTTAAACTTTTCATATTCTAAAAGTTTCTTTACTAATTCAGCGCGCGGATCCTCTTCCTCGGCTAAAGCGGCCAATTCTTCAGCCGGAAGAAGCATCTTTGACTTTATTTGCATAAGCGTTGAGGCCATTACCAAAAATTCACCGACTACATTCAAGTCTAAAAGCTGCATAAAATTAATATACTCTAAATATTGATGCGTAACTTGAGCAATAGGAATATCATAAATATTCAAATGATCTTTTTTCACTAGATACAATAATAAATCTAGCGGGCCCTCAAACATATCTAAGCGTATTTTATAATTCATATTAAAATTTAAGCAGTTGCCTTACCTGAGCAATTGTTTTTTTAGCCGACTCTAAAGCTTTAGCCTGGCCGATAGATAGTATCTCTTGAATATATTTTTTGTCTTTCAATAGCTCCTGCCTTTTCTCCTGAATCGGAGACAATAAATCAATTAATTTAGCCGCTAGTTCTTTTTTGCATTCCGTACAACCAATCTCAGATTTAGAACAACGCGCTTGAGCTTCTTTTTCCATTTGAGGAAAAAAGACCGCATAATAACTAAAAACATTACACCCATCAGGATGCCCACAGTCCGTTAACCGAATACGCTTAGGGTCGGTAAACATACTTTGCACTTTTTTACGAATAATCTCTGGATCATCAGATAAACCTATATAATTATTATAGCTCTTGCTCATCTTCCGGCCGTCTAAACCTAAAAGACGCATATTTTTAGTAAGCAAAGCCTCTGGCTCAATTAAACAATCAGTCTTATAAAGATGATTAAATTTACGCACAATCTGACGAGCCAGTTCCAAATGCGGCAATTGGTCCTGGCCAACCGGCACAGTATCTGCTTTATAAAGCAAAATATCGGCGGCTTGTAAAACCGGATAGCCCAAAAAAGCATAAGTACTTAAGTCACGATTTGATACTTCACGTAATTGCTCTTTATAAGTAGGGCATCGCTCAAGAAGCCCTAATGGAGTAACTAAAGAAAGGATAAAATAAAGTTCCAAATGTTCCGGTACCTGCGATTGAATAAAAATATTTGATTTTTTAGGATCAACACCACAAGCAAGCCAATCAACAACATTATCCAATATGTTTTCTTTAAGGTTTACGGGATTTTCATACTCTGACATCAGGGCATGCCAATCGGCAACCATAAAATAACAGTCATATTCATCCTGAAGCTTTACCCAATTAGATAAAGCCCCAACTAAATGGCCTAAATGCAGCTTTCCCGTAGGCCGCATACCACTCAATATTCGTTTTCTATGCATATTTTATCCTAAATATAAACTAAACCCGAAACTTAAAGATTATAGCTTTCTAGCTATTTTTTGCACATCATAAGCTTCAATAGTATCCCCTTCCATCAGCTGATCAAAACCTCCGATGGCTATACCGCACTCAAATCCCTCACCAACTTCACGCACATCATCCTTAAAGCGTTTTAAACTTGAAAGCTTGCCTTCAAAAGCTTTCGCGCCATTACGCATAACTATAACCATGCAATTACGGTGAATTTTACCTTTAGTTATTATGCAACCGGCAATCAAGCCTGACCGAGAAAGCTTGAACATCTTTCTTACTTCGGCTTTACCTAAGAATATCTTCTTTAATTCCGGCTCGAGCATCCCCTCTACAGCCGCTTTTATATCATTGGCCAGTTCATAAATAATACTATATGTTTTTACATCGATGCCTTCTTTGGAAACTAACTCTTTAGCCGGTTCATCAACAAGGACATTAAACCCTAAAATCAATGCATCGGAAGCCATAGCCAAGACTGCATCCGAAGTATTAATATTCCCTGCGCCCATGTGAATTATATTTACCTTGATTTCAGAAACATTCAACTTATCGATAGTATCCTTAATTGCTTCCAATGAGCCCTGGACATCGGCCTTAATAATTAATTTTAACTCTTTAATCTCGCCGGCTGCAATTTGAGCATGCAACTCTTCCAAGCTTACTCTCTTAACTTCTTTTATCTGCTGCTGTTTATCTTTTTCTACGCGGGCTTGAATTAAATTCTTAGCTTGTTTTTCATCTTCAATCACAAAAAACTGCTCGCCCACATTAGAAATACCATTTATTCCCAAAACCTCAACCGGAGTTGCCGGACCAACCGACGTCACTCCTTGCCCCAGGTCATTAAACATCGCCCGAATCTTCCCATACAAATTACCTACAATTATATTTTGGTTAAGAGTTAATGTACCATTCTGCACAAGCAGCGTAGATACCGGGCCCCTTCCCTTAGCCATCCTCGATTCAATAACCACTCCTCTGGCCAACCGATCAGGATTTGCCTTTAACTCCAGCATTTCTGCCTGGAGTAAAATCATTTCAAGCAAAACATCAATTCCCTGGCCAGTTTTAGCAGAAACAGGTACGGTAATAGTTTTACCACCCCAATCTTCAGCAGCCAATCCTGCTTGCGATAATTGTTTTTTAACTGTATCAATATTTACCCCGGTTTTATCAATTTTATTTATCGCGACTATAATGGTTACGCCGGCTGCCCGGGCATGGTCAATCGCTTCTTGAGTCTGCGGCATAATCCCATCATCAGCAGCTACTACTAAAACTACGATGTCAGTTATTCGTGCGCCTCTAGCACGCATAGCCGTAAATGCCTCATGGCCAGGTGTATCTAGAAATGTAATTTCACCCTGTGCAAAGCTAACCCGATAAGCACCGATATGCTGGGTAATCCCTCCATGCTCTCCCTCAGTAACTTTAGTTTTACGTATTGCATCTAGTAAAGAGGTCTTACCATGGTCAACATGCCCCATAAAAGTAACAATCGGTGAACGGTTTTTAAGTTTTTCAAAGGTATCGATTTTCTTGTGCTCTTCTAATGCTATTTCTTCGACACCGGGAGCTTTTTTAACCCGAAGATTATATTTTAAACACACCTTATTCAGAGCAGCTTCATCCAAAATCTGATTAATACCCAGCATAACCCCCATACCCATAAGATTCTTAATGAGTACTGATGACTTTTCTTGTAATTTTATTGCCAAATCTTTTACGGTAATCGGAAGCTCAAGCTCAATTTCTTTACCTGAGAGAACGATTGGAACAACGGGTAAGACAATTTCAGGTTGCAGAACAGCAGCTTGACTTCCTTTAGCCAAAACCACAGGCTTATCCTCAACTGGAGACTGAACTATTGGCTTATGCACAGCTTTAACTACAGGCTTAACTTCCGGCTTGACTTCCACTCTAGCTTCTACCTTAATTTCCGGCCTGACTTCAGATTTAACTTCTTCTTTAACCACAGGTTTAATTTCCACCTTAACTTCCGGCTTGACTTCAAGCTTAAACCCGTGCTTCTTAACCTCAGGTTTATTTTCTACCTTTGGCTCATGTTTAGTTACCGGCTTAGCTTCCTTCTTTACTTTGACTATTAACTCCGCCTTTGGCTTAAGTAACTTAACCGAAGTTTTAGATTTTAAGACGCTGGCTCCAGCAGAAGCTTTTTTAGTTTTAACCTTTAGTTTCTCTTTAGGCTTAACTATTTTCTTTACAGCTGTTTTCTCTTTTTTCACCTTTTGCATGGCTTCTCCGTCTTAAATTACAAAATTATATTAATTTTTTTGCTTCCGCAATAATTTTTTCTGCCTTCTTTTCACCAATGCCTTTAATGGCAATCAACCCTTCTGCTTGAGCTTGAATTATATCGTTTATACTTTTAATTCCCGCTTCTTTCAAACTTTCAATAATTTTCGATCCAACCCCGGAAAGGTCTTCTAGGGAAGATTCACCTTTTTTAGCTTCCTTTTTAATTACTTTTTTCGTTTCCTTTTTAATTACTTTTTTGACTTTCTTTACCTTGGATCCATCTAACTTAACTTCTGCATCTGGTTCAGATGCAGCAACCTCTTTTTTTTCTCCGCTTAACGCTTCGGCGGCAATCATACTTTTAGTGCGTATATCCAACTCCCAGCCAACCAGCCGGGAAGCCAAGCGGACATTCTGCCCATGTTTACCAATACTTAAAGAAAGCTGATCATCATCAACAATAACTTCAGCCTTGTTTTTTTCCCTGTCTAATTTTATCTCTGAAATCTTCGCCGGAGAAAGTGCGGCTTTAATATATTCACGCACATCATCATTAAAACGCACTATATCAATTTTTTCTCCCTGCAGCTCGTTAACGATATTCCTTACCCGGTTACCCCGCATACCAACACAAGCACCCACCGCATCAACTTTTTCATTCTTTGAATAGACTGAAATTTTAGTACGCTCACCTGCCTGGCGGGTTATACCTCTAATTTCTACAATGCCCTCATAAATTTCAGGAACCTCTAACTCAAACAACTCTTTAACCAAATTAGGATGAGCGCGTGATAAAATAATTTGCAAACCTTTAATATCTTTCTTAACCTCGACCACATATGCACGGATACGCTGGCCCTGCTTAAATTCTTCTTTAGGCGATTGTTCGCGCTTAAGCAAAACTCCTTCAGCTTTACCCAAAAGGTCTACTATGACATTCCCTTTTTCAAAACGATAAACTGTACCACTAACAATTTCTCCAACCCGGCTCTGAAATTCCCCGTAAACTACATCTTTCTCTGCTTCGCGCATCTTTTGAATAATTACCTGACGGGCAGTAGATGCCGCAATACGGCCAAAATCAATATTTGTAAACGGTTCATTGTTACGAAAGGCATGGATTTCCCCGGTTTCCCGGTCAATCTGGACCTTAAACTCTTCATCGGGCTTTAAATCAATCACTCTCTTCGCAGCGCTAAGCATAGCGGTTTCAACTGCTTCAAGCATAATTTCCTTTTTAATCCCTTTTTCACGTTCAATCTGCTCAATAATCGCTAATAATTCCTGACTCATTTTTTTCTTCCTCCGCGTGGAGAACACTGCGCAATTCCATTTAGCGCGAGGTGCCTACCAGTTATTTTTGTATTATTAATTGTGCCTTATTTATTTTTATTAATGGGATTTCTAAAACTTCTTGCAAATTAGAAATAAAAACGCTTTGACTGCCTACTCTGTTAATTATCCCCTGCCATTGAAGCTTCCCCAAGACCAAATCATTTAAATAAAATACAGCCTCTTGATTTAAACAGTGCGCAAAATCCTTTTCGGTTTTAAGAACGCGATCTAACCCGGGAGAAGAAACTTCCAAAATATAATCAACCACAATCAGATTCTTCTCTTCCAGTGCCTGTTTAATTTTACGGTTAAGCAAAGCACATTCTCCTAAAGTTATCTTGCCTTCCAGCTTATCCGCAAAAATCTTAATAATTAAATTTTTACCTTCAAACCTGCAAATTAAATCAATCAACTCACTACCATTATCAATAAGGCAGGCATTGATCAACTCATTTAGCTTAAACACTAACTCTTCTTTATCCAAAACCGTTCCTCTGTTCTAATCTTGCATTACATAATTAGCTGACTTCTTTAGCTTATTAGCAAAGTGAGGCTTAATATTTGTAGCTTTAAGGGCTTTAGAATTATCATCATAAACAAAAATATCCTGCACAGAATATTCTTTGGATTTCGCCACTTCACTAATTTGAGTAACTCTTCTTGAACCGTCCGGAAATCTAGTTAAGTAAACAACCATATCCACTGCACCAACAATCTGCCTCCGGGCTACTTCACTTGATATATTATTACTGCTGCCCATTAAAGTTAAAATCTCAAGGCGATCTAGAGCCTCTACCGGCGAACTGGCATGCAAAGTAGTCATTGAACCTTCATGGCCGGAATTCATCGCCTGGATCATATCTAATACTTCATCCCCCCTGACTTCACCGGCAATGACTCTATCCGGACGCATATGTAAAGCATTCTTAAATAAATCTCTTATACTAATCTCACCCTTGCCTTCGATATTAAAAGGCCTGGTCTCCATTGGAACGACATGTTTCCTTGAAACAATTAACTCCCGGGTATCTTCAATAGTAATCAGCCTTTCATTCTCCGGAATAAAATCGATCAAAGCATTCAAAAGAGTAGTCTTGCCTGTTCCGGCACCTCCGGCTATTATTATATTTATCCTAGCTATTACACAAGCTTTGAGAAATTGCGCAGCTAAAGAAGTAAGGCTTCCAAGCTTAATAAGATCCTCGGCACGTAAAACACGGTAAGAAAATTTTCTAATAGTCAGAACCGGGCCAATCCTGGAGACCGGAGACCTGACAATATTAACCCGCGAACCATCCTTAAGCCTAGCATCAACAAAAGGCTCAAACTCAGAAATCCTTCTACCCATAGGCGAAATTATCTTTTCAATAATATGCGCAACCTGAGCTTCATTTTCAAAAGTGATATCCGTTAATTCTAAATTCCCTTTACGCTCAACGTACACTTGGCTTGGCCCGTTGATCATGATTTCAGTAACATCCGGATCTTTAAGTAAAATCTCAATTGGGCCAAATCCTATAAAATAAGTTATGACTTCACTTAAAACTTCATCCTGCTCTTCCCGATTAAAAGAAATCCTGTTTTCTCTAACCACAGACCTAAAAGCAGCTTCGATCATGCGCTGAAAACCAAGACGATCGCCTTGAGCGAGGCTGGACTTAAACTCATCTTCGCGCAAAGCAAGCTTCCTTATAATGTCATCTTTAGCAGTTTGTAAATGATTATCCATAGCCATTTATTTTCAATATTTATGAACTAAATTTGGTAACAAATTCGATTAATTCTTCTTTGGGTACAAGCTTAGTTACTTTATCCTTGCGGATTCTCAATTCTATATTATTTTCTTCAATATTTTTTTTACCAACAACAATACTCAAAGGTATGCCAATGAGCTCAGCATCCTTGAATTTTACGCCAGCCCGCTCATCGCGATCATCCAAAAGCACTGAAAAACCAGCATTATTGATCTGCCGGTAAAGATACATTGACTCCTCCATCACCCTGGAATTAGTCACATCCAAAGGTAAAATCATAATTTGAAAAGGAGCAACTTCTTTCGGCCAAATAATTCCATTAGCGTCATTATTTTGTTCAATAATTGTAGAAATCAAGCGCGATACGCCGATTCCATAACAACCCATAACTACCGGCTTAAGCTGGCCTGAAATATCAGAAAAATTTGCCTGCATTGCCTGGCTATATTTTAAACCGAGTTTAAATATATGCCCGACTTCAATAGTATTAACTTTCTCCATCTCTGCCTGGCATTTAGGGCAAGAATTATTATTCTCTTTAAAAGCCTTGGCCGACTTACATTTCGGACAACGCAAAACTATATCTTCACCAAGTGCAGCTGCGGCCATAAACTCATGGGAAACTTTTCCCCCCATAACACCAGAATCTGCTTCAGTAATTAAAACCTCTAAACCACACCTGGCAAATATCCGCTTATAGGCCTCAAACATTAACTGATAATTTTTATCTAAACCTACCTCATCCTGGTCAAAACTGTAAGCGTCCTTCATAATAAATTCGCACGCACGGATTAATCCAAAACGCGGCCGCATCTCATCGCGGAATTTTGTCTGGATTTGGTATAAAACCAGAGGCAACTGCCGGTAACTAGAAATATTATTTTTTACTAAATCCGTAATTACTTCTTCATGCGTCGGACCCAGGCAGATAGATCTCCCGCGACGATCTTTAAGTTTCAACATTACTTCGCCTAAATCATTATCCCGGCCCGTTTTCTGCCAAAGCTCAAGCGGATGTAAAGCCGGCAGCAGCAATTCACTGGCCCCGCAAGCATTCATCTCCTGGCGGATTATTTCCTGAATTTTTTCTAAAACTCGCAAACCTAAAGGAAGATAAGTATAAGCTCCAGCCATCAGCATCCGCACAAAACCTGCACGCAGCAACAATTGATGGCTTATTGACTCTGCCTCTTTAGGTGTTTCTTTTAACGTCGGAATAAAAACTTTTGACCAAAACATACTAATCCTTTTTAAAAATTTCTTTGGGCAAGTTTACTCCTCGTTTAACAAAAAGAGGATAAAATGCCGGCTCTATTCCTGTAGCTTTGAAACGGCCATAAACCTTCCCGCCCTCAACAACATTGCTAATCTCGTAGAAAAAAATATCTTCCAAATTCACCCAGCCGTTTTTTAATCCATGAACCTGGGTAATACGTGTAATTTTACGCGTCCCGTCAGCAAGTTGATCTTGCTGAATAATTAAATGCAAGCTTTCAGCAATCTGACGATGTATTGCCTCCAAAGTTATCGGTACCCCGGACATAAGAATCATTGTCTCCAAACGGTACAAAACTTCTTGAGGAGTGTTAGCATGAATAACTGAAAGAGCCCCATTATGCCCTGAGCACATTGCCTGAAGCATATCCAAAGCTTCAGCACTTCTAATTTCACCTAAAATAATTCTCTGCGGGCGCATACGCAAGGTATTACGAAAAATATCCCGGATAGTAATCTCGCCCTTTCCTTCAATATTAGAAGGCTTTGTCTCGAGCCTGACAACATGATCTTGAGCTAAATGCAGCTCAGCTGTATCTTCGATAGTAATGGTACGTTCGTCATTATCAATATAGCTGGAGAATACTCCAACAGTAGTAGTTTTTCCGCTTCCCGTAGCACCAGCGAATATAATATTAATCTTGCCCTTAATACAGGCTATCAAAAAATCCGCCATTCTTCTATCCAGAGTCCCTAATTCAATAAGATGTTCAGCTTTGACAATTTTTTTAAGGAATTTGCGAATAGTTATTGTCGGCCCGTCTAAAGCTAAGGGAGGGATAATAATATTCACACGCGAACCATCCGGAAGGCAAACATCCGTATAGGGAACTACTTCATCAACCCTCCTTCTGGTTGGCGCTAAAATTTTTTGAATGATATACATCAATTGCTGATCACTATCAAACTTAATATCCGTTAGCTGCTTCTTCCCTTGTTTTTCTATATATACATTCTGTGTACCATTAATCATAATTTCAGTAATATCCGGGTCCATCATTAATCTCTCAATCGGCCCAAACCCTGAGAATTCATCAACCAGTTCGTTAATAATATTTGTCCGATCCTGATCTTTGAGCGAGCCTCGCGGCTGGCTTAAAATCCCCTCCAGGATATTTCTAACTACCGTTGCCACCTCGACTTTGTCTCCGGAACTTTTTTGCAAAATATAACTGTATTTCGCAATAAAATCTTCACGCACCCTATTTTTTAATGTATGCTGCATCCTGCCTCCTTGCCTATAAAGGCACACCGAAAAACACTTATTAACTACGGTTAGATATCAACGCGAGGTGTTTAATTTAAGCTCCCGCAATAAAACACGCACACAATCTTTAGCCAATACTTTTCTAACTATCTTTCCTTTTGAAAATAATATCCCCTGGTCTCTACCAAAAGCAATTCCCAAATCTGCTTCTTTGGCTTCCCCCGGGCCATTAACTACACAACCCATAACTGCTACTTTTAAAGGATACGCTGTCCTTTTATGTTCTTGTACGGCTATTTTATCTTCTAACTCTTTAACTATATTAATCAAGTTTACTTCACAACGGCCGCAAGTAGGGCAACTGATTATCTGAATGCCCCGATTCCGCAGGCCCAAAGATTCCAAAATACATTTGGCTGCTTTTACCTCTTCAACCGGATCATCCGTAAGCGATACCCTTATTGTATCACCAATACCCTCTAGTAGTAAAGCACCGATTGCGACACTAGACTTAATGATGCCGCCGTAAGGAGCACCTGTAGCAGTAACTCCTAAATGCAAAGGATAATCACAAAGCCTGGCTATCTTGCGGTAACTTTCGATTGTATCCAAAACATTGTTGGCCTTAAGCGAAATTACCAAATTATTAAACTTCAATTTCTCAATCATTTTAACATAACCCAGGCAGGCAGAGACTAGCTTATCAGTCATTAATGATTTCCTCGGACCGGTATCTTTGACCGAACCACTGTTAAGGCCGATACGCAAAGGAATCTTAGCGGCCTTTAACGCACAGACAACCATCTCAATCTGCTTAAGATTATCAATATTACCCGGATTTAACCTAATTTTATCAACCCCATTTTCAATCGCAGTAATTGCTAAACGGTAAGAGAAATGAATATCCGCAACCAAAGGAATTGCCACTTGAGGCTTAATCTGTTTTAAGGCTTCAGCATCCGACTGATCCTTAATCGCCAAGCGAATTATTTGGCAACCGGCTAATTCCAAACGTTTAATTTGCTCGACCGTACCATCAATATCGGAAGTCTTTGTTTTGGCCATCGATTGAACAGCAACCGGATTTCCTGCACCGATTAAAACCTTGCCAATTTTAACTACCCGGGATTTTCTTCGCTTGATTTCCATATTATTTAGTAATTAATTTACTGATCTTATCTCCATAAAGCCGCAAGATATCATTATAAGTAACAAATATTGTCAGGCTAATTAAAAGCGTAAAACCAATGTTACCAATTACCTCTTCCGTTTTAACCCCCAACGCTTTTTTTCTTAATTTCTCTAGCCCCAATAAAAATAAATGCCCGCCATCTAAAATCGGAAACGGCAAAAGATTAAAAATTGCTAAACTTACGCTTAATACTGCAATCAAGTGCATTACTGCGATTAATCCTAATTTTGCCGCCTTAGATGTAATAAAGAATATCCCTAACGGCCCGGTCATAGATTCACGCATTGACATCTTTCCGCTGATCAAACCCCATAAACCCTGATAAGTTATAACAGTTAAATTAATAGTTTTTTGCATGCCCAAATACGCCGATTCAAAAAAACCATGTTTTACTTCAACTATTTCGTCAAAAGGAGAAATCCCAATAATTCCTAAAGCACGTTTTTTACCCGACTGATCATCAAAAACTTTATTTTTAAGCAAGACATTAAATTTTAATTCTTGATTATTGCGCAAAACACTGACTCCTACGCTGGGATTAGATTTACTTTCCTGTATCCTGCTCTGGAGATCATCCCAGAAATAAACTTGCTTACCGCCAACTGAGATAATCTTATCGCCAACCTTAAGGCCGGCTTCTTGAGCGCCATAGCCATCAATTAATCCTCCGACTTTGGTGGTCAGGCTGGGATAACCGATAAAAAGAATAAACCAGAAAAATAAAAACCCCAGAAGATAATTTAAAAACGGGCCCAAAAAAATAATCTGGAATCTTTTCCCGGGTGATTTTGAAAAATACTCATAATCTAATCCTTTATAATCTGATTGACTGTCCCCGGACATCTTAACATAGCCGCCTAAAGGAATAAGGCTTATACTAAATTCAGTATCACCAAATTTTTTCTTAAAAATCTGCGGCCCAAAACCTAATGAAAATTGCTCTACCCGTACGCCATTTTTACGCGCAGCAATAAAATGGCCAAATTCGTGTACGATAATAAGTAAGCTTAAAATTAAAATGAAAATAATTATCGGGATCATCTTTAATTAAGGTTAATACGCAAAGCGCGCAACTTCCTCTCTGGCCCAAGCATCAGCAGAAAGTATATCTTTAAAGCTAGGATTAGCACTTTTTATATGGCGCCGCATTACCTTATCCACTATTTTTGGTATGGTTAAAAAATTAATTCGCTTATTTAAAAAATGATTAACGCTTTCTTCATTAGCTGCATTTAATACCGCCGGCATGGTTCCTAAATCTCTAGCCGCCTGATAAGCAAGCCCTAAACAAGGAAATTTTTTTAAGTCCGGTTTGGCAAAATGCAGCTTACTCAAACGATAAAAATCAATCCCGGAAAGCGGACTAGACAGACGTTCCGGATATGATAAGGCATACTGAATAGGTATACGCATATCTGTAATTGAAAGCTGGGCCATAATCACCCCATCATTAAATTCAACCATCGAATGAATAAAAGCCTCCGGATGAATCAATACGCTTATTTTCTCTACTCTCAAATTAAATAAAAACATTGCCTCGAGCAGTTCAAGCCCCTTGTTCATTAAAGTCGCTGAATCTACCGTAATCTTCCTGCCCATCTTCCAGCGTGGATGTTGCAATACTTTTTCTATAGTTACCTGCTTAAACTTGTTTCTCGGCAAGTCTCTCAACGAGCCTCCGGAAGCAGTCAAATATACCCGCCTGACATTATCTTGGCTGGATCCGCCTAAGCACTGCCAGATAGCTGATTGCTCGCTGTCAACCGGTAATATCTTAACCTTATATTTTTCGGCTAAGCGCATAATTATCGGCCCAGCCATAACTATTGCCTCTTTATTAGCTAAAGCGATGTCTTTACTTGCCTTAATTGCGCTAATCAACGGCGTAAGGGCAGCAGATCCGGAGATAGCAAGCATCACTTGTTCTATCTGCTTATCTTTAACCAACTCAGCCAAGCCTTCATCGCCACAGAAAATTTTTACTTTTGAACCAACGGCAGATTTTAACTTATAAGCGCTCTGCTTATCTCTTACGCATACTAAACGCGGATGGAATTCGTCTATTTGTTGTTTTAATTTAACAATATCGGAATTAACGCTTAAAGCCTCAACCTTAAATTTTCCAGCTAAGCTCTTGACAACCGCCAGAGTATTCTGGCCAATAGAACCGCTTGAACCTAAAACCGCAATTTTCTTCATAATTATAATCGAGCTAAGATAAAATAAAATACCGGGGCGGTAAACAATAAGCTGTCAATTTCATCCAATACTCCGCCCATACCTGGAAATATCCTCCCTGAATCCTTAACCTGACAATCCCTCTTAAGTAAAGACTCTGAAAGATCTCCTAATTGGCCTAAAATATTCAAACAAATTGCAATTAATAATAGTTGGGCATTATTGAATGGCAAAAACGATTTACAGGCCAACGCTCCGAAAATACTAAAAACTAAACTTCCTAAGGCCCCTTCCACTGTTTTATTCGGGCTGATTCGCGATATTAATAGATGCTTGCCCCATCGGCTACCCACTAAAAATGCACCGATATCCCCCAATTTTGTAATTAATAACAAACTGGCCAAAAACCCTAGCCCACCGTGCAAATACCTTATTTTTATAAGAAAACTAAAAAACCAGGAAACATAAAGAATGCCAAAAAGAGTAGTTGAAATATCGACAATTACCCCGGAATTATCCCTGCGTTTAAATTGCATAAGGATAAGAAAAAATAAAGCCAAAACAATAAAAAGTAACTCCCAATTTTTGGTCGGTTCGAACCTAAGCATAATCGATAAGGGAATGACCGCCCCCATGCCAATACCAAAATATTTATAAATTTTGATCCCTTTCTTTTCAAGCATCAGAAAGTATTCATACAAGCCTCCAATAATAAAAATAGTAACTACTAAACCGCATAACCAATCAAAAAAGATTACACTGCAGATAATGCTAATAAGCATGAAAGAACTGATTATCCTCTTAATTAACATTTATGCCTCCAAATCTTCTTTCCCTTCTCTGATATTCTTTAATAGCATCTTTTAACTCATCCATACCAAAATCCGGCCAATATTTATGCGAAAAATAAAACTCGGAATAAGAAAGCTGCCAAAGCAAAAAGTTACTAATGCGCATTTGATTGCTGGTGCGAATTAGTAAATCCGGATCGGGAATACTAGCAGCATAAAAATAACCCCGGAATTTTTCCTCATCCAGATTTTCCGGATTGATTTTTCCCGCTAACACATCTTTACCAAATTTCTTTGCCGCATCCACGATCTCCTGCCGGCCCCCATAATTCAAAGCTAAAACAACCAGCAAACCGGTATTGCTTGCCGTCTCCTCTTCTGTTTTTTTTATCCTGGCTTGGAGATACTTAGGTACCGGATAAGTACGGCCAATTGACAAAAAACGCACATTATTTTCTTGCAGGTGTTTAATTTCTTTGCTCAAGAAACTATCTAAATAACGCATCAAAACATTTACTTCGGTTTTTGGCCGAGACCAATTCTCGGTTGAGAAAGCAAAAAACGTTACTATTTCAATACCCAATGAACCTGCACCACGAATAATTTCTTTTACCCGATCCGCACCCTTACGATGCCCGGCAGTACGATTCAGGCCTCTGGCTTTTGCCCAACGGCCGTTACCATCCAGAATGAAAGCCACATGCTTGGGGATATTGGAATTATTCTGCATATTACCGATGTAGATGGTAATCTATATTCGGGAAGAGGTTGTCTTTATGTTCAATATCAGCTAACCAGCTCTCGTCAATATTATTAGACTTAACATCTTCGTAAATCTTGTTAAATCTTAAGAGATGGTCTTTAGTGCGGCGTATCGCATAGCTAGTATGTGTACCGGTACCCAAGATAAATCCCCAATCCGAACTCTGTGCCAATAATAATTCGCGCAAAGCCTGATTTAAAGCCCGGAGGGATAACCCCTGAGCTCCCGGGAAATTCTTGGCCAATTCGCTCATCCGTTCTGAAGCTACATGCAAATGACGATAGATCCAATCATTTGTACCCTGCAGCCACATCTCCGAATAACCTTTATACCCCCAGCTAGATAACGATGGAGTAATGACCTGATTACGCGGATTCTGGTTTAAATATTCAGAAGGAGTAATCATACGGATTTCATCCTGGTCACAGGCTATTTTACGAAATAAAAAATCAAGCCACATCGGGCCCTCATACCACCAATGACCAAAAAGCTCAGCATCATAAGGAGAAACAATAATCGGAGGCTTACCCATCAAATCATTAAGATAATGCGCCTGTTTCTGACGGTTAAACATGAAATTACCGGCATGCTCTGCTGAACGTTCTCTTGCCCGCTCTTGAATATAAGGCTCTTTATGATTGTCTGTACCGGTAATACGGTAATATTTCATCCCGGTATTAATACGCACCCCATCAGGATGAATATAGGGCTTAATATAATCAAATTCCAAATCAAAACCAATATCACGGTAAAATTCCCGATAGTTATAATCACCAGGATAGCCCTCAATAGAAGACCAAACCTGTTTTGAAGATTCTAAATCACGCCCAAACGCAGCCACCCCGGTACCCTTACAATAAACCGGAGCAAATACTCCGTATTTAGGGCGGGGTGTACCATGGAGGAGCCCATGAGAATCAGTTAAAAAATAACGAATACCTGCATTTTTTAGAATCTCATCATGGCCCGGGCAATACCCGCATTCCGGTAGCCAAATACCCTGTGGCCTCCTGCCAAAAGTATCATAATAATGATTAGCTGCCACATTAACCTGTGCACGCACCGAATCCCGGCAAACATCCATCAACGGAAAAAATCCATGCGTAGCACCACAGGTAATTATCTCCAGTTTTCCTAAATCCTGAAATCTCTTAAATGCCAGGCTCAGGTTACAATTATATTTTAAGAAAGTATCCCGCGCATGCACAAATTTATTGAAGTACATTATCGCCAAATTCTTAAAATCCGGCTGCCACTTGGTTCTCTCGATCTCTTTTTGAGATAATTCAATAAGTTTATTTATATGCTTTAAGTAACGCTCTTCTAACAAGGGATCAGCGAGCATGGAAATGAGCGTAGGGCTTAAAGTCATAGTGATGCGGAAATCTATTCCATCACGAACAAGCCCTTCGTAGACAGAAATTAAGGGAACATAGGTTTCGGTAATTGCTTCATAAAGCCAATCTTCTTCCAGAAAATTTTCATGTTCCGGATGGCGCACAAACGGCAAATGACCATGTAAAACTAAACAGAGGTATCCTTTAAGCATAGTTTTTATTTGGTTTCTCGAACTACAATTGGAGTAATAGTACGTTCTTCGACATTATCCGCTGAAACTGCCTTGACTGGAATTATTTGTTTTCCGTCAGGCAAATAATAACGTAAGGTAAAAGTACCATCCGGTCTTAACTTAATCGGTGCGCCTTGTACTGTTACTTTTGCATCCGGCTCGGTTGCCCCATAAACAATTAACTCGCAGTCGACTTTTAACCAAAAACTTCTTTCCTTAACTTCTTTTTTCACCGGGCTTGAAGATAATCCTGAACTGAATAATCCTTGCTTTATGCGTTCCTGCCAAGCACCGCCAACCGGAGAAGTTTTACCTAGGCCAAAACCCATTCCATAAAGCCTGGCAAACATTTCGTCAGGAATCATCCATTCCTCATCTGTCACCCAAGAAGGCCCGTCTAAAGGGGTAGTTACGACATTCGAGCGAATTATCGTAATAAACCTGCCATCAGACAGCATTAAACCTAAATCTACACACCAGGACCTGCCTGAGCCTGCTGTCTCAATATACCAGCTATTAGCAAAATCGTTAACTACAATATCAAAAAAGCTGTTAGCATTAGAACCATTAAACATGATATTGCTAACGTCATAAACTCTTAAAACTTTTTTAGAATGATTGAAATCATTACCCAATTTATTCTTTACAGTTTCAAAGGTTTGAGTTCTTAACTCCCAGTAGGTATGCAGCCAGTGAGGATCACGGACCAATAGGACAATTTTATCTTGATCATAAAAAGATGGAAGCTCCTGCGGCATAGCACGCTTAATACCAGCATTTTCCGAATGAGAAAATTTTGTATTGGCGATAGCGGTTTCGTGAAAACTCGGAATTTCATTCTGAATTTGGTCATTTACTTTTTTCCTAGAGGTACCAACCTTCTTAATCTTGGCTTTAGCTTTAGAACCTACCTTAGAAATAATTTTTTTGAGATTCCCCTTCAGATTCTTTAGTATTTTTTTCACCTTACCTCCCTCCAATAAAAAAGGGGATTCTCTCCCCTTAACTAAAAACGTTCTCCTGCGACTTTCTGCCCCTCCTTATTTCATTTTTTAAATTTTTTCCCATCGTCCTTGGACTTCGAATCATTTTCTAAGGTTTCTTTAAGCTTAGCTACCTTTTGCAGCTCATCTTTTAAACTTTGATTAACCATCTGCTCCTGGATCAAAGATTTATTTACATTTTCAAGCGTAATTTTTAATTCCGATACCTCTTTTTCTTTAGCTTTAGCTTTTTCTTCTAGAACTGCCCGGTCCTGGGAAAACTTATTAACTTTTTCTTCCAAAACAAGGCGCGCAGCCATCTCTTTATCACGAGCCGTTTTCTGACGCATAGCGCTATTACATGAACTAAGCGTCGAAAAGAAAAATAATACTAACAATATCCCTAAGACTATTACAACGCGACTTTTTAAATTTTCAAACATTTAAGCCTTTTCTTATTTAAGATTTTCCTGAGGTTCTTTTAATTCAGGCTGAAGTTCTTTTGATTCCGATGGCTCAGAAGCATCGCCTTTAATTTTAGTAACATTAGGCAGTATGACTATCTCTACCCTGCGATTCTGTTTACGCCCAGATTTAGTTTCATTGGAAGCAACCGGACGATATTCACCGTAACCAATCGCAGATAACCTCTCAGGAGAAATCCCCTGGTCATTGGCTAAATAATGTAATACGCTTAAAGCACGGCTAGTGGAAAGTTCCCAATTTGATTTCCAACCGGAAACCTTAATCGGAATATTATCAGTATGCCCTTCGATACCGATATTAAACTGTGCCATATTATCTTTTAACACAGCGGAAACTTTGTCTAATAAAGGATAAGCCTCAGACTTAATTTTAGTTTTCCCGGAATCAAATAAGAGATCTCCGACGACGGTAATGACTAAACCTTTTTCCATCATCTGAAGTTTTATTTGTTTGTCATTTATCTCCTGTCCCAGCTTCTGTTCCAATAATCCCTTTGAACGGGAAAGTTCATCCAACTGTGCATTCAATTCATCTATCTTCTGAAGATCCGAACGCCTGCCTTTTTGGAAAATAAAGGTGCATCCGGCTAAACTAAAAGAAATAAACAAGGCTAAAGCGATTTTAAAAAACTTATTCTTCATCTTACCTCTCCTTTTGACTTTTGCTAAATTATTAAAATTAAATATAACACACCTGATATTTATAGTCAAGTACTTTGTCTTCAAGTACTTAGATAAAAATAGTAGCTTTTCTGGCGGAGCCGATAGAAACCATAGTTATTTTTACTCCAAGCAGTTTTTGTAACTCTAGAAGATAGGCCTGCGCATTAGGATGCAGCTGTTTAAAAGAACTTGGCTTATTTTCCTGGTCTAACGGCCAACCTGCCATCTCTTTATAAATCGGAGTAGACCTGCTTAACACCTCAAAATCACAGGGAAATTCCTTAATTATCTTACCCTTATACTTATAGGCAGTACAAATCTTTATTTTATCCAATCCATCGAGAACATCCAATTTCATAATTGCCAGCTCGCTTATCCCATTAAGCATAACCGATTGCCTGGCGATTACACCGTCAAACCAACCGCATCTGCGCGGCCTGCCGGTTGTCGAACCGAATTCATTCCCTTTATCGCGCATAAAATTACCAAATCCTTCTGCAAACTCCGTAGGAAATGGGCCTTCGCCAACACGGGTAGTGTAAGCCTTACAAACCCCGACAACTTTATTAATTTTTACCGGGGATATGCCTGAACCAATACATGCCCCGCCGGAAGTTGTCGAAGATGACGTAACAAATGGATAGGTGCCAAAATCAATATCCAAAAATGTTCCTTGTGCCCCTTCTAATAAAATATCAGCCTTATTTTCGGTAGCCCGATTCAGCAGCCCGGCTGTATCGCAAATATACGGGGCGAATAATTTAGCATACCCGAGATACTGCCTGTATATTTTCTGAAAACTAAAACCCGGATGCTGATAAACTTTTTTGAAAATCTCGTTTTTCTCTTTTAAGTTATCCTTAAGTTTATCTTTAAATACTTCCGGATTTAATAAATCAATCATCCGGATACCACAACGGTTAATCTTATCCGCATAACAAGGGCCAATCCCCCTGCCGGTTGTACCGATTTTATTTTTTCTCCTGGTTTCACGCAACTGATCTAAATTCTTATGATAAGGCATAATCAAATGCGCCAAAGTAGACACTTTAAAACGCTTGCCGAAATCAATATTGTTTTTACGCAAATTGCCCAGCTCTTGTAAAAGAACCTCCGGATCAATCACTACGCCATTGCCAATACAGCAGATTTTACCGGAATGCAATATGCCTGAAGGTATGAGGTGAAAAATATACTCTTTATCTCCCACAACTACCGTATGTCCGGCATTGTTCCCCCCCTGGTAACGCACGATATAATCTACTTTTTGAGAAAGAATATCAATTACTTTCCCTTTCCCCTCATCCCCCCACTGCATACCAACTAAAACTATATTCATTATTTTTCCTTTTTATGGTGTCATGGTAAATATCTTATGGGCAATATCCGGATATTTGGCAATAAAATTTAACTCATCGTCAACTAAAGGTTTTTGATTGTGGACATTGGCATACCTGACTAATTCTAATATGCGCGTAGCCTGGGCATCATCTTTAAAAACTACTTCTAATTTTTCATAAACATTGCGGAAACCTTTGATTCCGGAATATTCTCCGGCAGTAATTTTTCTCCCCGTCTCAATTATTTCCGGCTCGCCTCGGCCAAGCTCTTCATAATCATAAAGCTCATAATTACGCCGATCCTTGAGCGCTCCATCAGCATGAATCCCGGATTCATGAGCAAAAGCATTTGCTCCAACTCCCGGCTGATTAATCGGGATAGGCACTCCGAAAGCATAAGATGCATATTTACAAATTTTCCAGGCCAACTTTAAATTTACTTTTTCATCCAAGCAATATCCCGACATTCCTTTACCGTATTTAAGCGCCAGAATAACTGATACCAAATCCGCGTTTCCTGCCCGCTCCCCCATACCGTTAACACAAGTATTAATATACGAATCTACTCCGGCGTCAGTTGCCGCTCTTGCTCCGGCAATTGAATTCGCTATTACCAGGCCTAAATCATTATGACAATGCACTTCAATAGGCAACCCCACTGCTTCAGCCACTAATTTAATTCTTTCATAAATACTAAAAGGGGTATCACACCCTAAGGTATCACAATAACGAATCCTATTTGCACCGGCTTCTTTTGCTTTAAGCGAAAATTCAATCAGATAATCCAGATTGGTACGCGAAGCATCCTCAGCATTTACCCCAATTGACTCTGCGCCTAACTTTAAAGCCACATGCACCGCCTCCTGCATTTCCTGAATTATCGACTGATGATCAAGCTTACCTTTAAATTTATGCACAATCATCTGATCACTGGTTGAAATAGAAAGATTTAAATACTTTAAATCCGGGATCAATTTAAAAGCAGTTCTGACATCATCTTTGGTCGCACGCAGCCAACCGCTGAGCCTGATTCTGGAAAATCCGCCTAATTTAACCAGTTCCAGATTAGCATTTAAATAATTTGTTTCATGGCGGGTAAGCGGAAAACCAAATTCTGACTGAGAAACCCCCATCTGATCAAGATACCAGTTAAGCATGGTTTTCTGTAATTTAGATAGACAGATCCGTGAAGTCTGAACTCCGTCCCGATTGGTTACATCCAGCAAATAAATTATTGGTTTCTTATCCATATTCACCTCTTAATTATTTTCTTAAGTTCCTCTTTTTTCGGGACATCCCGAAGAGAAAAAATCTCCTGATTATTCAAAAGATAAGTTGGGCCAAACATAATTTGCAGCTCTTTACTTAAACTGATATTTTCTTTAAGCAATTTTATGCCCTCAGGCCCCCTAGCACAAGTTCTAATCTCAGGCAATTGCGCTGCATTAAGGCAATCATCCCAATAAGAACTATCGATTTTTTTAGATCGGCAGGTTAAATAATTCCAGAATACCTTGGGATAGTATTTCTGCACACACGCCCCGCGCAGACACTCTTCCACTTCTAAAGCACCATGCTTAGCAGTAAAACCTTGCGCATCTTCAACTATTAAAAAATGCAAATTAGGCTTAAGGTCCTCGGTAGCGCTTAAGAGTTTATCCGCATCTTTTTCAAATATACTAAAAAATAAATCCAGACTTCCTTCATTTTTATTCCGTTTGAAAAAATAAGCTAAACCGCTTAGTTGAGGCTTAAGCAAATAGCTGTCTTTAACCAATATAAAATCATCCTTTATACTATAAAAATTATCTTCTTTCTCAATTTCTTGACCCAATAAATAAACGGGCAAGCTTTCTACCGGCAGGCCCTTAATTAATTCCTGTACAGCAAGATCCGGGTAATAAAGATATTTCACAACTATCCCGGGAAATTTCTTTTTCAATAAATTAATTACCGGCTCTTCATTACAAACAATGCAATCTTTTACAGTAATTACACGCAAGCTGATTTCGTTTGGCCGGGTAAATACGCACTGCGCACTTAAATCACCGGGATTTGCACAATTACCGGCAAAACCTTCTTTCTTACAATTAGCATCAGAATAACAACGCGGAAGAATTGATAATATCTGAGGGTCATCAGTAAATCTCTCCGAGACTTTTATTTCTTCAGTTTTACAATCGGTAAGCTGGCCATCTTTAATTTTTAAAGTTAATTTACCAATTTTACGCCCTTGCCATAACGGACGCAAGATAAAAGTAGAATCCACCTTAGTCAGTGGCTCATCTTTTAAGGGATTTTGCCCGACAAAAAGTATATCAATACCTTTAACTTCAGAAATTAACTTTAAGTCTTCTTTCTCACCCAGCGTACTCAAAAGAACAATTACTTGAGCCCCTTCTTGTTTTAAACGGCTGATTAATTCCGAGATTTTTTTAGGTTCGCTTATCTTTATGCCTTCTGATTTTTGGCTGACAGCCAGACCAGTCAAACCGACTAACCCAACCTTGATACCTTTTAGATCCTTAATTACATAGGGAATAACCTGCCTTGATTCTAGATTAGCGCTTAAGAAAGCAGGATTAGCGGTCCGGGAAATTTTTAAAAAAAATTCTTTGCCGAAATTAAACTCATCAGAGCTAATGCCTACGGCATCATAACGCATAAGCTCCAGTGCCTTGAAATTAACCAGTGTCCGCTGCATATCCAGCTTGGCACTTTGAGTATATTCATCCAGTAAACCACCGGCAGAAAAGCTACCGCAATCTAAAAGTAAAAGATTTGGATCGCTTTTTCTTAATTCCTTTATCAAGGAAGCTCGACGAGCAATCCCGCCGTCCCGCTCAATAGGGCAGCTGCAAGTATAAAGCATAGCGTGGGTCTGCCCGCTATAGACAATAGTGATATCTTTAGCGTACAAAAAATTACTCATTAAAAATAAAAAAACTAAAACAAGCAATATGCTTCTAATATTTTTCATATTTTGATTACTTTTACCGTCAAAACATTATCCAATTTTCTTATTTTTTCCTGAATTTCCGGACCTACCTGATTATCGATACTCCAGACACTAATGGCTTTATCACCTGGTTTATTACGGCCTAAAGCCATAGCGGCAATATTCATACCGCTTTTACCCATCAAGGTTCCTAAATTACCGATTAACCCCGGCTTATCAAGATTACGGATAAAAATCATTTGCCCAACCGGATGCAATTCCAAATAATAATCATCAATCTTAACAATTCGCGGCTGTTTATTGCTAGAGAGCGTGCCAAAAATCGATTTAGTCTCCTTATCTGTCTTAATATCTAACTGAATAAGGTTAACAAATTCGCCTTCCTGCGCAAACTTTGATTCTAAAAGTTTTATTCCTCTTTCCTTAAGCAGCGAAACGCCATTAACAAAATTAACAGTTTCTTTTAATATCGGAGTAAGCAGGCCTTTAACTAAAGCCATAGTTACCGGGCTTAAATTATATTTAGTAATTTGCCCACTATAGCTTATGGTTACCTCAGCAAACCTGCCTTCGACTAACTGCCCGGCAAACATTCCGATTTTCTCTCCTAAATTAATATAAGGATTAAGAATTTTGCAGACTTCTGCATCTAAGCATGGATAATTAGCAGCATTGCGAATTCCGCGCCCCAAGAGCGCATCACGCACAATCTCAGCAACCTCAATTGCTACATTAACCTGCGCCTCTTCAGTAGAAGCACCTAAATGCGGAGTTGTAATTACATTATCAAACTTTAAAAGTTCACTATCGGCTGCCAGCGGTTCTTTTTCAAAAACGTCCATAGCCGCACCGGCCACCTTGCCATCTTTAAGCGCTTTGACTAAAGCCAATTCGTCAATAATCCCACCCCGGGCGCAATTGATAATCCGCACGCCTTTTTTCATTATTCCAAACTCTTTATCTGAGATCATATGCCTAGTCTCATCAGTTAAAGGCGTATGCACTGTAATATAGTCAGCCTCTTGCAAAACTTTTTTTAACTCCGCAATTTCCACCCCAATTCCCTCAGCTACCTGCTTGGATAAGAATGGATCAAAAGCTAAAACCCGCATACCAAAAGATAATGCGCGTTTTGCCACCTCTGAACCAATCCGGCCGAATCCGACAATACCTAAAACTTTGTTGTATGACTCAACACCCATAAACTTAGAACGCTTCCACTCCCCTTTTTTCATCGAAGAATTTGCCTGAGCGATATTCCGGGATAAAGCCAGAATCATACTAAAAGTATGCTCGGCGGTAGAAATAGTATTTCCGGCCGGAGTATTCATGACAATAATCCCTTTTTGCGTGGCAGCTTCCAAGTCAACATTATCCAAACCCACGCCAGCTCGGCCGATAACTTTTAGTTTCGTAGCAGAAGCAATTACATCCTTGGTAACTTTAGTTGCACTGCGCACAACCAAAGCATCATAATTTTTAATTATTTCTTTTAAAGCCTCAGGCTTCAAATCTGTTTTTACATCAAAGGAAAGTTCCTTGCAATCTTTAAATATTTTTAGACCTTCCTCGCTTAACGCATCGCTAACTAAAACCTTAATCATTTCACTCTCCTTACCCGCATAGTTATTTTACGCTGCCTAATCAACACGCACCGGCGCAATACTTAAAGCGTCGAATATTAACAACACGAAATGTGGCTATAATAAAAATACCTCTTCAGCTGCTTTTACTCCAGAACCTAAATTAAATTTATACCCGAGTTGAGTCAATACTTTTTCCAAACAGGCTAAACCGGTAATAATATCAGACTCGGCAATAAAACCCATATGTGCAATACGGAAAACTTTACCCTTTAACTCATCCTGCCCTCCGGCGATTGTCACTCCGTAAGTATCACGCATAGTTTTAACTAATTTTTCACCATCAAGCCCTGCCGGCACTTTAACCGCCGTTACTCCGTCAGAGGCAGCAGTTGGTGCAAATAACTCTAAACCCAGCGCTTTCATTGCCGTGCGGGTAGCATTAGCCATAGTCTTATGGCGTTTTAATATATTCTCCAATCCATCGCTTTGCATTATTTTCAAAGCTTCGTTTAAAGCAATAATCAAAGTAATCGAGGAAGTAAACGGCGTATCGTTTTTGTCCAAGGCCTTCTTGGCTTTTCTCAAATCCAGATAGTAGCGTGGAGATTTTGAGGCCTCAACTAATTTCCAAGCCTTAGGGCTAAGCGAAATAAAACCTAACCCCGGAGGCAGCATTAATCCTTTTTGCGATCCGGCAATCACTACATCAATACCCCAAACATCAGTCTTAATATCCACTGCTCCCAGCCCACTAATAGCATCAACCACTAGAACTGCAGAAGTTTCTTTGACAATTGAGGCAATTGAGGCAAGGTCATTATCTACGCCCGTTGAAGTTTCGCATAAAGTAGTAAACACCGCTTTTATTTCCGGATTAGCTTTTAATCTTTTCCTTATTTCTTCAGGGCTAACCGCTTTGCCCCATTCAACATCAATAATCTCTACTTTAATGCTGTAAGCCTTAGCAATCTCCGACCACCTCTCGCCAAACTTACCCCCATGTACCACTAAAGCAGTATCACCAGCACTAAGTAAATTAATTATCGCAGCTTCCATTGCCCCGGTCCCTGAAGATGAAATAATGAAGACATCATTAGCTGTTTGAAATACCCATTTTAATCCAACACTGGCTTCTTTTAAAATCGCCTGAAATTGCGGCGTACGATGATGAATAATCGGCCTGGCCATAGCCAAACTTATCTGAGGCGGTAAAGGAGTGGGGCCTGGTGTTAATAAATATTCTTTTCTCATTTTCTTCTCCCTAAATTAATATAATTATTTTATTTCTTTTTATTTTCCGGTAAAATTACCTCATCAACTAAACCATAATCTTTAGATTCTTCAGCCGACATAAAATAATCTCTGTCGGTATCCTTCTGTATTTTCTCTAAATTCTGACCCGTATGATGCGCCAATATTTCATTAAGCCGGTCACGCAGTTTTAAAATTTCTTTGGCCTGAATGGATATGTCCGAGGCCGGCCCCTGCGCTCCGCCCCACGGCTGATGAATCATAACCCGGGAATTAGGGAGCACAAACCGCTTCCCTTTTGTACCGGCAGCAAGCAAAAGCGCACCCATACTGGCAGCCTGCCCAACGCAATAAGTGGCGATATCACACTTAATAAACTGCATCGTATCATATATAGCCAATCCCGCAGTCACTGAACCACCTGGTGAATTAACATAAACATTGATATCTTTGTCTTTATCTTCCATCTGCAGAAAAAGCAGCTGGGCAATAATTAAATTTGCTACATAATCATCAATCGCAGTGCCGATAAATAAAATACGGTCTTTTAAGAGCCGGGAATAAATATCGTAAGCCCGTTCAAAACCACGGGGAGTCTGTTCAATTACCATAGGAACAAATGTTTGCATTTTCGTCGGCATATTTTTCCTCCTTATTAAATTATCTGCCATTCCGCTTCGCTTAATAAAAATTCCATTACTTTACGCGGCATATGATCATCAATTGCAATATTCTCTTTTTTAGCAATTTGAGATAAAACTAAATACACCCTAACTTGTTTTTTAGCTTCGGGCTCAATACTTTCTAAAAGCAATTTATCCTGCTCATCGATTTTATCTCTGGGGATACCTTTCATGGCTAAATCAATTTTAGTTGACTTAAGCATATCCTGAGTCTGCCGGGCAACCAAGCCTTGAGGCAGCTTAAACTCTAGACCCTGCATCACATTTTCAATCAACTCATTCTCAATTCGCTGACGCTCCTGATTCTCTTTGCTGATAAAAATCTGCCTCTCGATTGCTTTCTCAAACTCCGCTAAATCCGGATACCCCAGAGAACGGCAAAATTTCTCATTAACAGTTTCAGCCTTCCGCGATTCCTTAACCGAATCAATCTGTTTTTTTATCTCTTCGCTGGTTACCTCGATTTTTTTAAAGTTAATTTTTTGATTCTTATAATTCTTAACCGCAATCTCAGGGGTTACTTCGACAACAGCCTTAAAAGAAAGATTGCTGCGATCAAGTTTCACGTCGGTTATCTGAGGCAATTCAATTACATCAAGTTTTTCAGCTTCAATTGCCTGATTATAAACATCCGGAACCAATTCTTTTAAAACTTGCTCATGGACAAGAGAAGCATAATGTTTCTCTAAAACATCTCTTGGCGCTTTACCCGGGCGGAAACCGGGAACTTTAGCATCTTTGGCCACTTGAGAAAAAACAGTTTCAAACTTATTTTTAACCAACTCCCCGCTTACCGCCACACTAATTTCACATTTAGAACTATCCAATTTCTTAACTTCAGTTTTCATTACTATCCTTTCTAATGTTATTCCGAATCCTCAAGTTTAAAGATTTAAAACCTATAGAACTTAAGGATAAGTTCAGCCAAACATCTTAAGAAGCCAAGTGCTTACTTTTAGTTATAGCTTCACTCACATTTTAAATTTCTCACCCAAATAAACCTGGCGCGCCTGCGGGTGGTTAATCAGTTCATGCGCCGTACCGGCTATAAGAATTTCCCCACCGGAAATCAAATACGCCCGGTCGGTTATAGCTAAAGTTTCACGTACATTGTGGTCAGTCAATAAGATACCCAGCCCTTTTGCTTTTAACTCTTTAATAATTTCCTGCGCCTCATTAACCACTATCGGATCAATACCGCTAAAAGGTTCATCTAAAAGTATAAAAGAAGGATTAGTTACCAAGGCCCGAGTAATCTCAAGCCGCCTTCTTTCTCCTCCGCTTAAAGTGTAAGCCTTATTTTTAGCCAGATGCGCAATGTTTAACTCTTCAAGCAAAGAAGCAAGCCTGCGTTTTCTTTCCGCACGGGAAAAAGGCAAAGTCTCTAAAATGGCAGTAATATTGTCTTCAACCGTAAGTTTACGAAAGATTGAAGCTTCCTGCGCAAGATAGCCTATGCCAAAACGCGCACGCTCATGAATCGGCAAATTAGTAATGTCGTGATTATCAAAAACAATTGTTCCGTTATTCGGCGGAACAATACCGACAATCATGTAAAAAGTCGTAGTTTTGCCTGCACCGTTAGGCCCAAGGAGCCCGACAATCTCCCCACGCTTAACCGTTATATCGACCCCCTTAACCACAGCTCGGCCATCGTAAGACTTAGCTAACCCTTTAGTTTCCAAAAGTCGCATTCAGATTCTCCGTCTGGTAAATAACTATCTGTGGCTTACCGGTTAAAGTTATTCTTCTATCTAATGCATTATAGATTGCTTCCTGGCTATAAGTTGTGTTCTCACCACGCAAGATACGCACATTCCCTAAAGCTACAATTTTATTAATCGAGCTTGAAGTAACGCCATCTTCCTTAACGACTTTACCTTCTTCCTGCTTGGGAGAAAAATAGACCTGCATCTTATCACTATAAATAGTTAAATCTGATTTTTCTACTTTAACATTATTATTAAATATGGCAATATTTTTTTCATAATTCACATCTAGCGGTCCGTCACAGGTAATAGTAATCTTCTCTTTTTTATTTTTTTGTTTATCAAAAGGCGCAACATCCAATCGGACATCTTTTTCTAATACCACTTGTTTTAAGGCAGTCTGCCCCTTTGCCCCAACTCCGGAAAGATTCATATCTGCCCGGTTTAAATTAACTTTTTCTAAAGTACTGACGATTTGCTGCTTACGATCCCAATCCAGAGAATCCGTAGTCAGCTTTGCGCCGCTTGAAGTAGTAATCACCACATTATCCTGTAAATGCACCATGCCGCTTTTTTTGTTAAAATCTCCATTATCGGCAGTTAAATTAATACTATCTTTCGGTGCATAATGATTGCCTTTTACTTCTTTAAGCTTGACTACATCATTATAAATATCTGCAGATTTTCCGGCTAAATCCCAGGACTTCTTCCCTTTATCTCCAAACCCGGAAAGGGAAAAATCTCCAATCTGTTGAGTAGACTCTTTTGCTTCTTTGTTTTCTTCAGCTAAAAGAATGGAAGATAAAAGGAATAGAAACGTAAAAACTAAAACTATTTTTTTATGCTTCATAAAAATGCAAGATATCTTTCCATTTGTCCTGTGACTTAAGAATTAACTCGGCAACTTCCCTAACTGCCCCGCGTCCGCCGGAATGGCTAGTAACATAAACAGCTGCTTCTTTAATCGGCGCGGAAGCATTAGCGACTGCAATCGGTAAACCGATTTTTCGCATCAGCGCTAAGTCCACTAAATCGTCGCCAATAAAACAAACCTCATCCGATGAAACTTTGTATTTCATCAAAATTTTGCCCAAAACAACAGTTTTTGGAAAAATATCGGCGAAGACCTGAGCAACATGCATATCGCGAGCACGCGGCTTTATGGTTTTTGAACTTTTAGCTGTAATCAAAATCGTCTTAATTCCGGATTTATGTAAAACAAAAACGCCCAAACCATCATGCACATCAAAAAATTTTGAATCTCTGCCCTGCGAATCATAAATTATCCTCCCATCGGTTAGAACTCCGTCAACATCCAAGAGGAGAAGTTTAATTTTCTTAAAACGCACACACAATTCTTCGCCAATAGCTAGCTTATCCATTTTTACACCAATCCTGCTTTAAGTAAATCCTGTACATCCAATAAACCCAGCGGGTGAAAATTATTATCAACTACCGGAATTTCATCGATTTTTTTAGACTGCATAATATGCATTGCCTCAGCAGCCAACATATCTTTTTTAACTACCGTAGGATTTTTAGTCATTACTTCGGTTATCCGGCGGCTCGGCAAATTTTCATCGCTTTCTAAATGCCTGCGCAAATCCCCGTCAGTAAAAATCCCTTTCACTTTTCCTTTTTTATCCACAACTATCGCTGATCCGGCGCGAGCCCGGGTAATCGCACATAAAACTTGCGAAACTTTTTTATCTTCACTAACGATTGCATTGGCCTGCCCTCGGCGCATAATATCCTCAACACTCAAAAGCAACCGGCGGCCCAAAGCTCCTCCCGGATGAAAAAAAGCAAAATCCTTTTCTTTAAAACCTTTGCATTCCAACAAGCATACCGCTAAAGCATCAGCCATAGCCAGCGAAGCAGTAGTTGAAGCCGTAGGAGCCAAACCTAGCGGGCAAGCTTCTTTTTTTACTGAAACATCCAGCACAACATCGCTATACTTAGCAAGAATTGATTTTATATTTCCGGTAAGCGAGATTATTGGCGAACCGATTTTTTTAAGTATCGGCAAAAGCTGCTTCATCTCTGCGGTTGAGCCACTATTGGAAAGAATAATTACGATATCGTCAACGGTAACCTTGCCTAAATCTCCATGGATAGCTTCAGCCGTATGCAGAAATAAACTAGGCGTACCGGTAGAAGCTAAAGTTGCAGAAAATTTCTGAGCGATAATTCCAGTCTTACCCATACCGCTGACTACCACCCTGCCTTTACATTTAAGAACTAATTCTATCGCCTGAATAAAATTTTTCCCTATCCGGCTTTTAAGCTGGATTATAGCATCAGCTTCAATATCAAAAACTTCTTTTGCCCGTTTAGCCACATTTATTTTCATAACGCCGCCCTGATCTTTTTTATCTGCTTGAGCAGATCCTCTAATTCTTTAAAATTAATCATGTTAGCTCCATCACAAGGCGCATTCTTTGGGTCATTATGCACCTCTAAAAATAATCCATCACAACCAAAAGCCACAGCCGCGCGGGAAAGTCCGGCAACGAATTCACTCTGTCCTCCGGAACAACTGCCCTTGCCTCCGGGAAGTTGCACGCTATGCGTAGCATCATAAATTACCGGATAACCAAAATCGCGCATAATTTTTAGACTACGAAAATCAGTAACTAGATTATTATAACCGAAACTTGCCCCTCTCTCGGTAATCAAAATTTGCTTATTGCCTGCAGATTCGACTTTTTTAATTATCGGCAAAATATCCCAAGGCGCAAGAAATTGCCCTTTTTTAATATTTACAACCTTACCGGTTGAAGCAGCCGCGAGCACAATATCGGTCTGGCGGCAGAGAAAAGCCGGTATCTGGATAATATCCAAAACTTGCGCAGCTGCAGACATATCTTTTGCACAATGCACATCACTTAAAATAGGCACTTTAAGCTGGTTTTTTACTTTTTTTAAGATTGCTAATCCTTTTTTTAATCCCGGCCCGCGATAAGAACCATGAGAAAGCCGGTTAGCTTTATCAAAACTAGACTTAAATATAAACGGCACGTTTTGGCCGGCGGCGATATCCTTAATCTGTTTAGCTGCTGCTAAACAAGAACTCTGGCTTTCAATTGCACAAGGCCCGGCAATAAGTACCAGCGGATATTTATCCCCAAATTTTATATTCTTAACATTAACCTGCTGCATCAGTTTATCCCCTTCTGCAATTGTGCTTTAACTTTTTCTAAATCCTGCACCGTATCCACGCCGACAGTATCAAAAGTTGTTTCAATTACTTTTATTTTAAAACCTTCAGATAAAACGCGCAGCTGTTCTAATTTTTCCGTTTTCTCAAGATTCGACGCAGGAAGATTTTTATAAGTAAAAAGAAAATCCTTGGTATAACCGTAAAGACCGATATGCTTATAATAAGTTACCTGTTCAATATCGGCATTCGGAGCAAGAAACGGAATAGGGGCACGCGAAAAATATAAAGCAAAATTATTTTTATCTACCACTACTTTTACAACATTCGGATCAAATACCTGCATTGAATCTTCAATTTTTCTCATCAGTGTAGCCATATTCAAAGAAGGATCTTCTAATAATGCCCGGGCAACGCTATTAATCATCATCGGGTGAACTAATGGCTCATCACCCTGGATATTAATAATAACTTTAACATCCAAAGGATTAACCACTTCACTAATCCTGTCTGTTCCGCAAGTATGCTCCTTAGATGTCATCACGGCATGAGCGCCGAATTTTTTTGCCGCTTTAAGGATAGCTTCGTCATCACAGGCGATAATCAAATCATCCAACATGCGTGATTGCCTGGCGCGTTCCCAAACATGCTGCAACATTGGCTTACCCATAATATCCGCAAGTACCTTACCCGCAAACCTAGTCGATGAATACCTTGCAGGGATAACTCCGATTACATCCATTTATTTTATCCTCTCTAAAAGTTCCTGAGTATCCGTAACTGCCGTTCCGGACTTGCCGACGACAATACCTGCGGCAAAATTCGCAATATAAGCTGCTTCTAATTTTGAGGCCCCCGAACAAAGAGCCAGAGTAAAAGTGCTAATGACAGTATCCCCGGCACCGGATACATCGAAAACTTCTTGAGCTTGCGTCGGGATGTGTGTCAGATGGCCGTTGTTTTCCAGCAACTTCATTCCCTGCTCACCCAAAGTAAACAGAATAGAATCCAGGTTAAGATACTCTAAAATTTCGCGCGCGGCTAAATCCACATCTTTATCGGTAAACAATTTATCCGTATTCATTTTAAAACGATTGGCCGTATCCTGGACCTTAAGATTTCTAACCGCATTCTCTAATTCTTTACGATTGGGAGTAATCGAAGTTACTCCACGATAATACCGGAAATTTTCTTCTTTAGGATCAACAGTAATAATTTTATGATAAAGCTGCGCTAGCAAAATTAATTTCTCAAGTAACGCAATATTAATTACTCCTTTACCGTAATCTTCAATAATAATCGCATCAAAAGAATCAATATTCTTTTCAATAAATTTCAAAATTTTCGTGTTGAGCTCTCCGGTTAAATCATGTGTATGTTCCCAATCAACCCTAACCACCTGCTGATGCCCGGCAAGAATCCTTGTTTTTACAGTTGTGTGCCTGTTTTTTTCAATAAAAATACCCTGGGTGCTGATTTTTCTTTTTTCCAACTCACTAAATAAAATTTTTGCGTTAGCGTCATTGCCGGCTACCCCCAACAAGGTAACTTTTCCGCCCAACGAATTGATATTGTTGGCAACATTAGCTGTACCGCCGGGGACAAAAGTACGCTTGCTGGCCCAAAGCACGGGAACCGGAGCTTCAGGAGAAATCCGCTCAACTGTACCACGAATATATTCATCAAGAATCAGGTCGCCGACAACTAAAATCTTAGCTCGATTAAATTTATTAATAATATTTTTTAAATTTTTCACCGATTAAAATCCTCTTATTCTTACCCGATTAAAATATTATTTTCTACAGGCCTTTAGATCTTTTCCATTACACTTTGGGCTAAAAGCGGAAGCATTAATTCATGATGGCCAATAATATAATAGCCTTTACCCCCTGACAAAACCGGGCGATTGACCACATTCTGGCTTGGCCGGTATTGATAAATCATATCAAAATTTGCAGTAGTAAAATCTTTAACTTTATTCCCCAAATTACGTGCAAGATTAAGCGCCTTTAAAAATACTTCCGGCAATAATACTGCCGAACCAAAATTTAAAACTACCCCGCCTTGATTTATCGAACGGATATTGTCAACGAGAATATGAAAATCGCGCAAAGAACCTAACGCTGTAGAGGCGGCATCAAATGATTGATGCTGGTGAATTATATCAGTTCCAATACCCACAAAAACACAAACCGGCACCTTGTGTTTATAAGCATTATAAAGCAGGCTTAAATCTTTATTTGGTAAATTTTCCGCAGCTATCGCATTAGCTACAGCATAGCCTAAACCAAAACCTTTTTTAACTCCGTTCGTCGAAGCAACATTTAAAAAATCAGCAGTCTCTCTGCCCATGCCAAATTTTCCGGTCTTTAAGTTCTCAGCAACATCTTCGGAAGTTTTACCCTGGAAAGCTATCTCAAAATCATGAATAATACCTGCGCCATTCAAACAAATACAGGTAATTATTTTCTTTTGGATTAATTCAATTAATACCGGATTAAGCCCGCATTTAATAACATGGGCTCCGGCCATAAAAATTACGCCCTTCTTTTTCTTAGCCGCCGAAACTATATCTGAAGAAACCGCGTCCAAATCTTTGGCTTTTAAAATATTGGGCAAAGAATCCAAAAAGGCACTAAAACTCTTGCCTTTAACAGGTTTAAGAGCAAAATCACCCTTACTTACCTTGCTTAAACGAGTATTTATTGAATAGGTCTTAATCTTCTTAATATTTATCATCTTGAAGGTATAATTTTAGCATAATCTAGCACTAAAGCAAATAGATTTTAACAATACTGACTCAGCGTACAACGGTTGATTTTCTTAACCGGATTAGCTTGTTTTAAGGTGCAGATTTATTCAGGTTTTTAAGTAAAACGGTACGCGGAAAAATAAGGCAAAACAGATAAATTTAAGTTACTTTAAAATTGATTCTACGGCTAAAACGACATCATCAACGCTGATTGCTTTAAGGCAGGCAAACTCTTTTTTGCAATTATGCGCCAAGCACTGAATGCAGCCCACATCTTTATGAAGATATTTACTTTGTTTACCCAGCGGCCCCCAGCGCTTCGGGCTAAGCCCTGGTTGTTTGCGGCCAAAAATCGTAACCACCGGCACACCGAAAGCCACTGCCACGTGCATGGGCCCGGAATCCGTAGAAATAAACAATTGTGATCTCTTTAACAGGCTAGCCACCTGGCTAATTGAAGTCTTGCCAATTAGGTCCACCACCTTACTGCGCATGTTTTTAACCACCGCTTTGGCTTTTTGAATATCCTTACCGCCGGAAACAATACAAACTTTAAAACCATATTTCTGAATAAGCTTTTCAGCAACTTGCGCATACCTTTCAGCCGGCCAAATCCTTGAATCACAGCTTGCAGTCGGATGAATAACTAATAATCTATCCGTACCCTTAATACCTTCTTCTCTGAACAAGGCATTAGCCCATTCCTCGGACTCCTGCTTTATCGGCATAAACAACGAAACTTCTTTAGGCTTAACCCCTAAATACCTAACCAGGTCTAAAGCATACTCGGATTCATGCTTTTCCCCATATTGTTTAGTGTGCTTAATTTGATCTGTAAGTAAAAATTTAAAATTACGATCATAACCCAAACGTTGATTAATCCCGGCTAAAAAAGTTATCAAATGTACGCGGTTATTAGGATACAAAACAATCGCCAAGTCAAATTTTTTCTTCTTTAATCTGCCGGCAAATTTAAGGCTCCCTACCCAGCTTTTATGTTTGCCGTCTTTATCGTAGAGGATAACTTCATCCAAATAAGGGTTACCTTCGACGATATCTCGAGCATAAGGAGTAACCATCATCGCAATATAAGCCTGGGGAAAACTTTCCCTTAGGGCCTGAATAACCGGAGTTGATAAAAGAACATCCCCCATGCGATCTGTACGGCTGATAAGAATTCTGCGGTACTGCTTATTATTTCCAAGGATTATTTGGCCGTTATCCTCAAGTAAGGGCTTTATCTGCAAGAACACATCATCGGGTTTGATTGCCGCCAAACAAGCTAAAGTTTGAAAACGGCATTGCGCTTTCTGACAAGGCCGACAAAAAATATCTTTTTTAATCACCACGCTTTTTTTCGACCATGGACCGTATTTGGCTTCATCGGTTGGCCCGAATATTGCTGCAACCGGTACATCCAAATAGCTTGCTAAGTGCATCACCGCGCTGTCATTGGTCAATAATAATTTTGCTTTTTTCAATAAAGCAGCCAACTGGCTTATAGATGTTCTAGCGCAAAGGTTAACAGCTTCCGGACAGGATTTCTGCACATACGAACAAGCAAACTGATCGGCCTTATCACCGACTAAAACCAAATCAAAACCTTCCTTAACTAGCCGACGGCAGAGCTGGCTAAAATTTTGCTTGTCCCAACACTTAGACTGGCTCCGTGAACCAGGAGCAACCACGATCAATTTATCACAATCAGCTAAATTATTCTCCTTAAGCATACCCGCAATATAATCCCTATCGCCAGAAGTAATCACTAAAGACCGATTTAATTTATTCTTCAAAACATAATCACAAAATTCAGCCCAAAATAAATGCCGGTCTTTCATATGCCTGAACTTTTTAGGAATCCTGCGCAGAGGAGAAGTTCTTTTTTTAGCCGCAAGGAAAGCACCGAAAAAACTGTTCCGCAAATCGACAACTAAATCGAATTTTTCCTTATTTAATGAAAGGAATAAATTAATCTTTTCTTTTAACTTAACATGCTTATCAAATACAACCACTCTATCAACTACCGGATTATTAACAAAAATCTCGCTAGGCCGGGGCGGCACAAGACAGGTAATTTTTGCCTGCGGGTATTTTTCCCGCAAAACATCTAAAACCGGAAGAGTCAAAATACAATCCCCAATATTGCTTAAGGTTACAAAAAGAATCTTCATTTTTTTATTACTTTTCTGGCTTCAGCAAAAACATCATCAGGAGTAACTGCCTTCATACAACGGTTATCCTGACAATCAACCTTATAGCAGGGTATCAAACACCCTGTATTTTTTTGTAAAATAATCACATTCGTAGGCGGATACGGACCGGTAATCTCTTTGGCAGTCGGCCCAAATATCGCAATTATTTTTTTAGCGCCCACAGCATTAGCAATATGTAATGGGCCGGTATCGGCAGTAATAAAAAGGTCAACCTTTTTTGCTAATGCCCCCAGTTGCTTTATATTAAAAACCCCGCAAGCAACTAACGGTAACTCCCGCATATTCTCTTTAATCTGATTAACCAATAATAAATCAGCTGAACTACCGGTAACAATTACTTTCGCTTTTAACTGACTAATTAATTTATCCGCCAATTCTGCCCAATATTCCCGAGGCCAGCGTTTAGGCAGCCAATTTCCTCCGGGATTAAGCGCGATTACAAAATTATCCTTGAAAACTGAATTTTTAATTAAAAACTTATCAACAGCTTCTTCATCTTCAACGGCAAAAAAGAAATCCAGGTGCCGGTCTACAACACGCAGCCCATCCTTCTTGATTATATCCAGATAATAATCTATACGATGCAGAGAATCAACTTTCGGAGGAACAATCCGCTTAGTCAAAAGAAATGCGCGCTTCTTAGTAATATGCCCGATGCGGTTAACAATACCGGCCAAGCGACAGATGAGTGCCCGGCTAAACGAGCGGTGTAACAGAAAAACAGCATCAAATTCTTTGTTTTTAAGAAGATTGACAAAATTAAGCTTGGCGAACACTCCCCGATGTTTATCTTTCTCATCAAAGAGAATCACTTCATCCAGATAGGGATTGCCTTTTAATATCGCAGAACAACGGCTAGGAATTATGCAGGCAAGATAACTATCAGGATAGTTCATGCGAATATTCCTTATGGTTGCGGTAGAAAATAAAACATCCCCCAGCCAATTAACGTTAAATATTAAAATACGTTTATAACTGTGCCTTTTATCCATCTTTTAAACAATGTTTATAAATTAGTTCTGTACCTTCAACCATTTTTTCGTTAGAGAAATTACCCATAATAAATTTACGCGCATTCAATCCTAAATCACGGCGCATCCGGCTGTCTTTAAGTAAAGTTATGATTGCTTCAGCCAGCATTGCGGAATCCTGCGGATTAACTAATAAGCCATTAACCTTATCCTGAATTAAGGTCTTTATTCCTCCGACACGAGAACCAACAACAGCCAAACCTTGAGCCATTGCTTCCATAAGCGCAAGCCCCAACCCCTCCTGCAATGAAGGCATAATAAAAATATCCATCGCTGAAAGCATGTCCCTAGTTTCGCTGGCCTGATCAATAAATAAAACGCTATCCTTAATACCTAAGCGATCAACTTCCTTAACTAGCGTTGTTTTCATCTTACCCTCTCCGATAATTAATAATTTAACCAGAGCAAAGCTTTTCAAAATTTCAGGCATTGCCCGAATAAGATAAATATGGCCTTTTACATCAGATAAACGGGCGATAATACCGACTAAAAACTGGTCATTAACTCCTAATTTTTTACGTAAATTATCCCTTTGCGAAAAATCTCCGAAATTTTTAACATCAATACCATTATTTATTACACTTATCTTACACTCAGGTAATTTAAGATCGAAAATTAAATGCTCTTTTACCTCTTGGCTGATAGCAATAACAGCTTCTCCCCAACATGGGAAAAGCCTGCGTGAAAGTTTCGGCTTAAAAAAACCGTGACAAGTGAAAATATGCACAACACCCCTGGATCGGCTCAATAAATTACCCAACACCTGAGTAGTCCGGCTATTGGAATGAACCAGGTCAATATTATTTACCCGCATCAGTTTTTTTAATTTTAAAAAACTAAGAATAATTTTCGGGCTGATTTCGCTCTTTGTCTTTAGGGGGACCTGGATATGTTTTATTCCCGACAAAACAAACTTTTCAACTAATTCTCCGCCGCTGGAAGCCAAATAAACATTATGCCCATTTTCTTTTAAACCGGTAGATAAAGTAAACAGATAACTGGATATTCCACCAACGTTAAGATGATTAGCAATAAAAAGCACATTCACCTTACACCCTCTTCCTTATTCATTTCATTAAACCCCATTCCATAGTTAAAATTACAGAATATACGTGGTTCATTTAAGCAATTTTACCACAGCTTCAAATACTTCATTGGGTTTAATCTCAGCCATACAGCGCTTAGACCGGCAGCTAGTTTTATAACAAGGGCTACAATTCAGGTTCTTGCTAATTACAACACAATTTTTACCGGGAGGTAAATGCCGGCGGTAATCAGTCGGGCCAAACAACGCAACAAAAGCAGTGCCAACAGCAGAAGCAACGTGCAGCGGAGAAGAATCCGCAGAAATAAATACGTTACATTTACTAATTAAAGCCGCTAACTCGTTTATGCTGGTTTTACCACAAACATTGATAATCTTCGTATTTTTTATTGAACCAATCAACCGGTTAGCAAAAGAAATATCGCTAGCTGTACCGGTGACTACCACACGTATATCTTTTAATCCTAATTCTTCGCACAAACAGACTAGATATTCCAGCGGCCAAATTTTAGTATTCCACCTTTTAGAAGCACTAATATTAATCCCAACAATCTTTTGCGCCTGGCTTACCCACTGGGCGTTCAAAAGCTCATCCATAGCTTTACTATCTTCCATAGACGGCCAAAGCTCAAGACGGCTATTCAAAAGATCAATTCCGAGCATTTTTAAAATTCTAAATTGATGAGTTACCGGATCAATCAACGACTTGTCATCTCTAATAGTATGATTAAGTAAAAAAGAAAATTTATTGTTGTCATAGCCATACCGGTTAATCGAACCGCTTAAATAAGATAATACATGGCTTGCCCGGCTATTCTGCAGGTCGATGACCATGTCAAAATATTTCTTGCGTAAAATATTCCCAACGTTCCATAAGCCGGATAAACCTTTATCTTTATTCTTTAGGTCACAAACTAACAGTTCATCAATGTAAGGGCTCCTCAAAAGTATATCCTTAGATTCTTCACCAATTAAAAAGCTTATTTTAAAATTCGGCCGGGGAAATTTTTCCCGGATAGCCCTTAACGCCGCGGTAGTTAGAATTACATCCCCTAAAGAACTAAGCTTAATGATTAGAATTTTAAAATTACTTAAAGCATCCCGGTAAACATCCAGGGTATTTTTAACCATTAATTCCACATTATACTTTTCTTTAACCTTAGCATAAGCATTCTCAGCTAATTCTCTTGCTAATTGCACATCCTTGTATATCCGCAGCACAGCTTCAGCCATACTCTTGTGATCTGCCGGAGGCACAAGAAGCCCATTTTTACCATCCTCAATAATATCAATTACGCCTCCGACCTTGGTAGCTACCACCGGTACTCCAGCAGCCTGGGCCTCAACCACCACCCGGCCGAATGCTTCATGGGTTGTAGTCGACAAAACTACTAAATCCAAATTCGCCAGTATTCCAGGAATATCCCGCTGCGTACCCAAAAACTGCGTGCAATGCCAAAGCCCGAGCCTGCGGACTAAAACCTGGACTTCTTCTTTATACGCTTCCTTCGAAGCAGGAGCATCCCCGACAATCCAAATCTTTAAGCGCGGAATAACCCGGGAAAGATGCGCCATAGCCTTAATAAAATGCAAGTGTCCCTTGAGTGGAGTAATCCTGCCGATAATGCCGACATTAAAAACTTCCTTTCTTTTTTCTTTAGGGTCAAGGTACTTAAATTTCTCTAAATCTACGCTGCGCGGCACAAGCTTAATACGATCATGCGGAACAGAAAAATCATCGATCATATGCCTGGCAATCACATTGCTTATAGCAATTACTCTTTTTGCCCAGCCCATGACTAAACCAAAAAAGTGTTTTTTATAATAACCGTGGCAAGTAGTAATCAATACTGCTTTGGTCCGCCGACAGGCAAAATAAGCGATCCAAGCCGGCACCCTTGAACGAGCATGCACAATATCAATCTCTTCTTTTTTAATTATCTTAACTAATTCCGGAACCAACTTGAACATAGAAACAATCGATTTCTTGTTTACTGCTAAGGTATAATGTTTAGCGCCTCCGGATTCTAATTCTTTAACCAAACTCCCGCCGGCAGAAACAACTACTGATTTATGTCCCAGCCGAACCAGATATTTGGATAAATCCAAAGTCCCGGTTTCAACTCCTCCGACATTAAGTTCAGGCAATATCTGCAATATTTTCATATTATTTTATTTAAACCCTCAATTACTTTTAAATCATCCCGGGGAGAATTAACTTGAGGTTTATTTTGCCATATCCAGTTAAGACAATCAGCTAATTCTTCAATCTGTTTAAAATAGATATACTTCTTGGTTTGAAATTTTTTTAAAAAACGTTCATGCTTTCTACTCAGGCCTCTAGCCTTAAATACGACAACGTATTTCTCTCCTGCCGCGGCTTCAGAAATCATGGAAATACTTTCCGGAGAATTGATTATTATATTACTTAATCCGATTATTCCTCCAACAACATCCGGATTGTTATTCTCATTGGCAATAACCAACAACTTGCAGCGTGGATAATTGGCAAATTCATTTTTTACCTGCTCCTGGACTTCCGGAGAAGTACGACGTGAAGTAGAAATCAAAAGGCTGGCATTTAACTCTTCAGCAGATTTCTTAATTTGAACAGCAAGCTTAGTTATTATCTTTTGATCGAGAGAAAAATTCTTACTATCTCCTCCAATTAATACCCCAATACAAGGATTAAGTAAACCTGCTTTGATAAGGCCAGAGCGCCTTATTCTCTCTAGTTTCTGATTTAAATAATCAGCGTCAATTAAATTAAGCGCCCCTTCAGTAATTACGACGTTCTTTCTTTTAAAATTCCCGTCGTGTTCCGGAACAATTACTAAATTAAATTTTTTTAAGCTGATATTCGACGGCTTCATTAAGCAAATTGATTTTGCCTGGTTTTCCCGGGCTAAAAGATAATTTAGAACACTCATCAAGCCTCCGGCAGAAATAATATAATCCGGTTTAGAACTCATTAAACTTTGCCAGCTTTCATCAGTTAAAGCATGGCGCAAACAATCAATGCGGCCGATGGCTTTGGCTATTTGAAGCCAAACTAAGGCCTCGCGGCCGAATTTTACTTCTTTAATAAACAAATTAGTTTTTATGCCCCGGCTGGACAACTGTTGGTTAATTAATTTAGCTAATCCTTCTGATTGACGCAAATGGCCGGTTTTTCCATCAGAAAGAATTAAGATTTCCTTATCCTTGCCGTACTTCCATACCTTGTAAGTCCAGAGATATTCATAAGGATATTTCCGGATATAATTTTCATAGACACTAATTATTCTCTGCAAATTATCCTTTAAATCATTCTCAGGGTTTTCGCTTCTGGTAACCGTATAAACTTGATCCAAAAATACTTTAGTATAAGGACCTTTAATCCGCGTATAAAAAACCGGAATTATTGAACAATCATACTTTAATGCCAACTTTACAGCACCCACAGCCATTGAAGCATCTTGCCCAAAAAATCTAACCAGTTGTCCATTCTTGCCGCCCTGGTCGGTAGTCATCCCGATCGCCTGGTTATTTTTAAGCACTTCAATTAATTGGCGTACTCCGGCTTTTTTATGAATAATCTTTGCCCCCCGTTTAAGCCGATATGAATTAAGTAAATCATTAAGCCGGGGAAGCCCCTGGTCGCGCACAAACAAAGTAAAAGGAAAACCTAAATTGGCACAAATAATATTAGAAAGCTCCCAATCTCCTTCATGAACCGCCAGGAAAATTACCCCCTTACCTCTCTTAAAAGCAGCATCGATGTTATCTTTATTCTCAATTTGGATATATTTTTCAAGATACTGTTTATCTATACGCCCGATGAAAGAAATTTCCATAAGATTCTGGCCAAAAGACTGGTAAGCAGAACGAGTAATCTTTTTGCATCTCTGCCAATTAATTTTATCAGCTAAAGCGTGCCGGATATTCGTATAGGCAATCAAGCGATGTTTCCTATCAAATAGATAAATAAGATCACCCAGCCTCCTGCCAAAAAAAAGACTGAAATTTAAAGGTAAGTAAGCTGTGAAAAAGCTTACTAACCTAAAAAGAATACAAGCTGAATAATCTACGATCGAGTTCGGCTTCATTTTTAATTACCTTTAACTCTATGCCTAAGACCGATATGCCGGAATCCTTTATCCCTAACTGCCTGATTTTAACAGCATCCTTTTCGGTTGTGATAACTGCTTCTAATTTCTTTCGTTGTGCTTCAACAATAAGCTTATCGACATCCTCAATAGTATAATCATGATGGTCGCTAAATCTAATTGCTTTAGCAATATTGGCTCCCAATGAACTAATGCTATTTTCAAACCCCAGGGGATTGCCAATACCAGAAAATATCATTACACTTTTGCCTCTAAAGAAATCTAAACTTAACAGCTCATCCGGGTTATCCAGGGGGCTAAACCCCACAGGTTGATGTACGGATTCAATAATTAGGGCTTGAGAATTTATGCGTTTTAATTTAGCCGTCAATTCATTTACATCTTGCCCAAGAAAGCCTTGAGTCAACAGAAAGACATCTGCACGCTTTAAAGCACTTAGCGGCTCCCTCAAGAAACCAGCCGGAAGTATACGGGAATTTCCAAAAGCATTGCCGACATCAATAGCCACTATCTCTAAATCTTTAAATATCCGCCACTGCTGCAAACCGTCATCAAGAATTAAGGTATCTACCGCATAATCTTTAGTCGCCTTAAGAGCCGACCTGACCCTATTCTTATCAACTAACACTAGAGCAAATGGCAATTTCTTTTCTAACATAGCCGGCTCATCACCCCTGGCTTGCAAGCCGTCATGCTTTTTACTTTTATAACCGCGGCTTAATACTGCAATCTTCCTTCCTTCTAAATTTAATTTACCAGCCAAATACTCAACAAAAGTCGTTTTACCTGTACCCCCCAAGGTAATATTACCTACACTGATAACTTTAGCTTTAAATTTAACCGGCCTGGCCCTATAGAACCCTGCCAAAATAACTACAATCAAACCATAAATTAAAGAAAGCACAAATAAAAAACCCCTCAAAAGCCCAGCCACCAAACCTTTTGTTTTGCCGGTAACCAAATTACATAAGTGCTCTTTTAGCGAAACCACCGGAATTCCCCCTTTAAAATAAGTATACCAAAACATAATATTTTATCACACAAGGAGTGCCGGGGCAACTGTTTTAAAGAATAAAAACTGAAGAGTTACAACAAGATATGAAATTTTAATCCGAAGACATAAAAGAAAGATTACGTTCAATAAATGCGATCAATTTCTGCTGGTTGACTATAGATAGATTAACAAACTCTACCCCGATTCCCGGATACTGATGCGGTTGAACAGCCCTATCCGGTATCCAAACTACGATTGCCTCTAAACAGAGCTGGTCCTGTTGCGGAGCAAGCTTCATCTTAAGCAATACTTCATCCCCCAGTTTAAACTTATTACACCCGAATATATAAGCGCCGATAGCGCTTAAGTTAAGCATGTCAAGTTCCGGACAGGATAAAGAATTATCTTGTTTAGATTTTAATTCTACCTTTAGGTCAATGGGCAAGCGCTTAAACCTGCGGCGCAGCTGCATTTTCTTAATTTTCTCAATAATTTTATCTTCCTTAAAACTATTTAAGGCTATATCTTCGGAAGCATAAGTTTCAATAACCTTGTCTATGCCGGAAACTACTAAAGCACTCTTAAGGTGTGCCGGAATATTGATAAATTTCATTCTACCCAGATGGTTAACCACCTCTTTATAAGCAATAACCACTACCGAAATACCCATATAATCGATAGTCTGAATATCTTCAAAATTACAAAGAATATCTATGTAACCATTAGACACACATTGGCCGGCTACTTCCACTAAATTAGCCGAATCTACGTCTATGCGTCCGCTTAAATCTAAAATAACAATATTCCCCAGCTGCCTTATTTTTATCTCTAACATATTAGGATCTAATTTGCAAATTACTTGTTAATAAGTTTTCGCTTTCGGCTGTCTTTGCCAAAACTCAAAAAGCCCGATATTCTCTTTAACCAATAAGCCTGAGATAATTTCAATCTTACTTTTAGTTAATTGCTTAAGCCTTAAGTTAGAAATCGCCAATTCATTAAAACCGAATCTCCGGGCATCCTGGATCCCGGCACCAAAAACAATCCTTGAGATCCTCGACCAATGACAAGCAGAAAAACACATCGGACATGGCTCACAGGTAGAATAAATAGTACAGCCAGACAGGTCTATTGTTCTTAATGACTTGCAGGCAAGGCGAATTGCAGTTATTTCAGCATGAGCAGTAATATCCGTATCCTGCCAGACAATATTATGGCTGCAGGCAATAACTTTGCCATTTTTCACAATACAGGCACCAAAAGGAGTCTGGCCGCTTTCTACCCCCGCTCTAGCCTTAGCCATTGCCAACTGCATAAATTTTATATCTAGTTTTTTCATTCAACAAAAACAGTAAACTCTTCTTTTTTTGCTGTAGCTAAATCTTTTTCCCAAGCTCGAACATACTCTAAGACAATAATTGCCGTACCGTGTTTAAGAGTTTTAAAACTCCAGCTCTCTATCCCCCCAGAACCCACTGTGTTTCCTGAATTAGCGATATATTCTTTTTTTACAAACTCTAGAATCATCTTATCCGATATTTTTACTAACTGCCAGCTAAATCCCGTAGAGGGATTTGAGTCCAAAGGTATAGCGATAACCTTTCCCAAAGGAACGCGTATGACCTTAAATTTTCGTGAAAAATCCTGACCGGCAAAAACAATGGAAACTATACAAATTAGAAAAATAATCAACAAACTAAAAATAGTTTTTTTCATCTGGCTTTATCGATTAATAGAACAACCAACCTGTTTAACCTATCTGCTTGTGATTGCTTCTGCGTATAGCCTTAACCATACGCTCGTAGGCTTCCTGAGGAGTCTTACCTTCAGTAAGATGCTCAAAGCAAATAGCCGCAAACCCTGCCCGATTCTTAATCTTAAAAATATTTACTTTCAAATGTCCGATCTTCTCTTGCATTTTTTAAGCTTAACGCGATATCTTAACTATTTTATATTTTAAAATCCCCGCAGGAATTTTTATTTCCGCTATTTCATTTTCCTTATAACCCAACAAACCACCTCCCACCGGAGAATTCACAGAAATCTTACCCCGGTTATAATCTGCCTCCAGCTCCGAAACTAAAGTATATTCCAACTCTTCATCAGTATCCATATCCCTTAGCTTTACTGTCGCCCCGATTAAAACTTCATCGCTGGAGATATTCTTATCAAGAATGCGCACCTGCGCCAATTTATCTTCTAACTCCACAATTTGTTTCTCATTATGACCCTGGGCATCTTTAGCTGCATCATATTCAGCATTTTCACTAATGTCCCCGTGTGCCCGCGCCTCGCCTACGGCTCTTGAAAGTTGGTGGCGCTTAACGGTTTTTAAATACTCTAATTCATTAACCAGCTTTTCATAACCTTCCTGTGTCAGATAAATTTCACCCGCCATATTCACGCTCCTTAAATTAAATTTAGATCCCAGATAACCTGAATGTTCCTTTTGTTTGCCCCCCGGTTCTTAATAATTAACTCCCTAGCCCGAGCAACTATTCCTTGAACTAAAGAATCGCTTTCAATAATTTCTTTTATCTTTGCCGCCAATTCATCAGCATCAAAAACCATGAAAGCAGCTTTATTTTTTAAAAATAATTCACTGATGTCCCGAAAATTATACATATGCGGACCAAAAATGACCGGCTTATTCAAACTAGCCGGTTCAAGAATATTATGCCCTCCGGTTTTAACAAAACTACCCCCAATAAAAACAATATCTGCAGCAGAATAATAATTAAATAGCTCACCGATTATATTTAAAATAAATACTGGCCGGCTAATAGAGGCTAAGCTTAAGTTAAGTATATCTGAAATAAGAACCGGCGTAAAACCATTATCCACCGCCAACTTGGCAATACCCTTACTGCGCTCCGGATGACGAGGGGCAATAAGAAGTTTCATCTGAGGAAAAATTATTAAAAGCTGTTTGTAAGCTTCAAAAATTATTTCTTCTTCTTTCGGATGCGTACTGCCACAAATTAATAATTTATCTCCCTGACCAAACATAAGTTTCTGGCGGTAACTTAATGCATCTATTTGCGAAACTACCTCTAAATTAATATCAAACTTTACATTCCCGGTAACCTGAATTTTATTTTTATCCACCCCTAAATTTTGCAAACGCTGCGCATCAGTACCTGATTGTACGCAAAATTTTGTAATTTTATTTAGAATCGGCCGGATAAAAAATTTAATTGCCCGGTACCCGGAATAAGAACTATCCGAAATCCTGCCGTTAACCGTAATTACTGGTATTTTTTGCTTATAAAGGCAGGTAATCAAATTAGGCCAAATTTCAGTCTCAGCGATAATAAACATGCAAGGATTAACCTGTTTAAGAACATGTTTAACGAGAAAACTAAAATCTAAAGGCAAATAAGTCAAAAAATCACCCTCAGCTATTAAACTTTCCGCAAGTTTATTCCCCGTAGCAGTTACAGTAGAAATAACCAGCCTTTTCTGCGGATAAGCTTTTCTTAATTCAGCAACTAATCCTTTAACCGCAATAGCCTCACCAACGCTTACGGCATGAATCCAAATCGGATTATCCAATTTCAGGTTATCAGGTAGAAACCCCAAACGCCGGGCAAATCCACGGTGGAATTTACCGCGTAATAAATAAATGGGTAGATACCCCAACATAAAAATAAAAAATATTAAATTATAAATTATAAACATTTTTTGTTTTAGGCGTGCGGATGCGCTTTATCGTAAACACTTTTTAATTTTTCAGTAGTTAAATGCGTATAAATTTGAGTCGTCGATAAATTTGCATGTCCCAAAAGCTCCTGGACTGTGCGCAAATCTGCTCCCCGGTTTAATAGATGCGTTGCAAATGAATGGCGAAAAGTATGCGCCGAAACTCCCGGCTTAATTCCGGCAGCAACTAAATATTTTTTTAAAACAAAACGTACTCCGCGCGCTGTAATCCGCCGGCTATTGTTATTTAAAAACGTGGCATCTGTCTGCTTCTTTCTTTTACTCAGATAATTGCGAATTGCCAGAAGGGCAGTTTCCCCCATCGGGACAATCCTCTCTTTTTTACCCTTGCCTTTTATCTTTAAAATACCACTGATAAAATCAATGTCACCGAGATTTAAACCCACTAACTCCGAGATACGCAAACCGCTTGAATAAAATGCTTCAAGAATTGCCCGGTCACGCAAGCCTAAAAGATCTTTTTCATTTTTAGCAAAAGCTGATTCAATAAGTTTATAAACCTCATCCTCGGTCATAAAAGAAGGCAGATGCTTTTCAAGCTTGGGGCTGGAAAGCATAAGCATAGGATTACTCTTTATGTACCCCTCACGAGTGAGAAATCTAAAAAAGCTGCGCAATGTCGAAAGCTTGCGCCCAACGCTGCGATTGCCCAGCCCTTTCTCTTTGAGCACCGCTAAATATTTCCTGAGCATCAAATAATCAATTTTCTCAAGCTCAGAAGAGGAAATAAATTTATTAAATCCCTCAAGGTCAACTTTATAATTTACAATAGTATTCGGGGAATAATTCTTCTCGATTTCCAAATAGCGCACAAATTTTTCTATATACTTCTCCATGATTATTCTTTATCCTCGGGCAAAGTACGCGAAGTGAATGTACACTTAGGAAAACTTGAACAGCCAAAAAATACTCCACGCCGAGAATGCCGTTCAATCAACTCTCCTGTACAACCAAGATTAGGGCATTTGACCCCTGAGGTAATTGATTTTGAATTTTTACAGGCCGGAAAATCTGAACAGCTTAAAAACTTACCCCTCCTGCCCCACTTAATAATCATCGGCTTGCCGCACTTATCACAAATCTGATCACTGGTTATAACTTCTCTAACAATATTTGCCTGGGCAAAATCTAAACTAACTTTAAAAGGCGCGTAAAAATCCTCTAAAACTTTTTGCCGGGTAAAATTACCCTCTTCAATTCCATCCAGCGCCTCTTCCATGAGCGCAGTAAACTTTGGATCAAGAATCTTAGGAAAATATTCAACCAGCATATCGTTAACTTTAAAACCTAACTCCGTAGGATTAAGGTAACCTTTGATCCGACGCACATAATCACGTAAAATAATCGTATAAATAATCGGAGCATAAGTCGACGGACGGCCGATACCCTCCTCTTCTAACGCCTTAATTAAAGAACTGTCCGAATACCTTGGCGGCGGCTTGGTGAAATGCTGCGAAGGAGTAAGCTTATCTAAGCCCAAAATCTCTCCTATTTCAAGCGGAGGAATCACATTTTTATTTTTTTCTTTTTCATCATCCTCTTCTTCTTTCTCCTCACTTTCGGTTTTATTATATGCCGCTAAAAATCCTTCAAAAAGTAAATGGCTGCCATTAGCAACAAACAAATATTTACCCGCTGCGATATTCACCGCAGTAGCCAAATATTCCGCCGGCTTCATTTGACTGGCTAGAAAACGATTATAAATAAGTTCATAAAGCCGTATCTGATCATGATTGAGAAAATCTTTTAAGCTCTCAGGCGCCCGGCCGACATAACTTGGCCGGATTGCTTCATGCGCTTCCTGAGCTGATTTCTTAGCCTTATAAACATTTGGCTTTTCAGGAAGAAAATCCTTACCAAAACTCCGACCGATATATTCACGCACCTCGTTAATTGCTTCCGACGCTACTTGCGGAGAATCCGTACGCATATAAGTAATTAAACCTACCGGGTTATCCGCACCGATATTTATGCCTTCATAAAGTTGCTGCGCAATTAACATGGTTTTTGAAGCATTAAACCTGAGCTTATTGAATGCCTCCTGCTGCATAGTACTGGTAATAAACGGCGGCGCGGGATTACGTTTCTTTTCTGTTTTTTTAATCTCAAGGACTTTGAATTCTTGATCCTTTAATTGATCACAAATATCCTGTGCATCCTTCTGGCAATTTACCTCTAATTTTTTACCATCAACCTTATCCAGTTTTGCGCTAAAACTGCTTTCTCCGGAAATTTTAGGCTTGAACAATTCCGCAGCCACCTCCCAATATTCACTGGCCACAAATTTTTGAATTAGCCTCTCCCGCTCAACAATTAACCTTAAACCCACGGATTGCACACGCCCGGCACTAAGACCCCGGGCAATCTTTTTCCAAAGTAAAGGGCTTAAAAAATAACCCACGATCCGGTCCAACACCCTGCGCCCAATCTGCGCTTCAATCATTCTAATATTAAACTCACGGCCACTCTTAAAAGCCTGGCTGACTGCCTGCGGGGTAATTTCATGAAAACTCACGCGCAAAACATCTTTACCTTTGAAAACTTTCTCTTTTATCTGCCAACCGATAGCCTCTCCCTCCCGATCAGGGTCAGTAGCCATATATATATTTTCACTGATCTTAGCTTCTTTTCTTAACTGAGTTAATAGTTTTTTCTTAATCGGAATAACCACATATTCCGGCTCAAATTTATTTTCAATATCTACGCCAAGTTTTTTCGCCGGCAAATCAATAATATGCCCCATTGATGAAACCACGGTAAAATCTGGCCCTAAAATTTTACCGATAGTTTTAGCTTTAGTCGGAGACTCAACAATCACTAGATTTTTGGCCATTTAATTCCTCATGAATTGTTTACCCGGTAATTCTTTAATTAATTTTTTAAAGCGCAGCTTTAAAATCAAATTCAATATTTGGCTGCTCGGCAAAGCTGTTTTCTCAACCAGAGCATCAATACTCACTGCCTGATTACTTATATGTTCATAAAGCAGGCCCTCATCTTTACCGCAAGCAATCTCCTGCTTCTTGATTGTATCCACAGGCTCTTTTGCTTGAGTCGTAGCTAAATTTAATTCCTCGAGAATATCATTGCAACAAGTAACCATCTTTGCGCCTTGCTTAAGCAAAGCATTGGTTCCGGTTGAGCCGTTGAAATCAATCCTTCCCGGCAAAGCAAAAACTTCCCGGCCTTGCTCTAAAGCAAAATCAGCAGTAATCAATGCCCCGCTATTCCTAGCTGCTTCCGTAATTAAAACACCTAAACTTAATCCGCTGATTAAACGATTGCGACGGGGGAAATTCATCGGTAAAGGCACTGTTTCCATAGGAAATTCCGAAATAACCGCACCGGAGGAAGAAATCTCTTTAGCTAAACTTTCATTTTCCGGAGGATAAATATGATTGAAGCCGCTTCCGATTACCGCAATCGTACGGCCTTTTACTTTTAGAGCACCCCGGTGAGCATAAGTATCCACACCCCGAGCCATCCCTGAAACTATGGTAACTCCCTGAGCACCTAACTCAGCAGCAAACTTCTCAGCACAACTTAAGCCATAGAGTGAAGCGCGCCGAGAGCCCACAATACCAATCGCCAGATTATCTTCACAAGCTATATTACCTAAAACATAAAGCACAATCGGAGGACCGGGTATCTCTTTAAGGACTTGCGGATACTCTTGGTCAAAAAGAGTGATAATTTTTAGCCCTAATTTTTTAGCTAGTGCTAAATCCCTTTCTAACCGCTTTACATCAAAAGTAGCAATACTTTCCCCTATTTGCTCACCGACTACTGAAGATAAATCCTTTCGACTAGCGGTAAACACAGCTTCCGGCTTCAGAAAATATTTAAGTAAATTCTCAAGGCGTACGCTGCCAATCTGCGGAATAAGATTTAAGCTCACTAATGCTTCCAGCGTATTCATCTAGTTTTAGCTATTTTTAGGATCTTTCCTACCACCTGCTTGATTGACAAACACGAAGTATCAATTATACTGTCAGCTTGCAAATAGTAAGGCTGGCGCAATTTAAGCAAAAGCTCAATGCGCTCCTTAGGCTTAGCGACATTTAAAAGCGGCCGATGAGAACTGATTAAAACTCTTTTTAAAATTACCTTACTTTCGGCACTTAAACAAATTAAGGTTCCGGTTTTTTTCATCACCTTAATATTGTCTTTATCTAAAACAACCCCTCCCCCGCAAGCAACCACAAATCTCTCTTGTGTAGAAACCTGTTTTAAAAACTTTTTTTCGATTTTACGAAAATACGGCTCGCCATCCTGAGCGAAAATATCCACAATCCTGCGCTGTTCTTTTAATTCAATCAATTCATCCAAATCGACAAAATTCCAACCTTTTTTACTAGCCAATAAACGGCCAACTGAAGTTTTTCCAGTGCCCATAAATCCAACTAAATAAATATTCATTTTATATCAATCCTTCATTTAATCTGGGGACGCTCCTATTTATTCTTAAGAAACAGAAAAAATAAATAGGAGCGTCCCCGATTTTTTAACTAGCCTGATACGCTTCCAGAACAATTGCGCTTAATTGCTGCTTTAACTCCTTGGTTTCCGGGTAAACTGTATCATACCACTTACCGTCTTTACCTTGATGGCGAGGCATGCTCACAAACAATCCTTTTTCGCCGTTAACCACACTAAAGCCTTTGATTACAATCCCCGAAAATGCAACATCCGCAAAAGCCTTAAGTTTAGAATCAGTCTCTAACTTATAGATACGGCTGACACTAATTTCGTTTTCTTTCATATCCTATCACCTCCTTCTTACCGACAATAGACGAACGAGGCGATAGAATCTAACTAATTCTTTTTAAATAATTCTTATAACTTTCTTTTATATCGCTTAAACAGTCAGCGCCGAATTTTTCAAGGAAAGCTTCCGTTAAAACAAAAGCCGCCGCTGATTCAGCTACAACCCCGGCCGATTCAACAACACAAATATCCGAACGTTCAACCGCAGCCTTAGCAATTTTTTTGGTATTAATATTTACTGAATCCAGCGGGTTCATCAAAGTAGCAATCGGCTTCATACAAGCACGCAAAACAATAACCTCGCCGTTAGAAATACCCCCTTCAATACCTCCGGAATTGTTACTCCGGCGAAAATATCCTTTTTTATTATCATGATAAATCGCATCGTGCACCTCAGAACCAAAACTAACTGCATAGCCTAAGCCCAAACCGACCTCAAAAGATTTAATTCCCGGAATAGCAATAATTGCTTGAGCTAAGCGGCTATCTAGCCTGCGGTCTGGTTGAACATAACTACCCAAACCTACCGGGACATTCTTGATAGCTACCTCAAAGACCCCACCCACCGTATCCTTATTGTTAATTGCTTCGGTTATTTTCTCCTCGATTGCCGCTTCTTCAGATTCACCGCCAACCGACAAAACTTTACTGGCCACAATAATCCCAAATTCTTTTAAGAAGATTTTGCATAAAGCACCGACTGCTACAGTAGCCGCTGTGCTGCGCGCTGAAGCACGTTCTAAAACTTCCCGGATATCCGTAAAACCATATTTTAATAACCCAGCTAAATCGGCATGGCCCGGGCGGGCAGCTAAAACCTTATGTAATTTCTCGATGCTGGCATCTTTATTTTTAATTAGCAAAGTAACCGGGCTGCCCAAAGTTTGATTATTTTTTAAACCGGAGACAATCTCAACCTGGTCATGCTCTATCTGCATGCGCTTGCCCCGGCCAAACCCGGATTGCCTGCGTTTTAATTCTTGATTAATATCTGCCGCATTAACTTTAAGCCCGGCCGGAAACCCTTCTAAAATAGCAAATAATCCTTTACCGTGCGATTCACCTGCAGTTAAACACCTTAACATAATATCCTCCATAATGTTTTATTTAGAAAAATCCCAAGGAGCAGAACAAAACATAACCTCTCCAATATTATTTCCAAAGCCCGCGCTGATTTTGACGAGCCTGTTGATATAATTTTAAAAATAAATCTGCATATTTTACATTTGGCGGATAGGTCATCAGCGAAGCATAACCTTCTTCCACAATTTTAGCATTTAAAAAAGTCCCATCCTCCAGATAGACATAAGCTAAAGTTCTTTTATACTTATCATGCCTGTCAACATCAAACTCTAAACGTACCCGTTTGCCCTCGACAAGTTTTTTAGTGAACTCATAAGCTTGCCTGCCCATCTGTTTTATTGCTTCAACATCTTGCCCGGAACGCTGTGCGTCGCGATTAAGCTTATTCGATTCATGCATTTCCGGAGTATCAATACCAATTAAACGCACCCGTTCATTATTCTCTAAAACCAGAGTATCTCCGTCAACAGCCCTGGATACTAGAATATTATTGTAATCGATATTTCTGCCAAAGGGTATCTGGAGCTTAACTTCTTCTTGAGAATGAAACCGAGAATCAAGGTCATCACAAAACAGATAGCCGGTCAAGCCCAATAACCCGATAAACAACAATATAATAACTTTATTCATTTTTCTCTCCCTGCATAAATACTAAAAAACACTAAAGCTGACTGCTAACCAGTTGAGCTAAAACTATAATATCCTCAATACAAAAAATGTCTTTTATGCTTGCGTCAAAATACATATTGGCATCCGGGCCAAATTCCGTATCCTGCTCCCAAAGTTTGATCAATACCGGAATATCCTCAAAAACCTCAATAATAATACCTACATCTCCGCCGCTGGCAAGCCTGCCCGGTAACCGGTTTAAAACATCTTTAATGGCATCCGGATGCTTGCCATATTTACGGATTAACGGCTCAATTGAACGCTTATGATAAGCGTCATAATAACCTTCAATCCCGGAAAACTCCCTGAAAGTAAGCCAGAGGCCAGTTATTGCAGGCATCCCCTTTAATTTCTGCAGCAAATAATGCAAAATTAAGATAGCCGGAAAATCCTTGACCGGAGTGTTACAAGATAGAGAAAGGATACGCTTTAGAACAATGTCTATACTATACTCATCGCCCATAAATTTTACTGATAAATTATTGGGCGCCTTCTGGTTAGCCAAATTATCCCAAGCTTTATTAAGCGCAACCTCATACCCCATGGATGCATTATATTATTTTTACATAGATAAATCAATGATTTTAGATTATAATGGATTCATGATTTACGATCGATTCCAGCAGGAAGCCATTGACCATATAAACAATGGGCACTCAGTAATTGTTTCAGCGCCAACCGGAGCTGGAAAAACCGCTATTGCCGAATATATTATTAGCAACGCGATTATTAATAATTTAGGAGTTATCTATACTGCACCGATCAAAGCCCTCTCCAATCAAAAATTCCGCGACTTCCAAGGACAATTTCAAGATAATATCGGCATCCTAACCGGTGATGTTTCAATTAACCCACAAGCCCCGGTTTTAATCATGACTACCGAAATTCTACGTAATAAAATATTGGATGAACCGCAAAGCCTGGATAAATACACCTGGGTTATTTTTGACGAAATTCATTACATTGATAATCCTGAACGCGGGACAGTCTGGGAAGAATCACTGATTTTCCTCCCTAAACACATGAAGCTGCTTGGACTGTCAGCGACGATCCCGAATATCAAGCAGTTTGCCGCCTGGATCGAATCAATCCATAATAAGAGCGTCCAAGTAGTTATTGAAGACAACCGCCCGGTCCCCTTGCATTTCCTTTTCCAGTGCCAAAATGAAATCGTCGATAAAATCGAGCACCTTAAACGCATCCGCTCAAATAAACCTAACAGATTAAGCTCGCTAATTGATTATTTGCGTAATAATGACGGGCTTCCAGCAATTTATTTTGTTTTTAGCCGTAAACGCGCTGAAGAGCTTGCTCAGGAATTATATGGATTTAGATTCTTAGACGCTAAAGAAAGCCGGGCAATTACCCAGATGTATGAAGATCTGCTGGAAAGATTTAACTTAAAAAATGAACAATCAGCCCAAATGCTTTACCCCCTCATTCAACGCGGTATTGCCTATCACCACGCCGGGATGCTGCCCACATTAAAAGAAGTAATCGAACGGCTTTTTACCAGCCGCTTGCTTAAAGTAATTTTTACCACCGAAACATTTGCCCTGGGGATCAATATGCCCAGCCGCTCGGTTATGTTTGACGGCCTGCGTAAATTTTACGGTACCTATGTCCGTAATTTAAAAACCCGCGATTTTTTCCAAATGGCCGGCAGGGCCGGAAGGCGCGGTATTGACAAAGAAGGGTTTGTCTATACGCGAGTTAACTCACAAAGAATGACCTTTGATGATGTACGCAGAATAATTTATGGCAAGCCTGAGGAAGTAAAAAGCCAATTAAATACTTCTTATGCCACTATTCTTAATCTTTATGAAAAATATCAGGAGGATTTATTTAAAATTTATCCTCTTTCTTTACATTATTACCAATCACGTAAAAACGAACAGAAACATGCATTAAATCTCTTGGATGCAAAACTTAAACTACTCAAAGACTTAAACTATATCTCTGACGGAAAACTTACCAACAAAGGAAAATTTGCTAAAACTGTTTATGGCTATGAATTAGTCCTCTCGGAATTATACGAACAGAACATCCTTGAACAACAAGATGAATTCGGATTAGGCGTAGTAGCGGCCTCTGTTGTCTTCGACCCCCGCAAAAATCAACGCATGCCATCAAGCATATCCAAATCCAGCCGCTGGCTTAAAAAAACATGCGAAGAAACCTATGACCAGATAAAAGATAAGGAAAGACGCTATAAAATTTATCCTTTTAGCAAGCTTCCCTATTTTCATCTCTGTTCTGCTATGGAAGCCTGGCTACGCGGGACAAGTTTTGATAAAACATTATTACTGACGGATTGCGATGAAGGTGAAGTAGTCCGGTATTTTCGGATGAGCGTGCAAGTTTTAAGGGAAATCTCCGGTGCCCCGGTTGCTTCCTATTTACTTAAAGATAAAATCAAAGAAACCATCCGCGTAATTAACCGCGATATTGTTGACGCCGAAAAACAATTACGCGAAGGTTAAGCCTGTTTTGCCTGAAGGTAATCCTGAAGAATTTTCTTATGATCAAAGGCAAGTTGCAGCTTCTCTATCTCACTTAATTTAACAATTTTTAGGCCCTTTGCATCATCACCAGCCTTAGGAATACCCTTAGCTTTGGCAATAAATACAGTTCCGATTGTGTGAAATCGCAAGTCACGCTGCGGGTTAGAATAAGTATGAAACTGTTTAATTTCAGTTAAATCCAAATTAGTTTCTTCTTTTGTCTCTCTAATTACTGCTTCCTCCAAGCTTTCTCCATAATCTACAAATCCTCCAGGCAGTGCCCAGCCAAAAGGCGGATTACTACGCTCGATAATCACGATTCCTTCCGATAATTCAATAATTGCATCCACTGTAACATACGGACCGCCGGATAATTTTGTGGTTACATACTCTAAATAGCCTAATACACCTTTGTTAAAAACAGCAACTGCTTCCTGATTATTCAAACAGAAGGTTACCTCTTTTAACCCTGACTTTTCCTGACGCAAGTCTTTTAAAAGCTCTTGAGCCATAATCTTAGCTGAAGCTAACAAAGGAAATCCTCCGGTACCGCAACCTAAAGCCGGAAAGATAATTGAACTAATTTTTAATTTCCCGGCTAAATCCAACGAGCTCCGGCAAGCATTACGAATTTTAATTTCATCAGTCTTAAAATCCATACCCATAGTTGCAGCATGGATCACATATTTTGCTTTGAGTTTACCTGCACCAGTTGCAATCGCTTGCCCAATTTCAATAGGCCCATCTTTTATTGCTTCATCTTCAATAATCTGGCCGCCTTTTTTCTTAATCGCCCCAGCTACACCTCCACCCATCAATAATTTATTATTAGCCGCATTAACAACAGCATCTACTTCTTGCTCAGTAATATCACCCAGCATCACTTTAATTTCGGTATTTTTTATTTTCATAATTATTCCCCGATTATTTTAATCAGCACCCGTTTCTTGCGTTGGCCATCAAACTCAGCGTAAAAAATCTGCTCCCATGGGCCGAAATCTAACTTTCCTCCGGTTACTGCCACTACTACTTCCCTACCCATGATCGTACGCTTCAAATGCGCGTCCGCGTTATCTTCGCCGGTAGAATTATGCTGATATCTATCTTTACTAAACGGAGCTAGTTTTTCAAGCCAAAGAGAGAAATCCTGATGCAAACCAGTTTCATCATCATTGATAAAAACGCTGGCGGTAATATGCATAGGATTAACTAAACACAAACCCTCTTGGATTGCGCTTTTAGCCAGAGCCTTCTCCACCTGGCTAGTTATATTAACAAACTCCTGCCTTTGAGTGGTATTAAAATAGAGATATTCGGTGTGAGATTTCATTTACAGCTTCTCCAAAATTAACTTACCATACTTCTGGTCAATTTTAAAATTAAAGTGTTTCAAAAAAGACATACCCAGCAGGCCGTCACCGACAACAGCATCACTGTCTTCTGCTGACAAAACCGCAGCCTCGACATTTTGCACCTCAGAATCCTGCACGCTTACACTATCTAAAATTACCATTTTAGCTTCTACTCTGCGGCCGTCGGCCATTATTAAATCAATAACCTTCCCGCTGCTAGAGTTAATACTTGAGCCCAAACTAACCGCTACTTTATTTGACAACATCATCAAAGAAGCACCGGTATCTAAAACAAGATTGGCTTTTACTTCCTTATTTAACGTAGTTACCACAATCACATGCCCGCTTTTCTTATCCACGCTTACCTGTTTTGGCGCATGCTCCCTTTCTTCTTCTACCGCTTTAGCCCTTTCCTGCACTTTGGCTTTTTCTTCACTCCATTCCTGCCGGATCAATTCCACCTGGACAGGTGAAGATCTTTCAATGTTCTCTATCTGATCTTTAGAAAATTTCATAGAACCAAAACTTATCTCTAACTCAACATTATCCGCGGTCTCTTTCTTAATCAGCCCTTCAATGCTACGGCCATTTTTTAAATGAAGGACGTCGGCATTCGCCCAGAGCAAAAGATTAAATAAAATTAACAAAGGTAAAGCTGATAAAATAAACAGATATTTTTTAAAATAAATCAATTTTCGAAAAAAATTGTTATTTAAATCGATTCTTAACATTCTATTTTAGGCAAACCTCTGATCGACTTCAAAGAGTTGTGTAATTTATTTCTTGGAAGCGCATACCTGGTTAACTTACCGGATAAAAATTTATCATATCCGGCTAAATCCATCAGCCCATGCCCGCTATAGCAAAATAAAATCACTTTTTGTTTACCTTCTTTTTTAGCTTTCCTGGCTTCATCAATAGCACAAGCAATCGCATGGCTTGTTTCAGGGGCACAAATTGTTCCTTCAGTTCTGGCCCAAAGGAAAGCTGCCTGATAACATTTAATCTGATCATAAGCACGCGGTGTAATCAAACCTTCGACTGCTGCTTGGCTTACTAAAGGCGCCATACCGTGGTAGCGCAATCCTCCGGCATGAATCGGCTCTGGAACAAATCTATGCCCCAATGTATGCATAGCCAATAATGGAGTAAGCCCGGCAACATCGCCAAAATCATAAGTAAATGGACCCTTAGTTAAAGTCGGGCAAGCCGTTGGCTCAACAGGAATAATTTCTATATTTTGGCCGCAAATTTTATCACTAATAAAAGGAAAGGCAATACCGGCAAAATTGCTCCCGCCGCCAACACAACCAATAACTATATCCGGTTTTTTCTCACCAGCTATTTTTAGCTGTTTTTTTGCCTCTAAGCCAATAATTGTCTGGTGCAATAAAACATGATTTAAAACACTGCCTAAAGAATAACGGGATTTACCGCTCTTATCAGAAAGGGCATCCTCCACTGCTTCACTAATTGCCATACCTAAGCTACCAGGTGTATGCGGCATCTTCTTTAATATTTCTCTGCCAGAGCGTGTAGTCGAACTGGGACTAGCAACACATTCTGCACCCCAGACCTGCATCATAGTTTTACGCATTGGCTTTTGATCAAAACTAATGCGCACCATATAAACCTTGCATTTAAGCCCAATTAAATTACAAGCAAAAGCAAGAGCAGAACCCCACTGCCCTGCCCCGGTTTCGGTAGTCAATCGCTTAATTCCGAACTCCTTATTGTACCAGGCTTGAGCTACAGCAGTATTTGGTTTATGGCTTCCTGCCGGGCTTACGCTTTCATCTTTATAATAAATACGCGCCGGAGTTTTTAAATATCTCTCTAACCTTAAAGCCCTACGTAACGGAGCAGGCCTCCACAAAGTTAGAATCTCCAGGATCTCTTCAGGGATATTAATCCAACGGGCAGTAGAAACCTCCTGCTCAATAATATTAGCAGGAAACACCTTTTCTAGCATTCCAGCCTTAAGAGTAGAACCATCAGCAGCTAAAGGCGGATGCCTTGGCCCGGATAAATCAGCAGCTAAGTTATACCATTGTTTAGGGATATCTTTTTTTTCTAGAAAAATTTTATTATTCGACATATCTCTCCTTGCCATAAAAGCACAATATATTAAAGCAAAGTGTTATTTACCAAAAATTACATCCGTCAAGCCCCGGATAATATTACTTACTGCCGGCTTAAAGCTATGCTTCGGCTGACTAAGGGTGCCGCCTAATTTAATAACCCCGAATACTCCGCCATTACCCAGGATAGCGGTACTGACATCCTTAAAGGTTCCGGTTACCGGAATCATGGCACTTATAATCTCAACATTTAGAGCCCCATCCAAAGAACTATCAAAACCAATTTTTAAAGACCCGGAAATATTGGCGATTTCACTTTTCAATTTTAGATTATCCATGTAGACAAATTTATCTTTGATCTTAAAATCAGAGCTGCAATCGGAGAATGTAATGCTCCCCAAATCCTTAGTAAACAAAATGTTTCCTATTCCTTGAAGTAAATTCAACTCCCAAAGTTTACCTTCACTGATCGAAAAACTTCCCCCTCCGTTTAACTTATTTAAATCATTTAAAAAACCATTGAGCTTTAATTCACCAAGCAGCGTACCTGAAATATTTTTATCTTTTGACGGGGTATCCAGCTTTAATTTTTCAATTTTTATTCCCACAGCCTTTAACTCCAGTTGATACGCAGGATTAAGATCATCCAAATTTAACTCAGCGCTACCTTCAATTAACCCATCATAAAAACCAATACGAAAGGCAGAAATCTTAACTATTTTTTGATCCTGGAAAAAATCGAAATTCAAATTTTGCGCATGCAAGCCATACCCAGAAAAATTATTGCTCGTAAGTTTCGCCCGCAGGTAACAGTTTTTAAAATCAACCGGAGCACCATTCAAATTAAATTTTATGTCCACCTGCCCGGCTAACTTCATGGTTTTTATTGCCGGATACTGTTTAGCCAATATCCGGTTTAAATCTCCCAGCACCAGATTAACCTGACCATTTAAATCTACCTGTAGTTTTTCAGGATTAGTATTATCTATATCTCCGCTGATTAAAAATTGCGAATCAAGATATTTACCTTTAAGCTGGCTAAGTTTTAGCTTCTTACCTGAACAATCAAACTCTGAAACTAGGGATAAATCTGCGGAATAAAGTTTTAACTTAATGCCCGGTGAAACAAAATTAACTAAAGTACCGCTACTCTCAAAATCGATCCCCTGGTATTTAAATTTAGCATTCTCCCAATTGAGGCCATCCTGGCTGAATGCTAATTTCAACGAAATATTTTCTACCGGGACATTTTGCTTCTCCAGCTTTAAACTAGCTGCCTTAATATTCATATCCCCGCGGAGCGCCCAGTCACCATTCTTGCCCGGATATGCTTTGATTGATAGCGTTGACTTACCGCTGGCTGAATCGATCATCGTAAATTTAAACCTATCCTTAAGGATACTGGGTAAATAATTTAAATCTAAATCTGTATCGATGCTTAACACCGGGGTATTAAAATCTTTGACCCCTAGCTTAATTTCAAACTGCTTACCTAATAATTCTGCTTTTAAATTTTCCGCAACTAAAGAATCCTGATTAAAAGTAAACTTGCCGCGCAAATTTTTAATACCATCCACAAAGTCTATCCCCGAAATATCAGCCTGCAAAATATCGCATAAACCATCAAAACTAAACACTTTACTTCCAAGGTCATAATTAATTTTTGTTTGAATATTTAAGTTTATTTTAGCTTTTAATTTATCTTTTGCCAAAACCAGGCTGTCCGCTTTAGCATTAACATAGGCCTGCAACATTTGGCCCTTGAAATTAATCTGCGCATCTAAATTAACCAACCCTGAGACTGAGCCGCTTAAATTATTGTAATAAACAGCAAACTCTCCCATTGATAAATTCTTAACCGTTACTTTACTAACTAATTCCCGGTTCAAGATTTTGTATTCACCGGTAGCATCAATAAAAACCGAAGGATTATTCGAAATTTCACCTTTAAAATTAAATTTGATATTAACCGGTAGGCCCAAATGCAAACTAAATTGAATATTTTTTAATTCTTTCTTAAATTTTACTGCCAACGTATCATCCTGAAAAACAACATTACCATTCACTACGCTTACCTTAAAAACAGTAATACTGAAATCCGCCGGTTTAGCCGGAATAGCAGGGGTAAAAAGGTCCTGCAGGTTAAAACTTTGATCCTGCCTGCGCTCGAGGAAAATATACGGGCTTCTCAGAGCAATACTCGGAATAATAATCTGTTTTTTAAAAATCGGCCAGATAAAGATGCTACAGTCCGCCTGACGCGTACTTAAAATTACATTTTGATTATCAGTAACAACCAAATCACGCAAGACTAAACCTTTGAATAAACTAAACTCCAGAGATTTTATAGTAACATCTTTACCGGTCTGCTTTTTTAACGTAGATATAATCAGGGATTTGATTTTTTGAGGAAGGATTACTTTATTTAAATAGGCAATAGCCCCTAAAGAAATTATAAATAGGATTATTCCGATTATAATAAACTTTTTCATTTCTGTTGTTTAATTATTTTTGCCGCCAGGCTTAAAGCTTCTTTTTTATTTTTAATCATACCGATAGCCTGTGACTCCTCTAATCGGCTAAGCACCTTGCCAATCAAAGGCGAAGCTGCTAATTTAAATTTATTCATAAGATCATTGCCGTTTAAAAAACGCATTGGCTTAATTTCGCTGTTTTTCTTTAATAATTTATTAATTAACGCTTTAACTGTCCGCTCATGGCAGACGCGTGAAAGAGCCGTAGCCAAAGGGCCTTTGGTTGCACGCTGATCAGCTAAAGACAACAAAAGCACAGCTAACGCATCGCTGCCTGTGTCCCGGAAATAACGAAAGATCGCCCGTTGGGTAGGACGCTTGCTTGAAGCCAAATATCCCGGCCTTAAATGCCAAAGCACAATTCTCTCTAAACAGCGGCATTCCTCATTGGATAATTTTAATCTGCGGCAAATAACGCGGGTTAAGCCCAAACCCACACGCTCATGGCCGTGAAAAATAATCTTCCCTTTTTCTCTGCGTAATGCTTTAGGCTTCCCCACATCGTGCAAGATGCAAGCTAATTTTAAAAGGCTTGATCTTTTACGTAGCCCGGAAACCTCTTCATTAAGATAACTGTTTATCTCTTCGCGCTTAACCGATTTCAATATCAGCTCAAACTGATTCAATGTTTCCAAAGTGTGCTGCCAAACATCCAGGTGATGATGCGGCCCCTGCCCGATCTTGCGCATGGGTTTAATTTCTGGAAAAATAATCTCCAGGATCTTAAGTCTATCCAGAATTACTAAAGAATCATAAGCTGAACCGCTATCCAGGATTTTAAATAACTCTTCGCGAACACGTTCAGCTGAAACACCGCTAATCTTATTTCTTTCTTTTTTGGATAAAGCTAATGTTTCTCTGTCTAAATTAAATTTTAAAATACAACTTAAACTGAAAGCCCGCAGGATTCTCAAAGGATCCTCGCTAAAAGAATCTTTGCTGGTAACTTTTATTACTTTACGCTTTATGTCACCTCTTCCGGAATTCGGGTCAATAATTAACTCCTCTAAGTCTTGCCCTGTAAAAACATGCTTTAACTCTAAAGCTAAAGAATTTATCGTAAAATCCCGGTGCAACAGGTCTCTTTCTAAAGTTTCCGCACGAAAATCCGATAGATCAAATGTATAAACTTGGCCGTCAATTTTCTTAACCAGGCGGCAAGCAGCATGCTCTTCATCCAACACTACAAAAGCCGCTCTTATCTCCTGGGCGAGCCGGCGGCCAAACGTTAATGCTCCTTTTTTTAAACAAAAATCAAAATCCGGATTTACTTTCGTTCTTTTAAGGATTAAATCACGCAAAGCCCCCCCGACAAGAAATAACTTTACTTTTTTAGCTAAAGCAAAGTTATAAACCGGCTTTAAAATATCTTTTTCTTTTTCGCTGAATTTAAGCATCATAAGTTTTGATTTAGTGAAATATTTGTGAGTGCAACGAACAAGCATTAAATGTGTAGGGCTAAGGATTTAAGCTAAAGCTTATCTTTATTAAAAATCTCATACTGATTAATAATTCCTTCTTCAACAAATATTGGTGCATGAAACCTCACTGCCAAAGCAATGCTATCGCTTGGCCGGGCGTCAACAGTCTTAAACTGGCCGTCTGAGGCCTTAATAATAATCTTAGCATGAAATGTATTCTCTTCCAGTTTATCAATGAGCACCTTATCAATAGTTGCATTAAGATTATTAAGCATGGTAAAAATTAAATCGTGAGTCAAGGGCCGAGGCGGGTTAAAACCGCTGATTTTTAATTTAATCGCTGAGGCTTCATTTAAACCGATAACTATCGGTAAAACCCGGCTGCCCCCTTTTTCTTTTAAAACAATCAGCTGGTCATGCCTTTTCTCATCAATAACAATTTTATTCAGCTCCATCTCAATCATATTAACCCTTTTTCTTTTTATCCTTACCCAAAATATCCTTTAATTCGACCATAAATTGGCCGACATCTTTAAACTGCCGGTAGACCGAAGCAAAACGCACATAAGCAACATCATCAATAGACTTAAGCTTCTCCATAACCAACTCGCCTATTTTACTCGAGGAAACTTCACGGTCGCTTTTTTTAGCAATCAAACGCTCAACCTGAATAACCACATCATCCATCTTCTCAACACTCACCGGCCTTTTTTCACAAGCCCGGATTATACCGGCCAGAATCTTCTTCCGGTCAAATGCTTCGCGCCGGCCATCTTTCTTAATTACCAGCAATGAATTCTCTTCAACATATTCATAAGTAGTAAAACGCTTACCGCATTTTAAACATTCCCTTCTGCGCCGGACTGCCGACTCCTCAGCGGTAGCACGGGAATCCACGACTTTATCTTCTTTATACCCGCAAAACGGACATCTCATATTTTTCTTATTTTAATTTTTGCCTGCTTTAGAAAATCCATAGCCATTTTATCCGGATAACCTTGAGTCATAACAATCTCTTTTATCCCGGCATTAATCAGCATCTTGGCACAAATAACACAAGGCTGGGTGGTAGTATATAATATAGCTGCCTTGACGCTTATACCATGCAAAGATGCCTGAATCAACGCGTTCTGTTCAGCGTGCAGTGCACGGCATAATTCATGGCGCTCTCCAGAGGGAACTTTCAACTTCTGGCGCAAACAGCCGATTTCAATACAATGTTTTAAACCGCTGGGTGCGCCATTATAACCAGTAGCTAAAATCCTTTTATCTCTTACCAAAACAGCTCCAACCCTGCGGCGCAGACAAGTAGACCGTTTAGCCACCAAAGAGGCCATCTCTAGAAAATATTCATCCCAACTGGGCCGTTTATGTGCAAGTATCTTTTTTTTCATATTATTTTAATAACTCCGAATATATTGGGAATTTTTTAGTTAAAGCAACAGTCTCTTTTTTAACCTGAGCTAATTTTTCAGGCCGGTCATAATTTTCCAACGCATCATTGATTAAGCTGGCAATTTTCTGCATTTCTGATTCTTTCATCTTACGTGTACTAACCGCTGCAGTTCCCAAGCGAATGCCGCTGGTAACTAACGGGCTCTTTTGATCAAAAGGAATAAGGTTTTTATTTACGGTTATATTAACCTCCCCCAATACCCTGGAAGCATCGCTGCCGGTAATATTCTTCGAATTTAAATCCACCAGCATTAAATGCGTATCCGTGCCTCCGGAAACAATACGAAAACCCTTTTTCTCTAAAGAAACAGCTAGTTCCACTGCATTTTTAGTCAGCTGAACCTGGTATTGCTTAAACTCATCAGTTAAAACTTCACAGAATGCCACAGCTTTTGCGGCAATTACATGCATCAATGGTCCGCCTTGAATTCCGGGAAAAATCTGGCTGTCAATTTTTTTAGCAAACTCTTTCTTACAAAGAATAATCCCTCCGCGCGGGCCACGTAAAGTTTTATGGGTAGTCGAAGTAACAAATTCGGCATAAGGCACCGGTGATGGATGCAAACCTGCAGCAACTAATCCGGCAATATGCGCCATATCGACAAATAAATATGCCCCGACACTATCGGCAATCTGGCGGAATCTTTTAAAGTCAATTATTCTTGGGTATGCCGAAGCCCCGGCTAAAATCATTCTCGGCTTATGTATCTTCGCTAACTCCTGGATTGAGTCATAATCCAAAGCTTCAGTTTTTTTATCTACGCCATAACCAACCATCTTAAAAAATCTTCCGGAAAAATTATGCGGATGGCCGTGTGTAAGATGTCCGCCGGCTGACAAATCCATAGCCAATACCGTATCCCCGGGATTTACCGCCGCAAAATAAACCGCCATGTTTGCCTGGGATCCGGAATGCGGCTGGACATTGACATGCTCAGCATCGAATATTGCTTTGGCCCGTTCAATTGCCAGGCTCTCCACAATATCGACGTTTTCGCATCCTCCATACCAACGTTTACCGGGATAGCCTTCAGCATATTTATTAGTTAACACTGAACCTTGTGCTTCTAAAACCGCCAACGAAGTAAAATTCTCCGAAGCAATCAACTCTAAATTATCATTCTGGCGTACAACTTCTTTTTGAATTGCCGCAAAAACTTCCGGATCTGTTTGTTTTAAATCTTTCACTTTACACACTCCTTGCCCACACGGGCACACTGCGCTACCTGACACGAGTTATTATTTTTTTTATCAATGCTGTCAATTAATTTCACTCTTCTTAAATGCCTTCCCCCTAAAAATTTAGTATTTATCCAGGCTAAAACCATTCTTTTAGCCAGATCCGCTTTGACAAAACCTGAGCCCATTACTAAAACATTACTATCATTATGCTCACGGCTAAGTTTAGTTATTTTAACACAATGACAAAGTGCCGCGCGTACACCACGCAATCTATTCGCAACAATGGAATTTCCAATTCCGCTTTTACAAATAAGTATACCGCGCTGATATTTACCGGAAGAAATATTTTTAGCTAATTCGTAGGCATAAACCGGATAATCACAGCTCTCCTTAGAATACGTACCCAAATCCTTGACCCTAATTCCTTTTTTTATAAGAAAGGTCATTATTTTTTCCTTTAAGTCAAATCCGGCGTGATCTGAAGCAATTAATATTGGGTTCATATAATCTTACTTATCCTTTCTACGGCATCTTTAATAACCGAAAACACCTCTTGATAAAATTCCAAAGACCCTCCAATAGGATCGGAAATATTCAAATTACTATCATTTATCTTAGCAAATTCTTTTAATAAAAAAAGCCTATTCTTTACTTCCGGAGCAAGCTGCAGAATTCTCTCCTCATGTATCTTTTCCATAACCAAAATAATATCTGACTGATCGACTAACTCTTTGCTCACTCTTACTGAACGATGAGTTCCTGCATCTATACCTTCTGCTTCCAAAACCTGGCGCGTCTCACCACTGGCACCCATTCCCTCAAGCGCCATCATGCCGGCAGAACTAACCTGGACATCAGATCTTCTGTCTCTTGCTAAAAGTTTCTTTAAATACGCCTCAGCCATTACCGAACGGCAGGAATTACCTGTACAGACAAAAAGTACTTTCTTATTTTTAACGGTAGAAATTATATCTTCATCTTTTATCGCCCCGCTTCTAATTATTTTAAACGGGATAACTGTTAAATCCACAATAGTGGATTCTATTCCTAAGGCTGCCTGTCCGGCATCAATGGCCAAATCCACCAAACCATCCAAATCTTTAATTGCTTGTTTAAAATCAGCCGGAGCTAAATTATCGCTGATATTAGCTGAAGGACAAGCTACCGGAACTGCTGCTTGAGCAATAATATCTAAAGCAACCTGATTATCCGGCATACGCAAGCCAACCTTGCCCTGAGTTTTAGCTTTCAATAAAATCGTTAAAGGGCCCGGCCAAAACTTATTGATCAATTTATAAGCAGCCGCCGGAATATCGCAAGCAAATTCCTCCACCTTGTCCAGCTGTCCGATGAGTATGGCAAAAGGTTTATCTTTAGGCCGTTTTTTAATTTCATAAAGCCTGTCGAGCGCCTTTTTGTCCAAAGCATTCGCCGCAACACCATAAACAGTTTCAGTAGGAATAATTACTAATCCGCCGCCGGCTATAACTTTAGCTGCCTGCTTAATGCCTGCCTCTTCAGGATCAAGCGGATTAACTTTAACTATTCTGGTCAAACTCATAATTTAATTTTAATCTTTTTTATCTTTAAGCGCATTTGCTTTTTATAACCGGCTAATTTTGCACTAATCTTAAGATCAGTAACACCTAAAATTTCAAGCGCAAAAAGTGCGGCATTCTTTGCACCAGACTTACCAATCGCCATACAAGCAACCGGAACCCCCGGGGGCATCTGCACAGTTGACAAAAGCGAATCCAGGCCTTTTAAATTTTTTGTTTCAATCGGTATGCCAATGACCGGCAAAGTTGTATGCGCAGCTACCACTCCGGCTAACGCTGCAGACATTCCGGCAGCAGCAATAAAAACCTTTGTTCCGGCTTTAGGCGCTTGCTGAACATATTGCGCCACCTCTTTAGGTGTTCTATGCGCCGATAAAACTTTAGCCTCAAAATCTACTTTAAATTCCTTTAAAACACTAATTGCTTCATTTACCGTTTCTAAATCTGACTGGCTGCCCATAAGTATACTCACTCTTGCCATATCTTCCCCCTTTACCTTAAAGCTTTTTGCCCGATATCCTTACGATAATGCATGCCTTCAAAATTTATTTTACTTACCGCCGAATAAGTCTTATTTATTGCATCCTTAACTGTCACGCCTAGCCCGGTTACGCCTAAAACCCTGCCGCCGCTAGTTAAAATTTTATTTCCCACTTTCTTAGTACCGGCATGAAAGATAACTATATCTTTTAATTGAGCGGCTTCATCCAGGCCGCTAATCTCTTTATCTAAAGCGTAATTACCCGGATAACCATGGCTTGCGCAAATAACACATACACAAGCACGATTATCCCATTCTAATTTTTTTATTTTTACAAGTTTTCCCTGACTGGTTGCCAGCATTACCTCCACCAGATCGGATTTTAATCTTGGCAAGATTGCTTCTGTTTCAGGATCGCCAAAACGCACATTAAACTCTAAAGCTTTCGGGCCATCGCAAGTTAACATTACCCCGGCATATAAAACTCCCCGGTAAGCTATTCCCTCTTTAGCCAAACCATCAATGGTGCGGTAAATTATTTTCTCCATTACTTCGTTTAAAATATCCGCGGTAACTATCGCAGCCGGGGAATATACACCCATGCCTCCGGTATTCGGTCCCTGATCATTATCAAAAACTCTTTTATGGTCCTGAGCCGAAGCTAAAGCTATTACTTTTTTTGAATCGGTAATAACCAAAATTGATGCTTCCTGTCCAACCAAACACTCTTCAATAATTATCTTTTTACCGGCATCGCCAAAGACCTTATCCTGCATAATCGAAGTTACTGCCGCAATTGCCTGATCAACAGTTTTAGCCACAACTACACCTTTGCCGGCAGCTAAACCATCAGCCTTAACTACACAAGGACAGCCGATTTTCTCAATATACTTTTTTGCCTGGTCAGGATTATCAAAAACTTTAAACTCGGCAGTAGGTACTTTATATTTTGCCATCAGTTCTTTAGAAAAAACTTTACTTGCCTCTAAATTTGCAGCTTGTTTATTCGGCCCAAAAACTTCTAACCCGGCTTTCTCAAACTCATCAACAATACCTAAAGCCAAAGGCACTTCAGGGCCGACCACAGTCAAGTTAATTTTTTCTTTTCTGGCAAATTCAAGTAAGCCAAAAACATCATCTGCTTTTATAGCAATACATTCAGCGAGCTGTCCAATCCCGCCGTTACCGGGAGCGCAAAAAATCTTATCCGTTAGCTTTGATTGCGCAATCTTCCAAATTAGCGCATGCTCGCGGCCGCCGGAACCAATAACTAATATCCGCATCTATTTCCCTTCTTTTGCTGCTGCTTCGAACACATCAGAAGACTTAAGCGTAACCGCAAAAACATCTGAAAACGGACGATCATCTATCCAGCTATCCGTAACTAAAATATCTTTTACCATCTCAAGCGGCCGGGGATTAATAAAACTGGCATGGAATATATTACAATCTTTGCGTACCGGATTCTCCCCCAAAGATTCAATCCTTGCCCCGTTTTTAGACCATACGCCAAGGTTAATCCGAAACCAATCCCAAAAAACTGGCACAGAAAGCTCTTTATAGACACCATCCTGATAAACAAAAATAACTTTTAGCACTGCGTAGAAATATTTGTCTCCATATAAGCGCATTAACGAATCATGCTCATAACTATTACTATAATTGCCTCCCAGCAAAAAATGTACTTCATCAACCCTGATGTCTGGTTTAATCGGAATAGAAAATATATTATTACCTTCGAGGTTAAGCCTTCCATAATCAACCCAGTTAGCCGGACCTTGCACCAAGAAATTAACCCCGGAGTATTTTAAATATTTAGAGGCGAATTTATTCGGCCCGGCACCTTCCAGGCTAAAATTACTCCGAGTATCCTTAGTAAGATAATAATAATTATCCTGTTTTTCCCAATTCCCGGCCAGCGAAACCCCTGTGGAAAAAAGCACCATTACAACAATAAATAAAACTTTTTTCATTATTATGTTAATCCCGGAATGTTAATCCCGGTAACTTCCTTCATTTTCTGCGCGGCAACATCCTGTGAACGCTTAATGGCTCGATTAAAAGTATCCTTTAGGGAACTGGCCAGGCGTGATCTTTCCGGATCCGAGAGGCTATCCTTAAGCGTAACTTCTTTAACCTCTTGTGAGCCGTTCATTGTAATTTTGACTAAACCATCCGAACTCTGGATATCAAAATTAGTATTATCCAGATGGCGCTTTACCTCCTGCATCTTCTTCTGCATCTCAAACAAACCTTTCATTTTATCAAACATAGCTGTCCTTTCTTAAAAACATAATCCATTTCTCAATTATTCCGACAAAACAATTTTTACTCTTCAACACATTTCTTCATAACACAAACCGGCTTGGGAGACTGCGAGCAGTCATTAATTATCGCCTTATCTCCTCAACAGCCTATTCCTAGCCTAATTTTAACCTTGCTCCGAAATCAAAAAGCGATCTGATTAAAAAGGATTTTAAGAAAATTATAATTAGGAACACAATTACCGGTGAAATATCAATACCAAACCTGAAATTTAAAGGCAGGAGCCTTCTTATCGGCTCTAAGATTGGATCCGTTGTCTTATAAAGAAATTGCACCAATGAATTATTTGGGTCAGGACTTACCCAGCTGATCAATGCCCGGATAATTATTAACCAATATAATACGGTCAAAATAACATCCAAAACATTGGCCACGGCCATGACAAAATTTGACAGCACAAACATTATAGATATCCTTCCTTATTTCTTCTCTTCCTTATTCTTAATTGGCAAAAATCCAGCCATCTCGCCAATAACATTAACCAGCTCGGTATTTGCCGGAACAACAATCTTGGCATTATTCTGCAAGGATTTCTCTACCGCTTCCAATTTTCGCAGTACCTGCGCGTTACCGGTAAAATACTGTTCTGCTGCTTCATTAACTAACTTTATCGCTGCTGCCTCTCCCTCGGCCTCTAAAATACGCGCTTGCTTAATACCCTCTGCCTTCTTGATTTCTGCGCGCTTCTGGCCGTCAGCAACAGTTTCAGTGGCAGTGGCAAAATCAATTGCTGCAATTTTTTCATTTTCAGCCTTAACTACTTTATTCATCGTTTCTTGAACATCCTTGGGAGGGTCTATTTCCTTTAGCTCGGTTCTGACAATCTCCAACCCCCAGCTGCCGGTCTCCTCACAAAGAGTCCTGTGCAACTCGGCGTTAATTTTACCTCTTTCACTATTAGCGGATTTTAAAGTTAATGTACCGATGATATTCCTTAATGTGGTACGCGCTAAGTTAACGATCTGCCATTGATAATTATTAACACTGTATTGGCAATTTTTTACATCAGCCTCATCGGCTTTTACTTTAAAATAAACCTGAGCATCAACTTTAGCATTCAAATTGTCATTAGTAATAATTTCCTGGGGCTCAGCATCAACCATTTGCTCGGTAACATTAATCTGATAGATAACTTCAACTACCGGGAGCACCCAATTAAATCCGGGATTAGCAAAACGATGATATTTACCAAATCTCTCAACTAATCCGCGGTGCGTAGGACGGACAATCTTTATCCCCATCAGGAAAATAACAACTAGCGCAATAATACTTAACATTAATATACTCATCTCTCCTCCTTGCCACAAGGGCATAACCGCGCAAAACTGATCAACGCGGAGCAGCTTAAATTATTTCTACTGTTTTATTTCCCTTAACTGCCTCTCCAATAACCCAAGCTTTTAATTTCAGTTGGGATATTTTCTTCATTATTGCTTTAGCAGAACTCTGCTTAACAACTAAAACCAAACCAATGCCCATATTTAAAGTGCGATAAATCTCTTTATCTTCAATATTACCTCGGTTCTGGATTAAGCGGAATATCTCCGGTACAACCCAAGAATTTTTATCAATCCGCACACTGATATTCTTTGGCAATATGCGGCTGATCTTATCGTAAAAAGCTCCACCGGTAATGTGGGCTATTCCGTGCACCGAAGAACCGTACTGTTTTAATAACTCAAGAACCGGTTTAACATAAATACGTGTAGGTTTAAGTAATTCACCGGACATCCGCTTAAGTTCAACTTGTTTGAGAACTTTCCTGACTAAAGAATACCCGTTAGAATGCAAACCGTTTGAGGCAATCCCGATAACCAAATCGCCAGATCCAATCTTATCCCCATTAATAATCTTGCCCTTTTCAACTACCCCGACACAAAAACCGGCGATATCATATTCGCCATCGCGATACATACCCGGCATCTGAGCAGTCTCTCCGCCGATTAGAGAACAGCCTGCTTGGCGGCAGCCGGCATTTATCCCTTTAACTACGTCCAACAGGATTTCTTCTTTAACTTTTGTAAAAGCAATATAATCTAAAAAAAATAAAGACTCTGCCCCGGTACAAAGAATATCATTCACATTCATCGCCACAGCATCAATACCCACAGTATCATGCTTGCAAGCTAATTTTGCAATCAAGAGTTTCGTCCCCACTCCATCGCTGGATGAAACCAGGACCGGATCTTTAAATTTACTTTTATCCAACCTAAAAAAACTGCCGAAACCGCCGATATCCGCCAAAACTTCTTTACGGAATGAACTGCGCACTAACGGCTTAAGTTTTGATTTAAAGATACTTGCACTTTTTATATCAACCCCCGAAATTTTATAAGTTATCTTTTCCACCACTTATCTCCTTTATATAAAAATATCCGAACTGGACGCAAAGTTTTAAAATCTTTTTTTATACCTGCAACTCTCCCTGTCCGCAGCAACGCCTCTCCAATGAAAACTTACTGTGCCTCTTCTCAGCTCTCACCGGATATTTGCCGGTCCAACAGGAAGTACAATAGTTATTTTTTGGATTTTTAAAACAACCCAACATGCCTTCCAAACTTAAATAACCCAAGCTATCCACTTCAAGATATTTAGTAATTTTCTCCAGCGTTTCATATTTATTGGCAATTAATTCGCTTGAACGATGAAAATCGATCCCGTAAAAACATGGAAAACGGTGTGCCGGGCAGGAAATCCTTAAATGCACTTCTTTGACCCCCGCCTGCCGCAAATTACGCACGCGGATCTTTGATGTTGTACCGCGGACAATTGAATCATCAACGACAATAATACGTTTGCCTTTTAGGATGCTCTTCAAAGTGTTAAACTTAATTCTTACTCCCATATCGCGGGAATCCTGTGCCGGCTGGATAAATGTCCTGCCGACATAATGATTACGAATTATTCCCACTTCTAAAGGAATGCCGGATTCCTGTGAATACCCCAAAGCTGCAGAAAATCCTGAATCCGGAACCGGAACTACATAATCAGCCCGTACAGGATGTTCCTTTGCCAATTGCGCTCCAAACTTACGGCGGACCGTATGAACGGTTTCGCCAAATACACTTGAATCCGGACGGGCAAAATAAACATGCTCAAACGAGCAGAATGCCGAATGACTGGCAACTAATTCCTTGGGCTTAACTGATTTAATTGCTCCGTCATTGCTAATAAAAACTATTTCTCCGGGTTCAATTTCACGTATAAATTTTGCACCGATTAAATCAAAAGCGCATGTTTCAGAAGCCAGGCAAAATGAAGCGCCAAGTTTACCCAAAACCAGCGGCCGAAATCCATGCGGGTCCCTTACGCCGATTAAATAATTACTATTCATTAAAACTAAAGAATACGCCCCTTTTACTCTTTTTAAAGCATAAATTAAACTATCCATCAAGCTGCGTTTATTGCTGCGCGCCATAAGATGGATGACTAGCTCTGAATCAGTAGTAGTCTGAAAAATTGAGCCGCTGGCTTCTAACTT
>JBAYMG010000002.1:0-188041 GCA_041663665.1 Candidatus Omnitrophota bacterium | reverse complement strand
TCAACGATCTCTGATTTTAATACTGGAGTAAGCGGATTAGAAATATCGATAATCGTTAAGGCGTTATCTGTAGCTGCAGTAACATAAGCATAATTGCCTAAGACATAGACTGAAGAGGCTCCGCCAAGCTTAGTGAATCCTCCTACCTCATCAGTAATCTCTGATTTTAATACTGGAGTAAGCGGATTAGAAATATCGATAATCGTTAAAGAACTATCTATGAATGAAACAGCATAAATGTAATTATTTAATACATAAGCTGACTCTGCACCGGCAAGCTTACTAAGCCCTCCTGCTCCATCAGCAATCTCTGATTTAAGCGCCGGATTAGCAGGATCAGTTATATCCATTATAGTCAGCGAGCTATCAACCATAGAAGTAACGCAGGCATACCTACCTGAAAGCCTAAACTCATAATCGGAATCAAAAGTAATCCCAACTTTACCGCCTGCTTCTATCGCATGTTTAGTCGTAAAACCAACTGTATAATTTGTAAATGCACTAACCGTTGCCAAGCCGGCAGTTAAAGATGTACTAGTCAAAGACCCTGCGGTAATACCAATACCATTAGCTGAACCCGTATCGATAATAGTCTGATCAGCAAGTTTAGTTTCAATTAAAAAGTTTCCGGTTGTTTGTACATATTTTGGATTTTTAATATTTGCCAGCTGAATACTGGTTGACCCTGCGGAAACCGGAGAAGTTGTCCTTTGGAGGATAATTGCTCTTGAGCCAGTGGCTTTAGATAAGTTGTAATCATTAGTAACACAAAATGTATCTACCTGGAATTCATAATCATCATCAAAAGTTATTACGACATAGCCTCCAACCGGAAGGATATGGGCTAATGTAAAATTAAACTGTAAATAAGGTGTAGATTCTACCCTTTCGCTTACTTCAGTTATACTTGAAGAAGCGGCTAAATTTGTCAATAAACCCGGCACAATTGTATTCTTAGCTATTTGAGAATTCTGATCCCTTATTTCACCGGTAGCCTTTAGGGTAGTAATAATATAATAAGCTGTCTGTTTGGCTCCCGGGTTTTTAACGCCGGAAACAACGAAGGTGCTCGGAGTCAAAGCACTTATCGCTGTCCCTAAAGTAATCACCATCTTATTACCGGCCTGCAATGATAATGCTGCCCCGGAATTACCGGAAGAGAATACCGCATTAGTCAAATCATATCCACTGTCAAATGTAATGGTTACTAAATCTCCGGCAGCAAGTGCCGTTACGCCGGTAAAAGCAATTTGATGGTTATTTATATCGGTAGCAACATAAGATGACGGGGTAATCAAGCAATTTAATAAAACAGATGGTAAAATATTGAAGCTGGACGAACTCCCGCTATCAACCTTACCCGATGCGCTATAAGTACTGATATCAAAAGTAACTGACTGTACATAAGCAGGATTGGTTATATTTCCCAACCTGACTGCCTCAGCAACACCGGCCACAAGCGGATTGGTTAAATTTAGTATTACATAATTACTTCCCTTAGTATTAATTGTATAATCACTTGCCGGAAAAATAATACTCGCCGAGCTTGTATTATAATCGGTATCAAAATCTATCCTTACCGTACCTCCGGCTGCCACATCATGTTTAGGAGTAAAATTAAAGGTATATTGCACCAATGCGGCTCCGGTCTTATCGCTAGAAACATCAGAGATAGAAAGTGTGGCATTAAAATTACCGGCAACTGTAATAACACCAGCTATAGTTGCCTGGTCAATAACTTCCCCGTTAGGATCTTTTCCGATAATTACGAAATTATCCACTGTTTGCACATAAGCAGGATTCTTAATATTATTTATAATTAATGACCCTGCAGTTGTCGCCGGTATACTTGACCCCAAAGTAACTGTTAGAATATTCCCATTAACGCTAACCGTTGAACCGCTATTTCCACCTACATTCGATGGACTGACGGCACTTAAATCATAGTCCGCATCAAGCTGAATACTAACTTGATAACCTGTCGGTAAGGCATGGTCAGTGGTAAAACTAAAGGTATAATCTGTAGTCGCACTAACCTCTAAGCTTGATGCAACAGCCGAAAGATTAACTAAAGCCCCAGGGATAGTGACAACACCGGCAACTTCACCCTGGTCTATAACATTTAGATTTGCAGTTTTTGTCGCTACCTGAAATGCTTGAGTAGTCTGCACATAAGCAGGATTCTTAATATTGGATATAGTCAGCGTGGTTGTGCTAGTTATGGCTGAACCTAAGTTTACGGTTATCGTCTTGGTATTATTATTTACAGAAAGGGTGGCACCGGTATTGCCCGTAATATTGCTTGAGCCTACGGCACTTAAATCATAGTCCGCATCAAAACCTATAACTACCTTGCCGCCGGCCTCAACCGTATGCGCCGGTGTAAATGCAAAAGCATAACTAGTTAGAGTGCTTACCTCCAAAATTCCCGGGGTAACCGCAGGAGTTATTGAACCCGGTATTATCGTTAAGCCTCCGATTACGCCTCGATCCATGGCCCGGTCTAAAGCATCTTGGGTCTCAATAAAAAATGCATCTACTGTCTTAGCAGCAGGATTTTTGATACCGGTAATCACTAAAGAAACTGCCTTGCCCGCAGGCACATTGTCTTCTACGGCTAAAGTTGCAGTTGGCGTAACCGCAGCAGATTTACATGAATAAAGGTAATCTTGAGGAATAGGATAAACTTTACCAGTACCATCAGCCGGAGCCCAGCCTAACTTGGCCGTTGCAGAGCCAGTACCCTTATAATAATCAAGCTGTATAGGGATTACGGATGAGAATGAACTAAGAGTATAGCTATTTTCAGTAGCTGAACTCGCTGCTTTCCATTGGTTATCAATAACCGAAGAGCCATTTAAATATAACCTAATTCCGTCATCCCGAGTCGTATAAAAAATATGCGCACCGGAGCCCTTATTCTTAACCCAGCCTTTCCACCTTATACTCAACGTACTAGTATCTGTTCCTACCCCATTAATAGCAACTACTCCGGTACCCCATTCGTGATTAATATCTGTATCTATGCCATTACCTAGCGAAGGATCCGCACAAGCTGTCCCGTCATAATAATTAAACCTTAACCCAGGATCCATGGTCAAGTCTATGCTTGATGCTGTTAACGCATCTGCTTTACCATAATAGATATAAAAAGAGGTTGTACCAATATTAGGAATTTTTACCCAAATTTTGGAATTGCCGCCGCTAGACCAGGTTTCAATCCAGTAATTCAACGGATTCATGGCTGTACTATAAAATCTTATATCTCCGCCATCGGCTTTAGCATGCGCATAAGTAAAATTAGCAGAAGTTAGATCAACTTCCGCCTGATAGTCAGCTACTGTCGTAGCTGAACTAAGAGTAACTAACTGCCTATATAAATATACTGACTGAGTACCTTCATCTACCGCAGTAGCCAAGTTTACTACCAAACAATTATTAATCTTACTGACTATGCTGGCATCAGAAGGGGATGAAACTGCCGCCCCTGAGATATTATAATCCGCATCAAAAACTATCTCCACATCTCCATTTGCCGGTATTGGGCTTTGCACGGTAAAATCTATATTATAATTCGTAGTTGACCGGGCAATGTTAGAAACCGGCTGGATTTCTACACCGGTTAACGAGCCGGCAGTTATAGTAAAGTTACTATCCGATACGTCCCACACCCCTGAGTCTGAAACATCACTTACTCTAACTAATGCCTGACCGTCACTAACTCCGTTATTCGGTATAGTCCAGGAATAAGAACCGACATTCGGAGTTGAAGCAACAATCTGATCCCAGGTTGAGCCATTATTTACAGAATACTCCAGTTTCACATTTGTTCCCTGCAGAGATACTGCATTCCAGGTAATATTATGGCTGGTAGCTATTGCCCAACTCTCAGCGCCATTAGGAGAAGCAAGCGTAAGCCCTTTAATGATAAATTCTGCGGAATCATCATATACAACTGCATCAGCATAATTAACTACCCGTAACTTTACGGCTGCAAAACTGTCGCGCGGTATCGTCCAAAGATAAGAACCGGAATTAGCTAAATTATCTACGATAGTATGTATATCCGAAACAAAACCGTCTTTAGAATATTGAAGTTTCACCTTATTGATTGTGCCCACGGTATCCCAATAAATCCACTCAGTACTCCCGCCCTGCACCTGGGTAAATTGAGGTAAATGCGCTGCGGAAGGAAGCACAAATTTCCCCTGGATTTTAAAAGGAGCGTCGGAAACATCAACAACCAGAGGATCGGCATTGTGCTTAATCCTTATTTTTACATTTGAAGACGGAGCATCCGGAATAGAAAGCCAGGTAAAACTACCATTTTTATTCAGCACATAATCGTTTATCGGCGGGGTTACCCAGCTAGTGCCGCCATTAATAGAATAGTCTAATGTCACAAAATCCGTATCCTTACCTATATTACCATCGTATCTCCAGACAATATTATAGGAATCAGCGGTAGTAAGTACCTCGCCGCCATTTGGCTGCCTAATGGTAACCCTGGGATAACTAATAATGCTAAAATAATTATCCGAAGCATCAGCTATAGCATTGCCGCCAGTTACAGTATTGCGGTCAGTTATATACACTTTTACGTATTGCGAAATATCAACTGGAGCCAAAGGAATAGTCCAGGAATATTTATTGATTGGCTCTTCAATTTGAACTGTTGGCACACTTGGCGCTAGGCTGGCATACTGCCTTCTTTCAAAATGCGCGGTTATTTCAGCCAAGGATAAAGTCCGGTTATGGATCGAAACCTCGTCTATCCTACCCTTAAAAGTATTCCCAATCCTAACCGGCTGATCTACAATATTTAACCCGGTTGATGTAGCAGTACTGGTTTGCAATACCCCATCAATATATAACCTTACCTGATCATCAATAGCGCCATCGTATGTCCCCACAAGATGGTAAGCAACGCCGGCTGAAAGCGCCTGATTTCCTGACGCAGTATGCGGCGTATTGGTTGAATCATAAACAACAAATTGAGGTACTCCGCCAGCAGCTATTTTTAAAGCATAGCTGCTTGAAGTGCCAGTTTTTGCCACAATAGATTCTTCACTAGCAACATCAGTCGAATATATCCACGCTTCCACGCTTAACTTGTCCGGATCATTAATAATATTGCCGGTATATTCCGCATAGCTGGCTCCGTCAAACACCAAACATGACCCGGTGCTGAATTTCACATTTTGTTGAGTGCCCCATCTTCCACCGTCAGATGTATACCAGGTAGCTCCCACTATGCCCAAGTTCCTTCCGGAACCGCTAGCGTCATAAGCAATCGAATCCTGCTTCTCATCAAAATGCCAGTAACCGGCGATATCAGCACCCATAACATCTTTGACAAATGTGGTATCAAAATTCTGATTAACCGCGGCAAGAGGATTCCCATAATACATATAGATTTTCTTAGTTGACAAAGCGGGAATTTGCGGAACCTTTATCCATATTTTAGTTTGCGTAGTATTAATGGTATTTGGCTCAATCCAGTACGAACAAACTCCCTTTTCATCCGCAAACATAATATCATTGCCGTCCGAGCGCATTTTAGCAGGAATTAAAGCACTGGTATCAAGCGTAATTCTAACCTGATAATTTGTAAGGCTGGAAGAAGAAGCGGCATTATCAATGGTTATCGCCCGAGCATAACTTGACCCCGGGGTTAATCCAGTACCTGGAACAATACCATCATAAATAGTGTATCTTGTAGGATTGGCTCCGGAATCTCTTGAGTATTCAATTAAAAATTCGTTTGATACTGAACCATCCGGAATCCAGGTAATATAATTATGTTCTCCTTGCACCCAAGCCTCAGCATCACTTATAGAAGCAGCTCCATTTGGTGAAGTAATCGTAAGCACTGGATCCACAGTAGTGAACACCATCGAGGTATTTTGAACCTTGCTCGTGCTATCCCTGACCGGAACATCAGATTCAATAACCCGAACTTTAGCAATATTAGTTAAGCCGACATCAGGGACTCTCCATCTATATGTGCCGGAATTAGATAAACCGCTGACGATTAAAGTATTCGGGGTAGAACCATTAGTAGAGTAATATAAATCAACTGTGCTAGACAAGTTGCCTACCTTAGTCCAGGTTATGTCATAAGATGCACCGATTTTCCATACCGACAACCCTGAAGCAAGCGGGGAAGTAATCGTCATTGCCGGCACAGGCACAATAGAAAAATCAGCATTCGACTCATCTGTTCTAGCCGGACTGCCAAAAGAATACGCCTTTACTCTTATCTGATTACCTACATTATTCGGTACTGCCCAAGGGTACAACCCGGTCTTAGCTCGGCCGGTGGCAATAGTAGTATCATAACTAGATCCGGAATTTGTAGACATCTTAAGCACTATATCCGTTGTCCCATCAGGCACTGCGCTGCCGGATACCCATTTAATGTTATGAATTGTCTGGGTTGGATCAGTTGCGTTACGTACTTCCCATAACTCTCCGCCATTAGGAGATATTACGGTAATACCTGAAGTGCAGATAGTAAACGTGGCGTCAGAAACATCTGAAATTGCCGGATTTTGAATGCTGCTTATCCTGATCTTTACATCCGCAGAAGGATCATCAGGCAGCCCCGCCCAAGATTCAGTACCATCATTAGGAGTAGAAGGTTTGATAACATGAATATCACTTACAAAATTATCCTTAGAATATTCAATTAATACGTCATGACTTCCAATCTGACCGGCAACCGCCCACTGTATAGTATAGGTATCTCCAATTGTCCAAATCTCTCCCCCATTAGGAGACCTAACTTCGATTGTCGCACTGGGGATTATCTTAAAAGTATTATCCGAGTCATCCATAACCGTCGGGCGCACAGAATCCTTGATCCTGACTTTACATAAATTTGAAATCCCTTCAGCAGGCACGGTCCAGGCGAAAAGGCCATCATTAACTCCATCAAACCCGGTTATGTTTACCCAATTAGAACCGCCGTCTTTAGAATATTGTAAAACCAAATTACCGCTATGAATGGTCCCTTCGGAATTCCAGGTAATATTGTTGACTTCATCTTTAACCCATAATTCTCCGCCGTTAGGCGTTAAAACAGTAAGTTTAGGGTCAACAATCTTAAATACTGAAGAGACTTTTAACACCTTAGAAATAGTATCTCTCCCCGCCGGAACAGAAACTTCCCTAACTCTAATCGTAACATTATCACTTAAATCATCCGGCACAGTCCAGGCATAAGAACAAGATAAGTCTGTGTTCGGATTAAGCGGGGACGCGGGAGCCCCGGAAGCTACCGTAGCTATAAATATCTCAGAACTGACAAAACCATCCTTAGAATAGTACAGGTCGAATTGAGTACCAAATTGCTGCGAATTCGTAGTCCAGATTATATTGCACTGCGACCCTACTTTTAACTGCTCTGACCCTAGCGGGTAGGTAAAAGTAATTGCCGGAGGAGGAACTAAAGCAAACACAGCATTAGAAGAATCATCTACCTGAGTATTAGCCGCGTCTGTCATGCGCACTTTAACATTATCTGAAGCATGAGCTAAATTTGTAGTAATATTCCAGGTTAAATCACCATCATCTGTCTGGCCTGAAGCAATTTCTGGGGAAACCCAAGTCGAGCCATTATCTAATGAATACTCAAACTTTAAAGTACCTGAGCCTAAGGTCCCTCCGGAATTCCAGGTTATCGAATGTTGTTTCCCCAGTTCCCAAATATTGCCGCCATTAGGAGAAGTAATCTCGGCACCCATTAATCTAAATGATGCATTTGATTTATCAATTACATTAGGATAATTAATGCTAGTAACCTTAACTTTAGTTAATAAGCCGGCATCATTAGGAAGCGTCCAAGCATAGGTACCGCTATTAGCCGTTGAACTTATAATTGTTTTCCAGGTTGCTTCATTATCCGGAGCATATTCTAATTTCACATTACTCGCCGAGCCATCGATGCCTTGAGAGGTCCAAGTAATATTATGTGTTGTTCCTTCCAACCACGACTCTCCGCCATTAGGAGAAGTTATATTCAACCAGGCATCAGTATAAGTTAAAGTAACACCACTAACACTAGGAGTATTCCTGCCGTCAGAATAAAGAATCGCCTTATATTGCACCCATTGATCATCAGCAATATCCGCATTCAGAGCATTAATCGCACTAGCTCCACTCTTATCCGTATAGAATGTCTCAGATGCATTTAAAGCTACAGCTAGATTATCTAATTCCGGAGTATACGTACCATCATCGGAATGTAAATATGTTCTAAAATTTAAAGAACCTGTTGGAAATAGTGTTTGGAAGCTAGACAAATTAGCATTGATCTCAACCCCTGTATTTGCCTGCGCATAACCGGCAGTAACCAAATTCCAGCCCACTGGAATACTGTTATACACAACCCCATTTGCCCAGACAGAACCTGTACCAGCAGTAGCATTATCTTGCCAATATTGCTCATATAAAGCCCCGGTTACAGGCTTGGTAGAATCACTTGCAGTATGGCTTAATATACATTTATAATCTTTGCTATCTGTTCCGACAACCTTACTTATTGCTGTCGCATTATACCAATACCAGTTCCAAGCATCAGGAGAAATTTGATGTTTTAAACCGGATCCAGCAGGAATAGTTGATACTTCAGTAATCGAAGCGAGGTTATTAGCATAGAAAACCCCGGCTAAAGGCTGAATAACCGGATTATCCTGATAATACTCATTGAGAGAAAAAATATTAACCTCACCTTTAACAATATCCCCCAAACCTACTGTTACATCGTAGGTCATATTTAAAAATATTTTCCAATCGGTCGTACTCGTAACATAATTTGCGCTATTATGCACAATATGTGGCCTTAAATTAGTTTCAGTTGAATAGAATGATTCATAAAGTAAAATCCAATCGCTGTCCTCGGACTTTTTATAATAGTACAGCGCGCCCATTGTCTTTAACTCTATTCTGATATCATACCAACTATCCCGGACATATGTTCCGCAGCTAAAAACATTTGAACCATCCTCATAAATATACATTGAGCCGTTATTAAAATAGAAACCGTGCACAAGATTGGAATAAGAAACCCCGGTTTCATTATCTTTCCAACCAATCATCATTGTCGAGCTATAACTAGAATATACTTTAGCCTGGAAAGTCCTCCCCGCTGTTCTGGCAAAAGCTGAGCCATTCCATTTTAAGTAAGAATCCCAGGCACTTGAGTTATTATTTAAAGTAACATAACCTTGGTTAAGAACCGGAGACTTATCAGCTGTTGCCGCTCCTCCGGCGGTGAACTTTGTTTCATCCAATCCGCTATACATATAGAGGTCGTAAGCATTATTTATATCTGCGGAAGAAGTCAGGATCAATGAGTTCCCGTAATAAAGCGAGATCACTCTTGGCCAGGTAGTTATCGGCGCTGTATTCTGACTCTGAATATTTACATCAATGCTGGCGGTTTTTTTGGCGTAATCAAAATAATCTATATCATAAGCAAGGGCTACCGGGTCGCCTGAAACTACAGCTTCATCATAAAACCGTATATCCCCGCCGTCAGAACGTACATTATTCCAGAAACTGGTCCAGGTAGAAGGTATTTGAACATTAACACTTCGGTTAACAACATTATCCGGATCAGTTGCAACATTACTTACCGTAAAGTCCATTTTATATTCCCAATCAGAATTAAATGTTGTGCCTGAGCGAGATACCTGTATCGGAGTACTAGAAACCTGTTTAAGAGGATTGAGAAAATTATTTGTACTCAAAGATGTAGCACTAGATTTTCCATAATATAACCAATATGCCTGTTGAGCTCCGGTATTAATAAAAGGCACGCTAACTAAAAAACTACCCTGCTTGATATCCTTATCAAAGAAATCAATAAAATAAGGTAGCACTGTTTCATTATCCGAAGCAACTATCCGCACATCCGAGCCATCACTTTTAACATTAGCCCAGAAAGAAGCCCAGCTATTTTCCATATCTACCCTGACTACAGCCGGGCTACTGCTATAGACTGTTCCCACAACCCAAGCAACTCCTTTTCCGGTAGTTGAATTATCCTGCCAATATGTTGCCCAATTCGTCCCGCCTGTCGGCTTATTATCATAAGTAGACGAAGTATGACTCTTGATACATTTGTAATCTTTACTGTCGGAACCAATAACCAAAGCTTGCCCTTGAGGGGCTCCGGAATCATTTTTAAGCATAGCCGGCATTTTATAAGACCATCCTGAAAGCGCAACAGAATCACCAGCTACCTGATTATTACTGGTAAAACCCTCTTCCAGCCCCATGAAACTGGCTGGAACCGCAGCTGAAACCGCGCTGCTATTCCCGTAATAAAGATAGACTGTTTTAGCTGCGGAGGAGGCAAGCGAAGCAGTCTTGGCAAGTATAAACCCTTTTTTATTTGCATAATCCCATTCGGGAATATGATAACTTAAAACTGTTGTATCATCCGAATCTACCACACGAATATCGCTGGCGTCGCTTTTTACATGCGCCCAGAATTCATACCATTTTCCCAAGTCAATCCTTATTACAGCATTACTTTTTAATCCACCGGCGTTAGTTACCTGTACAGAAATTTTTTTCTGCCAGCCTGCAGATACTAAGCTAGCGCAAGTTGCGGCTGTTTCATCAATTCCAAAAGTTACTCCATACGTATAATCTCTGGATATACCCTGATACAGATAACTTACTTCAATACCGGTTAATGCCCGATTATATAAAACAATCTCATCAAGTTTTCCTTTCCAGTTATAAGAATTGCTATTAAAGTAACGGCCAAAATCCCACTGCATAGTCCCGATACTAGTAGATGTATTAGTGAAACCTCTGTAATCACGGTTTAAAACTGAATCTGTATATGCCCGATATCCTAAAGCATCATGAATCATCACATAATGCCTCCAAATTGAATCCCTCTTTGTAAGGTACGAAAAATTATCTCCGTGCTCAACACCCTTAGGATCATACCAATAATTATACATATAGTTGTTCGGATTTAACCTGGCAGTAGGATAACTAGTCTGCGCTGACATAGCTGTCTGCCAACTATTATTAGATGTAGGCGCCTCATCAACCGTACCCCAAAAAGCCATAGTATAATTAGCCCCTAAATCTGGAGCAGTTACCCTGACATAATCATCTATGCCGTCAAAATAAATGCATGAACCGTATTTACCATCGCTTTTCCAGGTTGGCATATTCTTAGTAGTTGGATACAAAGCTCCGGTATTTCCATAACCTGAAGAATCAGAAGCCATAAGCCCGGCGTTTTCATCAAACTTCCAGTAACCCACAAGCCCATCTAAAGGCTTACTTACATAGTCCGAGTTGCTTGCACTTAAAGCATCCTCACTGCCGTAAACCATATAAAAAAACTTAACGGAATTAGCGGCTATATTGGGGAAATTTACGTTTATCTCCGCTTTTTTATGCGCACTGTCAAAACTCACCAGATAATAACTTAATTCCTGAGTGCCGTCGTGGAAACGAATATCCGCACCGTCTGATTTAACATGATTCCAGAAATGATTATTTGTTGAAGTAACTAAAACACTTACTGTAAGATCGGTCTTTGCTGTTTGAGCAGTATTATCCACATGCAAAGATTCAGAATAAGCAAAATCCGCCAGTTTTTTATACAACTTAGCTGAACTGCCGGTAAACAAAATTTCTGAGTTTGCCACATATTCGTCTTTATTATTAAAAGTGAACTGCTCAATGGTTGAGCCGTTCGGACCATACCAATTCCCAGTTAATAAGCTAGCCAAATCTTTACCAGTACGGATCTTAAAACGCACATCAGTACCCACCTGCTGCTGGTCCGTCCACTCGAGTTTTACCAGCCGATTGGTGGGAAAAGAAGTGTCGTAGGGCGAAGAAATGATCTCCTGCTTAAGAGGGTAAAATTTATAATTAATACTCACATCTGATATCTTAGGAAGCTCCAAAAGATTATCAGTTGAAAAACCTATCTTATATTGTATATATACATCTTGCGGCTTAACTGACGAAGCAGTACTTAAATCCGCGCCATTAACCATATCTGCGCATAAATCCCAACTGAGCGCATCTGACAAATCAGATTTATTTCCTGACCTAAATGAAACCTCTGCTGCCTGCATATTATTAAATGCCCAGCTGACATTGCCCCAGCCTGAGTGAGTTCCTACAGGCTTAATATCTGAAACATAACTACCATAACAAAATGCGTAATACATCGCTAACTCTAACCTGCCATTACCCTTAGTGGCGTAATAATATTCACCTCCTGGCCAAATCATGCTACCCGGGTGATCAACTCCAAATGAAGCCGGAGCAAGTTCACTCCAAGAGCCTCCTAATATATCATACCTCATGTATGTATAAGACTCATAAGTTTCCCCCCAGCTTGAGCCATGCAACACATATAAATAATTACCAAATCCTGGATAGATTAATTCTGAGTGCGAATCAAGAATTTTAACCATACAGGGATTTAGTGTTGTCCAGGTATCTGTAGTATAGTTATAACGGTAGAAGTTTGCACTCCGGTTGCCGGATAAAGCATAGATAAAATTACCCTTATCCGGATAAGTAAGCGCACCTCCTCTGCCGGCTGTAGTCGGAAGATCCGCTAAATCCTCCCACTCATTATTCAATATATCATATTTCCAAAAACTTACTGCACCTCCCCGCATAGCATAAATATATCTATTGCCGCCTACATGTTCAACAGCATTCCCCCAGCCCCAGGCATAAGGAGGGGGTGTTAATGTTTCCCAGGCATCATTAGCAACAGAATATCTATAAAATGTTTGTAAGCCCTGTCCACCAGTCACATAAATACTGACATTACCTTCATACTCCACTGCCTTCATACAGGGATCTGCGTTAGGCATAGTCGAAGGACAAGTGGTTAAAACTCCCCATTTCTTTTGCCCAATATTAAACCTATAGAATGCCCCTGAGCTTCCGCACAAATAATATATATTGCCTTTATAACCGCAGATAACCCCTCCTTTATCAAGAGCAATCGGGAGGTAAGCTGGAATATCATAATCATTCTCTGTCTTATGATACCTAAAAAGATAATCCAACTGAGTAGTATTGAACATATAGATGTAATCATTACCTACGCTAGACATTGCCGAGGCATAGGTGGCGATCGTTGCTGGAGGGGATTCAAGCTCATCCCACTTGGCATTATCAATATCATAACGCAGGAGACGATAATTCCCGTCTCCTGTCATACAATACACATATTTCTGCCCGTCATTTGGATAATACAATACTGATGACTCGTCACAAGTATAAGTTAAACCGGAAGCGCCTCCTGTACCCACTGGATCAATCGTACCCCATGTATCATTTGCAGGATCGTATACATAAGCAGTACTGGTAATCTCTGTACGCAGTTTGTACACCTTATTATTATACGAAGAATAAGTCATACTATTTGTACCTCTATATGCATGGCCGTCAAGCGCTGGTAAATAAGCGGTCCAATAGTCATAACCAGGTTCAACAAAATAAAGATTAAATTGGGTTGATCCTCCGCCGCCAAGACAGAAAAGCACATCCCTAGGGCTCTCATGCCCGGAAATAGTTATTCCGCAGCCACCGGTTAATTCCGAACCAACGGTAACATTCGTTAAAATATCTTTAGCTCTTAACCAGCGGTCATTGATAATATCGTATTGCCAAACATATTTACTGTTTTTGCCTTCTAATACGTATATAGAATTCTCATTTTCCATATATTGCCCCTTAACACCCATACCCAAATCAAACGGCGCCCTAATCAAGCCACTCCAACGGTTAGCATGTTTAGAACAATAATAATTGCTGCCATCTAACCAGATAACACCCTTTCCTGTTGAACGAGATGTCTGCCAATATTTATTCCAATTTGCGCCGGTTGTCGGAAAATCAGCAGCGGTTGATGTATGGCTTAAAATACAATCATAATCCTTACCATCACTTCCAACTATCTTTGACCTTTTGGCATTTGTATCAAAAACCCAAATATTACTATTGAGGGTATCGTAACGAAGATTGCCAAAAATCATATAATTATAACCATTCTTATCTACTGCGATATTTCCGTCAGCATAAGATGAATAACAAGTATCATAAACATTTGCTTTCCAAACACCCGGCTGATTATGTGTAGGTTTATGCAAATCATACATGATTAACTGATCACCTCCGTAATAAGGAGTTGACCAAATAGCATCAATAGTCTGACAGGAAGCCCCATACATATTGTAGAAAGGAGTCGGAGCTAAAGTGCTCCAGGAATCAGTCGTTATATCATATCTTTCAAAAATGTAGCCATACAACTCACTCTCATCACCTGACAAATGATAGAGATACTGAGAACGCCCGTCATTAAAGAAGTTCCCGGTATTGGTGTAATACTGCCTTACAGCGCTGCTTGTTTTAGTAATCCAGCCATCAAGCACGATATCATATGCATAGAGCGTTGTGGCAGCAGCCCCTCGTAATACATAAATATATCCCCCTTTATCAGAAGCACTCGTCCCCGGCCACACGACTCCAGGACCACAAGCAGCTGCCGGCAAATTTGTACAAGTAATCCAAGTATTATCTATCGGGTCATAACGGTAAAAATAAGAAGCTGACCAGGTATCATTGGGGACTACATAAATAAATTTATAATGCCCTACTGTTCCTGTGCGCGAATTATACAGAGTTCCGGCTACCCAGGTATCTCCCTGGCCTGTAGTCCCGTTAGCCATCCAGTAGGTCTGCCAGGTAGAAGTCGTACCGGTAATCGGCTTGCTAGAAACAGCAGAGGTGTGATTTTTAATACACCGATAATCATTGTTGTCACTACCTACAATTATTGACGGCCTGACATTTTCCGCTCCCGGGCTATAGCTGGCAGATTCTACCCAAACCACACAATCCGTAGTTGAGCCATTTAACTCCCAATACTTTGACCAATCAGCTCCGCTTACCGGTTTATTCAACGCAGCTGCTGTATGTTTCTTTTTACATATATAACCCAGATTGTCTGTACCCAAAACCCGATCAGCTTTTGATATTACTCCCGAGAGCGCTCCATATCCAACTGGAACATTGTTAGGCATATCCGCCAACTCCTCCCAAGTATCAGTTACCAGATTATAGCGGGCAAAATCATAACTACCACTTCCCCGGGCATAATATAAATAACCATCACCTATATCAGCAAAACGGTCACCCCTATAACTACTTGACCATGGCAGGTTTGCCAAACGTTCCCAGCTATTTGTTGAAATCTTATACCTCCAGAAATTATTAGAAGCGTAATTAAACCAATACAAATAATTATCATAAGGTCCAGCAACATAACTCTTAGCGCTTATCCAGGCCGTTCCCCTGGTTGTTACAGCAGGTGTTTGCCAATATGTAGCATAATCCGCCCCGGTTATTGGTTTATTTGTATCCGATGCTAAATGACGCCTAATACACCTGTAATCCAAATTATCCGTACCAGTAATAATATCCCCTTCCGCATATACATTACCCGTTACCCAAACGCTTGTTTCATAAGGATTTAACCTTCTCCAATAGGTCTGCCAGGATGCTCCGGTTACAGGCTTGGTCTCATCACTAGAGATATGATCCAGTATACATATATAATCAAAACCATCGCTGTCCAAAACCACATCCGAATGCACTCCGTTCTTTATCCAATGTATACTTATCCCATCCGAAGAAGATCTCAATAGCGGTTGGGTGATTTCTTTCCATCTATTCTGAGCAATATTATAATGCCAAGGATTGGTGTAATTGTTGCCTGAAAGAAGTTGTATCTCAGTTCCGGCGCCAGTAGGATCATATAAAATAAACCCTTTATTATCAGTATAACGGGGACAATCCGCAAGCCTGCTCCAAACAGGCGTTCCACTTAACGGCCCTAAACGCCAAAATGTTTGGTAATTCCTTATATCAGCTCGGTTATAACAACTATTCGGCATAGCCGCATATATATAATTACCTGAACCTGGCCAAAACATATTTGAAGCACTGTACATCCTTGCATCATAACCAGCTGTACTTTCATCCGGGATAGGAAGATTAGCTGTTGTTGTATCCCAGGCATCAGCAGAGATACTATATTTCCAAATGGTACTAGTTGACAGCCCGCGACAGGCATAAAGATAATTCCCTGAACCCGGATAAAGCAATCTGCCTCCTTCCTCTACTGTTGCCGGAGCGCTAGAGCCGCCTTTCCATACCCCGAGCGTTCCAATGGTCGGGTCAAAAATCACAAAATCCGATGAGTTACCTCCTAAAAGAACAAATAACTTTCCTGCCTTAGTAGAGATAATACCTGTTGCACACATTGCTGACCCGTTTTCCGCGCCTTTTGATAAAGAAACAAAGCTTACCCAGGTATCAGTTGACGGCGTATATTTGAATACCTGTTTTGAACCCTCCCCGCGTAAAGCAAAAACTGCCTCTCCATCCCAGGCAATAGCAGCCCCAGCTGCAGCAGGAGCAGGTAAAGGAGCAAGCATAACCCATTTCCCCGTAGCCGGAGTAAATTTACCAAACTGTCTGCCATCGCCTGTAGCAAAAAGGCAGTAAATAATAGTATCAGCACGGCAAAACACAGTAAACCTATCCGGCCTTGGCTGCGCAGGTAAAGTCAACCATTCGCCAAGCGTTGAAGCAAAAGGATCTGCCACAGAAGGAGTTACCTGAATTACTGCATCGCTTCCGCTGCCGCTAACAACCACCTTATCCATGCTGCCTTTATTAAAATCCACATCCGAAGTATCAGTTAAAGTCGTGACAGAAGGAGCTAAAGTTAAATACCCGTTAATCTCAGTAGTAGTTGCATAATCATCTTTTGAATAATATGAATTCCAGCTAGACTGATTAGTAGGATGCACAGCGCTGTCTGAGGATTGCCCATTACTCCAAGTACTTTGAATAAAAGTATAAAAGGCATCAGCGCTGTCTGAATGATCTCCTGGTAAACATACACCAAGAACCAACACTGCCAGACATATACCTATATATTTGTGTCTCCACTTACGCCAAAACACCTTTATCTCCCTTTTTCTTTAACTTTTTTATCTCTACTCTTAATAAAATCTTCTGACTCTTCTATTCTATCTATTTTCGGATCATATTCAAAATAATCCCGACAAATACGAGAAAGTTTCTTTTCATAGCGCAGAGCATCAGGGCTTTTTAATTCTTTATCGATCCTGTTTAAAATTACCCCGTGTTCAAAACTAAAACCCCTCCTTAAACTCTCCAGCCCATTTAACATAACCTCATAGTATTCCATAAACTTTTCGCCTTCAGCAAATTTCCGCAAACCCAAAATTGTCTGCATAATACCGATATCCCCAAGCAAACTATTATAATCACTCATTACTAAAATTAATTCCTTCTCATCTTTAATTTTCTTTTCCTCGTGCGCTTTTTTGGCCAAGTTATTCAATATCAGAAACATATTATCTAATTCATCCTTGCACCCTACAGTGCGTTTTACTATTTTCTCATACGAAAATATTCTTACCTCCTTAAAATTTTCATAAGGCTTTTTCTCCCCCTCAATCCTATTTTCTACTTGTACGGGAATTTCTTTTGTTTTTGCCTTAGGCAAAGAGGCATTAGCATAAATTAAACTTATATTTAAAAATAGCGTCAATACTACAACTATAGGCATACAAACTATTCTCATTGCACGCCTCCTATATTTTCTATTAGTTTAACTTGCACTTTTACCGAAAGCTTATCCGATGGAAAATTTCCGTCTAAATCTTCAGGATATGCCTTATAAGTACCTTTGGCCAATTTATGCCCAATCGCTCGCTCAGGGCTCATACCTAATACCTTAATCTCTTTGCCGGCAGCATCAACACGCACAATAGTAAAAGCGTTAACTATGCCAGCGTCTACAAAAACAATCTCTGCTTCCGAAGGAAGGGCAACTACCGGTGAAACTTGTGTTTTTCCTATCCTGCTGCCAGTAATCTCATAAAACGGTGAACCAGTAGTTACCCCTGCTGACGAGTTAGAAGTTTCATCGGCGGAAGGAACACTCTCAGGAATTTGAGTTTTAGATGAATTTAGAGACGAACCAATTACGATTACACCTGATGAAGAATTATTTTCACAATAACCATTATAAAAACCTACAAATAATGACAAAATACAAACTATTATAATAAACCTTAATGCCTTCATTTTAACATCATCTCCTTAATGATAATGTTAAACACCCGTTCTACACTTTTATCCATCTTAATATCCAGAGGATTATCCCTGGGATTATATTGCATATCAAGCGCTTGAACTATTTTCTTGGCGGAAATTTTTTTATCCGTCAATTTAAATCCGATAATTAACTGATTGACATATGCTAACTTTTCATTTTTATTTTGCTTTATCCACCAATAACCATTGTGAGAACTTTCTTCAACCGGCAACTGTTCATTTTGCGCTCTCTGCTCATCAGTTACCATTTTCTGCGCTTCAATTACCAACTTACTCGGATCAGTAGCAGTGAGAATATTTTTTTTAGCAAAAACTAATCCGTAGCATAAAACAAAACAAGAGCCAGCCAATAAAATTACCAAACATCTCAAGCCCTTGTTAAGCATCATAACTTTTCCCCTTTTTCTTTAACCCTTTTATTCATCTCCTGAAGCCGCATAGCCGTTACCTTATAAGAAACCATATCCGCACGGTATTTTTCTTCCAACTCACGGCTTAGCTCCTGTTTTGTCGCAAGTAAATCTTTAGTAAAGAGCTCGTCTTTTTCTAAAGCAACCTCTTTAATCTCCTTTTTTAAATTAACATTGCCTTTTAAAAGGAAACTATTAATCCCTAAAAATATTAATATAAAAACAACTAAAACATAAACTAACTGATTTGTTCTATTCTTTTTAGGAACCGGTGCAATACCCTCATCGGCTTGAGTTTCTTCGACATCAGTTGAAGCGGTTTTCGAAATCTGGATAACCTTTTCAATAAACGCCGCAGTACCTACAACCGAGGCTCGATATAATTTATTTTTATACAAATCAATTTCTTTTTTTTCGGCTTTTTCAACAAACTCTTGATACATCAATCTAGCTTTGTCCAGCTCTTTTGAGAAATTATCTAGGACCTCTTTTATGTCCATTCCCATCTGTTCTGGTCCGATGGACATTATAAGCTTATCTGTAGCACAATTAGAAGTCAGATTGGACAAATAAGCCTGATAGCTGCTCCAATGATAATCTCCAGGCTGCTTAACTAAATGAGTGTCTACAGGTAATAAATGCATAAATCGAGTTACTCCAGACAAATAATTTTCTTTTTCGATTAGAATAGCCCGAAACCTTTCTTTAAAAAGATGCCCCGATCTCTCATAACGTCCATTAAAATATTTAGTATAAGCAGAGTTAATATCATGCATAATTTGAGAAAAAGTTGTATCCGGAAGGGTTTCAATCAGCATATTAACCTGATTGGACATTAAGACAAATGAAAATAACTTAAATTGATATTGAGATTTGTATTTATTAACCAATGCTAAATAAGTACTGTAATCGGCGTTATCTTTGAAAAGGCCGATATTTTGGCCTGCTTCAGCAACAACATAATATAAAGCGCCTTCAAGATAAATTCTAGGTAATCTAGGCATCTTTCACTTTCTCCCTTAAAGTGCCACGTACTTTTTGGTCTTTTCAAAAAAAAATCCCAGGCAAACTCTTACCCGGGACAATCTAAAAATCGGCAGCTTGGCAATCCTATTATTCCAGGACCCTTAGCTTTGCGCCCCCATATTACTATGAGTTTACCTTTTCGTATGTTTATGTTCCTTTTCAAATTCCAATAAAAGTATATCATATAATATTAATTTGTCAAACTTACCTTAAGTACGTGGCACCAAGCATAATTTAAAAAATTTTTTATGGAAAATCTTATCATTATTATTTATCTTCTATATTTTTTTAATTCCACTTCCAGTTCCCCTGCTTTTTTTATCTCTTTATGCAGCCTTGCGGCTAAACTGGTATACAAAACTTTGTCTGATTCAATCTGCTTATCTTTTTCTCCAATTACCAAAACTTGCTGGTTAACTTTCTCAGTCAATAGCTTGATATGTTTTGCCCTAGCAACAAAACTAACAATATTAACTAAACCAAAAACCAATAGAATCCCAAATATGACAATTATTTTCTGGCTGCTTAAATTTTTAATTTCCAGGTTCATCTTACGCCTCCTTTTAAACCCTTTGTTTTTATCCCCGGCTTAACCGTCTTTAACTCTAAATTTTTCTGCTTTTCCTTCTCCTGTTCCAATCTTTTAGCCACCACGCGATATGAAACCATATCTGCCCGGTATTTTTCCTCAATATCTTTTCTTAAATTTTGTTCTAATTTCAAATGCTCCTGCGAATCTCGATCTTTAGCAATTACCACTGCTTTTGATATTTCTCTAAACGACTTCTTAAGCATTAAATTAGCAATTAAAAGGCAAAGGCCGATGACGCAAAATACCAACAAAAATAATTGGGCAACTAAAACGGCCTTTTTTTGCACTAGCTACCTCATCTTCCGTTCCCAATCTAAATCTTCTCGGGCTTCATCCATCCACTCTCTGACGTTAACGGCATCTTTAGCATCAGGACAAAGTTCAAGATATCTACGGTAATGAGCAATGGCCTTTTCATTCTTTTGCAGATAATCATCATAAAGAATGCCTAAGTTATAATGGATGTCAGCATCATCAGGAGTCAATTCCAGTATCTTTTCATATTCCTGAGCTGCTTCTTTGTATCTTCCCACATTTTCGTATATTATCGCCAGATTATAATAATGCTTGAGCGCTTTCTCCTCATAAGTACCCAACGCTTCATTCAAATCTTCATTCTGTGTATGTTTTTGTTTATTTTTTTGGACTAACTTCTGGCTAACATCATTCGGTTTCACGCTAGGGGCTATTTTCTTATCAGCGACATTAGTCAGAGAACCTATCGAACCAACTTGAACACTTGAGGCTTTTTGATCATTTAAAACCGCATACCCTTTAGCATAAAAACTTGCCCTCTCGCGGTCTTTAATATTGTAGATATAAATATTTGCTAAACGGCGGTAAATATTTGCATCCCGAGGATCTAACTTTAGAATTTTCTCATATTCTTCCACTGCCCCGGCATAATTCTGATTATTTTCGTAAAACAAACCCAATTTATAATGATCTAGTTTTTCTTTCTCCTGCATTAATCCGGCAGTTACCTCAGATGCGCTAACTGCCTTCTTTTCCAGTTGAGTTTTTTCTTGGTTTAAAGTTTTAAGCTTTTGATTTAAACTTTCCAGCTGGCCGAGAAATTTATCTTTCTGGATCTGATACTGCTTAGTCTGGAGCGTTAACTCTTTTTTATTTTCTTCCGTTGAAGACTTAAGCTTATCCTGCATTAACAAGGTAGCCTGTGCCAAATCATCTTCCAGCTTTTTTTTCTCTTGCGCAAATTCCCCAAGTTTCTTACTCAAATTAGTTTCTTTTTCTCTGGCATTGCTAATATCCTGTTCCAAATTAGCCAATTTTGCTTCTAGGCTTAACCTTGCTCCAGCTAAAGCACTTTTCTCAGCATTTAATCCTTCAACCTGCTTCTCTAACTGGCTCAGTTTAACATTTTTATTTTTAAGATCAGAATTTAACAAATTTATCTCTGCCTTTTTCTGGGATATGCCCAAAGCCAGAGAAATTAGAAAAGCTATTAATAAAACACCAATAACAATAATCGATAAAATCTGTTTTTTCATTACCTGGGCGGCTTTCTAATCTTATTCTGATCACCCTTTAATTGGGTCATCTCAGTTTCCCCCGTAATAATGTGGGGCGTTAAAAAAATAGCTAATTCTTTTTTAGCATTCGAATCTGAGATATTACTAAACAGCTTTCCGACTAAAGGTATGCTGCCCAAAATGGGCATTTTTGAAACATTTTTGTCAGTTGTCTTCTTTATCAAGCCAGCTAGAATAATTGTGTTGCCATCCTTAATTAAAACGTCGGTTTCAACATTGGAAGTATCTACGATCGGGATTTGATTACCTTCCGTAGTTGTCAACCATTCTGATATTGAGCTAACCTCAGGCTTAATATGCATCTTAACAAAACCATCCTTATTAATCGTCGGCGTAACATAAAGAGTTACCCCCACATCTATAAATTGTACGCTTTCGGAAGTAGTTGTAGTTACGTCCCCGGTAGTAATGGTTGTGGTTACATACGCTTCGCGGGTACCAACCATAAATTTAGCCTCTTCATTATTACAGACAACAATATGCGGAGAAGAAACTACTTTTAACTTGCCAAAAGCTTTGATCAAGGTTAAAGCAAATTCATATTTATTATCCGTCAGCGTTCCTACATTAAGTTTCATAGTCGAAGCTGTAGCAATCGGGCCGCTAAAGGGGAATGTACCGGCGAGAGCCAATGAGTCCATGGATAAACCATAAACCTTTTTCCAATCTACACCCATAGCGAAATCATCATTAAGAGTAATTTCAATAATCCTCGCTTCAATAAGCACCTCTCTGGTCTTAGAATCAAAATCTGCAACTAACTGCCTGATCCTTTGCATATTATGGGGAAGATCCGTAACTACAAGCTTATTTGTCCTTTCATCAACCTCAATAGTCCCGATATCTTTAGTTAACGCCTTAGTTATTTCACCTTTAACCTCACCGATTTTTGCATAATCCAATTCAAATGTCTCCCTGACTGTAGGAAGCACCCGATTAACCGTAGATAAGTCTACTCTTGTGGCCGCCTCCTCCATCTCTTTAATCTTATCCGGAGTATCAATCAGAATAATCATACCGGTAGTCGCATCGATAATTACTTTACCTACTGAGCTCTTTAGATTACCTAATATAGCCCCCACCTTACCGGGATCGGCATATTTAATAGTTATAGTCTTGGTCTTTAATTTACTTGTGTATTTTTGGCCATAAAGCGCTTCGTATTCATTCTCCGTCATTATCGTAATTATCCCGGCCTTCTTCTCGCAAGCCAGGCTGTTGGTTAGCAGAATAATATCCAAAACATCGGAGATGGTGACATCTTTTAAAAACACAGTCACTTTTCCGCTGACATTTTTAGTAGCAACAATATTTAAATCCCCCTGCTTCGACAAAAATTTAACCGTATCCATTATGTCCATGCTGCGTAAATCAAGTGATATTTTTCTAGATAAACCGGAAAAGGGATCGTTAGGATCCTCATTGGGAAAAGATTTTACATCGGCACTTTTTACCTCCAACTGCTTTTCTTCAGCCAGTTGTTTTTCTTCCGAAGCGGCCTGAACATATACCAGGCCCAAGCTTAAGTTTACAAGAATTAACACTAAAATTAATAAGATTCTTTTTTTCATTTACATTAATTCCATTTTTTGGCCATCAGATTCTAAGATTGCCTTATCCTTTAAAACGGCATCTATTTTAAATTTACCGATTGTATCCCCGGCTTTGAGAAAATAAGTCTTATTATCTTTTGTGTCTTCAATGATTACCTCTGGAACATTGCCCCAGGATATGCCTACCAGTTTTAAATCTTTAATTAGAGTGGCCAAAATCTTCTTAGCTTCAACATTAGGATTTTCTACACTCACCAGCCTAACCGGCGAGAAAATATCCCTGCGCTGCATCATTTCTAAATAATAAACAAACGGCTTAACTTCTACCGGTAGATTTTCCTTAAAACTACGGCTCTTGAGCGTCGAAATTTTTTTAGTAAACTGTTTTATATCCAGCCGCCTTAGAGCAAAATCTCCGGTTAGATAAACAAATAAAACAACCGCGATAACTGCCAAAACTTTATTCCAAGCCTTAAGGTTAGGCTCATCCGTGCCCCCCTTGAGCTTAGCCAGTCCATTTTTTATAATCTTAACCAAGGCTGGAAAGAACGAAAAAACTGCACTCAAATTACCAAAAGAAAATGAAGAACTTTTTTTCCGTTTAAGGCTTAAGGTATTGGGCCCTTCTCCATCCTCAATTAAATTTAATAATTGTTCTTCAGGAGTAGGTTTGTTTTTTGCCATCTTAAATTAGCCTCATGGTTAACAAGCTCTTTGATAATCTCATTATCCACAATTGGTTTATTTTTCATAACCAGTAATTTCAAAGCCTTATGGCAGAGCATGCCAATTCGGCGAGGATAACCTTCGGTATATTTAAATATTTCATTAATCGCCTGCTCACTAAATAATTTTTCTCTTCCACTATAGCCAGCCTGCCTTACGCGGAATTCAATCATCTCTTTAGTCTCATCAATTCCAAAAGGAGTAAGTGTATATAATAAGCTAACCCGGTCGATAAGATTCCTAACATCAGTAAGCCGGGGCAAAAGTTCCATCTGTCCAAGGATTACCAGCTGCAATAGTTTAAATTCATTTGTCTCATAATTTAAGAGCATACGTAACGCTTCTAGTGACACAGAGTTAAGTTTCTGCGCTTCATCAATTAAAAGCACTACTGTTTTATTTTGCTCCGCACCTTTCTCAAAGAGATATCTCTTGATTGCCTCTTTGTAATCTAAAATCGAGGGTTTTGGGGCCGTAATTTCAATCTTAAAAGTCCTGACTAAAGAATCCAGAAAAATTTCTTCTGAATCAAAGGTAGGATCGAGAATCATATGGAAAATAACATCCTCTCTCTCCTTTAACATCTGGAATAGCTTCCTGGAAAGCGTAGTCTTACCGGTTCCTACATCCCCCAAAACAACACTTAAGCCACGTTTTAAACGTATCTCAATTACCAAGCGCATCAAGGCAGCCCGATGTTCGCTAGAATCATAAAAGAAGTTAGGATCAGGGCTTGTTGAGAATGGTTCTTTATTTAATCCTAATACTGCAAAATAGCTCATCTTATAATGTTTTATTAGAAACTTAATTTATTATTTTCCAATAACTTACATGCCTAGTAGCTTTTTTCGAATCAAATTTAAAGGGTAGCCTTCTCTGGCCAATTCCGATATTTTTTGCAAACGTTCTTTAATCACTACCTCTTTATACATACGCTTATTGCCCACTTTAGCCGCTACCGGCAACAAACCTATGGCTGTATAGTAATTTACTGTTTGATATGGAGTATTGAATTTTGAGACTATTTCCTGTGCGGAGATAATTTTTTTACCCATGGCGTTTATTTTTGCGGTTGAGCTAAGACTTTTAGTAGTTACTAAAAGTACTAATCATGCTATAAATATAGCATGATTTTCCTATTTGTCAAGGCTTTTCCCGTCAGAGAATCAATTTTCTAATTATTTTAAACACAAAGAATAAAATTATTTTTGCTTATAGAATGCAAATCAAAAATAAACCGGCAGGGATTAACTTCTATATTTTTTTAAGGAGATTGCTTAAGAATGTCGCTTCGGCTTTTAATAAATAGAGATTGTGTTCCATGATTCGCGAAAGAGGAAGTGAATCTTTTAATTCTTTAGAACTAAACATATTCTCTATCCCGCGAGAAATTTTTCCCAGTATTTCTAATCTTTTCTCTAATCTCCGACGAGCGAGTGTAGGTTTTAAAAATCCAAGAAAATATAAACTTAAATCTAAAGTAAATTCCGGCCGTTTAAAATCCAGTAAATTTTTATTAAGCAATACTTCAAAACGCTCTCTTCCTTTTACAGTGAGGCAGTAAACAACACGTTCCGGACGTTTACTTTTTTTAACTTTTTGCTTAGTCAACAATCCTTTTTTTTCTAAAATTCTTAAAGGATAATATATTGATTTTAATTGAACTCCGGCAAACAGGGAAAGAATTTCACGCGCTTTTACTTTGATTTCATAACCGTGCTTTGGACTTTGGCGTAACAGGCCTAATAAAATTAGTTCCTGTTCAATCATGCGGTAACACCCATGGACCTAAATTTCTTATACCGGGCTTTAAGCAATTCTTCTTTATCTAAAAGTTCCAGTTCCTTAAAATTCCTTAAAAGTACTTCCTTGATATTCAATGCCGTTTTTTGCGCATCGCGGTGTGCGCCTCCCAATGGTTCAGGAATTACTTCATCAATGATACCCATCTTTAAAAGGTCTGATCCGGTAAGTTTCAGAACCTCAGCAGCCTGATAGGCTTTTGCGCCATCTTTCCAAAGGATAGCCGCGCATCCTTCCGGAGAAATAACTGAATAATATGAATTCTCTAAAACTGCCACGCGATCCGCTACCCCTACGCCCAGGGCCCCTCCGGAACCACCTTCTCCGATGACAATTGCCATAATCGGCGTAGCAATTGAAGTCATCTCGCGTAAATTAACTGCAATCGCATGCGATTGTCCGCGCTCTTCAGCCCCGATACCTGGGTATGCCCCAGGGGTATCAATAAAAACTACCACCGGTAGTCCAAATTCCTCAGCCATTTGCATAACCCGTAAAGCCTTACGATAACCTTCGGGATGCGCACAGCCAAAATTACACCTTAAATTTTCTTTAGTATCACGGCCTTTTTGATGCCCAATGACCATAACCTTCTTTTTATCTATTTTCGCCAAACCACAAATCATTGCTTTGTCATCGCCAAAAAGCCGATCACCATGCAGCTGGATGAAATCAGTCATCATCATACCGATATAATCCAAAGTATACGGCCGCAAGGGATGACGGGCAAGCTGCACTTTCTGCCAAGCAGTCAAATTAATGTAAATATCTTTTTTTAAATGCGCCAGCTTATCTTCAAGTTTTTTAATCTCGCCGGACAAATCAATCTTCTTCTCGGTCATAAAAGACTTGAGCTCTCCAACTTTCTTCTCTAATTCGACAATAGGTTTTTCAAACTCTAGTCCGGCCATAGGTTATTCAATTATAGTAACTTCTGTCCCGACAGGAATAATACTATAAAGCTCCTCGACGTCAGAATTACACAAGCGTACACATCCCTGAGTTACCTGTTTGCCTAACTCTTTTGGTTCGGTTGTTCCATGAATTCCATACCCGGCTAAATCAAACCCCAACCAACGGGTACCTAAAACATTTTCTGGCGATTCTGCCGGCACTACCGCCCCGGCCTTAAACCAAGTAGGATTAGAAAGCTTGTTGACAATTTTAAAAGTTCCAACCGGGGTACAATTATTTTTACCGGTTGAAACAGTATAGGTTTTGAATATTTCTTCGTCGCTTTTAAGTAATAATATATTCTGAGATTTATCCACAAGAATAGTAAAGGGGACATTAGAAACTTTTATTTTACGCCCGGGCATAATTAAGGAATCACTGATATTATTACTCTTCATAATCAACTCGGCGGTAGTTTTATACTCCCGGGCAATCTTATTAAGAGTATCTCCTGGTTTTATTGTATAATTTATACTTTTGGGCGTAATCGTAGATGAAAATAATAATTTAATATTTATATCTTCTGCCTTTTTCTGCCAGTCCGTCACATCGGAAGCTTCCGGATAATCGTTTACTAATTTCTGATATAATAATTTTGCTTCGGACAAATCACCTTTAGCCTCTTGAGCATGAACCTGGCTTAATAGGCTACTGGGAGAGGCTTGATTGCCGGAATTAATTTTTGAACTTATTTTTTTAGTTGCCAAAGCAATAAAAACACCAGCGATAACGATCGAGGCAATAATTATAATTAAAAGTTTTTTATTCACAAATCCCCCTTACCCATTCGGGCTATTTATTTTGCATAAGATACTAAAGCTATTGCAACACCTAAAAACAATCCAATAATTACTTCTATGGGAGTATGGCCAATAAGCTCACGCAAACGTTGTTCCTGGATTTTACCCTGCCAATGGATATCTTCCATAATCTTATTTAAGATGCTGGCTTGTTTACCAGTTGAACGACGTACACCTTGAGCGTCAAACATAACCACGACCGCAAAGACAAAAGCCAAAGCAAAATAAACACTGTCGAACCCACACTCCAGGCCGATACTTGTTGCCAAACATGATGCGCCTGCGGCATGTGCCGAAGGCATTCCTCCGCTGCCGATAAATAAACGAAAATCAAACTTTTTCTTACGGAAAACCCCAATGACTACCTTTATTGTCTGAGCAATCAGCCAGGTAGAGATTGTAGTTATCAAAATTTTATTTCTATATATCTCGGTAAAAAAATCTCCCATTATTCTTTAGTTTGGCTGGGTACAACTTCGATCTTAACTCTCTCTTCAGTAGTTAATCTGCCATCCTTAATCAAATAGCCCCGGTTGCCTTCTCCTTCCAATTTAAGTGCCAGGCGTTTTTTACTCTTTAACTCTCTTATCGCTTTTTTTAACTCAACGACAGAGCTTAATTTCAATTTAAATTGCTCATTTTCCGTATAAATACGCTTACGGCCATCAATCAATGCCTTATTTTCCGCTTTTAATATCGAAAGCCTGGCACTTAATTCTTCAAAACTGTTTTGAGTTTTTGCTTTATCCTGAAAAAGACGCATAATTTTCTTTTTACTTGCCCCTAGGTAATCTTTAAGGCCTGTATTTTTCAGGAGCAAATGCTTTTCCAGCTCCTTTTCCTTCTCAATCTCTTGCAATAAGTTTTGTTTATCCTGTAATAATACAGCAATCTGGCCTTCAGCCTGGATTAAACTCTCTTTAAGCCTATATCTTGCCTGCAATTCACTCATATACTTAACCATACTAAAAGCAGTAATGCCGATCAGCAGGATTAGCACTACATTCTTAAGTATATTTTTATTCATAGGCTAATATTATATACTCCCGAGCCTGAAAAGCAAGCTATTTTAGCCTTTTTAAGCCAATAAGATAAAAATTACTTCTTTTTATCATTTTTTAGTTAGATTGCCGGGCTACATCCGTCTATTATCATTAAGGAGGCAACGATAATGATCTCAAAAATTTATAGCTTTGGGTTGCTAGGGCTTGAGGCGTATCCGGTTGAAATAGAAGTTGATATTACTGCCGGACTGCCGGCAATAAACTTAGTCGGCTTAGCCGATACGGCAATTAAAGAAAGCAGGGAAAGGGTACGTTCAGCAATTAAGAACTCAGGGTTCCTTTGGCCGGTACAGCGAGTAACTGTAAACTTGGCCCCTTCGGACATCAAAAAAGAGGGAGCTTGTTTTGATCTGGCTATTGCTTTAGGGATACTGGAAGCAACCGGACAAATTAATAACTCCCAGCTGGAAAATTATGCTTTCCTGGGAGAATTATCCCTCGATGGACAACTGCGTCCGGTTCACGGAATCTTAGCCATAAGTTTAACTATGGTAAACTTTCCAATTAAAAATCTAATCCTTCCTGAAGAAAACGCTAAAGAAGCCGGAATTATACAAGGGATATCTGCCTGGCCGCTAAGAAATTTAAAAGAAGTCGTCCAGTTTTTAACCGAACCCGGGTCCCGGCAGCCATTTAAATTATCTTTTGAACAAATTTTAAAAAATAATTCACATTACCCATTGGATTTCTCCGAAGTAAAAGGACAGTATTTTGCCAAAAGAGCCCTGGAAATAGCTGTATCAGGCGGCCACAATATTCTTTTAATCGGCCCTCCAGGCAGCGGTAAAACCATGCTTGCCAAAAGAATTCCCACAATTATGCCCAGTCTCACCCTGCAAGAGATTCTGGAAATAACTAAAATTCACTCAGTAGCCGGCACATTGCCAGATAAAAATGGATTTATCACCCAACGCCCATTTCGTTACCCGCATCACAGTATCTCGGATATAGCATTAATCGGCGGCGGGAGCGTTCCTAAGCCAGGAGAAATAAGCTTAGCGCATTATGGGGTCTTATTTTTAGATGAACTCCCGGAATTTAACCGCCAGGCCCTGGAAGCATTAAGGCAACCCCTTGAGGATAATTTAATTTGTATCAGCCGGATAAAAAGAACTTTAATTTTTCCAGCTTGCTTTATTTTAGTTGCTGCGCTTAATCCTTGTCCGTGCGGAAATTATTTTAGCCCCAACAAGGTTTGCCACTGTAATCCCGCAAAAATTAGAAATTATTTAGGAAAGATTTCCGGCCCGCTGCTTGACCGAATTGACATGCATATCGAAATTCCCGAAGTAAAATACCGCGAGCTATCCGATACAAAAGATGCGGAACCATCTCAAATAATCAGGCAGCGGGTAGAAAATACACGCAGCATTCAACAAGAAAGATTTAAATCTCAGGAGATACACTGTAATGCCCAGATGCCAAGTAAATTAATTAAAGAACATTGCACCCTGAACCAAAAAACTAAAGAATTGATACGTACAGCTATTACCGAACTAGGCCTCTCAGCCAGAGCATATAATAAAATATTAAAGATTTCCAGGACAATTGCGGATCTAGACGCCTCCCAAATCATTCAAGCCGAACATGTCTCAGAAGCCATACAGTATAGAAGCTTAGATCTGCGCGGTTAACAATAGATCAATTAAGCTGACATTTATTTTAGAGCGCGAGCCTTATTAAAATATTCAAAACCTTTCACCAGGTTTCGCTCTGAGCAATAAGCAATACCCAAGTCAATTAGAACGCGCCTATAATCTATTCCTTTTGTCTGCGCGTCTTCCTTTGAACTAATTGATTCTTCGAATTTTGCATAACAATCGATAACCTTACGATAATCCATGTTTTCAAAATAAAGCCTGCCCAGAAGATAATAAAAATGTGCCTGCTTATCGCCGGATAAGCGAATACACAGCTTTAGGCCGTCCACGGCTTCATTAAAAACTTCCGGGAATATAAATGATCTTGAAGATAAATACCTTAAAATCTGTAAATCAGCGTACTTATTTAAATATTCAAATTTGTTATTCCGCCGGATCAACTTTTTTAACGAACCTATTTGGTTTTGTAAAGATCCGATGTAATTATAATCAAAAACAAAATTCGCCATATCATCTTTAGGGTAATCCTTAATCCATCTGCGAGCTAAAGAATTCAAAAGTTCATTTTTGTAAAAACTTGTGTATTTATTAAAATATGTGTATAAGTTTCTAAAGTTGTTATTATCCATTTTGTGATTCTGCAGGTAGCCGGAGAGGATAAGCCCTGTTCTGTTAAGAGCGAATTTTCTTTCGTCCAGCTTTGACAACAAAGCTGCTGGCATAGCATGCAAATATAATGCCCGGGGGGCGCTATACTCCAAGACAGGATAATAATCGCTATTTATGACTCCACCTTTTAGAACTATTGCATCAAGATTCCTGCTTGAAGATAACTGCAAACTTAAAAGAGTTGACAAATCGCCCAGCTCTATTCTTGAAAGATCATCCTTTATTGCTTTTAGATTCATAGCTTCTTCCGCTAGCTTAAAATTTGGGATTATTCTTTTCTCAGATCCGAGCATAATTATATCGTTACCCCCGGGATGCCAAACTGTTACTTCGGGAAAAACCGCATGAAAAGTACCCAGGACAATTTTTAAAGTATCATCATCAATTTCATAAGCCTGCACCCACTGCGCCATTAAGCCATCCTCCTTTAAACGGCTCAGGCAATCTTTAAAAAATTCTACTGAAAATAAATTCCCAACTCCGCTTAGCCACGGATTTGAGGGCTCGCTAATAATCAAATCATATTTTTTTTCTGTACGTTTGATAAAAGTTTTAGCGTCCTCAATATATAAATGCAGCCTTTTATCTTTAAGCGCATGATAATTAAATTCCGCAAAGTATTTATTCGCTTCCACAACCGAGGGAGAAATCTCCACCACATCCAGATTTCCTAAAGGATGGCGCAGCGCTGAACCACAAGTCACCCCGCTACCCAAACCTATAACTAACGCATCCTGAGCATCCGGTTTTAACAAAAGCGGCAGCTGAGCCGATAATATTTGAGTGGGCATATCTGAGCCGGTAGAAGCATCAGCTTTACCGTTAACGTAAAGACTTAATGATTTGTCTTCGATGTCAGAAACAGCTACGGTTGCATCCAAACCATCCTGATAAAAAAGTATTTTCCCTTTTTTAGTCATTTTTAGAAAATCAGCGAATGTATTCTTGTCCGGAACGTTGTAACCCCTGAAAGCCTGCGCGGTAAAGCAAGTTTTATTCCATTCAGGTAAAAATAGCTTATATCCACTAAAACATAAAAAACAAAAAGAAATAATGACCCACTTGTATTTGATTGAAATTGCGCGTTCGGTCAAAAATATAATGCTCCCTAATATCAAGTTTATAATTATCCCGACTTCTAACGTCTGCCTTAAGCCCAAGATCGGAATAAGCAACAAGCCGGAAATTAAAGCCCCTAAAATATTTCCCAGAGTATTGGCAGCAAAAACGCTTCCAATTTTCTTGCCCAAGAGAGATGATTTATAAGATACGATCTTACTTACTAAAGGCAAGGTCATGCCTAAGAATATTGTCGGCGGCAGCATTACCAGAAAACAAAATAAGAATTTGGTTATCTCAAAAAGCGCAAATGTCTCAGGAGTTTTGGCAAAAATTGTATAAATATTTAAGAAGAAAAACGGTAATCTTTCATAAAACGGGATGGTAAAAATAACGCATAAAGCTACGCCTGCTTCACATAATCCAAAGTATAAAAAAGTGAAGCGCTCTTTAGGCATAATTTTGGAAATTAAGAATGACCCGATAGTTATACCTGAAATGAATGCCGCCAACATCAGAGAAAATGAATACGTAGAAGACCCGAGTACCAGCGAAAGCAGCCTAATCCACACTAACTCGTAAAGCATTGCAACGATACCGGATAAGAATATCGCAATTATAGAAATACGAATAATTTTTGACGAGTAAATAATTTTCTTATCATTAATTCCATCCGATACAGAAAATTCATTATGCTTAATTGCCGGACCGACAGATCGTTTAGCTATAAATTTTCTTGAGACAAGGGCTATAACTCCTGCCGAAAAATTTATTAAAGCCGCTACCGTGATGGAAAATTCAAGTCCAAAATTATAGATAAGATAAAACCCGGCTAATAAAGTCCCTAAAACCGCACCAAAGCTGTTAACGTAATAAAGGCGGGCAACCATTTGGCCCCGAACAGCTAAAGACCTGATCAGATATTTACTTAAAATCGGTAGCGTTCCTCCCATGAGTACTGTGGGAATCAGCATAATCAGCGCACCTAAAATGAATTTAATCACTAAAATCCCCAGAGCGTTAAAACCAAAACTCGCACTGGCGTACAAGTAAACGCCTTCTAAGAGAACAAAAAACCTTGGTGTAAATACACAAAACAAAGCAATAGCTATTTCTATCCAGGCATATAAAATAAGCTGCTCTTTAACTCTATCCGCTAACCTCCCCAAAAAGAAGCTGCCTAATGCTAACCCTGCCATAAAAGTGGACAAAACCAATGTATGGGCGTATGCTGTGCTGCCAAAAATCAAAGCAAAATATTTAGCCCATAAAACTTCGTAAATAAGACCCGAAATACCGGATAAAAGAAAACAAAAATATATAACCATATTTACTCCTCTATTAAACCTAATACCTTTTGTCATATTAGATTTGGCGTCATTTGATAATGGTTAAATTTTATTAAAATGGGGAAAGGACAGAATTGTATTAACAGCATAAAGATAATCCGTGTATACAAAAATTAGGGCGTAGAGACTTCAATAATAGCAGTAGTGCTGGAAACGCCGCCTGCTTCATCTTTAACTGTAAGAGTAGCGGTATAATTACGCGAACCGTAAGTAGCGCTCCAATAAGTATTCTCAGGATTTTTCTTACTCGACTTATCTCCGTCGCCAAAATCCCAAAGATAAGAAACTATTTTTCCGGACTTAGAATAAGATTTCTGTCCGGAAAACTTTACCTTAAGCGGAGAAAATCCTTTTACTGGATTAGCCGTAATTGAGGCAACCGGCAGTTCTAATATCTTTTTAGTTACCGGAGCTTCAACAATAACAGGCTTACCTTCCGGTGGCGGTGCAACAACTAAATCCTGAGCCTGCACCGGCAAAACTTGCGTGACAACAGGTTTAAAGGCAGCTTCCTGGATGGCTGGCTGTGACTCTAATTTTGAAACAACCGGCTCAGTAGGTAAAATTTTCTCCTCAGAATTTAACTTAATTGGTACAACAACGCTTGGGTTTACCGGTAAATTTTCCTTGGACAGATCTTTAACAATATAAGTTTCGAGTTTTTCTTTTAAACTGCCGATACGGGCTTTCTCAAATGATTCTTTTTCTTCTTCCAGTTTATCCACTCTGGTTTTATATTTAGGATTATGATTATACTTATAATCTGCTACCGCAGTAAACGGCCAGCATAAAACTCCACCCACAAAATCTACAAACATAGACGGAGCACCCCAAAGATATTCCTTAAACCGCGATTCGATCAAGTCCATCTTCTTGTAATAGTATTCGACTGTAGCCCTGCGGCGTTTAAAACGTTCTTTAGCTAAGGTTAAATCTGGCAAAGATTTTTCTTTGCCAACTGTATATTCAATAATCGGCTTACCATCATAACTAACCAAATATCCTTTATCAGCAGATGAGCCGGCAGGTTTTTGGAATTTATAAGTAGCACAACCTGATAAAATTAATATTATAAATAATAAAACTAAAATTTTTCTCAAAAGCTTTTTCCTTTCTTGCCCGTAAGGGCACACTGCGCTACCTAGCGCACGCTGAAGCGATACCTACTAGCGTTGGGCGTTTACTTCCCCATTAACGCTAATGCTTCAGAACGGGTCTTTTCGTTCTCTTTAAAGATTCCGCGTACGGCGCTAGTTACCGTCATAGTCCCGGGTTTTCTTACCCCGCGCATCGACATACAAAGATGCTCGGCTTCAATGACCACCATTACACCCAACGGCTTTAATTTACTCATCACGATTTCAGCAATCTGCGTAGTCAGCCTCTCCTGAATCTGCGGCCGGCGCGCTAATATATCAATTACGCGGGCAAGCTTGCTTAATCCGGTAACCCGGCCATTTTTCGGAATATAGGCAATATTTACTCTGCCTAAAAAAGGCAGCAGATGATGTTCACAAACAGAATATAAAGGTATGCCGCGCAAAAGAATAATCTCATGGTGTTTTTGGTCAAGAATAACTTCCAATTCTTTCTCCGGATCCTGGCTTAAGCCTGAGAATATTTCCTCGTACATCTGGGCAACCCGGCGCGGGGTCTCCAAGAGGTCTTTCCTTTTAGGATCCTCACCGATTGCTTCTAAAATCTGGCGCACTGCTTTTTCAATCTTAATCTTATCCATATTTTTTAACCCTTTAAGCAAACTTAAAAACTGAATGGATTATTATCTAATGAAAACACTCTTTCTGCAATAAGTTTTTCAATAAGCAGAACTTATTGACTATTTTATTAAATATAATTATACTGTTTAAACGATGGCAAAAAAACGAATACTGGCAGCCGATGATCAAGAAGAAGTTCTCTCCCTGTTAAAAGATTACCTCTCGAAAGCCGATTTTGAGGTCATGCCCTGCAGTGAATCAAAATATGTTTTACCTCAAATCAAATCCTTTAAACCTGACGTTATACTACTCGACCTGCTTATGCCGGACCTCGGCGGATTCGAAATCTGTAAGATTTTAAATAACGATTGGGAAACCCGCGGCATTCCGATAATTATAATTTCAGGTTTTGGTGATTTAGATGATGTAAAAAAAGCTTATAAATTAGGTGTAGTAGGTTATTTTGTTAAACCGCTTGTCTTAAGCGACTTAAAAAGAGAAATAGATAAAGCTGTTGCTAACAAAGAAAAGTAATTTTGATCCTAGGCTATTCTAAAATTCCGCTAATTATTTCCCGATACAAAAATCAGTAAAAATTTTATCAATCAGATCCTCGGAAAAATCTTTTCCCAGTATTTTATCTAAGTTGACACAAGCATCTTTCAAATTTTGAGCGATAAATTCCACGGGCAGCGAATTAGTTAAAGCCTCCTGAGCTTGATCGATTAATTTTTTAGCATCTCTTAAGGCCTGAATATGCCTTAAATTACTGACTACTAAAAGTTCCGGAATTTGCAATTTGCCCTTAAAAACAAAATCATAAATTGCTTCTTCCAGGCTGTTAATATTTTTTGCCGACCGGGCAGAAAGCCTGACTACTTTTTTAAAATTTTTATCAATTTGATCTTTTTCAATCCGGGCCTTTAAATCAATTTTATTAATTACAGCGATAACATTTTTACCTTTTAATTCTTGAATTAATTTCCTATCTCCAGCATCTAGCTTGCTGCTAGAATCAAACAAGATAATTATCAAATCAGCTAATTTAATATGCTCACGTGAACGCTTGACTGCTTTTTTCTCAATTAAATCTCTGGGCACAAGAATTCCGGCAGTGTCCACAATCCTTACCGGAATGCCCTTTATATCCAACACCTCTTCAATAGTATCACGGGTTGTCCCGGCAATCGCAGTAACAATTGAACGCTCTTTTTTAAGCAACGCATTAAGCAGCGAAGATTTACCGACATTGGGCTTTCCGCAAATAACCACATGGATACCCTCGCGCAAGATTCTCCCGGCCGAAGAACCATCCAGCAGCTGGTTTAATTCTAAAACAACAGCCGCGGTCTCTTGCGTTATTTTCGTTATGTCCTGATCCAGCCCTTCCTCGGGAAAGTCGATATTTGCCTCTAAAACTACCAGAATACCTAATAATTTTCGGCGAATTTTATTTATTTCTTTGGATAGCCCCCCGGCTAATTGGCCTAGGCCAACCTTAAGCGCAGAATCGGTTTTGGCGCGAATCACATCGATAACCGCCTCAGCCTGAGCAAGATCAATCCTGCCGTTTAAAAAAGCCCGTTTAGTAAATTCTCCAGGACTAGCCAGGCGCGCTCCGTGTTTGAGCGTCAGGCCTAAAACTTCTCGTAAAGCAATAATACCGCCGTGGCAATTTATCTCAACGACATCCTCCCGGGTATAGGACTTAGGCTTGCGCATCACCGTAAGGATAGCTTCATCAATAAACTTCTCCTCATCGCTAATCTGGCCATAATGCATGGTATGGCTTCTAAACTCTGCGGGTTTTTCCTGGCTTTTAGGAATAAATATCCTATTGGCTATAGGCAAAGCTTTCGGCCCGCTTATCCGGACAATACCAATGCCGCCTTCTCCCGAAGCAGTTGAGATCGCTGAAATCGTATCATTTAAATTATCGGCAAACATTTCTAAATTCCCCCACGACAAACAATGAGCCTGTAACCAAAATCAGATCTTCCTTAGCTGCTAATTTTAAAGCTAAAACTTTTGCCTCGCTTACGCTTTGTGTCAGGTAGATTTTTTTTCTAAAATAAGCAGCCATTTGCTTAGGTTTAGTTGCCCGCAGCGTTTGAGCACAGGTAAGAATGACTTGATCGGCCAAAGAGCCTAATGTCCGGCATATTCCAGAAATATCCTTATCCCGTGAAATACCTAAAACTAAAATAAGTTTTTTATATTTGAAGTTATCTTCTACCGCTTTTTTTAAAACTTGAGCTGATTCTAGATTCTGGGCACCATCTAAAACAACCAAAGGATCCCTTCTAATTATCTCACATCTGCCGGGCCAACAGGTGTTTTTTATTCCCCGCTTAATCACTCTAGCACTTATTTTAACCCCAAAGCTACTTAATGCCTTTATAGCCTCAATTGCGCACGCAGCATTGATCAATTGATGGTGACCAAGCAAGCTTAATTTTAAATTAAAATTTTTTAAATCTTTCCCGGCAACCTGTAACCTTGCCCCGACTGCTTTACATTTATGCAAAATTACTTTTTTAACCTCTGCCCTTTGCGGTGCAGAAATTACTATTTTTGCGTTATTTTTTATAATCCCCGCTTTCTCAGTGGCAATTTTCGACAAAGTTAACCCAAGCTTATCAGTATGTTCATAACTAATCGGCGTAATAACCTGAACCAAAGAATCTACAGCATTGGTGGCGTCTAATGTACCTCCTAACCCGGTTTCTAAAACTACAAAATCAACCTGCTTATCCTTAAAATATAAAAACGCTATTACGGTATAAACTTCAAAAAAAGTAAGCGGGCCGCATTTTGAATGTCGATCATACCTGGTAATTACCGGTTTTATTTTTTTAACTAAATTGATTAACGCCTCCCGGTGAATCATCCCCTCAAAATCACCGGCTTTGTTTTTGAGCTTATCTCCACGCAGCTTGAGGATCCTAATTCTTTCCCTAAAATCATTAAGATGGGGGGAAGTATACAGCCCGACAGAAAACCCTGCCTCCTTAAGGATATAAGCAATAAAAGCACAGGTTGACCCTTTTCCTTTTGAACCAGCAACATGAATAACGCGCAGAGATTTTTGAGGATTGCCTATTGAGGAAAGAAAATTTTCAATACGCTTGAACTTAAAATTTTTTTTATAGGAATAGTTTATATTTTTTTCGAAATTAACTAAGGAATTTAAATATCTTAAAACTTGGAGGTAAGACATACATTAGTGCTTAAAATGCCTGATGCCGGTTGTAAGCATAGCGATTTTATACTTATCACAAGCGGCAATAATCTCCTGATCAGCGATAGATCCTCCGGGCTGAATTATTGCTTTTGCCCCGGCTTTATGAGCCCAGGAAATAGCATCCGGTTTTGGAAAGAAAGCGTCTGAAGCCAGGCAGCAATTCTTACTGGATTTTCCTGATTTATATTTGGCAATCATTACCGAATCAACGCGGGACATCTGCCCTGCGCCGATACCCACGGTGCTGGTACCTTTAGCAAAAACAATCGCATTGCTCTTTACATGTTTAGCGACTTTCCAGGCAAAAATTAAACTCTGCATTTGAGCAGCAGTCGGTTTTCTCTTAGTCACAACCTTGAGATTATTTTCATCCAAAGTTAGCAAATCCTTATTCTGCAAAAGCATGCCTCCGCTTACGCGTTTGGCCTCTAATTCATCAATTTTATTTAAATCATTCAATTCTAATAACCTTAAGTTTTTTTTGTCTTTGAATAAACCTGCTGCTTTTTGATCAAATCCCGGGGCAACAATACACTCCAGGAACCCGATTTTGATAATCTCCTGGGCAGTTTTTAAATTTAACTTCCGGTTTAAAGCAACAATACCGCCAAAAGCTGATAATTTATCGGTCTTCCAAGCGTTTAAAAATGCCTTATCCAATGCTTTATCTTCACAGGCCCCGCAAGGATTATTATGTTTTACAATTACTACAGCCGGATTATTAAATTCTTTAACCAACTCAAGAGCAGAATGAAGATCCAAAATATTATTAAACGAAAGCTCTTTTCCTTGCAGCTGTTTTAAATTAATCAAGCCGGCGACTTTACCTTTCTCCTTATAAAACGCTGCTTTTTGGTGAGGGTTTTCTCCATAACGCAAGTCCTGAATTTTTTCAAAAGCCAAGGTTAACTCCTCAGGGAAAACATCGGCTGGTTGCCCGCAATTAAAATGATTTTTTAAGTAATCATAAATCGCTGCATCATATTTACTGGTATGCCCGTAGACTTCAATTCCTAATTGCAACATGAGATCTTCCGATAAGGCGCCGTTATTCTTTTTTAATTCAGCAATCACTTGCGGATACCTTTCCGGGTTGCAAACCACTGCCACCGCTTGACAATTTTTTGCAGCTGAACGTAGCATTGAAGGCCCGCCGATATCAATATTTTCAATAATCTCTTCAATCGTCACACCGGGCTTTTCAGTGGTTTTTTTAAAAGGATACAAATTAACGACAACCATATCAATGAGCCCGATATTATGCTCAGCTAATATTTCCATATGTTGGGGATTTTTCCGTAATGCCAAAAGGCCGGCGTGAATTTTAGGATGCAGGGTTTTTACTCGTCCGTCGAGAATTTCAGGAAATCCGGTATAAGCGGATACTTCAGTTACGGGGATATTATTATCATGTAATAACTTTGCTGTGCCGCCGGTAGAAATAAGCTCTACTCCAAAATTATTTAATTCTTTGGCTAGTTCAACAATACCAGTTTTATCTGACAAACTGATAAGCGCTCGTTTAATCTTAATCATTATTTATTAAATCTAAAATTAACTAAATCTGCATCCTGCATTATATATTCTTTTTGCTCAAGCCGCATTTTACCGGCTTGCTTAGCTCCTGTTTCTCCGCCGCAAGCAATAAAATCCGCAAAACTTATAATTTCAGCACGGATAAAACCCTGCTGGATATCAGAATGGATTGCACCCGCTGCTTCCCAGGCAGTAGTTCCGGATTTAATCATCCAGGCGCGATTCTCTTTATCTCCAACAGTCAAAAAATAAATAAATCCGCTGGCGGCTAAAACTTTTGCCAAAAGAGCGCCCATATCAGCTAACTCATCTTTATCGATTACAGCTACCGGTTTAAGAGTAAGCAGGCCATAGCCGGAAACAACTTCTTTCTCAGGTTCAGTCAAGCCCAGAGTTGAAATAAATTCTTCTTTCTCTAAGGCTATTCTCATTTTTTCTAAAATTATTTTTTCCTTCTCTGCCGGAGATTTAGCCAGGCGGGTTTCGACAAAATCTAAATCACGCAAGATAAGGTCAGTTTTAGCATCTTTAGGAATAATTATAACATCCGCTTCAAAAGCTCCATCCTCTCCGACTAATTCTACTTGAGGATAAGTTTTTTTCTTAGCCTTAACTATTTTATCAGCTTGATCAAGCCGCAATTCTTTAACATTATGCTTACCCAAAACAATATCACTAATTGCAAATGCGCTTATTTTCATAGTTTTCCTGCTCTTTGGATTATTCCAGGTAGGTATAAATCTTGCCTTTATAATTTCGCAAGACATATTTACCTTTGGCCTGAGAAAGGATGTAGTTTGGACCCACTGGAATCTTTCCTCCGCCGCCTGGACCATCAATAACGTAGGTTGGAACTGCATAACCAGAAGTATGCCCGCGTAATTTTTCAATAATATTTATTCCCACAGCTACAGGGGTTCGAAAATGCTGAGTACCCCTAACTGGATCGCACTGGTAAATATAATATGGCCTTACTCTTATCTGCAAAAGGTCATGCACCAAACGCCTCATGATAAACGGGCGATCGTTGATACCCTTAAGCAACACTGATTGACTACCCAAAGGTATACCGCCTTCAGAAAGCATATCGCAGGCATTTTTACAACGCTTAGTAATTTCCTTAGAATGATTAAAATGGATACTCATCCAAATCGGAGAATATTTTTTAAGCATATTCACCAAGCTCTCGGTAATACGCTGAGGTAAAGTCACCGGTACGCGCGTTCCGATTCTCAATAATTCAACATGCGATATACTGCGAATCTTAGAAATTAATGACTCTAGAACCGTATCTTCTAAAGTGAGCGGGTCGCCTCCAGAAATTAAAACGTCCCTTATTTTTCGGTTAGCTTTAATATACTCTATAGCTTGATCAAATTTATTTTCACAATTTAAATCTTTCTCTTCATGGTCACCAACTAAGCGCCGGCGGGTACAGTGCCGGCAATACATGGCGCAATGATCTGTAGCCAACAATAAAACCCTATCCGGATACCTGTGTACTAAATGTGGCGCGGGGGAATCACGGTCTTCAGCACAAGGATCAGCCATCTCATGAGGAGAAATCGAAAATTCAGAATTTACCGGTACAGACTGCCTTCTAATCGGACATTCCGGATCATCAGCATCAATAAGGCTGGCCCAATAAGGAGTAATTGCCATTGCCAACCTGCCTTTAGCTTTATCAATTCCTTTTTCTTCTTCGGAGGTAAGCTTAATAATTTGGACTAATTCTTCTTTAGTGCGTATCCGATGCTTAAGCTGCCAATGCCAATCCTCCCAATCCAAAGGATTAACATCTTTATAAAGAGAGATTTGCTGATAATCACGCGAGCGTTTTGGCGGTTTAGGAATTGCCGGTATTTCAACCTGCACTTTTTGATTTTCTAAACCTACAGGATTATTCAATTTAAACCATCTTCCTTTCCGAGGCGCTCGTCAATATAGCCTCAATGAGATCTTCATACTTCATTCCGGCAGCATATGCCATCATTGGGAAATTAGATTCTTTGGGATCTAACCCCGGTAAAGGGTTAATCTCTAAAACATACGGCACATTAAATTTATCCAAACGAATATCTGTCCGCGAAATATCTAAACAGCCTACCGCCCGATGCGTACGTAAAGCCACCTCTTTTACTTTTGCCTCTGTTTCCTTATCTAACCTCGCCGGACAATAAAATTCAGGCACTAACCCTAATTCGCTATTGCCTTGGAATTCCTTCATTTTCCAGGAATAAAAATACTCCCCGCTTTTTTCACAGTTAGAAAAATCTATTTCTAAAATCGGCAGCACTCTGGTTTTGCCATTTTCTAGGATACCCACAGTCAATTCTTTACCTTCAATAAATTCTTCAACTAAAGCTTCCTGGCGATAGACATTAATACACTCTCTTACTTTTTTGAAAAGGTCCTCTTCGTTGTTGACAACATTGGTTTTATTTATTCCTTTAGCTGAACCTTCGCAATTAGGCTTAACAATTAAAGGAAATTTTAAATCTTTTGCCAACACTTCATTGCCTTTTGAAAAAAGCTGAAAATTAGGAGTAGGAATATTTTCGGCTTTTAATATTTTTTTAGTCAATGCCTTATTGAGAGCCAAAGCCAGAGAAAATGTATGCGAACCGGTATAAGGGATCTTCAAATAATCTAATACCGCCGGGACTTCAGATTCGCGAAAACGGCCGTGTTTTCCTTCGGCGATATTAAAGACCATGTCAACGCGATTTTTCCTAAAGTAAGAAAATAAAGCCGGGTATTCCACATCAATGGCGTCGACAGAATGACCTTTGGTCTTAAGTGCTGAAATAACCGAGCTAATTGTTTCTTCGGAATCATATTCGGAAAAATAATCCGCAGGCTTTAAAGGATCTTTCTTTTTTAAATTATAAGTAAGTGCGACTCTCATTTATTTTATTCCGTTTCTAATAATAGCGCTATTTAAAATTTTTCCCACCATCTGATTATAGGTAATCCCAATATTGTTAGCAATCAACATAAAAACATCTTCCGTAGATAAAGAGGGCAGTGGATTAATTTCCAGGACATAGGGATTACCTTCGTTATCAACACGAAAATCCACCCTGCCAAAATCCCGGCATTCAACGCTGCGATAAACTTTTAAAGCCAGGTCATTAAGCTTTTTCTTTAATTCCTGGCTTATTTTAGCCGGACAGATGTATTCCAGCCTATCCGAAGTAATCCGCGCAAAGGTATAAAACTTATCATTTAATTTTAATTTTCCATCAATTTTTATCTGTACAACCGGCATAACTTCAGGATTATCATTACCGATAATCGCTACCGTAAACTCCTGACCGGAAATAAATTCCTCAACCAAAGCCGGCTGCCGGTAAGTCTTGGTAATAAAATCAACCTGCTTCTTAAGTTCCTCGGCATTTTCTACACGGGAACTTTCGCTTAAACCTTTTGATGAACCTTCAAAACGCGGCTTAACAATTAGCGGAAATTTACAATGGGCTTGATCAATTAACGCATCCGCAGATGAAGCCTCAAAAAAATTAGGAGTAGGGATTTTTTCAGCCAAAAAAATCTTTTTAGCCATAACCTTATCTAAAGTTAAACCTAAAGTTAAGGCATCCGCTCCGACAAAAGGCACCCCGGCCATTTCAAGCAAGATAGGGACCTGGGACTCCCGGTTTCTTCCGGTCAGGCCTTCAGAAATATTAAAAACAATGTCGACCCCCAAATTATCCATTTTTTCTAATAAATTTAAAGCATTGCCGATTTTTTTTACATTGTAGCCGTTAGCAGCGATGGCAGCAGCAATAACATCAATCGTTGAAGGGGCATCAAATTCGGCATTAGCATCAAGCGGGTCGCCTTCTTTAAATTTATAATCTGTTTTTAAATCGTAGGTTAATCCAACAGTTTTCATATAAAATTTAGTTTAAAATTACCGCTGCTTAAAAAAATAAGGGCCCGGTTTGAATCATTTTCCAGCAGCCCTTAGGAATCTATCCAATTTTTTTCAACGTTAGTTTATAAACCTCCAAAATATTTATGCAAAATCTTCTACCTATGTTCTTTTTTTACCATAATATATTGGCATTGTCAAGTAATTTTTGCTCTAAAAAACAGGAGTTTATTGTCTTATTTGCCGTCGAGGAAAGTTATTCCCGCCTTCTGAATATCATTCATTAATTGATCGAAATTTACAAAAAGATGCCCCCTTATACCAAGAGAATTAGCCGCCTCAACCAACTCTTTCCGATCGTCTGTGTAAAAAATTTCCTGCGGGGCAACTTTTAGTTCAGCAATAACTTTTTTATAAATTTCTTTGTCCGGTTTAATCAAGCCAAGTCGAAAAGAGAGAAAAATCTCATCAAAAACTCCAAACACCGGAAAATGCTCTTTTAGATACTCATAGTGCAAAACATTTATATTAGAAAGAAGGACAGTTTTATAGTTGATTCGCAGAGTGTTGACTAACCGGTAAACTGAACGGTTGTTAGAGTTTAAGTAGAAAATATCATTCCAGATCGGCCCGAAAGACTCAAAACTTAACTTCAAATCCAGCATTTCCTTAACTCTAAGATAGAAATCTTCCGGGGAAATCTTCCCTGCCTCAAAGGCAATCGTCGCTTCCGATTCAAAAAAAAGATTATAAATCTCAGCCGGAGTTTTTGAGCAAAAACCGGATATTCTTTCGGCAGACCTCCGATGGTCAAAATCAATCAAAACTTTTCCTAGATCAAAAAGGACGGCTTTTATTTTACCGGGCATAGACTAATTTCCTTTATCTGTATTTTTCCTGAAAAGATCCAGAAACTTATCTTCATATTCCTTATAAACATTCCACTTATCCAGTTCTATTTTTAATTCCGTGGCTTTAGCGATATTAACCCGGCTTTCTTCAAAAAGTTTTTCGATCTTTTCTTTGATCGAAACAGGCAATTTGGTGAGCTGGCTTAAAGTTTTCTTGATTAATTCAACTTCTTCCTCACCAATGGGGGCAGACTGGCTAGCTGGACCCAATTTTAAATACTCTAACAATTTATTAATTTCATTTTCCATGGCCCTGGCCTGTTCTTGTAACGGCTGCAAATTTATTGACAAGGACAATATCTTACCTAAAGCTTGCAATACCGCGGCAGAAGCCTTGGGATTTTCGATTTGGATAGTGTAAAGCGGAATGTCTCCGAGCAAACAAAACCCTCTTAACCCTGCTTTTTTAGCCATACCCAAAAATAAACCGTTCATCCCGCTAATCTGGCCTTGCTGTAATATGTTGAAATTAAACTTCTTTAAACTCTCTTTTATTTTTTCATCAGTTGCTGCAAGCCAAACTCCCGGCACTTGAGTGTGATCAGTCGGCTGAGGCATTGAAGCAAAACTCACAATCATCTCTGTTTTTAGGTTTTTAGCCAATCCAATAATTATTTTTGCGTAAATATCCGCCTTGGATAAATCCGGCTGGGCATTACTTAAAAAAATAACTAAATCATTTCCGCATGTTTTCCCGCCGGAGTTCTTGGCGGGCCCGCCACGTCTTGCAGCAGGATTTTTCCAATAATAAAATTTACCCTCCGGCAGAAGGGGAATTTCCAGTATCCCTGAAGAAATAATGCTACCGGTATGATAAAAAAATTCTTCCGGAACAATGTGCGCAAACTCCTGTGCCTTTAACTCGTTAATTAAATAATTAGCTGCGTTAGCCGCTACCTCACCCATACCCGGCCAAGCAACAATAAAATAAGGTTTTTTAAGCCGAGGCTTCTTAGTAATGATTACTGATTCCATATTTTTCTCCTATGATTATGTTAGTTATTAAACTTATATTTTTTTAAAAATTCGACCAGAACCTTTGCCCCGATATACAAATTTTTCAAAGATACATATTCATCGGCAATATGCGCACACCCCTCTGTGCCAAATCCCGTGGCAATTGCCGGAATCCCCATAGCCTTAAAGAAAGTTATAACAGTTGCACCTTCTGAACCGCTGATGCGCGGCTTAACCCCCAAACCCTGCATAGCCGCAACTAAACTATTAACTAAAGGATGGGTTGGATCAATATAGTATGGATTTTGAATTCCTTGGATTTCAATTTTAAAATTATTAGTATACCTGGCGATGGTTTTCCTTAAACAATTTAACAACTCTTTCTCGCTTGATCCCGGGAGAAACCTAAAATCCAACTCAAATTCACACCAGTTACTAACCACATTTACTTTATCCCCTCCCTTAATCGTTCCGACATTTATCGTCGGCCCATGCAGATATTTATTTTTAGGCGAAGCTTTATTTTGCTTCTTTAAGTCCACAATTATTTTGGCGGCAAGATCAATGGCATTAACTCCTAACCAGGGATAAGCACCGTGAGCCTTTTTCCCAAAAATACGCACCTTTAAATGCATTAACCCTTTTTGAGTAATAACAATTTCAAAATCATCAGCATCTAAAACAACCGCGGCATCTGCTTTTAAAATCTTACGCTTAAGCAGGGGAATTAGCCCCAACTCTGAGCCGCTCTCTTCATCTGCAGTAGCAGCAAAAATTAAATGATAATCAAGCTTAACACCGTCTTCAACTAACGAATTGATTGCCTCTAAGGCGCTAGCTAAATTGCCTTTGCAATCTGTTGCACCCAAACCATAAATCTTATTGCCGATAACTTTGGCGCAAAAAGGATTTGTCTTCCAGCTCCCTCCGGCCGGGACAGTATCCAGGTGCGGAGTAATTAAAAGCGACTTTGAGTTTTTCTTTCCCTCCAGGATTGCAATAACATTTTCTCTTTTGGCACTAAAAGCAAAAGTTTTAACTTTAATTCCTAGTTTCTTTAAATATGCTTTAACAAAACCGGCAACCCGGCTCTCATTGCCTCCGGGATTCTGGGAATCTATGGAAATCAATTTTTTAATAGTTCTCGTTAAACGTTTTTTATTGACCATTGAGCGGGCAAATCCGGCATTTAGGATTTTGTTTACGGCAATAATCCTTGCCAAGCTTGACTAAAAGAGCGTAATACTCATTAAACAATTTTACGTCGGTTTTAAGATTACGCATAAAAATATTCTGGACACTGGAATAATCCGCATCGGCTTTAATATTATAAAATCCGGAACTTTTAATTAAATTAGCAAGCTCCTTAAGGCTTAACTTATAAAGTTTTCTGGCGTTTAAAAGTTTTTTCCCTTTAAGAACCGCGATAGCCTTCTGGACATTCAACCAACTAGTATTTTGAGTAAAAATCGCACCAACAATTACCTCAAAAACGCTTTCCGCCGGCCACCAATACTGCGAGCCAAAAACAGAATAAAGGCGGAGCAAAATAGAATTTAACCTGCGTTTCATTCCTTAAGCTCTAAGGGATTAAGGCCATAATAAGCAAAAAGGGTATAGGCTGTACCGGAAACCGACCCTGTATGGCTGCCACTGGGAGTCATCCAACCGTGACCGGTATCTACATGTTGCTGAGTGGCATACGGAAGGCAACCTTGCCCCTGGCCCGAAGGCGAAGAGCTGGAAATAACCATATTACCTAATTCACTTAAATACATTTCGGCTTTTTTCTTATAACTATTTGCTTTAGCGATATCCCCTTTTTTAGCATAAAAATCTTCCATGATTTTATAGGAAACAATCATCTGTCCGGTCCATTCCGAAGATACCACGCCTCCCCGGGCAGTGTGCGCCTGTGGAGCAAAATCGAATCCTTTAATTTTTACACTCTGATTATTTGGCCGGATGAAATTTGCCTCAACACTGCAGTTCTCCTCTACGAATTCCAGAATCCTATCCGGATCCATACCCAAATCTTTTAGTTTTTGCGGCCCGATAGCAGCAACTGACCAAGCATAAGTATCTGTAGCAATAGTAGAATCCCCTTTACCGCGTTTAATCGGTAAATCCTTCTGATTATAAGTATTATCAACAATCCAATTCAGCGTTTTCTGGGCAGCCTGATAATATATTTTCTTTCCCGTAACCTTAGCTAACATATTAAAAAACGCGTAAGCATCAAGATTATGCTCGGTAGCATACCACTCAACCTGCGGCCCGCCGCGAATACCACCACCCGGGTCCTCGTTCTGAATTTTAATAATTGTATCCGCTATACTTTCCGCTAAACCCAAGTAACTCCTGTCCTGAGTCTTTTGGGTATACTGCATTACAGCTAACCCCATCCAGATATTCGGCCCGCTGTGCATGATAAACTCCGCCGGTCCGCCATCATTAACATAATAGGCATTCAAAAACCAGCCATTTTCTCTTTTAGCATCATGGGCAAAAAAATCCAGGATCCTTTTTGCGCGGTCGGCATCTCCAAACCAGGTATAAGCCTGCACGAGCAAAGCCAAATCATAAGTAAATGACCAGTTGGCAATCTCTTTGTCTCCTTCAAAACTCATAGCTAAACCGGTGCTCTTATTTTGATGGATTTTAAGCCACTGGTACATCTTATCAAAATTAACTTTTTCAAGTACAACCTTTTTCTCATTCAGCTGAGTTAACTCTTTAACCGCAATGTTCTCGCTGGCTACGACAGTGTTCAGTTTTTGCTCTAAAGCAGATTTTTCTTTTAGTAATCCGGCAATCAAACCATTAAGCTGATTAATCTGGTTAACTTGGACTAAACTGCCTATTTCTACCTGGGTCTTTTGAGATTCAATTTGTGTTTTTTGCGACTCCGTGGATTTTATATTTTTCTCTAGAATCTTTAATTTCGACTGGAAATCCTGGCGTTCAGCAATAACCTCTTCTATTTTTTTCTTAGCTAAACTTGAATCCCTTAAAACCACCGCCAATTTTTCAACCAACAGCTTATTGCCTTGAGTTAATTTAAAATTAGAGTAACTATTAACCCCCAGAATTAAAGCCAAAATTACCACCAGTGACAAAGCCGTCGGAACTAAAAGCTTCTTCAACCAAGCATAACGCATTAGCTTGCTATTTTGTTTTTTTGATATCTGATCATAATTTAAACCAATTAAATATTTACGAGTATCCCCCAAGACATCCCTAACCCAGACAATACTGGCCAACGCCGGAATAGGTTTTCGGCTAATCGGGATATCAATTTCCAAAGAGAGCTTAAATTTTTTCTCATGAAGCAGCTTAAGCAGCTGAGGATCCGGATTGTTGATAAAAAGGCAGATTCCTCCGCAGCTTACGTTATTAGTAAACCCCTGCAACCAGGTAGATAAAAGAACTTTATCATCCGGGGTTTCAAGACGAAACTGCACCGGAAACACCGTATCTAAACGCAGATACCTTCTGTTATCTGCCGGCTTATCCTTTTTATTATTTGACTTCATTTTCTCCTCTTTGGATTAAATCTTAGGCTTAAAAGCAAACTGGTTTAAGAAATTAGGCAGGCTGGTTAGGCCTTTTTCTTGGCAAATAGTTTTAAGCTTAGTAAAAACTTCCCAGGTTATCTCTACATCAGCTAAAGCCCGATGCTTTTGTGTAGACTTAATTTCCAACTTTTGTGCAACAAACCAAAGTGGATAACGCGTAAGCCCGGGTAGAAGCACTCTGGACATAGTCAGCACATCAAAAATAATAAAATCATCAAGCGCTGACAAACCAATTAATTTAAGTTCATTTTTTAAAAAATTCAGGTCAAACTCCACATTGTATGAACAAAGAACGCTGCCTTTAATGAAATCTAAAAAATTAGGCATTACTGCCTCTATTTGCGCAGCATCTTTTAACATCTCCTGTGTAATTTTGTTCACCGCAAAAGCTCCCGGGGAGATCTCTCTTCTTGGATTAACCAGCTCATCAAAGATTGCTATTCTCTGATTACCCTTAACTCGCAAAGCCGCCAACTCAACTATACGATGGCCTTCTTCAGGTCTCAACCCGGTAGTTTCGGTATCAAAAATAGTAATTTCTAATTCTTCAATATGCTCAGGCATCTCTGATAGCTATAAAAGCCGGAATCAACCGGACCGGTTTATAGGCAAGTTTGGTTTTACGTAAATTCTCTAAACCTGAATCATCCATAATATTAATATTTTTATAACCTTCCAGTTGAGCGCTAAATTTACAAAAAATAAATTGGGCTAACCCTTTAATCGAAAGATCGGTTATTTCATAAAGTATACAAAAAGTACCCTGGTTTATTTTATAACCAAAACTGAAAGCTTTAATTGTTTTATTGATCCTAATTACCATGCCGGATAAATTTAGCTGCTTATAATTGGCTAACGCAACTTTAATTACTTTACGGCTATCCTCAAGCATTCCGCAAAAGATGTCATCATCGACCCCGGCCTTACGTTGTTCTAACCAAAAATTAAATAAATTTAAAACGCTGGCCCGGTCACTTAGCTTTAATTTAGAGCAATCAAAATTATAATGCTTGGTAAAATAATTAAACGCGGCGCGTTGAGATTTAAACTTATTCCCTTTAAGGTTGACTAAATCGTCTCTTAAACAAAGATAGTCCGGATATTTCTCATGGCAAAGATACCCTAAAACTCGGTAATATTCAAGGTCTCCTGCTTCAATATTTTCAATCCGCGAAATATCTTTATTCTTATTAATCCTATCCATAATCGCAAAGGATTCCCGGATTACCTTCGGTTTTTGCTCCCTTGCCAATGGCGGCAGATACATAAAAACGCCTATCTTATCTTGAAAAAATAGACATAAACTATTTTCGATTATTTCCCAGCGGATATCATAGAGGCATTTCCAAATATAAATATTAGCAAAGGAATAAACTGCCAAATCATGGGAAGTTAAATTCAAATACTGATTAAATAGTTTCTGGTCTTTTAAGGTTAATTTCTGCAACTTCTCTTACCTCTTCATAAGCTTGAATAATCTGGGGGTTATCTTTAAGGACTTTTAATTGTTTCGGAGAATTAAGATAACCGGTTAAATAAATAATATAGTCCTTAGCCTCCTGACTATTAATCTTTTCATAAATATACGGGCAATTTAAATCAACAGTCAAAAGCACTTTACCCTTGCGCAAATTTATTAGAAAAGGGTACAGTTGGCATTCGAACGGCCGCAAATCATAAACTTTACACTGATTAAGCGGCAGATCCAGATAAGGGCAAAGAAAATATTCGCCACCCGGATTAGCCACAGGGCAAATGCGGCGGTCAATAGAAACTGAGGCCACAGGAATGTCTTTTTTATCCAATAAATCCTGGATTTCTTCATCCAATAAACACGGGCTCCAGGCAGAATTTATTTCTTTAAACCGGCAACAGCCCTTACATTTGATACAAACATCTGAAGGAACAAATTGTTTAATCATTTAACAATGCTCCCAAGTTTTAATTTTTTTTCCGGGCTAATTACCGCCAGCAGGCTTTCATCTGAACCGGCCAAAATCATTCCCTGGCTTTCTACCCCGCGCAGAATTACCGGATCTAAATTATCAACTAAAACTACCTGTTTGCCAACCAACTCCTCTTTAGAGTAAAAATTCTTGATTCCGGCAACTACCTGTTTTTGACGGTCACCCAAATCAACCTTTAAAACCAACAGCTTATCGGCATTAGGATGATCGCTTACTTCTTTTATCTCTGCTACTCTCAACTCCAACTTCCTAAAATCATCAATGGAAATCATGGTAATTCCTCCTTAATTTTGGTTATTTAAAATTTTAACTCGGCATAAAGCTCAATTTGATAAGCATTGTTTGCCGAACCATCACCGCGCAAATAAGGACTGAATAGGCTGCCATCTTGGTCATCGCGCCTTTCTTTATAAAATTTACCGGGAAAAAAAACACCGCCTAAAAAACCGACCATCAGATGCGGATTTACTTTATAATCTACAAATAAATCCGCTTCATAACCTAAATCCCGGGAAAGATATTTACCTTCTCCATTTAAAGTGCCTACCGGACGATTAAAAGCCCTTAAATAATACCCATATAAACTTAAAATGAGCCGATCGGTAAAATTATAATCAAAACCGACTGAAGGCATAATTAAATTTTCAAAATCACCGGAGGCAAAAGTTTTTGGCCGCGGTACCCCATAATTTAAACCATCTCCCCCACCCATGGCTACAATCGGCAGCATATCGGCATTGCTACTGCTTATCGAATCACTTAAATTCATATTTGTGGGAGAAGCATAACTAAAAGCACGATTTTTCCCGCTGACATATTTTGTATCAGGATTTCCTGCCTCATCCAAAGTAACTTTATTCCCAGAACAAAATAAAAATTGCAACTCTGGGACAAACTTACCAAACACATACTCTAAACCGGAATAAAACATATACCCGGTATGAGTAATATCTTTATAATTGCTATCCTGGCTTTGAGCAACTCCAAAATTATGGGCTGCTTCTAATTTTAAAGTAAAATTTTCATGATCATACTGCCAAGCAGTGCCCAAAGTGCCCAAAAAATCCCTCTCTATGGGAGCGGCAAACAGATTATCTCTTTTTCCGCTGGAAGTATAGTCTGCTAACATGCCGATATACGGCCAAAAGGTTTGCTTACCGGCAATAATTTTAGCATCAGCAGCAAAAAAATTGGCGGCGTTAGGTTCGTAACTTTGGCCCTGCTCTTGAGCCTGTTTTATATCCGGACCTACATGAATCTTATAAACCAGGTCCGGCTTACAATAATAGAAGCGCCAGATCAAATTCTGAGTTTCTTTATAAAAAGTAAGCCCGTAGTTTTCATAATTACCATTCAGCGCAAAACCATTGCCTACTTCGTAAACATACAAACCCGTCTTAACCCTATAATTATCAAAAAGTTTAGAATCAATCCAGAATTCCTCAACCTGCGGCAGGAGTTCGGCACCGCGATACCTTGCTATTTTGTCACCGGCGTTGATTAAGGTATCATGTATGTAAAGCGGAGCGCTATAATCATAAGGCCCGTTACGCTCAAGCTTGAGATAAAATTGATTTTCCGAATCTTTAAGATCCGCGTTAAAAGCAAAACTATAATCTATACCTAAATACGCAGCATGATCATCCTGATCATGACTATTCAGGCTCTCTACGTTTTTAAAACTTACTAAATCTGTACGGAAATAAGTATCTAGCGATAATGTAAATTGTTCGGTATTCAAAAGTTCATAACCATAGGCACAAGCATCAACACTTAAGACCAAAGCCAGGCTAAGATAAATCTTCTTCAACACTTTTCTATAATATCATCGGGAACAGAAAAACTCAAGATAAAGTAGGTGAATTTATGTATATTTTGATGTATACTTTAAATGGAATTAGTAAAAAATTATCTTTTTAAAAAATAGGCCCGCAATGAACTTGAAATCTAGAGAAGGTTTTGCTTTACCGGAAATACTTTTAGCGGCATTAATCGCTTCATTTGCACTTTGCGGCATATTGTTAACTTATATTGCCTGCATGGATTCAATCAGAATTTCAAAAAATGTAAGTATCGCTACCAGCGCAGCCCAGGGGCAAATCGAAGAAATTCGCAGTACTCCTTTTCCGCAAATTATGGCTAATTTTAACCGGCTTAATTTTACTGTTAATGGTATCACTAATAGTATGGGCACAATCTACATTGATGATTCAAATCCGGAGTTTCTACTGGCGACAGTTAGTATCTGCTGGAAGCAAAATAATCGAATAATCGGCGAAGATTTAAATCTTAGCGGAACACTTGACTCCGGAGAAGATACTAACGGAAATGGAATTATTGATTCAACTGTAAAATTAGTCACCCAAGTGGCTAATCGTTAAAAAATGAAAGGCTTAACCTTAATCGAAATCCTGGTTTCGACATTAATATTTTCAATCATTATGATTGCCATCGGCCTGGCTATGGTTGCTGGAAAAAATTCACTGTTCACCAGCGACACTCCGACTCAACTGCGTCAAAACCTATTATTTTCAATTATGTCGATGACCCGGGACTTACGGGAAACCTCTCCCTCAAAAACAAACTTAGCCTCCGGCACAAACAGTAACTCCCTTACCTTCCAAGTGCCCTTTGATAACAATAGCGATGGAATAGTTGTAGACACAATTGGCAATATCGAATGGTCTGGCAACATTACCTACTCAGTTAATAACGCCAATCAGCTTATACGCACTCAAGGCCCGGTAACTTCAATTATTTCCCCGAATATTACTACGTTACGATTTAGCCGGCCCAGTGGCGAAGACAATATTATTCAAATTGATCTAACTGCCGGAAAAATAAACAGCACGGGAAACTGGCAAGACACAGAACAGGCCATATTAAAAATGAGGAATTAACGTGATTAAGTCCTTTAAAATAATCCGCAACGAAAAGGGCTTTGCGCTTATTGCTACCTATATGGCAATAACCATACTACTTGCCTTTTCGGGATTTATCGTCGAAATAAGTAACTCTCAAAATAAAACTACCAATACTTTTAAGCGGCAGGCTCAGGCAACAGGTATTGCTGAAGCCGGGCTTGACCGAGCACTAATCTGGATAAGATCTCAAGCAACTCCTCCGGGAAGCTCAAGCAACCCTTGGGGCGGACCACAGAATCTTGGTAATCCGGCTATCGGCAGTTACAGCGTTACAATCACCGACCTGGGATCTCCCAACGGATCCCCGAGCGTAAAAAGATACCGCATAACTTCTATCGGCGCAGTAGGCGGAATAACCCAAACATTAACTAATTATTTACAAACGGATAATTATGCCCGGTACATTTGGTTTACTAATAGCGAAAGTTACGGCGGAACAAATGTTTGGTTCTGGGACCAGGACCATTTAAATGGGCCAACGCACACCAACGGGCACTTTAATATTAAAGGGAATCCGATATTTGACGGCGATGTCCGCTCTGTGGATAATTATATCCGGTATTATAATAATGGAAATAATATTAATTCTTCAAACCTAAGCAACTCTCCCCACGATCTACCTGACTTTAAAAGCACAGTCACCTTAGGGACAAATCAAACTAATATGCCTACGCAAGCTTTAAGTTTACGCAGCGCCTCAACCGGTGCCGGAGGATTAAGGCTTACCGGCAATTCAACGATTGTCTTAAATTCAAACGGCACAATGAATGTCACTAATGCCGGTAAAGGATGGAACAATTACAACACGGCTTTACCTGCCAATGGTGCGCTTTTTGTTGACAACGGCAGCCTGACTATTTCCGGCACACTTAAAGGAAGGCTGACTGCCGGCTCAAGCAGTGACATTATTGTCCCTAACAATATAATTTATTCCAACAACCCCCGTATAAATCCGGCATCAACTGATACCCTTGGCCTTATCTCAGAAAGGGATGTAGTAATCAACCAAAATTCACCATATAACTTAGAAATAGATGCCTCAATTATGGCGCTAAATACTTCGTTTATGTTATCCAACTGGTGGCTGGGCCCGGCAAAAGGAGCTCTTACTGTTTTTGGGGGAATAATTCAAAGCCAACGCGGGCCAGTAGGAACCTTTAGCGGAACAACCAGGGTATCTGGTTATTCTAAAAACTACGATTATGACACGCGTTTATTAAACTCTCCGCCTCCGTTTGTCCCAACTACCGGAGACTACATTACATTATCCTGGGAGAACTAAAATGAAAATCAAATGGCTGATTATTTTATCAACATTGCTTATAGGAATAATATTTATTAGCACACTACTTACTCGAACCGGCAATATCAATCCTCAGTTATTACCAAACGAGCCTACAAAAAGCACACCGACAGAAAATTATTCGCCAGCGCCACTTCCGCCATTGGCCACAACTCCGCAACCTCTTGTAATTAAGAGCGGGGTTATTGTAATTAATGCCCCTTCAAAAAACACAGGAGACCAACTGCCTCCTGTTCAAAATGATCAAGGCTTGGAAAAAACCCCTGAGGCTAATGCTAAAGTTAACTTAACACCTGACTCAAGCTTAACGATAGAAAAGAACATGCCAGCCGGAATTACAAAGATAGGCAAACGCCCCACCCCGAAAGAAACTAAAGAAATGAATCAAGCTGGTGTAATTATGTATTAAAAAATCGGCCCCTATCTCTTATTTAATTTAAGAAATAGAGGCCGATTTTTTGTTTCTAATTGGCGGGGCCGACGAGATTCGGACTCGCGGTCTTCTCCGTGACAGGGAGACGCTTTAAGCCAGGCTAAGCTACGACCCCAAATTTAATGAATGCACAACTTATGAAATAAAAAAACATAAGTTGCTGTGTGAATTTAATCCTCACGGTTTTTTTGTGGGGATCTAAGTTATCTAATATACCCTAAAACCTAATCTTTGCAACAGGTATTTATCTAAACAAATGGTGGGCGATAGAGGACTTGAACCCCTGACCCTCTGCGTGTAAAGCAGATGCTCTAACCAGCTGAGCTAATCGCCCAAAAGTTATACGCCGGAAATCTTCCCTAAAACAATTAAGGTAAAAACCATGACAAAAAGTGCAACGGTTTCAGTGATGCCTAAAACCGCTAAATAATTTCCAAACCCCTTACCGGTTTCCCCCATCGCATCGCAGGCGCAGGCAGCACATTTACCCTGAAAATACGCTGACAGCCCGATAGCTAGCCCGGCAAAAGCACCAACACCCCAAAGATATTGCCCTTTATTAGCTAATTCAATCATTTTAGTCATAACAATATTTCCATAAATCGTCTGAGTTAAAGGCGCACCGACCAAGGCAACAAGCAAAAAGGATGCATTCTTATTTTGACTAAAATTTTTCTTCCAAGCACCAATAGCTGCCATACCGGCAGCTCCTGCGCCTGCTGCTGAACCACAAGCAGACAAAGCTAGAACCAAAATTGCTCCTAAATCTTTAAATTGAAACAAAACTCCAGTTTCCATATTTTCTCTCCCTAGTTAATCATTGCTCTTCGTTGGAAAACGGTTTGTAAACAAAACCTGACCAAGTAACATTAGCATGGCCACAAAACTCAAGGACATTCAACCTTACTCCATGGACTAGAACCGACATTGGCCCAAGAATGATATTAAGCGCATGCCCAAAAACAACAATCAATGCGGCTGCGATGAACGTTAAAAAATCGCCCTTTTTAACTACTCCGGCGGCCATAGCATTAAAAGCATCCGCGATAGCTACGCCGGCTAAACCCACGGCAAACAAACGTATATAAGAAACTACATCCGTAAAATTATTAACTAAACTTAACGCAATTGCCCCCAGCCCCTCGCCGATAGTTTTAAATATATTTTTTTGAGGATTTGTAAAAAATAAAACTAGCACTAAGCCGGCAATAATTAACCAACTTCCAAACGACGGAAAACTATCACCCAAAATCAGGTTTTTAGCAAGAAAAAATACTGCCCAGATAACGCAAATCCAACCCAAATCTGCCAACGCCGTTAATGCCGGGGCTTTGAGTATTGCCCTCCAGCCATGAGCCAGGGATAAATGCACTGCCCCGATAAAAAAACATAGAGCCTGGATAAAAACCGTATTAGTTAATGCCGGCAGTAAAGGCTTTATCCCTATTTTTAACAACCATTCCTGGCCAAAAAAAGTTCCCGTCAATAATCCCCATATAATAGCGCAAAAACTTAAGATGTAAAAGAGAAAAAATGCGCTTTTATCTTTTGTTTTATGCCCAATTTTCTTATATAACCAAAAGTTAAGTAAAAAATAAACCAGGCCATACCCGGCATCCCCGATGAGAATGCCAAAAAAAAGGCTAAAAAAAACAATAAAAACAGGATTAATATCAATTTCGTTATAACCCGGAACAAGCTCAAGTAATTTTAATAATGGCTTTATCAGCGCAACCCAAGCCGGATTACGCGTTAAAGTCGGCACAGCATCATCTGAACCCGGGTCAAGCGTCAAAATACCCCAACTATTTATCTTAGATTGTTTAATTAATTCCGCTTCAGCATCAACTGGTATATACCCTTTTAAATAAATAAGTTGATCAACCTTCCCCATCCCCCTTAAAACAGTATAAAAATCTTTCTGGCTTAAAAAAGACCTTTCCACTTCGACAAGCTCTTTTTGAAAAACAAGATGACCGGCAATTTCCACTCTTATCTCCTGCATAATTTTAGCATCTTCTGAGAGCCGGCGCTTCATTTGGGATAATGATGATTTGGGCAGCTCTATTTCCTTAAAACCAAGCTCAATATCCCCGGTACTTATCACTAAACAATTGGCCAATTGGCCTTCCTGAAAAATTTCTTTTAGAATTATGCCCTGCGGTAAACCTTTAATTTTAGTTTTAGGAATTTGATACAACTTTATCCGGATATTCTTTCGCTGCAGGGCCTTTACCTGCTCCGGATCGAAATCACCCCAATCCTCCCAGAAATCAATTATCAGCCCCAAGGAAACAGCATATTCTTTAAGTTGATCATATTTTTTCTGCAAAGCAATTACGTGCCGGCAAACCACCATCCAATCCTCTGATTTATAAACTAGCGGCTTAAGCAAATGCTCCTGGCTTAATGCTGATAAAATAGAACGCGTGTTTTCAATTAAATTCAATTTTTCATTAATTTCATTAAGCTCTGTACCTTGCGGAACATTTTCATGTTCAACATGCACTACTCCAAGCTGGCGTAAGCGCTCTAGGACAGCTGGGCCTCTAGCCTGCTGGATAAGTAAAAAAACTTTTTTCATCGGAACAATCATGCTATCGCCTCTTCCAGAATGAATTCTTCGATTTTTCTTTTAGCAATTTTACAGCGGCCTACGGAATTCGCCATTTGGTCTCCAATCGAAATCTTAATTAAACGGATGTTTTTTTCTGCCGCAGGTATTTTTACTTTCTCAAAAAGATTTACCCTCTGCGTAGTAATCCGCAGTTCCTGGCGCAAAATAGAAATACTTTCCTGGATCAATGAAATTGCCGTATTTAAAACAATAACTTCTTTAAAAACTTCAGTTGCCAAATCTAACCACAATGGCATAACAAATAAATCATATTCTATTTCTTCGAATTCTACTAAATCAAATACCGGAATATCAATGCCGGCGATATTTTTGAGGTGGGTAATTATTTTTTTAGGCTTTAAAAATGCCTTTAATTCCACTTGCGGGTCGGCAAGCAAGCCTGACCAAAGATCAATTGCCTGCCTTTGTTTAATTAAAGATTGTTGATTATTTTGAAGGGCTGAATTTTGCTGTAAAATTTCCAGCTGCAGTTGCTGCTTTTTTAATTGTAAGGTTGGAAGGTAACGCTGGAATTGTTTTAAATCATCACGCTGCCTTTTTAATTCACCCTTGGTAAACTTTATTTTTGCCATTATTTTTTAGGCCAGAATTTTTCAACGATCGAAAGCTTTATCCCGGTTTCTTCCGGAGTAAAACAACTGGCTAAAATTTGCCAGCCTAAATCCAGGGCCTTCTCTAGCGAAATATTTACTTTAAGCGACATCATGTTTTCTTCGAATAGAGCGCCATATTTAAGTAATTTTTTATCCCAATCGCTCATTTGAAATCCCATGGATTGCTTTTCCAAGGTCTCGCGGTAATTAGCAAACAGCTGAATCATGGTATCCATAATCGTGCGGTGGTCAGCCCGGGATTTACCATTGACCTGCTGTTTTAAACGGCTTAAAGAACCAAAGGGTTCAATTACTCCATTTTTTAAATAAAGTTGGCCTTCGGTAATGTAGCCAGTATTATCCGGAACAGGATGAGTAACATCATCACCCGGCATAGTCGTAGCTGCCAGAATCGTAATTGATCCGGCGCCCTGGAAATCAACCGCCTTTTCATACCGGGCAGCTAATTGACTATAAAGATCCCCGGGATATCCACGGTTAGAAGGGACCTGCTCCATGGTGATAGAAACTTCTTTCAATGAATCGGCAAAATTAGTCATATCAGTCAATAAAACCAGGACTCTTTTACCTTTTAAAGCAAAATCTTCAGCTACTGCCAAGCTAATATCCGGGACAAGCAGACACTCAACCGTAGGGTCAGATGCAGTATGTACAAAAAATATACAACGGGAAAGCGCGCCGTGCGCACTTAAGGTTTCACGGAAAAAAAGATAGTCGTCATGCTTTAAACCCATGCCTCCTAAAATAATAATATCTACTTCTGCCTGAACAGCAATGCGTGCCAACAATTCATTATAAGGCTCACCGGCAATCGAAAAAATAGGAAGCTTTTGCGACTCGACTAAAGAATTAAAGACGTCGATCATCGGAATACCAATCCGAATCATTTTGTTAGGCACAATTCTTTTAATTGGATTTACGGAAGGAGCTCCGATATCAATTAAGTTTTCCGAAAGCAGCGGGCCGTGATCCAAAGGAACCCCGCTGCCATTAAATATACGGCCTAATAAATTTTCTCCGGTGGCAACTCGCATGGGATGGCCCAAAAACCTAACCCTGTCCCCAGTAGATATGCCGCGACTGCCCGAGAAAACCTGCAAGGACACTTTTTTAGCATCAATCCGGATAACCTGGGCCAAAGACATTCCCCGGCTGCTTGTTATCTGAGCAATATCCAGATACCCTACGCCTTCGGCTTCCACCGTAATAACATCCCCAGCTATTTGAATAATATTAGTATAGGCTTTTTGCATTATTGTCCTTTAATCTTTTTCTCTTCTAAAAATAATCTTATCTGTTCTTCTATTTTTTTAAACTCACTGCCGTTATACTCTGCGCTATTCCAGGTACGCATAAGCTGGCGCAAAGTTTGAAAGAAATGTAAGGCTGTTGCTTTATCATCTAATTTGTATTCTGAATCCAAGATCTTACAAATAAACTCTAATAAATAAATCTGCCTTTCTTTAGGCGCTGCTTCATCAACCGCATCAAAGGCATTCTGCTGCAGATAAACAAAATCAAAAAAATCACCCTTTAAATACTGGATATAATCATCTAACGAAGTACCCTCTTCGCCGATAACCTTCATCATCTGCGCAATTTCATGGCTACGCCGTAAAATAGCCTGGCCTTTTTCCTGATTTTCTACTTTAACGAAACTTTTATACTTACTCCAGCTAATTAAAGGATCTATCGCCGGATATTTCCGGGCATCGGAGCGCTCGCGGGAAAGCCCATGAAAAGCACCGACTACTTTAAGCGTTGCCTGAGTTACCGGTTCCTCAAAATTTCCTCCGGCAGGGCTGACTGTACCGCCAATAGTTACCGAACCATAAGCACCGCCATAAAGCCTAACTACGCCTGCGCGCTCATAAAAAGAAGCAATCCGTGATTCAAGATATGCTGGAAAAGCTTCTTCTCCGGGAATTTCTTCCAGGCGGCCGCTCATTTCACGCATAGCTTGAGCCCAACGCGAAGTTGAGTCGGCCAATAACAAAACATTTAAGCCCATCTGCCGGTAATATTCCGCAATGGTTACTGCGGTATAAACACTAGATTCGCGGGCAGCCACCGGCATTGAACTTGTGTTACAAATAATTACCGTGCGGTCAATCAACGGTTTATTTGTGCGCGGATCAACAATTTCAGGGAATGTTTTTAATGTTTCAACAACCTCTCCGGCTCGTTCTCCACAGGCGGCAATAATTACAATATCTACTTCTGCATGACGGCTGTTTAACTGCTGTAAAACGGTTTTACCTGCGCCAAACGGCCCAGGAATACAATAGGTTCCTCCACGGCTAATTGGAAAAAGTGAATCGATTAAACGCATCTTAGTAACCAACGGTTCATGCGGCCTTAATTTTTCGGCATAAGCACTAATCGGTATTTTTACCGGCCAGCTCTGTTGCAAAAAAACATCATGGACATGCCCGTTAACATCTTTAAGTTGAGCAATTACTTGCTTTAAATTATATCGGCCGGCCTGGGCGATGTTGGTTACTTCCAGAGTACCACTGAGCACAAAAGGCGCCATAATATAATGTTTAAAGATTTTCTCAGGGACAGCTCCCAGCCAGCTGCCAGCTAACACCTTGTCCCCGGGTTTAACTAAAGGAGTAAAATCCCACTCTATGCTAGTATTCAATGCTTCCAGGTATACACCGCGTTTAAGAAAAAATCCGCACTTCTGCGCTAGTTCCGACAAGGGATTCTGCAGCCCGTCAAAAATCTGACTCAATAACCCTGGACCGAGTTCAACGGAAAGAAGTTCATCGCTAAATTCCACAAGGTCGCCGGCCCTTAAGCCTTGCGTACTTTCATAAACCTGCATTTCTGCACAATCCTTACGCACACGGATAACTTCAGCCTTCAGGCGTTCAGTACCAACAACAACGTAAGCCACCTCATTTTGAATAATAAATCCTTCAACCTGAACAGTAACCATGTTAGCATTTACTTTTATTACCCGCCCGGTTCGATTATTTTTCATAATTAATTTAGGATTACCTGGTTAAACAACGTTTCTTTATCCGCTTTTTGTATTTTATCCCAACGTTCTAAAATTTTAAGTTTCAATGCGTAAATTAATAAAAAATCAAAATCAAAATAATGGCCTAAACTTAAAAACTCCAAAAAATTCCATCTGGCTGAATCTAAAATTTTTTCTGCTTCCAATATTGAAGCGCTGCGATAAGCCGCCATGGCCACATGCGCAACCTGTGCTTCCGATAAATTTGTAATCCGCAAAAATTTTAAAGGGTCGATTTTTTTTCTATGGGCCCGAGCAACAGCCAACTCGTTCCTTAAGTCTATTTCAAAATTAGCCCACTTGCCAAGCGTATTATTTAATGCCTGATCTAATAAATAGGCCTCTTGATAACAAACGTTGCGCATGAGTTTAATTTCTGTTTCCGGAATCAGGGCTTGGCATTTAGTAAAAAATTCTTCTAAGCTAAACGCAGGTTTAACTAAAAAATTAAGTATTGGTAAGCTGGAAATTAGATATGTATAATAAGCGCCCATTTTTAGTTAGGATTTTAAAATCTTAGCTAGTTCGGGCCTCTGAGAACCGGACAAATACTCAGCTAAAGCCTCGGAACTAAAATCAAAAATTGATTTACCGTTATCAAAACTAATCACGAAGCCCCCCTCAACCCCCTCGCTAGATTTTAAAGTTATTTGCTTTTTAGTTTCTTGCACAAGCTTGCCTAAAAATTCTTTCTCTATCTTTCCTTTGTCCTGCTGATTTAAAGAAACAATAATTTCTGAGCCTAAAGAAAGCGGGGCATTTTTAATTAAAGCCTGGATAATTTTAGCTAATTCTTCAGCAGTCAACGCTTGGCCTACACCCACCTTAACCAATCTATCTAACATCAAATTAATCTCTTTTCTTAAACTGAGCAGCAAATCTCTCCCGGCCTGTTTTAAAGAGGCTTGGACAGAATCTTCCATTTTTTTTGTTTCAGCATTTGCTTGTTCAATAATTTTCTTAGCCTGAACTTTTGCGTCCGCGATAATCTTTTGAGCAAGAGCATCTGCTTCGGCTTTTATCCGGGCCGCATTTTCTTCAGCTGTCTTTATGCCTTCTTGCTGAATCTGTGTAATTAAATCCTTAATTTCCTGCGCCATATAAATCTCCTAAAAGTTGTCCGGCTTTAGCTGACGGGTCAACTGCTTTTATAATCGGCCTGCCGATAACTAAAAAATTACTTCCGGCTTTTACTGCCTCAGCAACCGTAGCAGTCCTTTTCTGATCATCCTTGACAGTGTCATCCACCCTTATCCCCGGGGTAACAATAATAAAATTTTTTTTTATTTCGTCGCGGAGAATAGCTGCTTCATGTACCGAACAAACTACGCCATCTAAATTACAAGCTACCCCTTCCCTGGCCAAAGCAACCACTTCCCCTGCGCCAGCTGCCTTGCTGGTTAAAACTGTAACCCCGATCAATAGCGGACGGGCTATTTTAAAATTTCTTGCTTGAAGATCTGCTGCTTTTACCGCCATTTCAATCATTTCTTTGCCGCCGGAAATATGCAAAGTAAGCATCTTTACTCCAAGCCGCGTTGCTGCCGCCACCGCACTAGCAACGGTATTAGGAATATCAAAATATTTAAGATCGAGAAAAACTTGAGCTCCCCGCTTATGCAGCATTTTAATAATTTCAGGACCATAAGCAGTAAAGAGATGGCTGCCCACTTTAAAAATCTTTATTTTAGGGTAAAGCTTATCCACAAGATCTATAGCGCTTTCCATTGTATCTACATCCAGGGCAACTATAATTTCAGGGCAACTTAATCCTTGCATGCTTTTAATCTTCCAATAAGGTTATTTAAATTCTGAATATTATTATCCACCAGATATTGTTTTAATCCAGCAATAATCTCTATGCTCGCTTGAGGATTCACAAAGTTTACCGTTCCTACGCTTACCGCTGTCGAGCCGGCAATAATAAATTCTAGAGCGCTCTCGGTATCCACTATCCCCCCCATACCAATAATTGGAATCTTAATTTTATTATAAACATCCCAGACCATCTTAACGGCTATTGGCCGGATTGCCGGACCACTTAAGCCGCCAGCCCAAGCACCTAATTTAGGAACACGCTTTTTTACATCAATGCTCATACCGCTAAGCGTATTAATTAGAGCCAACGCGTCACTGCCGGCACTAGCACAAGCTAAAGCAATTTCAGAAATAGAAGTTACATTGGGCGACAACTTGGCAATTAAACATTTTTGCGTCAGTTTTCGTGCGGCACTAATTAATTCAAATGTCGCTTTAGCATCCTGGGAAATTAACTTATCTTTCTGCTGATTAGGGCAGGATATATTTAATTCGATCGCCGACACTTCGTTTATTTTATCCAGCTGCTTAATCAGAATTTCAAATTCCTCCGGGCTTTCCTCAGCAGCAATACTTACGATAATTGGAATACCCAGCGATTTTAGAAAAGGAAGTTTTTTTTGAATAAAATTATCTATACCCGGATTCTCTAAACCGATAGAATTAAGCATACCGCTTGAAGTTTCACAAGTGCGCGGAGGTAAATTTCCATGGCGCCTCTTGATCGTGATAGTTTTCGTAACAATCGCGCCCAATTTTCTTAAATCAATTAAATCCCTGAATTCTTCCGCATAACCAAAAGTCCCGCTGGCCACCATCACTGGATTTTTTAAAACCAGCTTGCCGATTGTTACGCTTAAATTTGGATTAATACCCTTTACCATATTAATTCCTCGTTTGAAAAAACGGGGCCATCTTTGCATACTCTTTGATAACCTGATTTAGTTAAAACAACACAACCCAAGCAGGCTCCAATACCGCAAGCCATATGCTCCTCTAATGAAAGCTGGGCCTTAATTTTATTTTCCAGGGCAATCTGGCTGACAGTTTTTAACATCGGATGCGGGCCGCAAGAAAATAATCTCGAAGGTTTAACCTGCTCTAAAACATTTTTTAATAAATCTGTAACCCTGCCTTTAAGCCCGGCTGAACCATCATCCGTGGCCAATTCTACCTTACAACCCAAAGCTTTAAATTCCTGCGTACAGAGGATTTGGCCTTTTGTCCTGGCACCGATTAAAATCAAAGGTTTAACGGTTTTTATTTTTTCAGCTAAAAATACCAACGGCGCAACCCCAATTCCCCCGGCTATTAATATATTCTTAGCTCCACCGGATTTAAGCGTTGGCTTATAAGCAAAACCATTACCTAGCGGGCCAATAACATCTAGAGCCTGTCCTCCTTTTTTTGTAGATAAAATTTGCGTACCTTTTCCTAGAACCTCATAAATAATTTTAACCTTATCCCCGCTTACTCCATGGATACTAATTGGCCTCCTTAATAACGGCTCAAATCCATTAATGACCCTAAGATCAACAAACTGTCCCGGTAAGGCACTTTTAGCAATTTCCCCTGAAACAAACTCCAAATGCCAATAATGACCGCTAAGTTTTTTATTAGAAATTATTTTAGCTTTTACTTGTACTATTTTCATTTTTCTCATCTGTCCATTTGCTCAGCAAAATTATAAAAATCGCAAATAAAAAAATAACTAAAGCTACCCAGACAAATTGCCTAAAGTACGCTAAAATCCCTTCTTCACTAATATCTTTCCAGCATTCTACCAGAAAAACGATCAAGAGTAGCGAAAAAATCGAACCGATTTCCCTTTGAAACCAGCACATCTTTAAAGGTAAATAATCAGTTATCCTTAACTTAATCAAGCTTGGCACAGAAGGAATAATCCGCGGAACTTTTCTGCAATATTCCGGGTAAGTATCTGGAAACATCAAGCGCAGATTTTTTTCCTCTTTAAAAATAAGTAAGATATAGCGAATAATAAAGACTAAAATAAAGATCGTAACCGCCCAGTATTTAAACATTACCAAAACTACCCCTAAGCCAATCAGGAATATCCCCAAATACATCGGATTACGTACTAGTTGATACGGCCCGCCCTGAATCAAGGCATGGCTGTCGCAAGAATGCTCTGACTTATACCCTCGGGCAGAAACACGGATAATTTGTCCAAAGAAAATCAAGGAAACCCCCAAAATCTCAATTGCAACTTCCTGGAAACCCGGCAAAATACTCCGCAAAAATAATTTAGGAAAAAATAATACTACTACCCCTGCACACCCCATGATTATTCCATTAATCTTCAGCCGTTTTTTCATAAGCTATCTTTGGCATTTAGAGCAAAAATAAGTGCCGCGTCCTCCTTGTACAATTTTTTTAATTTTACCCTGACAAACAAAACAAGGTTTATCTATCCGCCCGTAAACCCGATGAAAACGCGAATAATCTCCATTTTCCCCAGAGACCCGCACATAATCATCAACCGAAGAACCGCCGTGTTTAATGGCGCTAGTCAACACGCTTTTCATTTCTTTGAAAAGAATGCCTTTTTCTTGCACGGTTAAACTCTGCGCGCTCCTCTTGGGATGAATTTTGGATCGGAATAATATCTCAGCGGCATAAATATTACCAATACCCGAAATAAATTTCTGATCCAATAATAGAGGCTTGATTTCAGTTTTTCTTCTGGAAAGCATATCTTTAAAATCGGCGTAAGCCAGATCAAACGGTTCAGGCCCCAGCCCCTGAACAAACTTCATTTTCTTCCAATCAGAAACTAGGCGTAATTCACCGAATAAACGATCGTCATTAAAATCTAACGTCTTACCATTAGATAAATTAAAAGCAACGCGGCTTCTCTGAGAACCTCCGGGATAAACTAACTGCCCGGTCATTTTCAAATGAATAGTTAGAAATAGTTGATTCGACAATTCAAAAATTAAAAGCTTGGCTTTCCGAAAAATACTTTTTATAGCCTTGCCTTTCAAAAGATTTTTAAATGCTACCGGAGAAGGCTCCCGAATAACCTTAGCATTATGCACACAAACTTCAACAATTTTCTTACCCAGAATTGTTTTTTCTAGGTCCCTTTTTATAGTTTCAACTTCGGGCAGCTCTGGCATAGTACTCCTGTAGGGATTTAACTTTAAGCTTCTTCTTTAACAATACTTCGATACCGCTTACTGTTGCCTGGGCGCCAAAGATGGTCGTAGTATAAGGCACTCCATATAAAATTACCTGAGAACGGATTTTTACTTCATCCAGCCTGGGTATTCTTCCCGAAGGAGTATTAATCACCAGCTGCAGCTTACCATCTTTCATTAAATCTAGGACATTAGGATGACCTTCGGATATTTTTGGCAAAACTTTTGCCGCAATATTGCTTTTTGCTAATGCCTCAGCTGTCCCGCTTGAAGCAAAAATCTTAAAACCTAAATCTTTCAGCTTTTTGGCTATTAAAATAATATTTCTTTTATCGCGGTCATTTACCGAAATAAAAACATTGCCTTTCTTAGGCAGCCTTTGTCCAGCAGCTAGCTGACTCTTGATATATGCCTGGCCAAAATCCTTATCAATACCCATAACTTCCCCGGTAGATTTCATTTCCGGGCCAAGAATGATATCAACTCCCGGAAACCGGTTAAAAGGAAATACGGATTCTTTAATCGCTACATGTTTAGGAATGACCTCTTTTATAAAACCCAGATCTTTTAACTTTCTGCCCAGCATAACTTTAGTCGCTAATTTTGCTAACGGCACTCCAATTACTTTAGAGACAAACGGAATGGTGCGCGAAGCACGAGGGTTAACCTCTAAAACATAAACTTTACTGTCCTTTACGGCATATTGTACATTCATCAAGCCGACAACCTGCAATTCACGAGCCATATGAATTGTCGCCTGCCGGATTTCATTTAATATCTGCGCAGACAAAGTATAAGTCGGAAGAGACATCGCCGCATCGCCTGAATGCACCCCCGCTTGTTCAATATGCTCCATAATCCCGCCAATTATAAAATCCTGGCCATCGCCGACTAAATCAACATCAACCTCTATCGCATCTTCTAAAAATTTATCGACCAAAACAGGGTGCTCACCGGAAACTTCGGCCGCATTTTTAATAAATTTTTCTAACACCTGCTCATCATAAGCAATTTCCATGGCTCTACCGCCTAAGACATATGAGGGACGCACCAATACGGGGTAACCAATGCGATTAGCCACTTCTCTGGCTTGTTCAAAAGTAAACGCAGTCCCATTAACCGGCTGCAAAAGTCCAAGTTTATCCAACATCTGTTTAAAACGTTTACGGTCTTCGGCAATATCAATACTATCGGCACTTGTCCCTAAAAGTTTTACTCCGGCTTTAAGCAAAGGGACAGCTAAATTTAATGGAGTCTGCCCGCCAAACTGCACGATTACTCCCAGCGGTTTTTCTTTTTCGAGAATATTCATAATATCCTCAAAGGTAAGCGGTTCAAAATAGAGACGGTCGGAAGTATCATAATCAGTTGAAACTGTTTCAGGATTGCAATTGATCATAATGCTTTCCACACCCTCTTCCCGCAAAGCATACGCCGCATGACAACAACAATAATCAAACTCAATCCCCTGCCCGATGCGATTGGGTCCACCACCTAAAATAACGACTTTTTTATTCATTTAGTCTCCACTATATTCATAAATTTGCTTATATTTTTGTTAACATGCTCCACTTTGTCCAATTGTACCTGGAAGAAGTTTATGGACCTATTTTATCCAGCGTAAACCGCCTAATTCCTGCTCTTTTATTTGCGCCTGGCAGGAATTGAACCTGCACCACCAGCTTCGGAGGCTAGTGCTCTATCCGTTGAGCCACAGGCGCATTAAAATAAACTTAACTGTTCCCCATCTTTCTTCAGCTTCTGATCATCATTAAATATAGAAATTGTGCCATACTCACCATCAAAACCTGCTTTAATATCCACCTTGCCCTCTCGCACACGCAAAACACCATCAACTACTTTAGGAGGCAGGCTTTTAAGTAATTCACCTTTGGAAGCCTTAAGTAAAATATTAAATTCTGTCCCAAATTTAGGCAAATAAGCTTGATAGTCTCTTTCAACGGTCACAGAGACCTTCCCCACTCCTTTTGCTTCAGCAATTATTTCAGAAAAAGGAATTAAATTTTTAAAGGGAATAGAATTATCCGGGACAAAACCTTCCTTGCGGTCAGCTAACTTTTCAACCCGGTTAACCACGCCTACAGTTACCAGTTTACCGCACTTTGGGCACTTCCCATCATGGGCTCTGGTCTCCTGGGGCGACCAACGAATGCCGCAAAGCCTGTGGCCGTCATAATGATACTTGCCCTCCTCAGGAAAAAATTCGATAGTATATAAAAATCTTTTTTTATCTTTGGTTTTTAAAACCTCTCTTATGGTTTGATAATCTAAATCGCAATTAAAAACATTGGCTTCGCGCCCGAGCTTTTGCGGCGAATGTGCGTCACTATTAGAAATCAACGTAAACCGATCCAAGGCGCTTAACCGCCAATTCATCTCCGGATCACTCGATAATCCGGTTTCAACAGCAAAAATTTTATCGGTTTGCTTCTCAAAACAATCTTCGATTTTATCAAATCCGGACATTGAACCAAATACCGAGAACCACGGAGTCCAAATATGAGCTGGCACGATTATATTCTTTTCATCAATATCAAACACAATCCGTGCAAGTTCTGCGGCATCAATTCCGATGATCGGGCGACCATCGCTGGCTAAATTTGCTCCTCGGCCGGATAAAGCATTATTTATTTTATCTACCGCCGCGAATGAAGGAGCAAAAATAAGATTATGGATACGGTACCCTTTACCATTTTTTGAGTAAATACTGCTGATTTCAGCGGTAAGCATGAAATAAACGCCGGCATGCTTATACAAACCATTACCGCAATCTTCCAAATTATTTTTTAACTCCTCCAGCCACAGATGATGCGTAAAATCACCTGTCCCTATTAAGGTTATACCTTTTAATTTTGCCCAAAGAGCTAAATGCTTGATATCCATATCACGGCTGGTTGCCCGGGAATATTTGGAATGAATGTGAAAGTCAGCAATAAATTCCATATCTACCTTTTGTATACTATCTGGCCATTACTAATCGTATAATCTACTAAACCTTTTAAAGAATACCCCAGAAAAGCAGAATTCTTGGATTTAGAGACAAGCTTTTGCTTATCAACTAACCAGCTTTCCTGATCAGAGATTACAATTACATCCGCCGGAGACCCTACTGTTAGCTTTCCTTTATCTAAATTTAAGATCCTGGCGGGATTTAAACAAAATTTCTCGATTAATTCTGTCCAATTTAAAACTTGCTTATCCAATAATTCGCTGATACTCACTGAAAGTTCGGTTTCCAGCCCTACGACGCCAAACTCAGCCCGGTCAAACTCGATATCTTTTTCATTCTCGGTATGGGGGGCATGGTCGGAAGCGATAACATCAATTACCCCATCTTTTAACCCCTGCCTTATTGCTAATAGATCATCCCTACTTCTTAAAGGAGGATTCATTTTCATGTTGGTATCATACCCTAAAAGCGCCTCATCACTAAGAGCAAAATAATGCGGGGTAGTTTCACAGGTTACCTTAACGCCCCTTTTCTTCCCTTGAGCAATTATATCTACTGATTCTTTGCAGCTTACATGTGCAATATGTACTGCTGAACCAGATTTTTCTGCCAACTGGATATCTCGACTGATTCTCCGATATTCGGATTCATTAGATATGCCGCGTAAGCCTAAACGCGTAGAATTAAAACCTAAATTTATCACTCCCTTACCGGAGAGCTTTTTGTCCTCAGAATGGCAAATGGTTAAAATCCCCGCTTGCTTTGCCTGTTTAAATGCTTCGAGCATCAACTCATCGCTATCTACAGAACATCCGTCATCCGATATCGCATAAGCGCCGGCTTTCTTAAGCGCAGCAATATCGCTTAGTTGCTTACCTAAACGTTCCTGCGTAATCGTCCCACAAATCAATACTTGAATTAAAGCACTCCTATCGAGTATCCCCTGCAATAAATTAATATTCTCGGCAGAATCCATTGCCGGCTGGGTATTCGGCATAGCTAAAACAGTAGTTACCCCGCCCTTAGCCGCAGCGGAAGTTGCACTGGCAACAGTTTCCTTGTCTTCCCTGCCGGGCTCGCGCAAATGTACATGCATATCAATAATACCCGGGGCAACAATTTTGTTACTGGCATCAATTACCGTCTTAGCCCGTGCTTGAATGTTAACAGCAATTTTAGATATTTTTTTATCTTCGATTAAAATATCCAGCAGCGCATCGATCTTATGCGCTGGATCAATTACGCGCCCGCCTTTAATCAATATACTCATCTTAGACTTCCCTGGCTGTTGCGACTAAAAATAATACTGCCATTCTTACCGCAATACCATTAGTTACCTGCTCTAAAATTACCGAATTTGCTCCATCAGCTACTTCACTGGACATCTCAATACCACGATTAATCGGCCCGGGATGCATAACAATAATTTCTTTTTTTGCCTTAGTTAAACGTTCTCTGGTAATCCCGTATTTTCTGTAATAATCCATCTGCTCGGGGAATGCCGCGCCTTCATCGCGCTCAAATTGCATTCTTAAAACATTTATGGCATCCGCATTTATTAAGGCTTCTCCGATATTGCTCGTAGTTTTTACCCCGGTTCTCTCGATACCTACAGGCAAAAGCATTTCCGGAGCGCAAAGCGTAACTTTCGCCCCTAATTTGGTTAGCCCCCAAATATTAGAACGGGCAACCCGCGAATGCGCGATATCTCCGACAATAGCGACATTTAAACCTTCAATTTTACCCAGTTTTTCTTTAAGCGTAAAAATATCCAGCAACGCTTGAGTTGGATGCTCATGCCAGCCATCACCGGCATTAACTACACTAATATCTAATGCCCGGGCAAGCATGCTGGCTGCTCCTGAACAATTGTGCCGCATAATAATTATATCTGCTTTTAATGCCTGGATATTTTTCCCCGTATCAATTAAAGTTTCACCTTTTTTAACACTTGAAGTTTCAGACGCGATATTGATCACATCAGCAGAAAGCCTCTTAGCCGCTACCTCAAAAGATACACGGGTGCGCGTTGATGGTTCGTAAAAAAGATTTACTGCGGTTTTCCCGCGCAAAGCAGGAACTTTTTTAATTTCACGCGAAGAGACTTCTTTAAAAGATTCGGCGGTATCTAAAATAAGCTCGATTTCTTCTCTGGTCAAATATTCTAAACCCAGCAGGTCTTTCTTTGTCCAAAGCATCACATTTTCTCCGCAATTAATACTTCATCGCTGCCATCGGGCTTTTGCAAATGTACTTCAACCGATTCTTTACTCGAAGTCGGGATATTTTTCCCAACAAAATCCGCCCGGATAGGTAACTCGCGATGGCCGCGGTCAACTAAGACTGCTAATTGTATTGATTTTGGCCGGCCAAAATCAATCAAAGCATCCAAGGCCGCCCTGATTGTTCGGCCGGTATAAAGCACATCATCGACTAAAATTAGATTTTGATCATTAATATCAAAATCTATTTCGGTTTTACGCACTAGCGGCTGCCCGCTGGCTAAAGCCAGATCGTCCCGATAGAGTGTAATATCTAAAGCCCCGGTTGCAACGCCTACGCCTTCGATTGTCTTAATACATTCGGCAATACGCTGGGCAAGATACACTCCGCGATTCCTGATGCCGACAACGCACAAACCCAAGGCACCCTTATTTCTTTCAATAATTTCATGGGCAATGCGCATAATTGCGCGGTTAATGCCATCCTGATCCAGTATTTTAACTTTTTCTTTCATTTAAAAACCTCACGACAAAAAAATACCCTTGGCTATATTTGCCAAGGGTTTATATTTTTTCCTGCCAGCCTATTCATTCTCTTTACCTTGCCGACTTCACAGAGCCGGGCTTAAAGGTCCATAATGGTTATAATTTTAACATAAAGCAACTCATTGTCAAGGTTAAATTATAATTACAAATTCACCGCGAGGCTTGTTTTGAGAAAAATTACCCTGAATAGTTTTGGGGCTGGCACGTAAAACTTCTTCAAATTTCTTAGTTAATTCACGGGCCACGCAAATCTCTTGATCCCCAAAAACCGTATTAATATCCTCCAGGCTAGCTAAAATTCTGTGGCAAGACTCATAAAAAACTAAGGTACAACCCAGCTGTTTTAATTTTTCCAATTGATTCTTGCGCGCTCCGGACCGGTTAGGTAAAAATCCGGCAAAATAAAATTCGTGCGCCGGCTTACCCGAAAGCACCAAAGCATTAACAAAAGCTACAGCTCCGGGTATAAATGTAATCTCCAGGCTGTTTTGAATCGCTAAATTAATTAAATTATATCCTGGATCAAGGATCCCTGGTGTACCGGCATCAGAAACCAGAGCAATATTTTTTCCGGATTTTAATAAACCGATTAAATATTCACCTTTGGTGAATCTATTGTGCTGAAAAAAACTTGTGGTAGGCGTTGTAATGCCGTAATGCGTAAGCAGGATTTTAGTGTGCCGGGTATCTTCACAAGCGATTAAATCTGCGCTTTTTAAAATTTCAACTGCGCGAAAAGTTATGTCTTGTAAGTTGCCAATTGGGGTAGCAACAATATAAAGCATTATTCTACGGTTACCGACTTAGCTAAGTTACGCGGTTGATCCACATCGCAGGCGCGCTTAACCGCAATGTGATATGCCAATAACTGCAGCGGTAAAACTACTAAAAGTGGAGTAAATATTTCCTCCGTCTTGGGAACATAAATTACTTCGCGGGTTAACTCTTTAATCTCCAAGTCTCCTTCTGTAGCAATAGCAATAATCTTGCCTTTACGCGAACGAATCTCCTGAATATTCGAAACCATTTTTTCATAAACCTTGGATCTAGGTGCAATACACACGACCGCCCGGTACTCATCAATTAAAGCAATCGGCCCATGTTTCATCTCCCCGGCAGCATAACCTTCTGCGGGGATATAAGAAATCTCCTTTAATTTTAAAGCCCCCTCTAAAGCCGAAGGGTAATTTACATTCCTACCTAAATATAAAAACGAACCTAGATGCGAATGTTTGCGGGCAAGGGCAGCGATATTTTTTTGATACTTTAAAATCTCACCCTGATACCCTGGAATCTTGCGCAATTCATCTAATAATTTTTTAATCTTAGCTTGGGATAAGGCCCCTTTTATCTGCGCCAAATAAAAAGCAAATAGATATAACGCAGTCAATTGAGCGGTATAAGCCTTGGTTGAAGCAACTCCGATTTCCGGTCCGGCATGAGTATAGATCACCCCATCAGATTCTCGAGTTAAAGTCGAGCCCAGAACATTACAGATGGAAATTACAGTCGAACCTCGTCTTTTAGCCTCTCTTATTCCGGCTAAAGTATCCGCTGTTTCTCCAGATTGGCTTATAGCAATAACTAAAGTTTCTTCTCCGATGAGCAGGTCACGATACCTAAACTCACTGGAAACATCTATGGAGGTAGCAACCCCGCACAACGACTCTAAAACATACTTACCCACCATTCCGGCATGATACGCTGTGCCGCAGGCAACAATAAATATTTCTTTAATCTCTTTGAGCTTGGTTTCTGGAATATTTTGTTCTTCGAAAAATATCTTACTAGTTGTTTTATCAATGCGGGAATTAATTAAATTCTCTAAAATTTTAGGCTGCTCATTAATTTCTTTAAGCATAAAATGATCAAATCCATTTTTTTCTGCCTGAGCAATATCCCAACTAACATGGGTGACTTTCTTAAAAACAGTTTTACCTTCCAGGTCGCTAATTTTAAAATTATCTTTATCTAAAACAGCAACTTCTTTTTCATCCAAAAAAATAACTTCTTTTGTAAAACCTAAAACCGCCGGCACATCAGAGGCAAGAAAATTTTCCCCCTTGCCAACACCAACGATTAACGGGCTTCCTAAACGAGCCCCGACTAATTTATTCGGCTCTTTGGATGAAATTACGCCAATGGCAAAGGAACCAATTAATAACTTGAGCGCCCGGCACACCGCATCTTCAAGAGGAATATCTTGATAAAATTTTTCAATTAAATGCACAATTACCTCGGTATCCGTCTGACTGTTAAAAACATGGCCTTCCTTCACCAGTTGGGCTTTAAGCGTTTCATAATTCTCAATAATTCCATTATGCACCATAGCTATTGAGCCGGAACAATCAGAATGCGGATGGGCATTGGCCTGAGTAGGCGCCCCGTGCGTTGCCCAACGAGTATGCGCAATGCCGACCATACCGTTAACCGGTTTATTTTTAACCAATTTCTCTAGTTCGCTGATTTTTCCGGGAGATTTTCTTATCGTTATGCTACTTTTCTTAGGAGAGATTACGGCTATCCCGCTTGAATCATAACCGCGGTATTCCAAGCGCTTTAAACCGGATAACAAAATAGGTTGTGCCTCTCTTTGCCCAATATATCCGACTATTCCACACACTTAAGCACCTTTATATTTTGTACAACAAAATCTAAAAATAACTGCAAATTTAATGACCCCAACGGGATTTCCAGCCGCTATCTTTTTTGTCAAGCGGCGCAGTCCCGCCAAGATATTTTAAGAATCGGCGGGAGAACCCCTGTTGTTGCTTATATTGCTAAATGCCAAAACTAAATTTTAATGACCCCAACGGGATTTGAACCCGTGTCGAGAGCTTGAAAAGCTCTTGTCCTAGACCAGGCTAGACGATGGGGTCTAAATTCTTATTCGCTTTCTTCGGCGATCACCGGAGCAACACACGCAACTTGATCTTTATCCTGCAATTTAATTAACCGCACACCTTGTGATGAACGGCCGGTTTCACGTATATCTTTTATTGCACAGCGTAAAAATATTCCATTTTGAGTAATAACCATTAACTCGTCTTTATCGTTTACAGTTTTTAAATTTACTGCCTGGCCGTTCTTTTCCGTAACCTTAATATTAATTACCCCTTTGCCGCCTCGGCTCGTTAAACGGTACTCATCAATAGTTGTACGTTTTACAAAACCTAACTCGGTAACCGTCAATATAGTTGAGGCCTTCTGAGGAACCACCATATCAATAACTTCATCTTTTTTAGCTAAAGATATCGCGCGCACACCATGAGCGCCTCTTCCCATATCCCGCACATTCTCTTCGGAAAACCGGATTGCCTTGCCCTGCCTGGTCCCAATAAGTAATTCCTGTTTCCCATCAGTCATTTCAACACCAATCAACGCATCATCTTTATCCAAAGTAATCCCGATAATACCGCCTTTGCGCGGATTACCGTAAGCATCAAGCTTAGTCTTTTTAATTTGCCCTAACTTTGTAACCATAACCAGATATTTATCCGCAGAAAATTCTTTTACCGGGATAGTTGAGCTGACCTTAGCTGCAGCTTCCATCTGGACAAGATTAATAATTGCTTTCCCTTTAGATATGCGGCTGGCTTGAGGAATTTCATAAACTTTTAACCAATGCACCTGGCCCTTATCCGTAAAAATAAGCACATAATCTTTCGTTGAGGCAACAAAAAGATGTTCGCTAAAATCCTCTTCCTTTAATTCTGCACCGGTTGCTCCGGTACCACCGCGCTTTTGTTTGCGATAAGCACTTACCGGCAAACGTTTAATATAGCCGCCATGGCTGATGGTTACCACCACATCCTCATCAGCAATTAAATCTTCAATCTCCAAATTCTCGGCTTCCCCAACAATATCAGTGCGGCGGGGGTCACCATATTTCTTCTTTAACAGTTCCAGCTCTTCTTTGATAATTGCTTCGATTTTTTTAACTGAAGCTAAAATTGAACGGCAGTTTTCAATTTTCTTTAGAAGCTCGGCGTATTCGGCATCAATCTTATCCCGCTCAAGAGCGGTTAAGCGCTGTAACTGCATTTCAAGAATTGCCTGCGCTTGGAGCTCAGATAATTCAAACTCCTTCATCAAATTTACTTTAGCGGCATCAGTGCTTTTTGAAGTTTTAATAACTTTAATAATCTGATCAATAAATTTAAGCGCAATTTTTAAACCCTCCAAAATATGCGCCCGCTTTAAAGCTTTATCTAATTCAAATTGTGTACGCCGGCGGATAACCACCCGGCGATGCTCAACATAACAATCCAACATCTGGCGCAAATTTAAAACTTTGGGCCGATTATCGACCAAGGCCAGCATGATAATACCAAAAGTATTCTCTAATTGCGTATGCTTGAAAAGTTGATTTAAAACGATTTGAGACTCGATATCGCGCTTAAGCTCAACAACTATACGCATACCTTCTTTATCTGATTCATCCCGGATATCTGAAATACCTTCGATTTTTTTGTCATCCACTAACCCGGCAATCGACTCAATCAAAGCAGACTTCTGCACCTGGTAGGGAATCTCAGTAAAAATAATTAAATCTTTACCGTTCTTCTGATGCTCTACTGTCGCCCTGGCACGGATTAAAAGTTTTCCTCTGCCCGTCATATAAGCATCTTTAATGCCTGCCTTACCGCAAATTAAACCACCCGTCGGAAAATCCGGGCCCTTAATATAACGCATTAAATCTTTGATTTCGGCTTCAGGCTGATCAATTAAATAAATAAGTGCGTCGCATACCTCATTTAAATTATGCGGCGGGATATTTGTCGCCATGCCAACGGCAATCCCGCTTGAGCCGTTAACTAAAAGATTGGGTAGGGCAGCCGGTAGAAGCAACGGTTCTTTTAAAGATGAGTCAAAATTTGGGCCATAATTTACTGTTTCCTTTTCAATGTCTGAGAGCATCTCATCAGACACAGCCGCCAAACGTGCTTCAGTATAACGCATCGCAGCCGCCGCGTCACCATCGACCGACCCAAAATTACCCTGCCCATCAACCAAAGGATAGCGCAAAGAAAAATCTTGCGCCATTCTGACTAAAGTATCATAAATCGCACTATCGCCATGAGGATGGTACTTACCCATAGTTTCACCAACGATACGTGCACATTTTTTATAAGGCTTGGAATGTTCGAGGTTAAGCTCGGACATAGCATACAAAATTCGCCGATGCACAGGCTTCAGGCCATCGCGCACATCCGGCAATGCCCGGCCCACAATTACGCTCATCGCATAATTTAAATAGGAATCCTTTACTTCATCCTCGATATAAACATTAATTATCTTATCATTACGGGTGTACATTTATTGCGTTTACCTCTTTCAATTTTTTATACAACACAACCATAATCGTCACTACAAAAGGCGAAACAATGCCATAAACAACAACACTATTAATTGCTGCGCCTAATATCTGTATTTCTTGGTTTGCATCCGGGCTGGTAAAAATCAACGTTAGAATTAAATAGGGAATATTGGCTACAATAGATGCCATGATAAATAAAGCATATTCTCCTACCACTGGATTGACATGGCCTTTAATTAATACCCGGCTGCGTTTTAAGGCAGCAAAAGGATTAATATTTTCTAAAATACAAACCCAGCCCAACGACCAACGGATCATGAAATATACTACTAAACAAACTCCTAAAACAACACAAAGTATTTGCAGGACAATTGCCAATATTGAACTTACTTTTAACAATAATGAGGCAACATAAAATGCTGCGAGCATCGCAAGCAAAATCAAAAGGCCAAACAAGAAAAGCAGCAAGATTATCCCGACATAGTTTAAGGAATACTTTTTCATTCCTAACATTATGCTTTCCTTAATACTAAAGCTCTCTTGATCAGTAGCCTTATTTACCGCAAACAACAAAGCTACGCTACACCATATGCTGACAAAAGCAATAATAATCAACAGGATATTTGACTGATCCCCGGGCAAAACATTCGCTAGAACAGAAAGCAACAGGTATGGAACGTAAAATATAAAATAAATTGAACAGAGCCTGACTACATTCTTTCGAAAAACCCCCCAGGCTTCGCTAAAAATGCGTACCGGGTAAACTGCATTTTTTTTAAGTTCAGTCATTTCCCCTCCGTTTTAAATATCTAAATTCTTAACTTGATGAGCATTATTTTCGATAAATTCACGCCGCGGCTCAACTTGATCGCCCATCAATATGGTAAACATCTTATCCGCTTCAACCGCATCTTCTAAAGTCACTCTCAAAATTGTTCTTTTCTCAGGATCCATAGTAGTATCCCAAAGTTGCTGAGGATTCATTTCTCCCAAACCTTTATATCTTTGAATATGCATCCCCTTCGCAGCCACATCTTTAATACAAGCAAGCAGCTCTTTTAAGCTAAAAACTTCTTTTAGATCATCATCATTTGTAACGCGATAAACTGCTTTTATCTTTTTATCACCTTCTTTTGCGCCCCCGATTTGAGGAATAATACCGCTAAAATAAGTTTCAAACTCAAATCCTAATTTTTCTATTTTTGAAATAATTTCTTCAATCTCCTGCGCTTCAAAAATATGCAAAACATCCCGCTCCGCATCTTTCCCAGCTTTTTCTGCAAGGCTTGCTAGCTCTTTATCAGAATACACAAACTGGTATATACCCTCTACTTTTACCCGATAAATAGGCACTTTTTTGGTCTTTATGTTCCTAAAACTAAGTAATTCTTGAAAATTTACTCCCTTTTTTTCTAAATACCTACCCAACCTGTCTATATCAACCAATAAGATCAATAACTCCTTAAACTGGTTATCAGTAAAAGGCTGTTTATCTTTTACTCTAACTAATTTATGGCCCTCTCTACCCAGATCTAAAAGCATCTCATTCATTTGCTGTTCAGTTTGGATATATTCTTCGCGTTGGCCCCTTTTAATTTTATATAAAGGCGGTTGGGTAATATAAACATGCCCTTCCTCTACGAGCTTGGGAAGTTGGCGGTATAAAAGAGTTAAAAGTAGTGTCCGGATATGTGAACCATCAATGTCCGCATCCGCCATAAGCATTAATTTATGGTATCTTAATTTAGTCAAATCAAACTCTTCGCCAATTCCTGTCCCCAAAGCAGTAATAATTGTGCGGATCTCTTCATTAGATAAAATTTTATCTAGTCTTGATTTTTCCACATTTAAAATTTTACCCTTGATCGGCAAGATTGCCTGGAACCGCCGATCGCGCCCTTGCTTCGCCGAACCGCCGGCAGAATCGCCTTCGACAATATACAATTCACAAAGTGCTGCATCCCGCTCCGAGCAATCGGCTAATTTCCCAGGGAGCCCTGCGCCTTCGAGAGCGCCTTTTCTGCGGGTTAATTCTCTGGCCTTACGTGCAGCTTCTCGGGCGCGCGAAGCTACAATAACTTTATCGATAATTTTATTGGCCACCGATGGATTTTCTTCAAAATAACTAGCCAACGCATCTAAACTGCTTGAAGCAACCAACCCTTCAACCTCAGAATTGCCTAATTTAGTTTTAGTCTGACCCTCAAACTGAGGATTGGGTACTTTAACGCTAATAACTGCCGTTAAACCTTCACGTACATCGTCTCCGGTAATGGCAATATTATCTTTAAGCAGATTTTTAGATTTAGCATATTGATTTACCGCACGGGTTAAAGCCGATTTAAAACCTGACAGGTGGGTACCGCCTTCAATAGTATTGATATTGTTAGCAAAAGAAAACATGGTTTCAGCATAGCCATCATTATACTGCAGGGCCACCTCAACATTAACATCATCCTGCAGCTTCTCAAAGTACACTGCTTTATTGTGCAGGGAATTTTTATTTTTATTCAAATAATCAACAAACGAAACTATGCCGCCAGAAAACTCAAAAACCGTTTCCTTATCCGCACGCTCGTCGTTTAATTTTATTTTTAATCCCTTGTTTAAAAACGCCAACTCACGCAGACGTTGTGCAAGAATATCATAGGAATATTCAGTTTTAGGAAAAATGGTTTTATCCGGCTTAAAAGTTATTTTAGTACCAGTAGACGTGCTTTTCCCGATAACGGTTAGTTTGGAAACGGTTTTGCCCCGCTCATAACGCTGATGATAAATTTTACCGTCCCGTTTTACCTCTACCTCCAACCAATCAGAAAGAGCATTAACACAACTGACTCCTACTCCATGTAAACCACCAGATACCTTATAAGAACGGTGGTCGAATTTACCTCCGGCATGCAAAGTAGTTAAAGCGACTTCAACTGCGGGCTTATGTTCGGTTTTATGCATATCAACCGGAATGCCGCGGCCATTATCAATAACAGTTATACTGTTGTCCGCTTGGATACCCACGGCAATCGAATCACAAAACCCACCCAAGCTTTCGTCAACACTATTATCAACAACCTCAAAAACCAAATGGTGCAAACCACGGGCCGCGGTATCTCCGATATACATCGCCGGCCGGCGCCTGACTGCTTCAATACCCTCTAAAACCTGGATACTGGTAGCATCATAAGCTTTGGGTTTTTGCTCGACATTAAGAATATTTTTCTCTTCTTCCTTATCTTTTTTTTCTTGCTTTTCTTTAACCACTATTATATCTCTCCGATACGCAAATTAATATTTTTCAATTCCGGATTTTCTTTTTGGAGCTTCAGCAATAATTCTTCTTTTTTTAAGCCTAAAGCATATAACCAAACAGATGAATCCACACTCAACCCAAGAATACCTTTATGGAAATATTTAACTTTTATATGCCCCAACTCTTTCTTTGTCAAGGCTTTTTTTAACCACTGTTCAGGACCAGCGTCGAGTGAACCGGCTTTTTTTACAAAAAGCCCAGACATAACCTGATCTAAGGTATTTTTTAAAAGCTCCATAGCCTAATTAAGACGCATAGGTAAAACTATGTAAACATAACCGTTGGTACGTATAACTCCGGGCTTTTCCGCATCAATTAACTCTAAACAAATTGTCTCTTCGCTAAGAATTTTAACAACATCCATTAAATACACCGGGTTAAAACCAATAACCAGCTCTCTGCCCTGATATTCCACCGGCAACTCTTCATGAAACTCACCGACATCAGGAGTAGATTTTGAAATCACTAATTTATTTTTAAAAACCTCTAACTTGACTGCCTGATAATCCTGGGTGACTAAAAGAGCTGCTCTCCTTATTGCCAACAAAAACTGATTACGCCCTACTTTCATTTTATTTTCGGTTGCCTGAGGAACAACTTGTTTATAATCCGGGAACTCCCCTTCAATTAAGCGCGACACAATACCAACACTACCTAAATCAAATAAAACCTGATTATTGCTCACAACCAAAGACAGCTCCCCATCATCCTTGAGATTACGATTTAATTCTTGAATTGTTTTAATCGGCACAATCATACTTATTTCTACATCTGGCTCTAGAGATAATTTTTTCTCGGCAATAGCTAACCGTTTCCCATCTGTTGACACTAAAGTCAACACACCCTTACTAAGTTTAAACAATATCCCATTTAAAACATAACGGGTTTCGTCAAAAGATACTGCAAAAGACGTTAAGGAAAGTGCTTGTTTTAAAAGCGCCTGCCCAATCTTGATCGCCTTTTTATCTTTAAACTCAGGTAATTTTGGGAACTCCTCTTTAGCTAGACCCATAATTTTAAATTGACACATATCTGAATCTATTGTCACTTGATTATTTTTTTTTGTGGAAATATTAATAACTTCTAAAGGAAATTCCTTAATAATATCATTAAATCTTTTCGCTGGAATCGTGATTGATCCTATTTCCTGGGTATCCACAGGGATTACACAGGTTATCCCTATATCTAAATCTGTTGCCGTAAGCCTCAAGCTACCCATTTGCCCTTCAATTAAGATGTTTGAAAGAATAGGCAAAGCTGATTTTGTGGTAATTACATTTCCAACTACCTGAATTGCACCAACTAAACTACTTTTTTCAACTTTAAACCTCATTTTTTAATCTCCTTCTATTTATAATTATATAAGATCTTAAAATAACAGTAGACGTAATACGTGGCCATTTCTGTTAACAAGAACAAAACTATTTGCAATAACAATGTTTAGAATAATAATTACCAGTTAATAACTTGGGTACTATTGTTTGATGACTTGAATAAGTTTTTCTATCCGGTTCTTTAGTTCCGGGTTATGGTTTATCTCTTCTTTAAGCTTTTTATAAGAATGTAGGACTGTTGTGTGGTCTTTACCTCCAAAAAGTTCCCCGATTTCAGGAAGAGATAAATCTGTTAATTCTCTGCTTAGGTACATAGCTATTTGTCTGGGCAAAACAATTTGTTTGTTGCGCCGTTTAGTTTTTAAGTCTTGTAATGAAAGCCCAAATTCCTCCACTACGCAACGCTGGATAAAATCAACAGTAATTAATTTTACCGGTTCTTTTAATAAATCCTTAAGGACCTCTTTAGTTAATTGCAGGCTGACCGGTTCCTCTTCCAATAAAGAATAAGCAATTGTCCTAATTAACGCGCCTTCTAATTCGCGGATATTAGTTTTGATTAATCCGGCAATAAAAAATATTACGTCATCCGGGACACTAATTGGTTCGCGTTCAATTTTCTTTTTTAAAATCGCGATCCTTGTTTCTAGGTCCGGCGGTTGGATATCTATAGCCAGTCCCCAGCCAAAACGCGATACTAAGCGTTCTTGTAAATTGGTGATCTCTTTGGGTGGCCGGTCTGATGAAAAAACAATTTGTTTATGTGCATCGTAGAGGGCATTAAAAGTGTGGAAAAATTCTTCTTGAGTAGATTCCTTTCCAGCGATAAAGTGGATGTCATCAATGACCAGCACATCCAGATTGCGGTATTTTTGGCGGAAAGCCGAAGTAGAGCGGTGTACTATAGCGTCAATTAATTCATTAGTAAATTTTTCGCTAGAAATATAGCATATTTTTACCGCCGAAGCCGCATTGTTTCTTATTTGGTGGCAGATAGCTTGAATTAAATGAGTTTTACCCAGTCCTACCCCTCCATAAATAAATAAAGGATTATAATTCTTCGCCGGAGAGTCAGCAACTGCTAACGAATATGCATGCGCGTGCCTATTTGATGGGCCAATTACAAAGTTGTCAAATGTATAGCGGGAGTTTAAGTTAGCCGGATTAACAATTGTCGAGTTTTTAATATTTGTTTCTAAGGGAGCATTGGGGATGCTTAAAGTTCCCGATTCTGTGCTGACAACTAGTTTTATTAACAGATTGTCCAAGCCTCGCAATTTTAGTGCTTCTTGTATTAACCCGAGGTAATGTTTTTCTACCCAATCTTTAAAAAATTGGTCAGGAGCCGTTAAATCAATGCTTTGGTTGTCTTGAGCAGAAAACTTTAAAGGCTCAATCCAGGTAGCAAAAATAGTATCACCCAATTTAGTCTTTAAATTGTTTCGAACCTCTTCCCATTGTTTAATAAGTTCAAGCATATGCACTCAATTTTTTGACGATACTCACAGTATTAACAGTTTATACACAACTTGTATAAATCTGTGGATAAAATTTCTTACCAATTTTTTTACACAAAACCTATTATAACAGAGCTCAAACTACTTGCAAGTAAAAAAGTTAAACGTTAGCTATTATACAATATTATGTTGAATCGTCAACAAAAAACTTGACCGGTTTATAAATGTGTGTTACAATTCACAATCTTAGAAAATATTCACACCCATAAAAGGAGTAAGAATGAAAAAGAACTTAAAGACACCCACAAAAATTGTTGGGAAAAAACGCCATGGTTTTCGTAGTAAAATGGCAACTAAATCCGGGCGCAAGCTTGTAGCTCGTCGACGCAGCAGGGGCAGAAAGAGGCTTACTATTTGACATTAATTAAACCAGCTATTTTTTTAATTGAAAAGTATCAACAGTATTTAAGGCCACTATTACCGATTTGTTGCCGATTTGAACCAAATTGTTCCGAGTTTACAAAACAAGCAATTTTAAAATACGGTTTTATTAAAGGAGGGTTCAAGGGGTTAACTAGAATATTCCGCTGTCATCCTTTTTCTGGGCGGTCTGGTTATGATCCCTTAATATAAAAACTATGGATAAACGCTTAACTCTGGCAATCGCCTTATCTTTATTAGTACTATTAACTTGGTCTGTTTTAACTCCAAAACCGCAAATCATTGGAAATAAAGAAGTTGCAACTGGAACCGTACAGGCGCAAGGCCCTTCCATTCTCTCGCAACCTTTGGTTCCAAACCCAGCAGTTCCTGAAATTGTAACAGAAACAGTCAGGTTTGTTCAAGGAAACCGTGAATTAATTTTCAACCCGGCTAAAGCTGATATCCTTGAGGTAATTTTTAAAGACAAACTTGAGCATCGTTTACCATTAAAAACCGGTTTTTTAACCAATGATGATTTATTATTTAAACAGTTAAGTAAAACTAGCGATACTTTTTCGTTCATTTATGAGGATCAAAACAAACGCATTATTAAAAAATATAGTATTCCTAACAATAGTAATGTCATTGAGTTAGAAATTCAAGTTAAAAATTTATCTTCGATACCTTTATTATTGAATTCACAATTAGTTTTAGGCAAACTAAATTTATCAGCTAAAAATTCCCAATCACGTTATCAGGATGTTTTGTTTGGTGGTAAAGAGAAAACAGTGCATCTTGGTGCGGGTAAAAATTATAGAAGTCAAGATGTGAAATTTATAGGCTTAAGAGACCAGTATTTTTGTGCTATTGTTGAGCCTGTGGAGGATATTGCGGTTAGCGCTTATGTTAAAAAAATCAATCAAGATGAATCAGAAGTTGGTTTGTTTATGAAGGAAGTGAGTGTTCAGCCAGGAATACAGATTGGACACTCTTTTCGTATTTACTTGGGACCACAGGATTTAAAGATACTCAATAATATTAAACCAGAATGGACATCAATTATATTTTTTGGCACATTTGATATTATCGCACAGATACTCTTACAGCTTTTAGGATTTTTTTATGGTTTAGTTCATAATTGGGGCTTGGCAATAATATTATTAAGCATCGCGGTTTATCTTGTTCTTTTTCCACTTTCAATTAAGCAAATGCGCTCAATGAAAGAAATGCAAGCTTTACAACCTAAGATTGAGGCTTTGCGTAAGGATTTGAAAGATAATCCGCAAAGATTAAATAAAGAAATAATGGAGCTTTATAAGGAACATAAGGTTAATCCATTGAGTGGATGTTTGCCGCTTTTATTGCAAATGCCAATTTTCTTTGCACTTTATCAGGCATTGATCCGTTCAACAGCTTTGCGAGGAGCTGAGTTTTTATGGATTAAGGATTTGTCTTCACCGGATAAACTATTTGTCTTAAAGAATTCTATTCCTTTGTTAGGCAACCAAGTAAACATTTTGCCGGTTTTAATGGCTATTGGTATGTTTGTTCAGCAGAAAATATCTATGGTTAAGGCAACCGGGGATGCTGCACAGCAGCAGAAGATGATGTTGATTATTATGCCAGTCATGTTTGGAGTAATTTTTTACCAAATGCCATCCGGATTAGTGCTTTATTGGTTTGTGAATAGCATATTAATGCTTAGTTATCAATTTCGTATTAATACTCAAAAGTGAAAAAAGCTCAATCTATAGAAGCTGAGGGTCGGACAGTTGAAGAAGCCATTGAAAAGGCGCTTTTAGAATTAAAGTTACCTAGGAATCGAGTTAAGATTGAGAGCTTGTCCGAAGAAAAAAAAGGGCTTTTTGGTATGCCTGGAGCTAAGCCTGCAAAGATACGCGTAAGCGTGATCCCAAGCGAAGAAAACCCTTGACAAGCATTTTAATTTTGAGATAATTGAGTTAGTTAAAAGAGATGTTTCGCGTGGAACATCTTCTAACTATAATAATATCAATGGGTAAAATAATAGCAATTTGTAATCAAAAGGGCGGGGTAGGTAAAACAACTACTTCAATTAATCTCTCGGCTTATCTTGCAATGGCAGGTAAGAAGATTATGCTTATTGATTTAGATCCTCAGGCAAATGCTACAAGCGGTATGGGGATAAATAAGCATGATATCTTAAAAAGCACATATCATATTCTTCTTGAGGAATTAAAATTTAGCGATATTATTCAAAAAACTTGTATTGATAATCTTATGCTTGCTCCATCAAATTTAGATTTAACTGGAGCTGAGGTGGAGCTCGTAGGAGCGTTAGGACGAGAATATAGGCTTAAAAGAGCTTTACAGTTAGAAAAAGAAAACTACGATTTTATAATTATAGATTCGCCACCTTCATTAGGGTTGCTTACAATCAATGGTTTATGTGCTGCTGATTCAGTTATCATTCCTGTGCAGTGTGAATATTATGCGTTAGAGGGATTGACACAACTACATAATACTGTTAGACTTGTAAAAGAAAATCTTAATCCGTTATTAGCCATTGAAGGCGTTCTTTTGACTATGGCAGATTTTCGTACTAACCTTACAAAAGAAGTTATTCAAGAGGCGCGTAATCATTTTCAGGATAAAGTTTATAATACGGTAATTCCACGGAATGTTCGTTTAACCGAAGCTCCGAGTTTTGGCAAGCCCATTGCTTTGTATGATAAAGATTCGCTCGGTGCAAAAAAATACGAAGAACTGAGCAATGAAATATTAGGAATACCTTCAAATTTAAAAATTCCAAAAGGAGCGGTTTAATGGAAAGAAGATCTTTAGGAAAGGGCCTTAGTGCGTTAATTCCTGAGAAAGTAATTGATAGTGCTATTCACAAAGAAGAGATTATTTATGTCCAGACTGGACAAATCAAAGCTAATCCATTTCAACCGCGTGAAGTTTTCGATCAACTAAGCATTGAGGAGCTAGCCCAATCAATCAAAGAAAAAGGAGTTATACAGCCGCTTTTAGTCAGACGAAGGGGAGATAGCTATGAGCTGATCGCCGGAGAGAGAAGGTTACGTGCTGCTACTTCTTTGGGCTTAGCGGAAATTCCAATTATTGTGCGTGATGTAAGTGACCAGGATTCTTTGGAGTTGGCTTTAATTGAAAATATCCAGAGGGAGAGTTTGAATTCTATTGAAGAAGCGCATGCCTATCAACACTTAATTGATAAATTTAATATTACTCAGGAAAAAATTTCCGAAGCAGTTGGGAAATCCAGAGTTTCGATCACGAACACTTTGCGCTTGCTTAAACTTCCACATGAGATTCAAGATGAAATGAAAAAAGGCAGGATTAGTTTTGCTCATGGTCGAGCCCTGCTTGAGGTTGAAGATGCTAATCAGCAGCGCAAATTGGCTCAGGATATTATTTCTAAAGGCTTGTCAGTACGAGAGTTAGAAACTTTATTAAAAACTAGCCGGCCGAAATCAATAAAACGCAGCATTGGGCTTGGCCAGCGTGAACCATCTATCGCTATTTTTGAGGAACAGCTGCAGCATGCTTTAGCTACTAAAGTTAGAATTAGTAAAAGAAAAAAACGAGGGCATGTTAATATTGAGTTTTATTCACAAGAAGATCTTGAGCGCATAGTTAATGTTATTAAAGGAGGAAAGTAAACAATGAACCAGGCAGTCTTAATTTTAATTAAACCCGACGGGCTTAAAAAATCTTTAACTGGGAATATCCTTTCGCGTTTATCGGAAACCAAGCTTGAAATTGTTGCTGCTAAAATGGTGCGTGTCTCTAAAAATTTAGCTGAAGAGCATTATAAACATCTAAAAGATAAGCCATTCTTTGGTGAGATTATTCAATACTTGCAAGGAGAATTGCATGATCGTAAAAAAGTTATGGCTCTGGTATATGCGGGGCAGGATGCAATAAAAAAATGCCGGGATTTGGCCGGGGCAACTAATCCGGAAGAGGCTGATTCGACTTCTATTCGCGGTTCTTATGGGCGGATCACAACCAGCGGGATTTATGAAAATGTAATTCACGTTTCGTCTAATGATTCAGAAGCTGAAAGAGAAATCAAACTTTGGTTCGGCCCGGATGAAATTATTGTTAATTTATATTCTACTAAGGAACTAGTGCAAAAAGAAATTAAAAACAAAGTTTGGGCTTAAGAAAAGGAAAATATAATGATTAGTAGTATGACTGGTTTTGGCAGTTATGAAGCTGATGTTGATTCTTTCGGGCGGATTAGCGTCGAGCTAAGATGCACTAATCATAAGTTTACCGAAAGTGTTTTTCATCTGCCCGACGGAATGGTTGCTTTAGAGGAGAAATTAAAAAAAGAAATTGAAAGTAAAGTTAAGCGAGGCAGGGTTTATTGCGGAATAAACATAAAAGGGCAAATGGCCGACGGGATATTCGTAAACCGCAAGCTGCTTAAAAGTTATTTGCATGAGCTGAATGGCATAAAAAAAGAATTTAAAATCGATAATGGTTTAAGCTTGGATTCTTTAATGAGGCTTCCGGGAATTTTGGGCCTTAAGGAAAGTAAGTCAAGCGGGATTCATATCTGGGAAAAGCTTGAACCAATTTTTTTACAAGCGCTTTCAAATTTAACTAAAGCCCGCCAGAAAGAAGGCCGGGCGTTAGCTGTTTTATTGAAAAGCAGGAGTAATTTACTTAAAAAGGACTTAGTTTTTATTAAGAAACGGTTTCTAGTTGCGGTTAAAAGTAAAAGCAGTAAAATTAAAATGGGAGATGAACGGGTAGCTTTCTTAAAAAGCGCCGATGTTGCCGAAGAATTAGACCGGCTACACTTTCACATTAAGAATTTTCAGCAAAAAATTGCTCTTGGCCAGGTGATCGGTAAAGAACTGGATTTTATTACTCAAGAGATGCAGCGTGAGGCTAATACTTTAGCTGCAAAGTCATTTGATATGATTATTTCGGGCAGGGCCGTGCAGATGAAAAGCCAAATTGAAAAGATTCGTGAACAGGTGCAGAATATCGAGTAGTGAAAGCCAATAAAAGCCAAAGAAGATTAGGTAAAATTTTTGTCATCTGTGGGCCTTCAGGTTCAGGCAAGACCACTCTGCTGGCTAGTTTGATTAAAGATAAAAAAATCGGGAAATTGCTTGTAAAATCATGCTCTATTACAACCCGGCCGGAGCGTTCCGGAGAAAAAGATAAAGTAGAGTATTTTTTTGTTTCAGCCATTGAATTTAAGTATTTGTTAAAAGCAAAAAAAATTCTTGAATGGACCAGGTATTTGGGATATTATTACGGGACGCCTAAGGGGCCTTTAGAAAGACAATTTAATGATGGTAAACATGTCGGGTTGTGTTTAGATCTTAAAGGCGCCAGGATCCTTAAGAAGTTATATCCTAATAATACAGTTACAATTTTTATCCTGCCACCATCGCTTGCTGAGCTGAAAAGTAGGATAGAAAATCGTTGTAGTCAGACTAATAAAAACGAAGTGGCACGCAGGATTCGTCTTGCACGTGGCGAGCTTTTGGCAGCCAAAGAATTTGATTATTCTGTTTTAAATCAAAATCTACAGGTTGCCCTTAGGGAATTAAAAGATATATTCTTGCATGAAATTAATGCATAACAAACTACTTTGGGGGTAAAAGATGGATTATCAGGGCAGAGAAAAACTTTTAGATAAAAGTATGGGTTCAATTTTTAAGTTAGTAATTTTAGCTTCTAAAAGAGCATTAGAGATTGCTGAAGGACAGCCGAAATTAGTTTCAGATGATGCCTCGGTCAAGGTTTCGACTGTGGCTTTGCATGAAATTGAAGCAGGTAGAATTGAAGCTAAAAAATCAAAGGCTAAAGAGTAATGACAAGAGTAAAGAAGAATATTATTTTGGGTGTAACTGCCAGTATAGCTATTTATAAGGCCTGTGAGCTTATTCGCCGTCTGATTAAATGCGATTTTAATGTTCAGGTGGTTATGACCAAAGAAGCAGAAGAATTAATCAAGCCGGTTGTTTTTCAAGTTTTAAGCGGTAATCGGGTGTACCGGGGGGCGGTGTTTGAAGAGCAGGATATCTGGGAGATTGAGCATGTGTCTCTGGCGCAAAAAGCAGACCTGATTTTAATTGCCCCGGCAACAGCGAATATAATTGCCAAATTCGGCGCAGGTATTTGCGATGATCTTTTAACTTGTACGGTCTGTGCCAGTAAAGCTAAAGTTCTCATTGCCCCGGCAATGAATGAAAATATGTATAATAATAAAATTACCCAAAGTAATATTATTAAATTAAAATCTTCAGGTTACCAATTTATTGCGCCAAAAAAAGGCCTGCTTGCATGCGGGGCTATTGGAGTAGGTTGTTTAGCAGAGCTGGATGATATTGTAACGCAGGTTAAAAAATATATATAGATTTGGCGACGTAGCCAAGTGGTAAGGCAGTTGTCTGCAAAACAACTATTCAGCGGTTCAATTCCGCTCGTCGCCTCCAAAATTTTGATATTTCGGGCAAGTGGTGGAATGGCATACACGACAGACTTAAAATCTGTTGGCCGCAAGGTCGTAAGGGTCCGACTCCCTTCTTGCCCAGTTATTTTATTGAGAATAATTAAGGCCCTGACGAAAAAACCGTCAGAGCTTCACCAGGCAAAAAATAATTGTGTTCGGGCTCATAGCTCAGCTGGTTAGAGCGTTGCGTTGACATCGCAAAGGTCAGTGGTTCAAGTCCACTTGGGCCCATTTATTAAAAAAATATAAATATGGATCTAGATACTTTAAGACATTCTTGTTCACATGTTTTAGCTCAAGCCGTAAAGAAGCTTTGGCCGGAGGTAAAATTAGCTATTGGCCCGTCAATTGAGGATGGTTTTTACTATGATTTTGATAAACAGGAACCGTTTAGCGATGACGATCTGCTGAAAATTGAAAACAAAATGCGGGAAATTATCACTGAAGATGAATCATTTTTGCGTGAAGACTTAAATAAAAACGACGCCTTGGAATTATTTAAGAAACTTAAAGAAAATTATAAGGTTGACCTTATCCAAAGTTTGCCAGGAGAAAGTGTTACTGTTTATAAAACCGGCGAAGCTTTTTTAGATTTATGCCGCGGGCCCCATATAGAGTCAACCGGTCAAATCAAGGCTTTTAAGTTATTGTCAATAGCCGGGGCTTATTGGCATGGGATTGAAACTAATCCGATGTTGCAGCGAATTTATGGGACCTGTTTTAATTCGCAAAATGAATTAGATGAGTATTTAAAAAACATCGAGGAAGCAAAACTGCGGGATCATCGCAAGCTGGGGCCGGCTTTAGAGCTCTTTGATATTTATCATGAAGAAGCAGGTGCAGGGTTAGTTTTTTATCATCCTAAGGGTGCAATTTTACGTACAATCATTGAAGATTATGAGAAAAAAGAACACCTTAAGCATGGATATCAGCTTGTAATTACTCCGCATATTATGGATGTTAACTTATGGAAAACAAGTGGCCACTATGATTATTATAAAGAGAACATGTATTCTTTTGTTACCGAAGGAAAAGAATTTGTTCTTAAGCCGATGAATTGCCCGGGCCACATTTTAATTTATAAATCAAAAACCAGAAGCTATAAAGATCTGCCGGTACGTTTATTTGAATTGGGCACGGTTTATCGAAGGGAGAAAGCCGGGGTTTTACACGGGTTATTGCGCGTTCGCGGGTTTACCCAGGACGATGCACATATTTTTTGTTTACCCGAACAATTGCAGGATGAAATTAAAAAAATTATCGATTTTGTTTTTGAAACAATGAAGATATTTGGATTTAATCAGTGGGAGGTAGAGTTAAGTACGCGCCCGGAAAAATACATTGGTTCGGAACAAGATTGGCAGGTGGCAACCAGCGCCTTAGAGGATGCTTTAAAAGAAAAAGGGATTGTTTATGAAGTTAATCATGGGGACGGTGCGTTTTATGGCCCCAAGATTGATATAAAATTAAAAGATGCACTTAAAAGGACATGGCAGTGTGCAACGATTCAATGTGACTTTGCTCTTCCCAAAAGGTTTAATTTAGCTTATATTGATGTGCAGGGGAAAGAAAAACAACCGATTATGCTGCACCGGGTTTTATTGGGCAGCCTTGAGCGTTTTATCGGTGCTTTAGTCGAGCATTACAAAGGGGAGTTGCCTTTATGGCTGGCCCCAATACAAGTTTTAATAATTCCAATCAAAGAAACGGTTATCCAATATGCCGAAGAAGTAAAGCAAAAATTGGAAAGTAATAATCTGCGCGTTGATGTGGATCTGCGCAATGAAACTCTGGACAAAAAAATTCGCAATGCGGAATTAAATAAAATTCCTTATTGTTTAATTTTAGGTGAACGGGAGGCAAAACAGTTAACCGTCAGTGTGCGTAAAAAAGGAAGTGGAAATCAAGGAGCGGTTGCTTTAGATAAATTTATCGTAGAATTAACCAACCAGATTCAGGAACGCAGATAAAAAGGGAGGAGCTATAAAAAAGTTCATTCGTATTAACGACAGGATTAGTTCACCGCAGGTTAGGGTTATTGGACATGATGGCAGCCAATTAGGTGTGATGTCTGTTCAGAGGGCATTAGAGATTGCCAATCAGCACGAATTAGATTTAGTAGAGGTAGCTTCAGGCGCTACCCCACCGGTTTGCCGGATTATCGAATTTAGCAAGTTCAAATACGATCTTGAGAAAAAGGAGCGGGAATCTAAAAAACACCAGAAACAGGGCCGCTTAAAAGAAATCCGTCTTAAACCAAACATCGATGAGCATGATTTTGCAACTAAGGTTAAGCAGGTGGCAAGTTTCTTAAAGAAAAAAGATAAAGTAAAAGTAAATCTTTTTTTCCGGGGCAGGCAAATGGAACATTTGGACCTGGGAAGAAAGCTTTTAGATAAATTTATTGTTGACACGCAGAATGACGGGTTAGTTGAAAAAGCGCCGATACTCGAAGGAAGAATTATGTCCTTTGTGATTGCTCCAAAGTAAGGTATAATTATTGATTAGTTTAATATCCGATGCTGATTTCAAATTGCGCCGGTGTGCCCTTGCGGGCAAAGGAGAAAAATGCCAAAATTAAAAACAAAAAGAGGAGTGGCGAAACGTTTTAGGGTTACCAAGAAGGGTCGGGTTAAATATTCGCCCGGTGGCAAAAGCCATTTAGCTTCCTCTAAGCGAACGAAAAAAATAAGAGATTTAAGGAAACGCCGGACATTAGCGGGTAAGAAGGAAGAAAGATTTATTAAGTCTATGTTACCATATGGTTAGAAAGCAGTTGTATTTTAAAGGAGATTAATAATGGCAAAAGCTAAACACAGCGTAGCAACACGTAAAAGAAAAAAGAAGGTTCTTAAGCAGGCCAAAGGGTTTTGGGGTGATCGCAGTAAGCAATATCAGCAGGCCAAAAGAACCCTTATGCGTGCGCTTAGATATGCTTATCGTGACCGACACAATAAAAAGCGTGAAATTCGTGCGCTTTGGATTGCGCGCATTAATGCCGCCTGTAGAGAGGTCGGAATTACTTATAGCGCATTCATGAGCGGACTAAAAAAATCTAAAATCAATCTTGACCGCAAGATTCTGGCAGATCTAGCGGTAAGAGACAGCCTTACTTTCAAAAAATTAGTCGAGAAAGTAAAAAAATAAACGTTGGATGTCAGTCGACATTTGCGGTTATAGATATTGTGTTGTATCTTAAGTAGCGCAAAATGCGCTTAATGTGTATTTATACGCAAGAGGTTATTTATGTATGTAATTATTGTGGGCTGCGGAAGGGTGGGGGCAGAATTAGCTAAGCTTCTATCCGGAGAAGGCCATGATATAGTAGTGATTGATAAATCACAGGATTCATTCGGCCGTTTAGGGAATACTTTCAACGGATTAACCATGGTCGGCAATGGTTTTGACTTGGCTCTTTTGAAACAGGTGGGTATTGAAAAAGCTGACGCTTTTTGTTCCGTAACCAACGGCGATAATACTAATTTAATCAGCGCCCAAGTTGCTAAGAAAATTTTCCGTGTGCCTAAAGTTTTTGCCCGCGTTTATGATCCTCAGCGCGCGCATATTTATGCGGCTCTGGGCCTGAATATTATTAGCGGGACTACGCTTTTCGCCGCAATGCTTAGAGATAAAATTATTGATAGCCGGTTTTCAAGTTATTTGATTGAATCTAAGGACTTGGGGGTTATTGAAGTTGAAGTAAAAGATAGTTTGGTAGGCAAAACTATCCAGGATATAAATATACCTGCGGAGCTTATTGTTGTTGCTTTGCGCCGGATGCAAGGGGTTATTATACCTGAGCCTAAAACTGTCTTGAAAGATAAAGATATTTTGATGGGGCTAGTTAAAGTCTCCAGCCTAAAAGAAGTTAGAGCGAAGCTTCATTTAGGAGATAAGTAAATATGTATATTTTGATCGTTGGGGCAGGTAAAGTCGGGTATTTTTTAGCCAAGCGGCTTTGCCAGGGCAAACATACAGTAAGTATTATCGATAAAGACCGTCAGATTTGTGAAGAGATTGCCAAAGAATTAGAGGTTCTCGTAGTCAGCGGTGATGCCTGCGATCCAAAAATACTTGAAGAAGCCGGAATTATGCGGGCTGATGTTTTGGCAGCAGTAACCGGTGATGACGAGGATAATTTAATTATTTGTCAACTAGCTAAAGAAAAATTTAATTTGCAGCGTACTGTCGGGCGAGTTAATAATCCCGATAATGAGCATACTTTTAATGAATTAGGAGTTGATATACCGGTTGATTCAACTAAGATTATTGCTAAAATTATCGAAGAAGAGGTTTCTTTTTCAGATTTTGTAAATTTAATGAGTTTTAAACGCGGCAAGCTGGCTATTGTCCGCGTAGACCTGCCCAGTGATGCCCCGGTTATTAAAAAACAAGTAAAAGATATTGCTTTACCAAAAGATGCAGTATTAGTTTCTATTGTCAGAGGTGAAGAGGTAATTCTTCCTAAGGGGGATACGGTGTTAGAGCCCGGTGATGATGTTATCGCGCTTACCTTGATTGGCAACGAGCCGCAACTGCTTAATCTTCTGGCTGGGAAACTTTAAAAATCATGAAATTCAGATCGACCTGGAATATTACTCTTGGTATAGCTACAGAAATTTTATATGTTTTTATTATATTGCTGGTAGTTTTTTTAATTTGTTCGGTAATATACTTTAAGCTATGATTCTTAGACCTAGTATCCAGGATTTAAAAATTATTGGTTTTTATTTGGGCAAGATAATTTTAGGGCTAGCTTTTACAATGGTTATCCCAATTTTAGCCGGCCTCTGTTTTCAGGAAATTAATCCCGCCATAGATTTCATAATCGGTATTGAAATATCAGTTTTATTAGGTTTTCTCTTAATTAAAATTTGCCATACAGATAAAGATCTAAACTGGATGCAAGGCATGATTGTCGTCAGTCTTTCTTGGATTGTGGCAATGATTTTAGGTGCAATACCCTTGTATTTAAGCGGCCACTGGAAATCTTTCCTCGATGCCTGTTTTGATACTATGTCCGGTTTTGCTACCACCGGCTTGACATTAGTACAAAATTTAGATCACATTTCTTATACGCATAATTTGTGGCGGCATCTAATTATGTTTTTGGGTGGCCAAGGCATCGTGGTTATTGCTCTTTCATTTTTTGTCCGAGGATTTTCCGGGGCATTTAAGATGTATGTCGGAGAAGCACGCGATGAGAAGATTATGCCTAATGTAATTCATACCTCCAGGTTTATCTGGATGGTCAGCATTATTTATTTAATTATAGGCACACTGGCTTTAGGTGTTACCGGGATATTTAACGGGATGAAACCGGTTAATTCATTTTTTCACGGAGCATGTATATTTATGGCTGCTTTTGATACCGGAGGGTTTAGCCCACAGTCGCAGAGCATGCTTTATTATCATAGTATAGCCTATGAGATTATTACTATAGTTATCATGATTTTAGGGGCGCTTAATTTTAAATTACATTATCATTTATGGATGGGCAATCGTAAGGAGATATTTAAGAATATTGAAACTCGCGCACTTTTTATTACTATTGTTAGTACGTTTTTTATTGTTGCTGTCGGGTTGGCGCAGTTTGGAAGTTATCCGGATGCTTTGCTGCTTTTCCGCAAAGGTTTTTATCAACTTGTTTCCGGGCATACCGGCACAGGATTCCAGACAATTTATCCGCAACAATTTATTAGCGATTGGAACCCCCTGGCACTTTCGGGGATAATTTTGGCGATGGCCTTAGGAGGCGCAGTTTGTTCAACTACCGGTGCGATTAAAATGCTGCGCATTGGTATAATTATAAAAGCATTTAAAGAAGATTTGAAAAGAATTATTATGCCGGAGAAGGCGGTAGTTGTTGAGAAGTTTCATCATATTAAAGAAATATTTTTAGAAGATAAATTAGTTAGAAGTGCCTTAATTATTACTTTAGCTTATATAATTTTATATGGTTTAGGTGCATTGGTCGGTATGTTCTACGGCAATCCTTTCTTAGAATCGCTTTTTGAATCTACCTCTGCGGCAGCTAATGTGGGATTATCCTGCGGGATTACCAATACCACTATGCCCGCCGGGCTAAAAATTACTTATATAACACAGATGTGGGCAGGCCGGTTAGAGTTTATGTCAGTATTTACAATTCTAGGCTTTTTATACGCAGCAATTAAAGGGAAATGACAAATAATCTTAAGTTAATTTCGACAATTTTGTTTTTTGTTTTAGCTTTTGGCCAGGAAACTTCATTTTCCCAAAGCATAAACAGTAATGAATTAATTAAAAATTCCAAACAATATGATGGAAAATTGGTTACCTATGCCGGCGAGATTATCGGGGATGTGATGGTTCGCGGTAGATTTGCCTGGGTCAATATTAATGACGGGAATAATGCGCTGGGTATTTGGATGAGTTCTGCTTTGGCCAAAGATATAAATTTTTCTGGTAGCTATAAGGTAAGAGGTGATATTATAGAGGTAGTTGGGGTATTCCACCGGGCTTGCCTTGAGCATGGGGGAGACCTGGATATCCATGCTCAAACTTTACGTAAAACCGGAACCGGCCGGATAGTTAATCAAAAGTTAAATATTGATAAAATATACTTAAGTCTTATTTTACTGGGGCTGTTATTTTTAATATGGATATTAACCTTATTCAAACGCAGATAGAAACCGATTTAGCTAGAGTCACCTCTTTAGACATCCTGGAAGAAGTGCGCATTAAATATTTGGGCAGGAAGGGGTTGATTTCAGAATTGACTGGCACTATTGCTTCTCTTCCAGTTGAGCAAAGAGGCCCATTTGGGAAAGAAGTTAATGTTTTAAAAAACAAGTTGCTGAGCTTCATTGAAGAAAAAGATAAGTTACTAAAAAATAAAAACAGTATTTTAGAGCAAAATAATTTAGATATCGGAATGCCGGGGATTGCTAATCAGCCAGGTTCCCTGCATCCCATTACTCAAGTTATTGATGAAATCTGCGCCATATTTAAGCGGATGGGTTTTTCAATTGTCCAGGGGCCGGAGGTTGAAACAGAATATAATAATTTTACCGGTTTGAACATCCCCTTAGATCATCCTTCCCGGGATGCTTTTGACACCTTTTATCTAAAAAAATATTCTAAACTTCTTTTGCGTAGCCATACTTCTCCAATGCAGGTACGCGCAATGAAAACCCAAAAACCTCCACTGGCGATTATAGTTCCTGGCAGGGTTTATCGGCCGGATGCTGTTGATGCCAGCCATTTGTTTATGTTTAATCAGATTGAGGGCTTTTTAGTTGACACCGACATTAAATTTTCTGACCTAAAAGGGACGTTAGAGTTTTTTGCCAAGAATATTTTTGGCCAAGATATTAAAATGCGTTTTAGGCCGCACTTTTTTCCTTTTACTGAGCCGTCGGCAGAGGTGGATATATCTTGTATTATTTGTAAAGGCAAAGGGTGTTCTGTCTGCGGTAAAAAAGGCTGGCTTGAAATCCTTGGCGCAGGTATGATTCACCCTAATGTTTTTAAACAGGTAGGGTATGCTGCAAAGAAATATTCCGGTTTTGCTTTTGGTATGGGGATTGAAAGAATCGCTATGTTAAAATACGGGATCAACGATATCCGTTTATTTTTTGAAAATGATTTAAGATTTTTAAAGCAATTCTAAATTATGAAAGTTACTTACAATTGGTTAAAAGACTATATTAATTTAAAAATTTCACCTGACCAGCTAGCTGAAAAGCTGACTATGGCCGGCCTCGAGGTTGTTTCTCAAGAGGCTGTCGGGGGGGATTTTGTTTTTGAGATCGAAATAACTTCAAACCGGCCGGATTGGTTAAGTCTTTTGGGGATTGCCCGTGAGGTAGGTGCAATTTGCGGGGGTGAACTTAAAAACCCTGATCTTAAGGAAGCAAAGTCAAAAATTAAATCCATTTTGCCCTTAAAAATTTCAGTTACGGATAAAAAAGATTGTTCGTTCTATAGTGCTCGGATAATCCGTGATGTTGAAGTTAAACCTTCTCCGGAATGGCTTAAAAATAGGCTGGAATTAATGGGATGCCGTAGCGTAAATAATGTTGTTGATATTACTAATTATGTTTTATTTGCTTTAGGCCAACCGTTACATGCTTTTGATTTGGATAAGCTGGTCGGGGGTGAGCTTTCTGTGCGCCGGGCCAAGTTAAACGAGAAAATTATTACTATTGATGGCCAGGAGAGAGCATTAGGTCCTGAGATTTTGGTTATTGCGGGCAAGGATAATCCGGTAGCTATTGCCGGAGTAATGGGAGGAAAAGATACCGAGGTCACCGCAGGTACGCACAACATTTTAATTGAATCAGCAGTATTTAACCCTATGCTTGTGCGTTGTGGCAGAAAAAAATTAGGGCTGCAGTCGGAATCGGCGTATAGATTTGAAAGAGGGGTAAATTTAAGCGCAGCGACTTTGGCTTCTTTAAAAGCCCAGGAATTAATTTTAGAGCTAGCTTTTGGTAGGCCTGGTGGCTATAAAACTCTGGGTATCTCTAAATTAAATGGCCCGGCGATTGATCTAGATCCTGTGTATGTAAACAAAGTGTTAGGGGCAGAAATCCCGGTTATTAAAATTAAGCAAATATTGAGCAAATTAGGTTTACAGGTAAAATTGCAGTCGAAGAATATTTTATCTGTAAAAATACCGGATTTTCGTTTAGATTTGAAATTGCCAATAGACTTAGTTGAAGAGGTTGCGCGTATTTATGGTTATGAAAAAATTGCTCAGACTCTTCCAGCGGTAAAGCCAAGCGAGAAGATTTTTGACAGAGGGGACACAGTCTCTGGATTAAAAAATATTTTATGTGGTTTAGGTTTACATGAAGTGATTACTTATAGTTTAGTCGACCGCTCTTTACTGGCCAAATCCGGGATTAAAACAACTTCAGAATTAATTGAGATTCTCAATCCTTTAAGTTGTGAGCAGGAAGTTTTACGCCCGACACTCTTACCCAGTCTTATCCGCTGTCTGGTGTATAATTTAGACCAAAAGCAGGAGCAGATAAGGATTTTTGAAGTTGCCAATATTTTTTCGGATAAAAATGCTTCGGTGCAGGAGGAACCAGTTTTAGCCATAGCTTTATGCGGGACCAATTCCTTTTTAGTCAGGCAGGGTTTGGTCAAAGATACAATCAACCTCTTGCATCTAAAAGGCATCTTAGAGGTTTTGTTCAACAAACTTGGGATTACCGGTTTTGATTTTGTCCGCCAGGATGATGATAAGATTAGTATTATTGTCGGCCAAAAACAAATAGGCATAATGTTTGACCTAAACCAGCAGGCTTTAACTAGTTTCGACATTAAGAATAGGCAAGTTGTTTTAGCCGAAATTAATTTAGGACAGTTAATTAGTTGTGTTAAATTAGAAAAAAAGTTCTTGAGTATTCTTAAATATCCGGCAATTACCAGGGATTTAAGTTTTGTAATTAAACAGAATATCGCCGTTAAGGATGTGCTATCCGCAATAAAAGAAAAAGGTGCGCCATTATTACATTCAGTTGAGGTTATTGATTACTATCAGGGCAAGCAGATCCCCGCTGGTTTTAAAGGCTTGACTATCTCTTGCATTTACCGGCTTGAAGACCGTACTTTAACTGAAGAAGAAATTCTGCCTTTTTATAATGCGACTTGTACTTTATTGCAAGAACGTTTTGCTGCAAAATTGCGTTAAAAAATAAAAAACGCAGCTGGATTGATTTTGTAAAAATATGTGCTATACTTTTTTTAAACATACAAAGCTCTTTTAGATATCCCTGCGGTGCACGTTGGAAACCTGATAATTGTTGAACCAACACTATTTTCAAGGGAGCCTACAATCTCATGACGCTTTGGCGTCAAGGGTAGGGCACCCACCTGAAACCAAATCGGTTCAGACTATCTCTCCAACGGCACTTTTGCGGGGATTTTTATTGAACAGGAGATTAAACTCGGATGAACTTATAAGAAATTATGATACTGATAATGCAAATATTGGTAGTACTTAGTGTTGGCATGGTAATTTATGCCGTTTTTACTATCTATGTATCCGGAAAATCGAGAAATAAAAATAAAAAGAATGAAAATTCTCAGCCGGCGCTTGAAGATCCCGGTAAAGAACAAAAAATTCAACGTTTGCAAAGCCGGGTAACTGAATTAGAAAACCAACTGAAGAAAAATAAAGAAGAATTTCTTCAGGGAGAATCTGTGTTTAACCGGGCTAAGGGGAATGAGGCTAAGTTATTGGATGAATTGAAGCGTAGAGAGGATTGGGTGGCAAAAGCCGAAGCCGAGCTGGCAAAAATAAAATTAGAAAATTCCGATTTAACCAATAAATTTCTTATTAAAGAGGGGGATTTAGAAACAGAATTTACCAATAATGTAAATTTAACCCGCACGCTTAATGAAATGAAGTTAGCTTTTACCGAAAAAGAAATTGCCGTCCGGCTTAAAGAAGATCAGATTCAGTCGCTTAAACAGCAGGTTCAAGAGCAGCTTAAAGTTATTAATGAGCAGGTAATTGCTATTGCTGAGTTTAATAAAAAAGAAAAAATCAATGAGTGGGTGCCGAAATTAGAGTTTAATAAGCTTAATCAGGAATATACTCAATTAGAGAATAAACTAGAGGCCAGCCAGGAAAGGCTAAAGAGGTTCGCCGAAGAAATTGCGCGTTTTCGTCATGAAGCCGGCAAAAAAACATCTTTTGTGGGTGGGGCCCAAGAGGGAAAGGTCGAAAAAACATTATGAAGAAGAAAATATTGATTTTATTTATGGTTTTAGGGTTAACATTTTACTACGGAGGAATTTTTGCGATGAATGAAACAATTGTGGTTTTAGAAACCAATCAGGGCAACATTGAAATTCAGCTTAAAACAGATATTGCGCCTAAGGCTTGTGAAAATTTTATTAAATTAGCTGAAAAAGGTTATTACAATGGTTTAATTTTTCACCGGGTAATCAAAGGTTTTATGATCCAGGGAGGAGACCCGACAGGAACAGGGATGGGTGGAGAATCGATTTGGGGAAGTTCTTTTGAAGATGAGGTTACCCCGGTAGCAAAGTTTGATGGGCCGGGGATTTTAGCCATGGCTAATGCCGGGCCAAATACAAATGGAAGCCAGTTTTTTATTACTTGCGCGAAAACTCCTTGGTTAAATATGCGCCACACTATATTTGGTGAAGTTGTTTCAGGGTTGGATGTAGTCCAAAAAATTGAAAATACTCCGGTTGGCGCAAATGACCGCCCAATAACCGATCAAAAGATTATTCGGGCATACGTAAAGCCTAAATCTTAAAATCCCTCCTGTAAACAAAATGAGCTTTTATTTTAAGGGCTCATTCTAAAAAAAAGGGGGTAATTTCTAGGGTACTTTATGCTATCTTTACCCTCCGTTTAGTCAAAAAATATTAATCAAAGCATTCCATGTGCAAAAATAAATTTATGTCTAAAATCGATTATCATAAAGAATTAAATTCTGCACAACTTCAGGCCGTAGAGTCTGTCAATGGCCCGCATTTGGTTATCGCCGGAGCCGGCAGCGGTAAGACGCGCGTTTTGGTACACCGAGTTGCTTATTTAGTGGAACAGGGGGTAAAGCCGGAAGAAATTCTACTGCTTACCTTCACCCGCCGGGCAGCCGAAGAAATGCTGCGGCGTTCAATTTTGCTTTTAGATGAGAGGTGCAAAAATGTTTCCGGCGGGACATTTCATTCTTTTGCCAATATGATTTTAAGAAAATATGCTAAGGTTTTAGAGCTTAATAATAATTTTACTATTCTCGATCAAGCTGATGCTGAAGATGCCGTTAATTTAGTGCGGACTCAACTGGGTTTTCATAAGGGGGAAAAACGTTTTCCACGCAAACATGCTATTTTAGAATTAATTTCTAAGAGCGTGAACAAGTCTGAAGATATTACTGATGTGCTTTATGATGAATACCCGCAGTTTATGGAGTTTACTGAAGAGATAAAAAAAATCCGCGATGAGTATATCAAATACAAACGCCAAAAATCACTTTTGGATTATGATGATTTATTGGTATTCTTGAAAGATCTGTTAAGCAAGCACGCTGCTGCGCGTGAGAGCATTTCTTCCAGATATAAATATATTATGGTTGATGAATACCAGGATACTAATAAGTTGCAGGCGCATATTGCTTGTCTTTTAGCTGAGCCGCATTCTAATATTATGGTAGTTGGGGATGATGCTCAAAGTATTTATTCTTTTCGCGGAGCTAATTTTAAAAACATTATTGATTTTCCAAAAATATTTAAAGGCACCAAGATTATTACTCTGGAAGAAAATTATCGTTCAACTCAGCCGATTTTAAATTTGACTAATGCGGTTATTGCTCAAGCCAAAGAAAAATTTGAAAAGAATCTTTACACTAAGAAGCAGGATGGTAACGTGCCGATTTTTATTGATTGTCCCGACGAGAATTCACAATCTGTCTTTGTGGCCGATAAAATTTTAGAATTACGAGAAGAAGGGGTTGCTTTAAAAGATGTCGCTGTACTTTTCCGTTCGGGGTGGCATTCTAATGATTTGGAGGTGGAGTTAGCTAGCCGTAATATTCCTTTTGCCAAATATGGCGGGCAAAAATTTGTGGAAGCTGCCCATATTAAGGATGTCATAAGCTATTTGCGTATTGCCTATAATAAACAGGACCAGGTTAGCTGGCTGCGCGCTCTTTTGTTAATTCCTAAAATCGGCCCGAAAACCGCAGCAAGAATTATTGCGGCAAGCCCGGGGATTTCTGGCCTTGAAGAGTTATTAGCGAAAAACCAAGAACTTAAGAAAATGTTCGAACTGTTAAGCGATGTGGATTGCCAAAAAGACGCCCCGGCTAAGATTATCGATAAATTCCTTAAATTTTATCAGCCTTTGTTAAAGATTAAGTATGATGATTTTAACAAGCGTTTAAATGACTTGGATTCCCTATTGAGAATTGCCCAACGCTATAAAACAGTTGAGCAATTTTTAGTCGACATGGCTTTGGAGCCACCGGAAAGAATGATTATTGAGCCGGCCAGGAAAGACAATGATGATGGGCCGCTTACCTTATCAACAATACATTCGGCTAAAGGCTTAGAATGGCATACCGTATTCTTAATTTACGTTGCGGAAGGGCATTTGCCTTCCTATCTATCCTTGGAAACAGAAGCTGATGTCGAAGAGGAGCGCAGATTATTTTATGTTGCAGCTACCCGGGCCAAGATAAACCTCTTTTTGTTAAAACCGCATATTGATAGATCCCCGAGAAGTTTTATGGACGCAGGAGGGTCAATCTTTACCCAAGTTTCGCGATTTTTAGAGCAGGGCGGTTTACTTAAAAAGTTTGTCGATGTGCAAAGTGCAGGCATGGATGAATTAGATGATATTGAACTGGAAGATATTGTTGGTGAAAAAAGAAATAAGAATAAGGCTTTTTTTGAAACCATCGAAGAACACTTTCGCGATGAATAAGTAATAATTGCAGGCGTAAAAGTCCTTTATTTATCTTGAGATAGGACTTAAATTGTGTTAAAATTTTTAAGATGATTATTAGCCAGTTAAAACCCCAGGATGAACTATTGGCCAGCCTTAAAGAATATAAAAAAATATTTTTAGTGGGCTGTGGGGAATGTGCAACTGCCTGTAAGAGTGGCGGAGAAGCAGAGATTTTGAAAATGAGGCAGAGTCTTGAGGCGGCCGGTAAAACGGTTACTGGTTTTTGTATCCCGTCAGCGCCTTGTGTGGCAGCTAAACTTAAGCCCGAACTGGTAAAGCATGCGCAAGATTTAAATTTGGCCGAGGCGGTTTTGGTTTTAGCCTGCGGTTTGGCAGTTCAGTCGTTTAAAGATAATGACCGTTTGAATTTAACGGTATTGCCTGCTTGCAATACTTTGTTTGGTGCGGTTATGGATGCCCGAGGGAACTTTTTTGAAAAATGTTCGATGTGCGCTGAATGCATCTTAGATAAAACTGCGGGAATTTGCCCGATTACGCTTTGTGCCAAGAGCCTGCTTAATGGGCCCTGTGGCGGGGCAAATAAGGGTAAATGTGAAGTGGACAGCGATAGGGATTGCGCCTGGACGTTAATCTATAATGAATTAGAAAAGAACAAGAAATTAGGGTTATTGCGAGAAATTCGTGCAGCAAAAGATTTTAGAAAAACAGCTAAGCCGCATAAATTAATTATGAGGTAATATGCCCGAGCAACTTCCTTATAGCGAAAAAGTTATGGATCATTTTTCTAACCCGCGTAATGTGGGTGAGATTCCTGATGCCAGCGGTATAGGTACTGTGGGTAATCCTGTGTGCGGGGATGTAATGAAGATGTATTTGAAAATAGAAAATGAAATAATTACTGATGTAAAGTTTAAAACCTTTGGTTGCGGCGCAGCTGTAGCTACCAGTTCCATGGTTACGGAGATGGTTAAAGGAAAGTCGATTGTTGATGCATTAAAGATTACCAATAAGGCGGTGGCTGAAGCTTTAGGGGGGTTGCCTGCGGTAAAAATGCATTGTTCAGTTCTGGCCGAGGAAGCATTACGTTCGGCATTAAAAGATTATTATAAAAAGCAGGGAAAAGTTGTGCCTTTTGAAGATATGGGCCATTCCCACGAAGGGGAAACTTGTTTATAGGTTGAGGTATGTTGACAAAGGCCCAGATACGTAGTAAAATTCTTTTAGCATTAAAAATACAGAAGGAGGAAGACCGAAACCGAAAAAGTAAACTCATTAAAGATAAACTTTTAAGGAATAAGGTTTTTAAAAAAGCGAAGATAATAATGTTTTATATCGCTTTTGGTGGCGAGGTAAATACTAGAGAAATGATTAGGGAAGCAAAAAAAGCTGGCAAACTAATATGTGTGCCAGTTTACAGAAAAGATAAAGAAATTATGCAGCCAGCTATATTTAAAGATCGGGCTAAGTTAAAAAAAGGGCCTTATGGCGTCTTAGAACCTGCGACAAAGACTTTTGTTAAGCCAGAGGACTTGGATCTTGTTATCGTTCCCGGGTTAGCTTTTGATAAAAAAGGCACTCGCTTGGGCCGCGGTAAAGGCTGTTATGACCGTTTCTTACCTCTGCTTTCCAAAAAATCATCTTCTATCGGCCTGGCTTTTGATTTCCAGGTTTTACCTCTAGTTCCCGCCACTAAATACGATATAAGCGTAAGCAGCATTATCTTTTCTTAAACTCCAAAAAGCTTAATAAATAGGTCAAAAACGGAGGAAGAGAAATGATTCTTAATATAGTAGTTTTGATATCTATTGCTTTGGCTTTTGGCTACGGCGGTTATTTTTTAAGAAAATATAATGCCGAGAAAAAGTTAAAAAGCGCTGAAGCTCAAGCTGAGCATATTTTAGAAGTAGCCCAAAAAGATGTTCTTGATAAGCGCCGAGAAGCGGAGCTTGAGGCCAAGGATCTTCTCTACCGTATGCGGCAGGATTTTGAGAGTGAAGTTAAGGATCGCAAGTTAGAGATTGTGAATTTAGAAAAAAGATTATCGCAAAAAGAAGAAAATACCGATCGCCGGATTGATCTTTTGGAGAAGAAGGAAAAAGAAATTGATCTGCGCAATGATGGCCTTAAAAAACAGGAAGAGTCTTTAAAGTTAAAAGATGATCAGTTGCATGCTTTGTTTGCTGAAGAAAAAGAAAAGCTACAGAAAATTTCTTCTTTATCCGCTGAAGAGGCTAAACAGATTTTACTTTCCCGCCTGAACGAAGAGCTCAATAATGAAAAAGCAGTATTTATTAAGCGCCAAGAAGAAGAAGTGCGCAGTGTCGCAGATAAGAAAGCGCGAGAGATCTTAAGTTTAGCTATCCAGCGTTGTGCGGCCGAGCATACGGTTGAATCAACGGTAAGCGTAGTAGCGTTGCCTAGCGATGAAATGAAGGGCAGGATTATCGGCCGGGAAGGCAGGAATATCCGGGCTTTAGAAATGGCAACCGGAGTTGATGTTATTATTGATGATACCCCGGGTGCGGTAACTTTGTCAGGATTTGATGCTGTGCGCCGGGAAATTGCCCGCCTAAGTTTAGAGAAGCTTATTTCCGATGGAAGGATTCATCCCGGCCGGATTGAAGAAATTGTCGAAAAAACCAAAAAAGAGATGGATGAAAAAATCAAGGAAGAGGGAGAGCGGGCTGCTTTTGAGGCCGGGGTCAATGGTTTGCATCCAGAGATAATTAAACTTTTGGGCCGGCTGAAATATCGTACCAGTTACGGACAGAACGCTTTACAGCACTCTAAGGAAGCTTCTTTTATTTTAGGAATAATGGCTTCCGAATTAGGGCTTGATTTTAAATTAGGCCGCAGAATTGGGCTTTTGCATGATATTGGTAAAGCCGTGGATCATCAGGTTGAAGGTACGCATGCCAAGCTCGGCGCAGACCTGGCGAAAAAATATAATGAAAGCGCTGAAGTTGTTGCGGCAATTGAATCGCATCATGAAGAAACCCAGCCGCAGGGTATCTACGCAGTTTTAGCTGTAGCTGCTGATGCGGTTAGTGCTGCCCGTCCCGGCGCAAGAAGGGAAACACTTGAAATATATGTTAAGCGTTTGGATAAGCTGGAATCAATTGCCAACCTTTTTAAGGGCGTGGAAAAATCTTTTGCTATCCAGGCCGGACGAGAAATACGCGTAATTGTCCAGCCGGAAAAAATAAATGACAATGAGGCAGTTACTATGTGCCGGGATATACGTAAAAAAATAGAAGAGGGAATGGAATACCCCGGGCAGATAAAAGTTACAGTAATTCGTGAGATGCGTACTATTGAGTATGCTAAATAAAAAATGAAAATACTTTTTATTGGAGATATCGTTGGTTCACCCGGGAGAGAGGCGATTAAAAGATTAGTCGGCCCGTTAAAGCAAGAGTTAAAAATAGATTTTGTAATTGCTAATGCGGAGAATGCCTCGGGTGGTTCAGGGATTACGCTTAAGGTGGCAACTGAGCTTTTTTCTTCACAAGTAGATGTGCTTACTTCCGGGGACCATATTTGGAAAAAACCGGAAATTTTCGAATTAATTAATCAAGAAGAAAGAATTTTGCGTCCGCTAAATTATCCCAGCGGTGCACCGGGCCGCGGAGCAAATATTTTTAAAGCTAAAAATGGCCTTAAGGTTGGGGTAATTAATGTTAATGGACGGGTATTTATGGAAGCGCTTGATTCGCCTTTTAAGACCGCGCTGGCTGCTTATGAAAAATTAGCCCTAGAGACCAAAATTATCATCTTAGATATACATGCTGAAGCTACTTCTGAAAAAGTTGCTTTGGGGTGGTATCTAGATGGTAAGGTATCTGCTATTTTTGGCACACATACACATATCCAAACTGCTGATGAAAAAATTCTTCCCAAGGGTACCGCCTATATAACTGATGTGGGTATGACTGGCCCATATGATTCCGTTATTGGAAGAAGAGTTGATGATGTGCTTACTCGTTTTTTAAGCTCTATTCCGGTTAAAATTTCGGTTGCTGAAGAAAATATCCAATTGCATGGGGCACTGGTTGAGATTGATGAGTCAACTGGGAGAGCAATTTCGATTTTAAGAATACAAGAGAAACTTTCGAGGTTAGTCTAGCTGTTATATGGTGGGGTTTGTATGAGCAAAATACAGCCAAATATGTTGCGCAGAGTTTTATTATTTTTAATTGTTCTACCATTTTTCTTAAGCAGCCCTTGTTTTGCCCAAATTTCCGACGAATTAGAATATAATTTAGATCTTAATTCCTCTGTAGTCAGCCTTCCAAATATATATAAACCTAGCATTGATTTAAGCGGCCGAGGCATGCATCGCGATCCAAGTCTTCCGCAGACTCTAGCGGCTAAAGATTCAATAACTTCTTGGCAAACCGATTTGGGTTTTACTAATTTTTATCGCATTCAGTATAATTTCTGGGAGATTGAGCAACTAGCTGGTGATAAGGCTGCACAAGAAAAACTTATCAATAGTTATGATGAGCTTATTAAAAAAATAAGCGATAGCGGTGGAACGGTTATTCTTGATTTGTTTGGTACCCCCTATGGTTTAGGGAGGGTGCTTGATAAAAACAGCTCTCCGCATAATTTAAAGGCTTATAAAGAGTTGGTTAAAAACACAATCCGTGAATTAAGTTGCCAGAAGAAATATAATATTTGGTATGAAGTATGGAATGCCCCGGATCAGGAAGATTTCTTTTTAGGCGAGAGATCGGAGTATCTTAATTTATACCGGGTTGTGGCCGAAGCAGTAATTGAGTTGCGCCAAGAGTCAAAAATACATATACCTTTAGGTGGGCCTTCGGTAAGCAGCTGGTTTAGGAACATCGAATCTAATAATATACTTTTTCCCGAACGCTCCCTTATTTATGAACTGATAAAATATTGCTATAGTTATCGGTTGCCCTTGGATTTTATTTCTTGGCATGCCTATTCAAGCGACCCGCGAGAGGAAAAGCAAAGCACTATTTATAATAAGCCGATTGTCCAGCTCATCCGTGAATGGTTAAGTTATTTTCGTTTTGATAATAATATTCCGCTAATTATTGATGAGTGGAACTTCGATGGGTCAGTTAATATTTTGTCGGAAAGAGGCAAAAATGCTTATATTTCTGCCAGCTATATCCCCGCCAGGCTAAAAAATATGTATGAAGCCAAGATTGATTATCAAGCTTATTTTTGCCTTGAAGACTTTGGTGGTAATCCGGCCCAGGCAAATCGGAATCTCGGAATATTTTCGTTCGATATCAAACATCCTGACTCCAAGGGGTATGCTAAAACTAACTACAATGTTTTTAGGATGCTTAGCTTGTTAGGCAAGGATTTATTTACTACCGGTATTGATGATGAATTTGTCGGGGTTATTTCTACAAAATCTACGGAATATTTTGCGTTACTTGTTTATAATTATATTGATCCGCATGTGGCAATGAATTATTTATCCCGTAACATAGTTTATTTAAACAGTACAGAAAGAAAAGAAGTTTTAAATATAATTAGATCTGATCGAATGGGAAAAATTATCTCAGGTACTCTAAATATGGCAAATTTACGTTTAAGTGCCAAGCCTAAAAGCATGTTTGCCCAAGCGATAGAATTAAATAGTTTAATGCAAAAATTTTCCAAGGAAAACCGCAAGGTAAAAATTTCTTTAAAAGGCTTAAAGGGTATGCCTGTTTATACTAAATATGCGATGGATAATGCTTGTGTTCGGGATTGTGAATTTAAACCAGTTGTTGAAAAAGGCATAGATTCTAGCCAGGATTATAATGAAGTGCTGGAAATGAGCCCTTATTCAGTGCAGTTTTTAGTTTTTAAGAAAAAGCCGGTCGCCTCCCCGGCTGAAATTTTGCCGGATGCTGGGCAAGTTGAGAAGAAACCGGAAACAAAACAAGTGGAGCCAGAGGTAAAATCAGAAGTAATCACAGAAGTAAAACCGGGAGTTCCGGAAATAAAATCAGAAATAAAACTAGATGGGAGCTTTTCTCCTAAAGAAGGGAAAAGTGCAGAAAATAAATAAACGTATTTATACGGTTACTGAGATTTCCCAGGAAATTAAAGCCTTACTGGAAAATAATATTGGTGAAGTTTGGCTTGAAGGTGAGATCTCCAATTTTAAAGCTGCCACAAGCGGGCATTTCTATTTTTCCCTTAAAGATCAAAACGCGATAATTTTAGGAGCGATGTTTGCTCATGCCAATAAAGGATTAAAATTTAAACTTGAGGATGGGCTTAAGGTTATCTGTTTTGGTAAGGTTGATTTGTACGCACCCCGCGGTCAATATCAGATTATCGTTGAAAGAATTGAGCCTAAGGGGGTGGGCTCGCAGCAACTAGCTTTTGAGCAATTAAAGAAAAGATTAGCCCAAGAGGGGCTGTTTGATTTAAGCCATAAAAGATTGCTACCCAAAATGCCGTTTTCTATCGGCATTGTTACTTCAACTACCGGAGCTGCGGTACGTGATATTCTGCAAATTTTAAAAAAAGGAGCTCCTTGTGTAGATGTAGTGTTACGTTCTGTACGTGTGCAGGGTGAACAGGCAGCCGGGGAAATAGCCGAAGCAATCGAGGATTTAAATAATTTTGGAAAACTGGATTTAATTGTTGTTAGCCGCGGAGGCGGCAGCACTGAGGATCTTTGGTCATTTAATGAAGAGATTGTGGCCCGGGCAATTTATAATTCTAGGCTTCCAATAATTTCTGCTGTCGGGCATCAGATTAATACTACTTTAAGTGATCTGGTTGCCGATGTTTTCGTGGAAACCCCATCGGCTGCGGCAAAGATTATTGTTGATAAAAAGAATGCCTTATTGGCCGAACTTTCTGGCTTTAAACATGAATTGTCGTTTGCGATGAATAATATAATCAGTAATTTAGAAAACAGGCTTACGGCGCTTACCCATACGCTTAAGAGTCCAAAAGATAGTTTGTTTGAAAAACAACAACAAATGGACGAGTTGTCGGTTGAGCTAGATTATAATATGAAGCATTGTCTGGAATTTGCTTTTGAACGCAGCAATTCTTTAATTCAAAGATTAGAAGCGCTTAGCCCGCTTTCGATATTGTCCCGAGGTTATAGCTTAAGCATGTTATTGCCGCAGGAGTTAATTATTAATGAAGTTTCCCAAGTGAAAATAGGCGATAAATTAAAAACTATTTTACAAAAAGGCGTATTTATTAGTCAAGTCGAGGAGGTATTTAATGACTAAAGAAAAATCAACCTTTGAGGAAGATTTGAAAAAATTGCAGAAAATTGTCGAGGAGCTCTCTAGTGGGAAAATCACTTTAGGCGAGTCGCTTAAAAAGTATGAAGAAGGAGTAAAAATTGCGCAGTCTTGCTCATTTACTTTGGAAGCTGCTCAGCGTAAGGTAGAACTGCTTATGAAAAAAGACGGTAAACTTAGTTTAGAAGAATTTGATGATTCTAGCACCGAAGAAAAATAAATTATGTTATTAGAAAAAATAAGTTCCCCCCTAGATTTAAAAAAATTAAGCATTGACCAGCTTGTTGGGCTTTCTAAAGAGATCCGCCACAGATTAATTGAAGTTGTTTCTTCTACTGGTGGGCATCTTGCTTCAAGCTTGGGGGCGGTGGAAATTATTGTTGCCCTGCATTATTGTTTAAATACACCTAAAGATAAAATTATTTTTGATGTGGGGCATCAAGCCTACGCGCATAAAATATTAACCGGTAGGAATATCCAGTTTTCTACACTTAGGCAGTATGGGGGGTTAAGTGGCTTCCCTTCCAAAGATGAATCGCCTTTTGATTATTTTACCAGCGGGCATAGCTCAAGTGCAGTTTCTTTGGGTTTAGGGCTTGCTTGCGCCAGGGATTTTCTCCCCAAAGAAGAGCAGTTTAAAGTTGTATCCTTGATCGGAGATGGGGCATTAAGCGGAGGCCTTTGTTTTGAAGGTTTGAATAATGCTGGCCATCTTAAAAAAGATATTCTAGTAATATTGAATACTAATGAATTAAGCATTTCTCCCAATGTGGGGGCAATTAGTAACTATTTAAATAAAATCATTTCTCTTCCGGTTTACAATCGTTTTCATAATAACTTAGAGAATTTTTTAAGGACTCGTGTCCCGCGGGGCAGCCGTTTAATAAAATTAATGAATAAGTTTGAAGAAGGGATAAAAGGATTGTTTGTCCCGGGGATGTTATTTGAGGAGCTGGGATTCCGTTATTTTGGGCCCATTGATGGACATGATTTAAATAAGTTAATTCCGACATTAAGAAACATCATGGAAATTAAAGGCCCGAGGCTTTTGCATGTGGTTACTAAAAAAGGCAAAGGGTGCGAGTTTGCTGAAAATAATCCGGTGAAGTTTCATGGAATCGGTTGTTTTGACATAAATACCGGAGAGGTTGAAGTAAAGAAGTCTCAAGTGGGGTTAAAAAGTTATACCGAGGTGTTTGGTGATAAGCTGGTTAAGCTGGCGCAGGCCGATAGTCGGATTATAGCGATAACTGCCGCAATGCCCGGGGGAACGGGCTTAAATAAATTCCGCGACTCTTTCCCGGAAAGATTTTTTGATGTCGGCATTGCCGAAGGGCATGCGGTTTGTTTCGCCGCTGGGCTTGCCAAGCAAGGGTTTAAGCCGGTAGTTGCGATATATTCTACATTCTTGCAGCGTGCTTATGATCAAATTATTGAGGATGTGGCATTGCAAGATGCACCGGTAATATTTGCTATTGACCGCTCGGGGATTGTGGGAGAAGATGGGGTTACGCATCAGGGTATATTTGATATTGCTTATTTAAAAAGCATTCCGAATTTAATCATTATGGCACCTAAGGATGGAATTGAATTAGAGCAGATGCTAGAGTTTGCTGTCCAGCTGAATAAGCCGGTAGCGATAAGATATCCCCGCGGCAATGTTTCTTTAGAAGATATCCCCGCGGAGCCTTTGGAATTAGGGAAAGCGGAGTTAATTAAAGAGGGTAAGGATTTTACGATTATTGCTTTAGGGAGCATGGTTTTAATTGTGCAAGCAGCTATTGAAATATTGGGTAAAAAAGGGTTATCGGGAAATTTCATTAATGCTCGTTTTGTTGCCCCAATAGATGTAAAATTAATTAAAAATACTTGTCTTAAAACAAAATTTATTTTTACAGTCGAAGAAGGGGTAAGGGAATCAGGCTTTGGCAGCGTGGTTGCTCAGGAATTAGGCAAGCAGGTATGGCGCATGGGCCTACCTTCGGAATTTATTCCCCACGGTTCCCGGGAAAAGATTTTAGAAAAATATGAATTAAATGCCGAGAAGATTGCTGCGAATATCCTTAAGGTGATAAAAAATAATGGCTAAGATTATAATTAATCAAGATAGATGCAAGGGTTGTTTATTGTGCATAAGTTTTTGCCCAAAAGGCTTAATTAAAAAAAGTTTAAAATTAAATAATAAAGGTTTAAATTCTGTGGAATTTGATGTAAAAGGAGAATGTATTGGTTGTATGCAGTGCGCTCTAATTTGTCCGGATTGTTGTATTCAGGTATACAAATAAATATGGTAAAAAATAAAATATTATTAAGCGGTAATGAAGCGATTGCTCAAGGCGCCCTGGCCGCCGGTTGCAGTTTTTATGCCGGATACCCAATCACCCCGCAAAATGAAATTATTGCTTATATGTCCAAACATATGGTTAAGTCTGGAGGCGTGTTTATTCAGGCTGAATCCGAGTTAGCTGCGATTAATATGGTTTATGGCGCTTCTGCTGCCGGGGCCAGGTGCATGACCTCATCGTCTAGCCCGGGGATCAGTTTGAAACAAGAAGGAATATCCTATATCGCCGGTTCGCAACTTCCGGCGGTAATTGTAAATATTATGCGTGGCGGCCCAGGCTTAGGCAATATTGCTCCTGCGCAATCGGATTATTTCCAAGCTACGCGCGGTGGAGGACATGGAGATTATCGTTTGATAGTTTTGGCCCCGGGGTGTGTCCAGGAAGCGTATAATCTTACGCAAGTTAGTTTTAATCTAGCCGATAAGTACCGCATTCCAGTTATGATTTTAGGTGATGGAATCCTAGGCCAAATGATGGAGCCGGTGCAAATATCCAGTAAAAAAAATAAAACTAATCCTATAAAGACTTGGGCGCTTAGCGGCTGCAAAGGAAGAAAACCGAATATTGTTAAGTCTTTTTTTCTGCGCGAAGGGGCTCTAGAGGAATTTAACCTTAAATTACAGAAGAGTTATCAGATTATCAGAAAAAAAGAAGTTCGTTATGAGGGTTTTAATTTGGTGGACGCAAAAATTGTTTTGGTTGCCTATGGAACAATGGCACGTATTGCCAAAAGCGCAGTTAGCCGGTTAAGAAGTGCTAGTAAAAAAATCGGATTAATCAGGCCAATTACACTTTGGCCGTTTCCCCAAGCGCCTTTTCATGTCAAAAATAAAAAAATAAAGTATTTGGTGATTGAAATGTCTTATGGGCAGATGCTTGAGGATGTAAGGTTGGCAGTTAATGGGATGCAGCAAGTAGAATTTCTTGGCAGGTCAGGCGGAGGGGTTCCTAGCGAGGAAGAGATTATCGCTAAGATTAAAAAATTATTATAATGAAAAAGACATTTACTCGTCCAGAAGCGTTATATGATTTACCTACGCATTATTGCCCGGGTTGCGGGCATGGTATTACGCATCGTTTGGTAGCCCAGGCAATCGATGAATTAGGTATTCGAGAAAAAGTTATTGGTGTTGCTCCGGTGGGCTGCGCGGTGGTTGCTTATGATTATTGGAATTTTGATTGTTCAGAAGCCGCCCATGGCCGGGCCCTGGCAGTTGCTACGGGTATAAAAAGAGTACATCCGAAAAACATCGTTTTTACTTATCAGGGTGATGGAGATTTGGCGGCTATTGGCACCAATGAGACAATACATGCCGCAAGCCGGGGAGAAAACCTGACGGTAATTTTTATTAATAATGCAGTTTATGGAATGACTGGCGGGCAGATGGCCCCGACTACACTTTTAGGGCAAAAAACTTCTACTTCTCTTGAAGGCAGAGAAAAAATAAGAAATGGTTATCCGCTGAAAATTTCTGAAATGCTGGCGTTATTGCCCGGCGTTTGTTATATTGAAAGGGTTTCTTTGCACTCTCCCGCTGAGGTATTAAAGGCTCAGCGCGCAATTAAGCAGGCCTTCCAAAACCAGATAAATAATTTAGGTTTTTCTTTAGTAGAATTACTTTCTCCTTGTCCGACTTATTGGGGATTAAGTCCCAAAGAGTCTTTAGATTGGATTAGAGATTTGATGCAGAAAGAGTTTCCATTGGGAAGGCTTAAATGATCGAGCGTATAATTATTGCCGGTTCCGGCGGCCAGGGCGTAATGCTTCTGGGCAAGGTTTTGGCCCAAACAGCCATGCTTGAAGGTAAGCGGGTTACTTATTTGCCGGCCTATGGCCCGGAGGTGCGCGGGGGAACCAGCCACTGCATGGTAACTATCTCAGATCAGGAAATCGGTTCGCCTTATATAAATAAAGCTGACGTGCTTATAATTTTAAACAGTCCTTCATTAGAAAGATTTAAAAATAAAGTTAAAGATAGCGGCCTCTTAGTCCTTAATTCTTCTTTAGCCAAAAGTAATGCTTATGCCCAGGTAGAAATATTACAGTTTCCCTTTACCGATATTGCCATAAAATTAGGCAATATCAGAACAACTAATATGGTAGCTTTAGGTTGTTATATTGATTTTAAAAAAATTATCAAGATTAAAAATATACTGAAGGTTTTTAAACTAATAGCCCCTTCAGGCAATAAAAATATTTTAGAAATTAATCAACAGGCTTTGGCAGAAGGGATAAAATTAAACCATGGTTAGAGTTAGATTTGCTCCTAGTCCGACGGGTAATTTGCATATTGGCGGCGGACGTACGGCGTTATTTAATTGGCTTTTTTCTCAATCGCAAGGTGGAAAATTTGTTTTAAGGATTGAAGATACAGATAAGGAGCGTTCAAAAAAGGAATTTGTCGACGAAATACTTTATAGCCTGCAATGGTTGGGGTTTAACTGGGATGAAATTTATTATCAAAGCCAGCGCTTTGATCAGTATCGCATGTATGCGGATAAGCTGCTTAAAAGCGGGCTAGCCTACATTGAGAGATCTCCCGAAGGTAAAGAGGCAATAATTTATAAGGTGCCGGCACAAAAAATACAGGTGAATGATTTGATCCGCGGGAAAATCGAATTTGAGTCCAGTTTAATCAAGGATCAGGTTTTAATTAAGTCTGACGGTACCCCGACTTATAACTTTGCTTGTGTTATTGATGATGCCCAGATGAATATCACGCATATTATTCGCGGAGATGACCATATCTCTAATACTCCTAAACAGATTCTTTTATATCAGGCTTTAGGTTTTGATTTGCCGCTTTTTGCGCATCTTCCTTTGATTATGGGCGTAGATGGAGGCAGGCTCTCGAAGAGAACAGGGGCAACCGCGATTAGTGATTATCGTAAAATGGGGTATTTATCCGAGGCGTTGTTAAATTATCTTTTGCTTTTAAGCTGGGCGCCGGGAGATAACCGTGAAATTATTACTGTTAATGAAGCGGTAAAGCTATTCGACATAAAAAATGTGAATAAAACTTCTGCGACGTTTGATATCAAAAAATTGGATTGGATAAATAATCAATATCTTAAAAATGCGGATCCGGAAAAATTAGCCGACCAGCTTGTCCCGTTGCTTGAGGCAAAGGGGTATATAAATAAGGATAATTTTGACCGTAAGTACCTTTTGGATTTAGTCAAATTATTCCAAGCAAGATTGCCCAGGCTTAATGATTTTGTAGATTGGGCTGATTTTTTCTTTCTCGAAGAGCTGTTAATGGATGAAACGGCGGTAAAAAAATATTTAGGACAAGATCTATCAAAAGAGTTTGGGCTCTTTGTCCAAAGATTGGACAATCTTGTAGATTATAGTGTTATTAATATTGAATCCAGCTTTCGGGAATTAGTGGTCGAGCTGGGTATTGAAGCGAAAAAATTAATTCACCCCATACGAGTTGCTCTCACAGGTAAAACTATCGGTCCAGGGTTGTTCGAACTAATTTATTATTTGGGAAAGGAGCGTAGTAAAAGGAGACTTCTAAAATGGGTAAAATAAAAAAATACTTTTTTTGTTTAATTTTTTGTATTTTATTTCAGGAGCTATCTTTTGCTGAGGTTCTTACGCTTAGGTCCGGACAGAAGGTGGAAGGTAAAATTATTGAGCAAACTGATAAATACGTTAAATTGAATTTCCAGGGAACAGAGGTAATCTATTTTAGCGACGAAATAGCTTCGGTTGACCAGCAGTCAGCTTTAGGGCATGCCAATATTGTTATGACTCCTGAAATGGAATCGCTTTATAAGGCTTATGCTGCCGGGTTAAAGGTTAATAATAAACCGAAAGTAAAAATAGAAGAAGCTACTGTTCCGGTTGAGCAAGAATCTGTTTTGGTCGATCAGTCAATTCCGGTTTCTAAGGATACATCTATAGACCAAGCTTTATCCGAAAGTCAGAAACCTGCTACAATGCCGGATTTATCAAAGCTGCCTCCTAAATATCAAGAGATGGTTAAGTCTGCTTTATCTAATCTTAGAAATACCAAGATAAATTTGCAGGATAAGAAGGAATAGCTATATTGAAATAATATTTTCTCAACCCCTTGAAATTAGGTGCAAGTTTATGTTATATTTATTTAGAAGATTAAATAGGCGAGGGGCAAACTACCAGCGGGCAGGCAATGCCCAGGAATGTAAACCAAAAAATTTCCCCTTGCCTTTTTTCTTTTATCCCATATTATATATATGGGATTTATTGTAATGGCGCATTTTACATTATCTTGAACAAGGGGGGGCAATGTCCAGAAAATATTTTTTGTTATTAATTCTTTCTGCTTTTACTTTTTTAGCCAGCGGTTGTACTATAGCTAAATGTACGGGAGGTGCGGTTGCTGGGGCAGGCCAGGGGGCAGCAGCAGGAGCTAGCGAAGGCTTAAAAGATGACGCAGGGTTTGTTAAAAAAACCGATACCTGGATAAAAGATAATCTGTGGTAATTTTAAATAAATCAATATATGGTTAATTTCAAGCATTAAATATTAAGCCGGGCTTATCTCCGGCTTTTTATTTGGATGCCTCCTCAAATTGTTTGAAATTTTATGAATCCTAGTCGCATAATTGGCAATAATCAAGGAGGATGAAAACATGAAAAAAACACTTTTGGCGTTACTTGTTGTTATGTTTTTTAGTTCTTTAGGTTTTGCTCAAGAGGTATCGGCACCGGCCAGCCAACCTGCTCTAAAACTTCTTGAAACAAAAACATTTACCGGTAAGGTTGAATGGTTGACATCGGGTGATTCTGTGAATAAAACTGGCCAAAAAATAATGGTCGCAGATGAAAACGGAAAGAGTCTGAGTTTCGAAGTAAAAACCTCCGCTTCTATTACCGGTGCAACTACTGCTACTGATAAAGATGGCAATCCGATTGCTTTGAGTGCAATAGTTAAGGGTAGTAAGGTTTTTTTGGAATACGCAGTAACTAAAAAAAGCATTAACAAATTGAAATCTATTAGATTACTGGAATAATTCCTTAACTTTTACTTCGCTACTATTGACAATTGGGCTGGATCTAACCGTTTTAGCCCTTTTGGCTTGTTAATCATTCTTCTTGAAAGATTTTTAACTCAAGTATATAATTAAAACACTATTTTGCCCTGTCGTCTAATGGTAGGACACAAGATTCTGGATCTTGTTATCATGGTTCGAGTCCATGCGGGGCAACCACTTAAATCTCTCAAACTCCAGATATGAGAGATAAGAATAACCCTGGTTAGCTACACTGATCAGGGTATTTTTATGCCTTGACGTCGTAAAGAGTTAGGGCGTTATTTTTGAATATGAATATTTATTCTAAAGCCTACATCATTATGTCTACCAGGGTTCGTCTAAAACAGCCGAATAAATCTCACCAGGCTATCTCTTTATCTCGGTATTGGCTATTAGTTTCTCAGGTGTAGTGTCGCGGTTATCTGACGATATAATAGGCCTTTTTGGTTTAAAAACATAACGAGAAACTGGGAAATGGCGATTACTATCTCTGTTTATGGTGGGCAATAATTAACGGTTATCTACGGTTAAAACTTGCCATTGGGCTAATTGGTTGTCCCAGTTGACTTCTTTGAGCAGGGGCCTAATTTTGAACTCTGTGAGGGCATTAATGGCAGGTGTGTTTAAAGAGAGGATTTTGTCTTGAATCGCAGGGCTTAAGAAAAGGGTATTCATGATTTGATCCATACGCGTTACGCTTAAGTTGAGCCACTTGCAGGCGTTGCGAGGATGTTGAATTTTACCTTCATTAACGAGTAGTTGGATTTGATGAGCTAGAACAAGAGTGCTGCGAATCAGGGGTTCATTTTTTATTTCTTCTTCCTTACGCCATTTATTTAACGGTCGCACTTGTTTTAAATCAACCTCGAATTCAAGCCGTGTATCGCTGCCATTAAGCACAATTCCCACTTTTTTGCTAGTTGAGTCATAATCAACCGCTTTGATTAATATCTTCAGTATGCGTCGTTTTTCTTCTGGATAAAGAGTGTCCCAGATTGGGGACAGAAGAGCTTCGACCTCCTGTTTATTTGGATGATCACCCTTCTTGCGGTTATCAATAAAGATTCGTTTTAAACAATCAACCGTGGTATCCTCAATTGCCTGTGCGTTTATGGATTTAGTAGGACAGGAGTTATACCCGCGTTTCTGAGCGTTAGTGCAGACATAATAGCGATATTTGTGCGTTTTGTGCTTTAGGGTATAGGTGTGGAACATAAAATGCCCACAGGTCTTACAGTGTAAAATATGGGTTAATAATCCGGTACATTCAATGTTCTTGGTAGCTCTACGCTCTACTCGGTTTTCTTTAAGCTTCTCTTGAGCTTTTTTGAAGGTTTCTTCATCGATGATTGCCTCTTGCTGGCCGTCATAGATTTGGTCTGCATAGCAGACCTTGCCCAGATAGAGCACATTCTTAATTATTGACTGGATATGGGTTATCCCGAATTTTATTCCTCCAAATTTTCTCCCGTTTTTAGCTGTAGCCTGTTTTGTTCTATAGCCTTTTTCATTGATAATCTGCGCTACTTTAAGCAAAGAGTTACCTTGAAGATAAAGATTAAATATTTCACGGATTAGTTTGGCATCCCCTTGGTTAACTGTTAGTTTTTTCGAGTCCTTTGCAATATCGTAGCCTAGTGGTGGTCTACCGCCCATCCACTGACCGCGTTTGCGCGCAGCTCCCATCTTATCGCGGGTTCTTTCAGAAATTAGCTCTCTTTCAAATTCGGCAAAGGAAGACAAAATATGCAGCATTAGCTTGCCAGTAGATGTGCTTGTATCAATTGGTTGGGTAACTGAAGCAAAGGCAACACCATGTTCATCAAAAAACTTAAGGAGTTGAACAAAATCTACCAGAGATCGGCTTAATCGGTCGAGTTTGTAGACGATAACTAGATCGACTTTGTGTTCCTTAATATCGTTGATAAGTTTTTGAAGGGAGGGGCGGTTAGTATTTGAGCCGGTGAAGCCATTATCTGCATACCTTTCCGGTAAAGATGTCCAGCCTTCCTGCTTATGGCTTGTGATGAAGCTTTGGATAGATTCATACTGATTCTCAATTGAACCAAAGGTTTCCTCAGTGCGTTCTTCTACCGATTTACGGCAGTAGGCTGCACAGTAGATGCGTTTCTTTTGTTTGGTTTCGGTTTCCATGGACGGCCCTATAGGTTAAAGAATAAATACCCGTTCCAATGCGCCCCGGTTACTTCTTTGGCAATGGCTGAAAGACTCTTGTAAACCTTATTGTTATACTCAAACCCATTTTCTATTACTTTGACTTGTAGGCTTATGCCTTTATATTCCTTAGTAACTACAGTTCCTGGGATAGGAATTCTGCGATCCCGGCCGACTTTTGTTTTAGACTGAGGTTCTTTGGGGCTGCAGACTGGCCTAAGAGACTTATTGTTTATTGGGTCGTATTTCTGAATCAACTCGTTGATTTTACCATTGGTTTCTGTTGAAATTCCTCCATATTCCAACTCCTGCAGTCGGAAGGCTATTTTGCGCCAAAGGAATATTTTATTATTAGACGGCGCTTGCTGGCTGAGAAATAGTTCGCCGTATTTTGCCTTAAGTTCAGCGAGTGATTTTTCCTTAAGTTCCATTATTTGAGAGAGTTTTGTTTCTGCCATAATAGCCTCCATTTTACTCCTAGTTACATATAGCCATACAGTTAGAGATATAGCAAGTTATAATGATGAGGATTTTATGAATTTATTATTTGTATATAATTGCAATATATGATAGCATATCTATGCAATGATATATAGGCAACCATAATTATGCTACCATACTTAGGTATATGAAAAATCAAAGTAATATCGAAACAATCGGGAACAAAATTAAAAAAATTAGAAACAAGCTAGGTTTAACGCAAGATGGATTAGCCAGAAAGTCAGATCTTCCTTATACCACTCTTACTAAGATTGAAGCTAACGTAATCACAAAACCGACAATCCAAACAGTTATAAAAATAGCTAGTGGCTTGGGTATTACTATAGATGATTTAATAAAATAGCCATATGAAAAATAAACCTTATTACGAATGGTCAAAAGATAGGCTCGTCCATTTTGTCGACGTGCTTTTAAAGCGCAAGCGTTTCGGTATTGTTTGGGAGCCACAAGATGAAGAGGTAGCGGAGAAGTGCAAAGAGTTTCTACCCGTGCTTGAAAATGTGAATGAAGTCAAAGATCTTATCATTAATAAAAATAAAAAGTTTAATTACATTATTGAAGGTGATAATTATCATGCATTATCTGTTTTAAATTACACTCACAAAAAAGCTTTTGATTGTATTTATATTGACCCTCCCTATAACAATGGCGATAAAAATTGGAAATATAACAATAACTACGTTGACAAAAATAATCATTTCCGTCATAGCAAATGGCTTTCAATGATGGATAAGCGTCTCAAGCATTCAAAAAGGTTGCTCAAAGATGATGGTGTTCTGATTTGCGCGATTGATAAAAATGAACAAACACATCTTGGGGTGCTGCTCGAAGATATCTTCAAGGATTATGAAATTCACTGTGTGGCGATTGTCCATAATCCGCGCGGAGTTCAAGGTGATAATTTTGCTTATACTAATGAATTTGCTTTTTTTATTTTCAGAAAAGGTCTAAAAATTATTCAAAGGTTTGAAAGAAGCGAAAATGATATTGAATTTAGAAATCTCAGAGATAATGGTGGCGAGTCGTTACGATCAGATGCAAGAAATTGTTTTTATAAAATTTTAGTAAAAAATAAGATAATTGTCGGTTTCGGTGATGTTCCAAATGACTCATTCAATCCCAAAGGAAAAAATATTAAGGCAAAGGATGGAGCAATAGAAGTATGGCCTATTGATAACGGTGGAGTGGAGAGAAAATGGAGATACGCAAGACAAAGTGTTGAAGAAATTCTCCCCCTTCTTCGTGTTAAACAAAATCGTAACGGCGATATTGAAATAGAGCTTGCAAAGACGGAGGATCGTCCAAAAACTATTTGGACAGGTACTCGATATGATGCGAATGAATATGGTACTAAAATTGTAAAACGAATTACAGGGAAAGACTTCCCATTTCCTAAATCTCTTTATACAGTGAAGGACTGTCTTGAATGTGTAATACAAAATCGTCAAGATGCACTTGTGCTTGATTTCTTCGCAGGTTCGGGGACAACAGGCCATGCGATACTTGAGATGAACGCAGAAGATAAGGGCGATCGGCGTTTTATTCTTTGCACCAACAATGAAGACAATGACAATACTGGCATTAAAGTAGCTCGCGATATTTGTCTTCCGCGTATTCAAAATGTAATAAAGGGATATAAGTATGAGGGGTCCGATAGTCGTATTTTGTTTGAGAAAAAAATCACACTTTCTGATTTTAGGAAATCTGAAAATATTTGGGGAAAAATAGACAAGCTTAAAACAGACAATGAAGATCGTTTTGACGATTTCGAAATCAAAATCACGGATGGGATTTTGAAGGTTATAGGTAAATCAAATAGCAGCGGTTTTCAAAAAGGCCTAGGGGGAAACCTGCGTTATTTTCAAACAGCTTTTGTGCAAAAAATCAAAACTGATAAAGACAAAAGAGTTTTTGTCCGTAAAGCTACTGAGATGCTTTGCCTCGGAGAAGAAACTTTTACAGAAATTGTAACAAATACCACGCATGCTTTATACGAATCAGATGAAAAAGTCAGTCTTATTATTTACGATGAATCTGAAATTGCTTTGGCTAAAAGAGAGTTAAAGAAAATTACCAAACCAACTGTTGTCTATGTGTTTAGTTATGACCATACGGTAGATAAAACTGAATTTGAAGACATAGCAAATGTTAAAGTGAAGCCGATACCTGAGGTTATTTTGAATGTATACCGTAAAATATTTAAAGATCTTTATAAGCCAAAGCAAATATGAAAAAACTAATTTATCAACAGAAAGCCATAAATAAAATTGTTACTCATGCAGTTGAATTTTTAAGTGAACCAAGTCCAAAAGTTTTGGTATTTCAAGCTCCTACAGGTTCAGGTAAAACAACAGTAATGGCAGAATCGTTAATTAAAATTGTTAAAGAAACCCAAGGTAAGGATGCTCTTTCTTTTGTGTGGATCTCAGTAAATAATTTACACAAACAAAGTGGTGATAGTCTTGAAAAACATTTTGAAAATGAAAGAATTTTAGAATGTATAGGAATCCGAGACATTATTGGTAACGTACTTGAAGAGAATCAAATTTTATTTGTGAATTGGCAAAGCTTAAATCGTGAAGGTAATCTTTTTATGGTAGATAATGAGACTGATTGGAATCTTTCAAAGGTAATTTCAAATACTAAAGATGAAGGACGTAAAGTTGTACTTATAATTGATGAGAGTCATTTATCAGCAAAAACCAGTAAAGCAAAAGAAGTTATAGATATTATTAATCCAGAATTAACAATTGAAATGTCGGCAACCCCCAAAGAAGTCGCTAGTGATTATCGTTGCAAAGTTGAAATTGAAGAAGTTGTTGGAGAGCAGATGATAAAAAAAGAAGTACGTATTAACCCTGGTCTCCGAAAAGATTTTGTTAAAACTAATGAGGATATTGTTGAAGCAGCATTGCAAAAAAGAAAGCAATTAAAAGTTTGTTATGAAAAACAAAAAATACACATTAACCCGCTTCTTCTAATACAAATACCTCGCAAAAATAAGAATGATGTACGAGCACCAGAAGAGAAAATTATTGAGGTGCTTTCTAAGTTTGGTATAACCACAGAAAACAGATCACTTGGGATTTATCTAGAGGAAGGCCAGATTAACCTGGAAGATATAAAGGAAAAGACAAGCATTGTTGATGTTCTCATTTTTAAGGAAGCAATCGCAACCGGATGGGATTGTCCACGGGCAGCCATACTTTTATTACAACGAGAATGGAATTCTGATAATTATGAATTTAATGTTCAAACACTTGGGCGTATCATGCGTATGCCAGAACAAAGGCATTATGAAGAACACGAAGAACTGAATTTTGGTTATGTTTACACCGCATCTGATAATTTTACAATTGTTGAGGATATTGCTAAAGATTACGCAAGCAGTGCAGTAATGGAGCGTAACAATGCATGTTATCGTACAATTTCTTTACCAAGTGCACATATTCGGAGAAAACGTGAAATAACACGGCTGCAATCACCATTTAAGCCTTGTTTGTTTAAATCTGCAGACGAGCTTGATGCTAAAAAAAATATAGAAATTTCAATTGCTAGTTATAAAAAATCCATAGGCGTTGAAGGTTGCACTAAGACAATAGATGAGAAAAGAAAAGAAATCGAGTTTAAACAGGAAATTGAGATTGAAAAAAACCGAGAAGAAATTTTTGATTTATATAATCGTTTCTTACAGTCATGTACTGTACCATATGCAAAAGTAGACTCGACCAACACACTTAAAAGTCATTTACGCGCACTTTTTATTTCACTTTTTGAAATTGATGATGAGGATCAAATTGCAAATATTGTTGTTCGAGATATTAATCAACCATTTATTGAAAAATTAATTGATAAAGCAAAACAAAAATATGCAAATTTACCATCCCATGAAGATTCAATTATCTTAGATAATGATTGGCAAGTGCCCGAAGATATTAGCGTGTTCAGTGATTTTGAGGAGCAGCAACAGATTAAGAAATCAATCATGCTACCTTATTATCTTAAGAAGGATAAGAACTCAAAACTTACAATTTCAAAGCCCGAGCAGAAATTTGTATTAAAATTGGAATCTTCTGATGACTATCTTTTATGGTGGTTCAAGAACGGAGATCGAGAAAGCAAGTTCTTTGGGGTTCCATATAAAAAGCAGAATCCTAAAAGCGGTGAAGATACGTTATATGGTTTCTATCCTGATTTTATAGTGCGGACCAAGAAAGAAACAATTATAGTAGAGATTAAAGATGATAAAGATTTTAAAAATGAAAATCTTCTGAAGTTAAATGCAGGTAGATTATACATTGAGAACTATTCGGGAAAGGATAAGGTCCTATTTTTTATTCTTTCCCCTAGAGATTATTCGACATTTTTTGAATTGTTGAAGCAAGAAGAAATAGATTCTTTTAGATCCCGATACGAGAATGATTTAATTCGTTTTGCGCAAATTAGAAAAATAGCAGCAGCAAATGAAATAAAGAATACCAAGGAAGACCAAGAATTAATTGAGCTATATGAAGGTGAGTTGAACGAATCAATCAGGAAGATTAAAGACAAAGAGGAACAAAATGAAATCTTAAAGATCGATCTTGAAAATGCTAGAGCAATGTTAAGAGAAGCATCCATTCGTCAGAACGCACTTAATTATGACCAGGTTGAAACTAAGATACCTAAACCACTTAATATTTGTATTGTTGGCGAAACCGTTGACAATGATCGTATTATGCAAGAAGCAAAAAAACTACTTACAAAATATGGTTTGAAAGCGACAGACTTTGATATTAATTTTATACCAAATAATAAGCTTCGTAACACAGATATTTTTTCATCCCTTAAGAGAGGGCAAAGTCGTTTTAACATTATCATCACGGGACAGATATATCATCATTCTGGCAAGGGTAACGAGAAAGCCAATATTCTTGCGGAGTTACAGAAGCCGAAATATATCGAACACAGAGTTGGCAGTTCACCAAATGATAAGCTTACGGTAGATAATTTTATCGACACCTTAAATGAGTGGATAGAATCATGCCAGGTCTAGAGAAGATGAAAGCCCCCCATCATTCTAAGTTACGTCTTTGCGATTATAGGACTGGCTAGATTGGAAAATATTATGCTAGAAGTGCAACAAATTGTCGTTGGAGATGAATCTTTGAATGCCGTTACAAGCGACAATTTATTTAAGAAAATAAATATTCCTCTTGAAGAAGGTTCTCCTGTAGAAATAAACTTGCAAAAAATAAAGTTTGTTGATCCTTATGGATTAGTTGCTCTTTGTCTTGCCGGGCGTCAGCTATGGAATAAATCTAAGAACCTTAGCGTTATTTTACCCGATGACTTTGACTGCCAATCATATCTTCGTGCTATGGGTTTTGTTAAGCTAGCCGAAAGTTTCGCACAAGTTAAAAACACGGTAGATGGTTCAGCTTCTGGGCAACAGTTGAGCCAACAGGTTGTTCTTGAGTTAACTAAAATTGAGAAGAAGGAAAAAGTGCCGCATGATGATATCAAAAATGTCCTAGAGAGATTAAGCACTATTCTTAATAGTGAATTAAATTTTGGAGAAAAGGAAGTATCAGATCTAACCAATATTGTTTCTGAGCTTTGTTATAATATAAAAGACCATAGTAAGGATGAAGGGTTTGTGGCCGTTCAAAGATACCAAAGGCGCTTAGATAACAAGCGCTATGTTGTAATTGGGGTAGGTGATTTAGGGGTGGGAATTAAGAGTAGCCTTGGGGCAAGGTATGATGTTTCATCCTGGAGCCATTTTGACGCTATAGTGCAGGCTTTAAAAAAAGAATTTTCAGCTTATCCCAATAGGGGGCTTGGTTTATATATGGTTTCAAAGATAGCAAAAGATTATGGTGGCGCATTGCATATTCGTTCTGGTGATTCTCGATTATATCTGCGTCATAATGCACGTGGGTCTCAGACAGTGCAGTTCCCGGGAACGCAGGTGTCTATAAGCCTTTCCGAATTAGCGTAAAAAACACCTTGACAAAGTAAAGATAATCGTTTATACTTACTTCAGTGAAAGCGATGAACTAATTATATGCTTAAAAAAATAGCTTCCTTTATAATAGATCAAGAGATGTTAAGTGGCAGGGAAGAAGGTGCTCGCATAAGAGAGTCGATATTAAAAAGACTCGAAAGCGAACCAGTTGATGTTATCCTGCCATTAAACTTCAGCAAAGTAAAATTTATAGATTTTTCCTTTGTTGATGAAACGCTCTGCCGGATTATCCGGCGCATCCTAAGTGGTGAGCTCGGCGATAAGTTTGTTGTTTTAGAGGAACTAAGCGATTCTTTAAAAGAGAATATAAACGTGGCCTTGAAAGAAAGAGAACTAGTCTGCGTTTATACAAAACAGAATTCTGAAGTTGAAATTTTAGGGAAATTAAGCGAAGAGTTAAGAAATACCTATTTTGCCGCGGTCAGTAAGAGCAAGATTACTACTAGAGATATCTTTGATTTGGACAAGATGGACAATATAAGTGCAGCAAGCAACCGTCTTACCAGATTGAAAGATATGGGGCTATTGACTAAGACAAAAGACGAGGTAGTGACAGGAGGTGGTAGACAGTATGTATATGAACCAATCAGGTAAAAAATTTTAAGTTCGGTTTCACCGCGTTCAGTGAAATAACACCATCAAACAAAAGGAGTTAAAATGGATCATGAAGAGAATGATAATAAAGGCAAGAAATACTTTGTAAATATTGAAGGTACAGAATATCCCTGGCATAAAGAAACAATTACCCCGGCCGAAATACGTGCATTGGGCAATTTGCCGCAGAATGTGATTATAGTTGAAGAATTTCCGGATGGTACTGAAAAAACCCTTACTGAGGGTGAAATCGTCTATTTGCAGCCCGGGCATAGATTCGGTCGCGCCCCAAAATTTAAAAGGGGGTAAAAAGTGGAAGAAAGGATTGCCGAAGAAGCATGTCTATTAAAGGCAAAGTACCCGAATTTACAATTCGGGCAGAACTATGCATGGATAATGATCCCAGATTTTAATTTACCAGAGGGGTATAATTGTAAAACAACCAGGTTGCTTTTTTTGATCTCGAGTTCATATCCGCATGCTTCCCCTGATAATTTTTATGTTGATGCAGGGCTAAAATTCGCTAATAACAATCCATTGGCAAGCTATAGTGAAGGAGCTCAAGTACCAATACAAGGGTCTTGGGGCTGTTTTTCTTGGCACCCGGAAATATGGCAGCCCTCAGCTGAAATTCAGAAAGGGGATAATCTGCTTACTTTTATGAAGTCTGTTAACCTCAGGTTGAGGGAATTGAACTAATGTTTATTGCTCTGTCATTTGTAGAACGGCAATACAGCCTTGTTCGGAAGCACCTCTTCAGGGGAAGAAAAGAACAGGGCTGTTTTCTCTTTGTTAAAAGCAGTATAAAGCCATCCTCAATAGAATTTGAAGTAAAGGATATCCATGCTATAGGGGCTGGCGGGTGGGTCTACCAAAGCGACTGTCATTTGGAGCTTGATGAGCGCGAAAAAGTTGAGGTAATGCTGAAGGCGCGTGAATATGATTGTGACTTAATGGAATGTCACTCCAATCGTTTTAACGGACCCGCCGCTTTTTCTCCAAGCGATGTGCATGGCTTGGACGCATTTGTTCAATATGTATGGTGGAAACTGCCCAATAAGCTATATGGTGCTGTCGTATTTACAAAGAACGGCGTGCGGGGGCAGATATGGTTACCTAAGCAGAGCAAGCCACTGCTTATAAATGAAATAAGGGTTGTTGATAGCGCGGGTAAATTTAAATACATTGTTGGGGTTCCCCTTAAGAAGTCACTTTTAAGTATTTTTAGGAGGTGGAATCATGGTTGAATCGCAAGATAAGTTTGCAAGGCAAATTCTTGCTTTCGGAACAGAAGGGCAAAAAGTAATAATGAATACTAAAGTTGGGATTGTTGGTTTAGGTGGCATGGGATCTTGCATTCTGCAAATGTTAGCTTATTTGGGTATCCAGGAATTTATGCTTCTTGATGATGATCGAGTAGAGGGGTCGAATTTGAATAGACTCGTTGGCTCTACGAGAGAAGATGTTACAAACAAAACTCTAAAGATCGAAGTAGCTCAAAGAGTTATTAAATCTATAAATTCAGAAGCCAGGGTTATTTCTCTAGGTAATCTACGTACGGCAGAAGCATTGGAAGGCCTATCAACATTTCCAGATGTAATTTTTGGTTGCGTGGACAACGATAGCGCCCGGATGATATTGACTGAGCTCGCGGCTGCATACAGAAAGGTGTTAATCGATTGTGCAACAGAAATATTTTGCGAAGGAGATAAAATCATAAATTTTGGAGGCAGGGTAGTTATTGCTAGGCCAGGTGATTTTTGTTTATTATGTGCTAATCAGATTGATCCGGAAATAGCAAAGCAAGAGCTTGAGAGTGATGAGGAAAAGGTATTTCGGAAAAATCACGGATATGGATTGGGTGTTTCAGTAACTGCGCCAGCGGTAATTTCTCTAAACACGACTATCGCAGGATTAGCAGTCACAGAGTTTTTAATGTTACTTACAGGTATAAGGCAGCCAGAACGCATGTTAACCTATAAAGGAATGGATCAAGGAAAAGTTGTTCCAAGCAAAGATAATAAGAGACCTGGTTGTTTTGTATGTGATTTTTTGGTTGGCAAGGGCGATAAAGCCGGTTTGAAGAAGTATCTAAAATCAGATTTACCAGCAGATTTACCTAAATAACAAGGAGAGTAAGATGTCGATAATTATATCGGTTGCTATTCCTGAGGGAATAGTTTTGGCAGCGGATAGCAGACAAACTAATATCAACCCAAAACAGCAAGCTAGGGTTGGTTCTGATTTTGCCTCGAAAGTTTTCCAATTGTCACCTAGAATTGCAGTAGCTACTTTCGGTTGGGGATTTTTGAAGCCTGAAACTGCCAATTCCCTTATAAGTATTGGTGCTTTGGTTGAAGATTTTAGGTCGACCTTAGATCCTGAAATCAATGTTGCTGAGGCCGCAACCCGTCTATCCGAGTATTTTCAGCAAATCTATAACTACAATATTACTTCCTTAAAATGGAACCCAGCTCCACAGGGTGGTATAGCGGTAGGATTTCAAGTAGTTGGGTACAATCAAAATTCCACAGTAGGAGAAGTCCATTTGTGTCAAATACCACCGGGAGCTCCGAGCTTGCTTCGTAATACTAATAATGCTGGCTGTAATTGGAATGGTCAGGTAGATGTTGTAATGAGGTTGGTCCTTGGCTTCGATCCAAGGATTGAACAACTTCCGGTCGTTCAGCACATACTTGCAAATCCACCTTTGAATCAACTTCCGATTGCTACACAGGTGGCAGGGTTGCAATATGTAATAAACTGGTCTACGATGGCTTTACAGGATGCAGTAGATTTTGCATTATTAATGGTTAATAGCACTATTAAAATGCAACGATTTTCTGATGGTATAAATATGAGTCCAGGGGATGTTCCGGGATGTGGCGGTGATGTAGATATAGCTGTAATAACTCATCGTGACGGTTTTAAATGGATACAAAAAAAAGAATTACAAATTAAAAGCTAGCATTTAGCTATGCAAAAAATATATGTATTACTCATAATCAGAAGGAGCGCATATGAATAACCTGGCTAAGATGTCAATCGATGAATTAGAAGAGCTGCTTTCTAGGGTTACCGATTCGACAAGTGCATCTCCCGCTGAGGCTGTCTTGCAATCAAAATGTATCCGGTTTTTAAGTAGTGAAATCGCAATCTTTAAAGAAGCACTTAGTAATAATGTTTCGAGTTTAAATGGTACAATAGGGATAACGAACAAAAGCATAAAAGAGCTGAGAGATTCTATTAAAGACTCTACGGAAAAAATTATTAATTCAAACAAAGAGTCAGCAAAATCTCAGAATATTAATTCTACCATAATGGCTCTTCTTACCCTGGTCTTGGTTATTGCTGGGGTATCTCAAGTAATAATAATGAATAAACAGACCGAAATCATGCAATGGCAGTTAAATAATGCTATTTTGGGAAGCAAGACAAAATAAGTATAACCTGTTTGCGAAAAAGATAAGTAAAAAAATATAATTTTGACTATTAATATATAAAAAAACGTAATCTTGCATAAAGATATATAAACCTCGTCGATAAATCAAAAAAATATTTATTTTGCCACTTGAAATCTCAAAAAAATTGTGTATACTTTTATTGTAATTTGATCTTTCTTTAGTGTTGGCTTAAGATAAAACCGCAGCGGCAAGACTCTTGAATATTTAGACCGTTGGGTGTAGCTCGAGGAATTTTCTTAGAAACGGCTACTGATAGTTTGTGACAGACACGACTATCGGTAGCCGTTTCTATTTTATGGGCCATAAAACTACAGAAAGGAGGTCTGACATCAGCATTTGTTTTAAGATAAACAAACTTAAACCATTAAAACTAAGGAGGTTAGCATGGAAAGACAAAAGATGGCAATTGAAAAGTTAAAGTTCGCGCCTTACAACCCGCGCAGGATGAAGAAGGCGGTTTTTGAGAAGCTCAAAGAAAACATTAGAAGATTTAAAGTTTACTCTCCGCTTATCGTCAATATGCGAACTTGGCATGTGGTTGGAGGTAATCAGCGCCTGCGCGCCCTGCTCGAGTTGGGGTATACAGAAGTTAACGTGGTTTCGGTAGACCTGTCAATTGAAGAGGAAATGGCGTTAAATTTGGCGCTAAATAAACTCGTCGGGGAATTTGATAACCCCAGCCTGCCGGTAATTTTCCAAGAGATTATGAAGACTCCGGAACTGCTGAACCTAACCGGATTTGAGCCGATTGAAGTGTTTCATATCCTAGATACCTACACTGCGCAGATTGACGAGGACTTTGATATCGAAAAAGAAATCTCGCAAATAGATAAGCCGGTTACAGTTCCTGGCGATATTGTGGAGGTTGGTCTTCACAAGTTCGGTTGCTTCGATACTGCCAAGAAAGATAACCTTGAGCGCCTTTTAGGCGATGAAAAGATTTCGCTCTTGCACATGGATCTTCCCTACGGTTGCGCTTACGATTCCCGCAACCGGCCGAAGTCTGCGCACAAAGAAAAGCAGAGGCCGGATTGGAAGCCTATCGAGAACGATGATTTGGTTGGGGAAGAGTATTTAAAGTGGCTCAGAGAGGTGATGGCGAACGTTATGCAATTCCTCGTTGAGGGTGCGCCGGTTTATCTCTGGGGTGGATTCCGCAATTTTGGTTTGATGACACAGCTTTTGCTTGAGATGAATTTCCATGTGGCCAATGTGATAACCGGGATTAAACCCTCCGCCTGCCCAGGGTTTGGTGATTACAAATTTTCCTCAGAGTTTTTACTTTATTCATGGCGCAAAGGTAATGGGCCACACCGCTGGTATGGGCCAAAAAATGAAACTAATGTCTGGCAATTCGACCATGATGAGGCTGTTGGCAAATTACATCCGACGGCAAAACCGGTATCGCTTGCTCGGCGTGTCTTGACTAACAGCAGTGAGCGTAATGATGTCGTTTTTGACGGCTGCATGGGCGCAGGGTTTAACCTTATTGCCTGCCAACAAATGGGTAGGGTGTTTCGGGGCTGTGAGATTGAACCCCTTTATGTGGATGTTGCTGTTCGGCGTTACATCCGCGCCTTCGGGATGGATTCGGTTTCACCGGAAGTGCGGCAAAAGTATTTTGGAGGAAGTAAAAATGGCAAAAAATAAAAATTCTTCTGAGAAACCCACCACCTTTTATATCCAGGGTATTCAGAGCGGTACCGTTAGGGTTTCGAGCCTTCCTCCTGAAACAATTGAGCAGATTGTTTCTGTTTTATACGCTGAAGGATCTTCAATATCCCAGATAGCTCAGCTTTTGAATAAATCGGATCGTACTGTGTATAGGTACTTTGAAGAAATCCGCAGGAAGAACGCCCTTACGCCAAGCTTAGAACAGGCCAAGCAGTTTATTGGTGAATTGGTTCAAAAGGCAAGAACAAGCCATTTATATCTCCTGCGGCTTGCCCGCTCAAAAGATGGCTCAATTGGCGAGAAAACTCAGGCTGAATTTGCCTCCTGGCGGGTGGTAAAGGAATTAACCGAGAAGCTCCAGAGCCTCGGTTTCTTACCGCTAAAAGAACAGGCTCTCACAGGAGATTTCTTTCACCATTTTTCCACTTCAGATGGTCAAGCGATGTGTGATGAGATAAAAAACAGCATTAAAGATATTGAAGCCATTGCCAGCCAGACAGGAGGAATTGAGCCATCTGATCAGGAGAAAATAAAAAATATCCAATCGGAAGTCGAGCATCTTGAGAATGAAATAACCCAAGAACAGGAGGGAAAAAAATGAATAATGCCCAGTTATATCAAGTAAAAGGCGATGCAATAAAATTACGGCGGTCTTTCGGAAGAAACTTCGAGTATTTTAGAAAATATTATTTTCCGCTTTACCATTCTATTGCCGATGCGCCATTCCATCGGGATATAGGGGAGTTACTAGTGGGGGCTTCTAGGAAGCGTGGAGTTCGTATTGCCCTGGCCTCCCCGCGTAACAGCGCCAAAAGCACCATTGCGTCCTTTGAGTTTGTAATTTATTGTATTTGCTACCATTTGGAAGATTTTATTGTGATTATTTCCAACACCAAGGAGCAGGCCGAAAGTTTCCTAACTAACATCAAGTTTGAGCTTGAGACTAACCCGCGTCTCAAGGATGATTTTCCCGATATTTGCGAAATCGGCGAAAAACCCAAACCGCCACGCTGGAGACAAGATGATATTATTACCAAAAATGGCATCGAAGTGCTTGCGCTTGGCTATAACCAGCAGATCAGGAGCCGTAAGTACAAGCAATCACGGCCCAGCTTGATCATTCTTGATGATCTGGAGGCGGGTAATGCTATTCAGTCTACCGAGAACTTCGAAAGACTCTATGATTATCTCACCCGGTCAGTATTAAAATCCGGCACAAGCGCAACCAATGTAGTTTTTCTTGGGACAATCCACAATTACGGATCGCTCCTGGCGCAATTTACAAGTTCCGACGCACATCCTGGCTGGGAAAAACGCATCTACCGTTCGATCATATCGTGGTCTGTGCATCCTGAGCTGTGGGAGAAATGGGAAAGGATATATAGCCACCAGGATGCCTTTGAAGGAGGCGAAGGGCCTGAAGCGGCGCTAAGGTTCTTTGAGCAAAACAAAACCCAGATGCTTGAGGGGGCCCAGGTTCTCTGGGAGGCAAAATACAGTTATTATGACCTTATGGTCATGCGCTTAGAGGAAGGAACAGCAAGTTTTGACAGTGAAATGCAAAATGAGCCGGTAAATCCCAGGGATCGGATATTTGATGCCGATAGCTACGGTGGTTTGGAGGATAAGCATTTTAGTACAGAAAATCTGCTGGTAAATTTAGGCGCAAAGAAGAGGATGTATGGCGGTTGCGACCCGAGTCTTGGCAAAGAGAGCAGAAGGAGCGACTATACTGCTATTGTAACCGTAGCAAAAGACACTGAAAAAGGAACCCTTTATGTTATTGACGCGGACGTGGCGAAGCGCAAACCCGATAACATAATTGAGACGATTATGTCATATCAGAAGATACGCGGTTACACGAAGTTCGGGGTTGAAACTAACCAGTTTCAGGAGTTTCTTGCTTCTGAGTTGAAAAGGCGTAGCGAGTTAGCGCAGGTTTATGTGCCAGTTGTGGGTATTCCGAATACTACAGACAAGCTGGGGCGTTTTCAATCGCTTCAGCCTCTCTTTGCCAGCGGGGTACTACAGCTTAGCAGAAGACTGCATGTTTTGATTGAACAAATGAAACATTGTCCGAAAGGCGCGCATGATGATGCAATAGATGCTTTATGGCTAGCTGTAAAATTGGCTCTGGAGGATAATAACTTTATGTTTTGGGTTGGTGGTGATGGTAGTAAACTGCCTTGTAATCCCGATATGTATCCAGATGCAACTGGACGCGTGCCTTACGGCTGGTATGGTTGGCACAGGAGAGGCTAATGGACAGTTTGTTGATTTAAATTTATTTAAAATCCAGTAACTTTGAAAGGGGGATATTGAATCCTCTCGCAAGCTTTTGCAGGGTATCTATCTTTGCGGCAGAGGGCTTCTTACTTTCTAACAATTGGATGTGTTTGTAGTCTACATCAGAAAGCTCTGAAAGCTTCTGTTGTGTATATTTGCATTTCTCTCTAAGCTGCCTTAATCTAGCTGCTAATTTAAGCCGCACATCCTTTTCCATAGGTGCAATTATCGCATATCTTCGTTTACCTTTACACCGTGTGCCTACGGTGCTATAATCATTTTTAACTTGCTATTTGCCAGATTATATGGCAATGATTGTTATGGGATGATTATCTTGATACTCTAGAAGGAGGTTGGCATGGATATAAAGGGAAGGGTTTGGCAAGTTGGCACCGGCAGTAATCAGCGCTCCTACGGGGATCTTTTCTTAAAATACGACCTAATGGCTATTGGCCCGGGTGACGAAGGATTATTCAATGAGAAGAACTATTCCAAATACGGTGATATAAAGAACAGTATTCGGCGCTTTTACCATTCTGCAAAGAAAGGGGATATAGTGGTGGCAAGGCTTGGTACAGCCAAAATTATCGCTGTAGGTGTGATTGCTGATGATCATCCTATGATACTTGAGGAGTTTGCCGATGTGGATGATTATCATATTCAGCATACACGCAGAGTAAGATGGTTTCCTAATGCGGGAACGCGGTTTCTTCCAAGAACTTTAGGAGCGCAGGTAAGGACATTTGCCAGCGTGAATAATTTTCAAGTTTTGCGTTGGATAAGGCAGCTTAAGGTTTCTTCAAAGCAGTTAGAGCGTAAGCTTAAGGCATTACCCAAGACATCGATCAGTCTTACGGATGAAGAAGTCAAAAGACAGCTTATAGCGCAAGGATTTTCCAAGGAGCGCGCAAAGATGGTAGTTTCTGCTCTCAAGTCGATTCGTAAGATCGGTGAATGGTACGGAAAGAGGGAAAAGCTAGGCGAATGGCCTTCTGAGCAGGAAACCATTACCCATATAGTTATTCCATTCTTACGTGCACTTGACTGGACGCATAAAGAGACGACTATTGAATGGCGCAATATTGATATCGCCTTATTTAGGCGCATAACCCGCAAGGATTCTTTCTTAAGCTGCATTATCGAAACAAAGGCTAAGGGTAGTTCTGTTTTTGAACACCTCAATCAGGTAAGCAAGTATGCGCGCGCTAAGGGACGGGAGCATTGTGGATCTTTAATTATTACAGATGGTTTACGGTATGCCTGTTTCCGTAAGCAGAGTACAGGGTTTAAATTGAAAGCCTACCTTAATATCCTTCGGATGCGTCAAAAATACCCGCTTTATGAATGCGCTGGGGCTGTAGAAGCAATAAAAGGAATGGTTAAATAAGTACCTACCGTGGGAGAATTTATTCTTACCTATTCCCTAGCAATAATGTCTCGTAATGAAATAGGGCCATAACTAATATTTTTAGGGATAAGGTATTTCTATTGACGCGTATTAAATTAGTGGTATCATTAAAGGTGTTAATAAAAGATACTATAGTGGTGCAGTTTGAAGGGGGAACCTCCACTTTAAAATAAGAAAAACCTTCGTTTGCTTAATAAGCAGACGAAGGTTTTATTGTTTTTTGAACTGTAACCAAGACAATAGGGGTGAGGATGCTTAATTGGAATCTTATAGATAATGATAAAATTTTTCAGAGGTTAACTAATCATTTATTTGCCTTAGAATGTGATTCTCCAGGATTTATCCCATCAAGTCCATATATCGGTGCCGATGGAGGATGGGATGGTTATTATAAAGGATACTATCAATTAGAAAAGGATTCAGGAGTATTTTCAGTACAGTCAAAATGGACCAAAAAATCGTTTGACGAAGCAGGAGAGTATTTAAAAACAGTCGTTAAAGAAGAATTGAAGAAAGCTAAGGACAATAAGGTGAACCATTTGCGTATATCTACTAATGCTGAGTTAAGAATAGAGCATGTTTTAGAGTTACAATCTATTAATAAGGGAGACGTGGAAACATTAGAGATTTGGTCTCGAGAAAATCTTGAAATGCGCATTATAAGATATCCCTATTTAAGATTTCTTTTTTTTAAAGAATATCCATATCCAGCTTTGGTCGATAGCGGTTATTACTATAATAGTTTCGAGCGTGAAATTATTCCTTCTACAATTGAAAGACCTGCATTAAATGAATGCAAACGCAGTATAAGTGGTTTTTTGGGCTCAAAAGATCAAAAAATATTTCATCTTTATGCACACGGAGGGCAGGGAAAGTCGCATCTTCTTCGAGATCTTTCTCTATTTGTTCGGGGTATTGATAGAGAAAGACAAATTTGGTTTGTTCGGGCAGGTTTTGCAAATATTGAAGCCCTCCAATCTGAAATAAGTTCAGATAAGAAATATTTATTAATCGTTGATGACGCAGATCGTTATGTTGAAGAACTTCGTCCGCTGCTTCATTTCTTAAAAGAAAGTGGCGTGGATGTAAAGGTAATTTTTGCCACAAGAAGCTCGGGAGTTTATATTATTATTCAAGTTGTACAAGAAATGAAATGTTTTCAATATATGCAAGAGTTCCAAATTAAGGAATGGAATAAGGAAGAGCTGACGGAGTTGTTGAGATTAGTTGTTGGTAAAAATCCCGTTGAAGATGAGGAGCAGATTGTTCATTATAATTCTAATCCTTATTTAATAGTATGGATCGGGAATAAACTCAAGGGGACTAAGATTGCCGATTTTGTTACGTTGAGAAAGAAGTTCATCGAGGACATAATAGTTGATACAAAGAAATGCTTAGCTGGATTCGCTGATATTGATTTTGAACTATTTATATTTACTCTAACGTGTATAGTTCCTTTTCACATAGGTGACAAAAATATACTGGAGAATTTGACAACAAATTTTGAGGTGAAACTGGAGTTAATATCTGGCGCTATAGAACGACTAATAAAAGTAGGCATTCTTAGAAAGGTTGGCAATAGTGTAAGATTTAATACTGATATGAAAGGAGATATATATCTAGGTTATAAACTAGAGTTTTTGGAGGAAACGTTTCTTAGGGGTATTATTTTGCATTGGATTACCATTACTCCTAATAATGTCTTTTCAAACATAGGCTCTGCTTCTCGATATGGTGAAATTAATAAAGTAAAGGTCTGTTTGTCTGAAATTGCTTTAAAGTGGGAACAAGACGCGGCGATCACGCCGTTAAGCGAAAGAAGGCAGCATCTAAAATTTATTGAGGATGTAGCTACGCTTATACCAGAAGAATCAATGAGATTGTTGCGGAGCTATAAAAAGATAATTGCTCCCGAAGAAGAAAATCCATATCTAAAATCAAGTAGGTATGAACTTTCCACTGATGACTATGGGCCGGTTCTTTTAAGACTAATGGCGGTTAGTACTGCTAGAGAACAAGTATTAAGTTTTATTTATGATATTAGCGGCTTAGTAAAAAAGGGATCATATAGTAATTATCACATTGAAACTTTGATTTCACAGTTTGTTTGTCCTATATCAAATGATCTTGAGAATATCCTCTCCGGACTTTTATTAATGGAGACTTGGATGAAAGATGATAAACCGCGGGGAGTGGAACTTTTGAAGTCAGGACTAAATGAAGTTCTTGCGGGTACGCATGAGTACACACATTCCTATATGGATAAATTCGTATTTGGAGAACGTTATTTGAAAAATTCTCCCCAGGTAATTGCCATGCGGGATAAAGCGATAGAAATACTTTATAAGATGTTAGATGATGATTCTTTATCGGTGAGGCAAAATGCTTTACAGGTAGTCCGTCATATTGGTCATAGAGCGATGAGTCTGGGTAAGCCTTCATCTGAGTTTCCTCTTTATCCTAGAATTATTGAAGAAACTAGAGCAGCAGTTGAAAAGGTCGGAACCATAATAAGCAAAACAAAAGATTTTAAGCTTTTGAGCGCTATTGAAGATATGTTTGTTCGTTTTTGGGCAACTAAACGAGAAGGAGCAGAAAATGTCGCAAAATATTTGAGAATAATACCTAGAACTCCAGAATATTTAATATTTCGAGCCTTTGCTGCCGAAGAATTTATAATAGATGATTTTAGTGAGGTTGAAAGTAATGCTCCTGAAGATAAACGTTGGGAGTGGTTTGTGCATAACGGTAGACTTGATCGTTGGAATAGGAAAGAAGAAGATTTTGAGAACATAGTTCAACAATTAAATAGTAAATACAGAGATCCGGTATCGATTGTCGATTTTTTGGTGGATTTAGGAAAACTTATTGTTAATAGCCAAAGCTGGAGTGGTGTAATATTTCTCAATTGTTGGGTCAAAATCAACCCAAAAGCCTTTAAAGAAATTCGGAACAATGATTTATTCTGGAGCAACATAACAGAAATGTTCCAAAACCAAATTGATTATACCCTTGTTAATATTCAAGAAGGTCATTTATTGCGATTGGCAAACGAAATTTTTGCTAGCTTATCCAGCGTTTCCTATAACAAAATTTCTAACTTCTTGTGGTTAATTGATAAAGCTATTAATAATGTTCCTTGGCAGGATTGGATTATCAGGTTGATTCAAGATGGTAAACAAGAGTGGTATCCTGGCATTATTAGAAATCTTTATTTTATTTCAAAACAAACAGGAAATTTCGATGAATGTATCGAGTTTATCATTATGATGATAAGTAAAACGTCAGATCCTGCTAAAGAATTTACAGACGCAGTGGATTTCTTCGTCCACAGCCTTAAAAATGATATTAAAGTGGAAAGTCCGAAAACTAAAGAATTTAGAGTTAAAATTATTGAGATGTTAAAAAAAAGTCTTAAGTTTGAATGGCATGAACAAGATTTGTTAAAATTCTGCATAACAGATGTTGATGAGCTCTTAATTTTTGTTGAGAATAGATTTGAATTACAAAAACAACTATCTGGAGAAGATAGATTCTATGTTATACCATTTGAGGGTATTACAGCACTGAGAGAAGTAATCCATTCTTACGATGATTACACAAAATTTATTAAACGTGTTATTAAGTGGGAAAAGGAAGAAAAGTATGGGCATTTATATTTGAAGGGCTTAGTTAAAACAGTAGTAGATATTATCGACAAGGGGTCGGGAGCAAATTATCATGTTGCTTTTATACGGGAACTATTGGGGCAAAAAGATGTCCAGAATGCTTTGTATTGTATGGAATTTCTTACATTATCTAAAGAAAACCAAGAAATTTTTATTGGAATTGGAGAGGAGGCTATAAAACTCAATTTAGAGAATGAAGTAAAAACTCTATTTTTTCATAAGACCTATCCTGAAGATGGTTGGTCTGCGCCAGTTGGTCAAGTTCCTCCAGTCTTATTAGAATTGAAAGATACATTCGAAAGCTTATATCTTAAAGCAAAATCAGCTAGCCTGAAAGATATTATAAAAAAATGCAGCGAAAGTATCGGTGTAATAATTAAAGAGCATTTAGATAGAGACGAAGAGATGCGCAATTAAGATCTATAGTTTTCTGAGTTTTTTGATAAATGAATTTAATTTAGAAAATGTATAATATAAGAGATAAAGTTGGAAGGTTGAGAGTAGCCAAGAGTAGAATATGATTGATAAGGAAACAGTTTTGATTCTTGGAGCTGGTTCAAGTAACGAAGTGGGATTTCCTTTAGGGAAAACGCTAATAAAAAACATACTTGATTTAGCCGCAGGAGAAACTATAGGCCTTCACTTGCGGTCTCCCAAAGACATTGTCAATCATTCCTTGCGAAATTCTCATCTACTTTGGCGTTTATTAGATATTTCCGGAGAAAAAAAGGAAGATAACGGTTCCTATTCTGTTGATGATATCCAAAAATTCGCCGCAGACTTGGAGGATGCAAATCCTCCTTCAATTGACGATTTTTTATTATCTCCTACAAAATATAGCTTGATAGGAAAACTTTTTATACTTTTTGCTTTATCCGAGTGTGAAGACATAAGACGGTTTCAAGGAAATAAAAATTTTGGATTAAAATGGGGGTGGTATAGATATTTATGGGAAAGACTCATAGATGACACTGGAAAAGATTTTAAAAAACTTAAGAATAACCGGCTAAAAATTATCACTTTTAATTACGACCGTTCATTAGAAATCTTTTTGTTTAAAGCAATTAAGGCCCAATATAATTTACATGATTATGAGAATAAGATTGCAAGTTTTTTTGATGAAATCTCTATTCAACATGTTCATGGGAAGCTGGGTATAATGTCTTGGCAATTTAATTATCAGCAGGCGCACAGGAAACAACCAAAAGTAATCAATGATTTTACTCCTGTTACTTTCAGAGACCTTTTCCCATTATATGACAAAGTGGGAACATTTGGTGCTAGTGAGGCGGATTTTGGAGTAAGTCAATTTATTAATGATCAGTCTAGAAGTACTTTTGCCAAGGAAATCATCGAGCGGGCAAAAATGATTAGAATTAGTCATGAGCTTCCTTTGGAAAAAGAAGACTATAGGGAAATATTCCAAAAAGCAAAGCGGGTTTATTTTCTAGGTTTTGCTTATCATGAACAAAATATACAAGCTCTTGGTTTGGATAAGGGAAATTACGGCACTCCTTTGTCTCATGATATTGAGATACATGGAACTGCTGTGGGAAAAACGAAGAAGCAAATTGATGACATCAAGTCTTATATTGCAAGTTTTTCAAGACCTCCTGAAAAAATTAACATTAAAAATAAGTGGGATGGCATTGATGATAAGGAGTCATCTAAAATCACAAGTTTTCTTAGAGATGTTGATTTTTAAGCATTAAAGGCGCATAAGTGTATAAGCAGTATTATACTGATGGAAAATATAATTAATATTTGCATGGATAAAGACAAAATGATAAACGAAGAAAAGATATCTGAATTGAAAGAAATAGCCATTTCTGTGTCCAAGAAGCTTTTTGATATGAAAAACGAATTATACTGTCATGCAGATGATTATACAAATTTAATTTTTCCCAAGGCAATAAATAAAGGAAAACCATATACTAGGATAAGTGAACAAGAAGCCAGATTTCTTTTTGCCTTTGAACTGGAAAAAAGAGGAATAAGGTTTTCTGTTGAAACACCCACAGTAAGAAAATATAATTTTAAAAGTAAATGTGGGGTTGAAAGTTCCGGGTCTATAGATCTATCTATTTATGATATTGGGAATGAGAAATATAAAAGAAGTACAATAGTAGAATTCAAAGCCCATACAGTAACCTGTATACAAGACCTTGAAAAATTGATCAAAGAACCCCAGCAAGATGCCGTGTTGTTTCATGTGCTTGAAAGTGTTAACAGAGGTACGTTAAAAACAAATACAAAAAATACAAAAGGTCTCCTGCTTCATTATGCCGGAGATTTGAAAAAGTTAATTTCTTCTAAAAAAATAAAATTTGAGAGTAATAAAAATGTTGTATTTTTTGTTTGTTCATTAAAGCCACAATTCCTGATTTATAAAATTTTTACTGATAGCGATATTATTAATATCGATAAATTTTTTGAACTAGATTACATTATTGATCACAAAAAAGTTTTATTTGTAAAACCTAATGGTTGGGTAGAGCTAAAATAGGAGTTAATAATGAAAAAATTTATTGCAATTATTGGGTATAGCAAGTCTGGTAAAAGCGCAATTATACGAAGTCTTACGGGTTGTGGTGGAAAAAGAACAGGTAATTTTTTTAGAGACTTACGCGTGTATATAATGGAAAATCTAACGGTTAATCCGCTGCGTAGATTATATGTTATTCCAGATTCTTTCCAAGAAAACCCCAAGGCTACGATTAGTCAGTTGTGGAGATTTTTAAGAGCAGTGCTTGAAGATAGACATGCCCTGGGTGTAGTAATGGCTATTCAACCTACTGATTCTAAGAAGCGTATAAGAATTGAACAAATATTCAGTCTTTTGCGGAGGATAGGTGGTTTTGAGATACGCTCATTTGTTATCAACCCAGGAAGGAATAATAATGGAGTTATCCCCAGAGACATGCAAAATAGGCTAGACCTAAACATAGAGCCTTTTTCGCTTAATGCAAGAAACTTTACCTATTTCAATGCAAGAATAATTCAACAGCGAACCAATATTCTGTTTGGAAGATGAAGAGATGCCCTTTCTGCGCAGAAGAAATCCAGGAAGAAGCCATTAAATGCAAGCATTGTGGTGAGTTTTTAGATCAAAGATCCCTCCAGGAAGCCTCCCTAATCAAGAAAACAAGCCGACAGGTGTTTAATGAAGAAGAAGTGGCGGATTACCTGCGTGTGCCTCTTAGCACCATAAAAACCTGGGTAAATGGCCAAAAAATGCCATTTTCTAAGCTACCTAGGAGCAAAGTAGTCTTTCATAAGAGAAGCATAGATAACTGGATTTCTGAGAATAAGATAACAGAGTATCAGAGGTTTGTTTATGATAAGAAAACCATAGATGATTTATTACCTTCTTCCTATAAGCCAGTTACGGAAGATGAAATGATGACAGATTACATTAGAGAGCTTCGTGAAAAATATCTTCTTAAGAATTGTAAGAAACACGGTTGGAATGAAGAAGAACTTGCAAGGAGCTTAAAAAAGACATTCTCAACCCTGTCCACAAGAGCCCCAGATAAGACAAGGATCAAGTTTGAATGGGATTCTAAGAAGAAGAAATACCATTTAGTATCTGGGGAAGAGGCGTATAATAAGTACTTAAAGAAAGATAAGGGATTTGATGGAGTTTTATTTGAAATGTCAGTACTTATGCAGTTTTTGTGCGCTTGTTATCATTAATTTCTGAGGTATAATTATATTTGGTATGCGTATGTAGTGGCAAATAATTTTTTTACATTGAACGTGGATCTTTAATAATGAAAACGAATATCAGTCTAGTTGCCCTAGAAAAGCTCACAGAAATATTTAATAAAAACGGATGGTCTATTGAAGATCATAGGGAAGAATATGATCGTTTTTGCCAGGCGTTAGAACACTTTAGCCCAGAACAGCAAGGTTTAATTTTTGAATTAACTAGAGAATTTCTGTGGGTTACGCTTAATAAATATGAATCTTATTTGTATGCTTCTTTATTTATGATTGAAAAAAAATTATTGGTGGATTGTAATAAAATCTATATTTTGCCATTACAGTCTTATCCGGAGAAAAGAGAAAATGAGACTAGAAATGAAAGCGCCATTTTTACTAGGTATCTTATTAAAATATCACACCTTTCGAACAACGATTTATTTCGCGGTAAGAAAATATGTCTTATAGACAGTCCTTTGGCAATCCCCAAGGACATAAATTTTATCCCGGCAATGTTAATTTTAGTTGATGATTTTATTGGATCGGGAGAGACTGGAGAAACCGCAGTGAAGGATATGTGTCGTCTTGCTGGGATTACAGATTACAATAAGATTCTCGTTGTTTCTCTTGTAGCACAAGAAATGGGGGTGCAACGATTAAGCAGGCTTGGAATCAGAGTTTTTTCACGCATAATAAGAAAAAGAGGAATAAGTGATAGTTATTTAAATCCAGAACGAGAAACAAAATCAAGGATTATGGAATCTATTGAAAGTTTAATAAAAGTGAAGAAAAAATATAATTTTGGTTACAATAGGACGGAAGCGCTTGTGGCTATGATGTCAAGAACGCCCAATAATACTTTCCCTGTATATTGGTGTGAGAATTCCATGGAGAATGGGAAAAAATTTATTGCACCTTTTTCAGCAGGTTAACTTGTATGCAAGAACAATACCTTATTTTATTATTACAGATCCTTAAGAATAATGGAGGAGTTTATAGCTTGAGGAAAGCCGGACTCGAATATTCTCAAATCGCTAGCTTGATTCATTCTATTGAAAAAGAAGGTTATGCTGAAAATAAGGGAGACCAATTAGTTTTAACAGGAAGCGGTTTAGAAAAGTTAGCAGCATTAAATAAAAAATTTGGTAGGAAAAACACAGAAGGATGGATTAGCCTCCAAGAAGAATATAGGGTTAGAAAATTAAGTAAAGACGAAATATATATACCTGATAAAAGAAAGATGCCTAATGAATCTCGATAACCCCATTAGCTCATTGTGGCTATGGTCACAAGGGTTGGCGAGTCGTCAACCTGAGAGGAACTTGCTTTCAAGCCTTGGAATGAAGACTGTTTCGCGCAACTGGAGTTGCGCTCACAATCTTCATTCCGTGCCAGCTAAAGCCGGCACGACACTAGAACAAATTTTGATTTGTTCTAGTGTAAGATGAAGAAACTGATTGGTAATGGGGTTATCGAGATTCATTAGTATGGAGATGTTGTGGATAATATTCTTTGGGAAAAATATCAGAAAGAGTTTACAGCAGGGGCTGAACGCAATGGTTTTGATACAGACCAGATAAATAAATGTTTAAATTATGCAGCTTACCTTTTTAAACAAAATCTTCCAATAATTTATAATCAGCAACATTTGGCTTTATTGGTAGGGTATAAATTGTCATATTTGATAAAGGCGTCTAATTCTCCCCACTGGTTTTATAGGACTTTTACTATTAAAAAAAAATCTGGTGGTTCTCGTGAGATTGCGGAACCGCTACCTTCCCTAAAGGAAATCCAAAGATGGATTTTAAAGGAAATTTTGGAAAAATGTGAATGTAGTAAATATGCAAAAGCCTATGTCTCGGGAGTATCGATAAAGGAAAATGCCAGATTTCATCTTAGACAAGAAAAAGTGCTCACGATTGATATAAAAGACTTTTTCGGTTCGATTAAATTCCGGAAAGTTTTTAGTCTCTTTAGGAAATTCGGGTATAGCAAGCCTGTTGCAACAATGTTTGCGAATTTGTGCTGTTTAGATGGTAGTTTACCTCAAGGAGCTCCTACTAGTCCTGCGTTGTCCAATTTAATTGCTATGAATATCGATAAAAGAATAGCCGGATTTTCTAAGAAATATGGTTTTCGATTTACAAGGTATTCTGATGACTTGACTTTTTCTGGTGCTATTAAGTCTGGATCAATGATAAATTTTGTTAAAAGCGTTTTAGCATCTGAGAAATTATCTATTAATGAAACTAAAACTCGTCTAATGCATGTTCATCAAAGGCAAGAAGTTACGGGGATAGTAACAAATAAAAATTTGCAGGTTTCTAAGATGCTTCGGAAAAAATTTAGGCAAGAAATGTATTATATACAGAAATTCGGGTTAGATTCTCATCTCCAGAGGATAAGAAATACACGTGCTAATTATCTAAAACACTTATTAGGCATTGCGAATTTTATTGTTTTTGTCAATCCTCAAGACACAGCTGTGTTAAAGAACGTAGGTGTATTAAAGAAATTGTTAAAACCACTTGTTTAATAATGTTTGTTCTTTTTGTGAAAAAATAGTAGTTTTTTTGGCGCATGTCACCCCTGAAAGAGGTGACATGCGTTAACTCTCTGTTTACGAATAAGTTAGAGAGATATAGTTCTTTAAAAAGGTGACAAAAGTGACACAAAATCTATCTCTTATAGCCTACAATTCCTTGATATCTGCCCAATTTCCTATATAATTAGCTTGTGTGTATTGATAGATACAGTTATTACCTATACCAATGCGCGCAACCAATGTTTTTTAACCCTCTGCAGGTACTTTACTTACAGAGGGTTTTATTTAGAGAAGAGGGGGCAAATTCTATCCTTTTCACGGGTAGCTATATTGCGGTTATTTTAAAAAGGCGGATAAAAAGGATAGCTATAAAAGGCAAAAATAATAACGGCAGATATTTTAACCAAGGTTTATTAAAGTGTCTTGCTAAGTGCAGATACCAAAAATCAAATCCCCTATAACCAGCCTGAGAAACATCTATCTGCGTATTGGAATTTACTCCAAACTCCGAGAGGCTGTATACGTTATCATTTTTAATAAGTTTATGTTTTAAAGTTATTGCTGCTCCGATAATTTGAGCCGGCATCCCTTTTTTAAATCCTTCTTGGTTGTGAGTATTGCATATCGTAAGGTATTCAAGATTGCCTTGGAGAATACTAACAATCTGTATTGATAAAGATACAAAAATAAACAAAATTAATACGATTTTAACTATACCCTTTTTGTTGAAGAAAAGAAAGCAGGGTACTAGCCAGAGCGGAGCCGTTGGTACTAGATATCTTGGCCCCCAGGACCAGTCTCCATGCCAACTATACCACATGGAGGTAAGAAGGAGATGAAAGGTAATAATGGAGAGGAAAAAAATCGCTTCTTTCTGGAATAATTTAAATAGTTTACAATATCCCAGTATGCCAAGAATAAATAAGGGGTTATAAATAAATACTCCCTTATCAAGCCAGTACAATAATTTTTTTACATGTTCTTGGATTCCCAGAAAATAAAACTCCCTTGCTTCCAACCCATAGCCGAATTCAAAAAATTCTCCAAATCGAATATAGTTTAATAAAAGAATAAGACTGAAACCCGCCAGAATGATTAAAAGAAACATGCCTGCCCGCGTTAAAGTATCTTTTGCATCCTGCCTGTTTTTTGTTAAAATATAGATAATAAAAATAGGAATATAAATAATATAGATAGCTTTTAGCAAGAGCAAGCAGCATAAAGAAAACGCACCCCAAGAGAGGCTTTTGATGCTATTCCTTAGGACGCAGTAAATAGAAAGTGCGAGAAAAAACATTTGTGCTGCTTCAGAAAAGTCCCAGATGCTGTAACGCCAGCAGAAAGTTCCAAGTCCTAACAATAAGGCCATATTTAATGAAATTCTATCGGAGCCTCCGAAAAATTTGATAATATAGAACATTACGACGCAAGCTCCTGCTCCGAAAAATATATTATAAAAAGATATAAGAAAATTAATGGTTTGGGCCTCTGGTAGGCTACTTAAGGTGGCTACTATTTTTCCTAAGAGTACATAAGGGGTAAATATTAAGGCTAAACCTAACCCGAATTTAGAATAACATTTGGCATCTTTTTCTGATTTATAGGAATAGCCTCCACGGCATTCCTGGATTGATAAAGAATGCTTTGTAACAATTGATTTGGCTGTTTGTACGGAAAAGCCGGTATCGCTTATTTCTATGTTGCCTCTTACGGAAAGGAAATAAACCAGGCTAAACAGAGCAAATATTAAAAGTCCTATTTTTATCTTTCGATCCATGGGCGTTTAGCACTTAAGATATTTTAAAACCGGAATTCATACATTATAGCATAGTTATAATTACACACTTCCAAATAAATATTGAGAAAAATGATATTTAAGGCAATAAATAAAGATTTTCTTTCAGTTTTCAAGCCAATTAGATGGTATCAAAATCTGCTTATTCTTTTGGGAGGGATAAGCGCCGTTATATTACTTCGTGTGCCAGATTTTAACGCTTGGCGGACTATTTTGCTTGCGATGGTCGCCGGCTGTTTAATTTCCTCGGGAAATTACGGGATTAATGAAATTTCTGACATGGAACACGATAAATACCACCCTCAAAAAAAGAATAGGATGCTGCCTTCCGGAAGGTTAAAACCCGTAAGTGTTTTTTTGTCTTCGGTGTTTATTTATTTGTTGGGATTTGGTATCGCCATCTTTCTTAAAAAATGGCTTATAACCTTATTGTTTATTTTGTATTTTGTGAATGCGTTATTTTATAATTTACAGCCTTTAAGGTTAAAAGATAGGCCATTTCTAGATTTTATTTCTGAGGCGCTAAACAGCCCTATACGGTTTCTCATCGGGTGGTATGCTGTCGCTGTGGATATCCACAAGATGTTTCCTGTAGTTATCGTATTCGCTTTGTGGTTTTTCGGTATTTTTCTAATGTCTTCCAAAAGATTTGGAGAGATCGGCTTGATCCAGGACAAAGAGCAGCTAGGAAATTTTCGGAAGAGTATGAGTTATTATAGCAGGAAGAAATTACTATTTTTCATGATAACGTCTCTCTGTATCTCTTATTGTTTAATGGGCATTTTCTATACGCAACATGATGTTAATCCGGTTATTTTGTTACCATTTGTTATTATTTGGACCGTTTGGTTTTTCTATTTGGCTTGCGAAGAGAATACCATTGTAAAAGACCCCGGAAGGATTTTTGAGAAAATACCCTTCTTATTGTTTTCTATATTGTGCGTAACATTATTTATATGGGAGTTAATATCTAAAATGTAACAAAGGTTCCACTAATCTATCTTTAATAAGCTGAATTTCTTGATATCTGCCTCTAATATTATATAATACCTATCTGCGTGTCTAGAGGTATAGTTATTACTTATACTAACACACGCAATTATCAATTCCTGCCTTTTTGCAATTTAAATATAACTTGTTCTCATTTTTAGAATAGAGGTAATATAAAAAGATGAAGAAACCATGCTGTTTTATATTGATTTCTTGTTTGCTGTTGATGCTGGGATGCGGTGTTAGAGAAAAACAGTATTACGCTCCTCCGGATGTAATTCCTAATACGCATAGAGGGATGCAAAGTCCCGGGTTTTGGATTAAACGCCATCCTTTTGCGGATAGAATAATCCTGGATTCCGCAGGTATTGCGTTATTCAATTCAAAAATTGAAAATGAGCTCAAACTCACGGAGAACATTACCCGGATTGGTCCCAGTTATCCTGGTAAAGAGCTAGCTCTTTCTTTAGCGGAAGAAATAACCAGCCTATCAAAGCAAAAACTTTACAATCGAGACGCAAAAAGAATAGGTAAGAAGTTTTACCGGCGGATAAAAGAGCAGATGAATTTTGAGGCAATACCCGACCGAATTAATGTGCGGTATGGGTTTATCTGTTATTATGCTGACCAGCGGATTTTGCCAACTGAAGAAATTTTGACTCAAGAACCCGCAGATATTGCTTTTGATCAGCTTCAGAATAGCTCTTTGGACATCGGTGTACCTTTAGCAATTTTACATGAAAGCAGGGATGGCGTTTGGGCTTACGCTCACACACCGGCAAGTTCGGGCTGGACGAAAAAAGAAAGAATTGCCTTTTGTAGTATTGATGAATTTAAGAGTTTTGGGGGAGCAAAACCTTTTGTGGTTGTGACTAGCGATAAAACAGGAATTTTTTTAGATCCAGCCTTAACGCAACATTTTGATTATGTGAGAATGGGGTCAAGGTTCTCTTTTAACGGAAATATTAATTCTGAAGCAATCAAAATTTTTATTCCCTTTCAGGGGAAAGAAGGAAAATTTGTCAACCAGCCGGCTTATGTGAAGAAGGAAGATGTCAATGAGGGGTATTTACCGTATACGCCGCGTCATATTATTCAGCAGGCTTTTAAGTTTCTCGATACTCCTTATGGTTGGGGAGGCAAGGATGGTAAATTGGATTGCTCTAGTTTTCTCCAGGCAATTTTTGCAACAACCGGTATAATTTTGCCAAGAAATTCTTCGGCTCAGGGTGAAGTTGGAGAGCGTTTAGGTATTTTTACGGAAAAATCAGGCAATGGGTTGAAACTAAGTATTCTGCATAAACAAGCTATCGGCGGTGTTACTGTTTTGCAGCTAAAAGGCCATATACTTTTGTATTTGGGTATGTATGCCGGTTCGCCCTATGTGATACATGAGACGCATGGCTATCGGGAAAAAGTATGGCGAGGCGATATTGTCCGGGCTCTTAATCGAGTAGTGGTTAGTGATCTTTCTTTAGGCAAGGGCTCGCAAAAAAACAGCTTATTGAAACGAATTATTTCTATCCGGAACATTAATTAACGTTACGTAGTCCAACCGCACTTGTTTCTTTAAAATCCCCTAAGTTTTTTAAACCTAAGTGATATTTTTCCCTTGCAAAATAAATTTAATTGTCTATAATTTACATAGACAATTAAATGAAAGGAATATAACGTGAAGCTCACTACAAAGAGCGAATATTCGCTTTTGGCGCTTATTTATATTGCCCGCTACGAGAAAGAAGGCTTTATAAAAATAAGTAGAATATGCTCTAAATATAATATTCCCAAAAAGTATTTGGAGCAATTATTTCTGCTTTTGAAACAAAAGCGTTATCTGGTAACTAAAACCGGGTCGCAGGGTGGGTATAAATTGGCATTGTCTGCTCGTAAGATAACTCTAGCTCAGATTGTACGTTTAATGGATGGAGCCCTGGCGCCCACAGAATCAGTAAGCAAGTATTTTTTTTCACATACTCCGGTTGAGAAAGAAGAAAAGGTTACGCGGGTTTTAAAGGAAATAAGAGATTATGTATCAAATAAATTGGAACATTTAAAACTTGCGGATTTAGTTTAGTATGCGGCTTACGTTTAAAGGGTTAGCTGTGGGAAAAATTACCTATGGAAATTAAGAAAATAACGATAATCGGCGGTTATGGAAGAACGGGGGAGCAGGAACAGGTAAGTGAAGTAAGTTTTAAAATGGGCGATGTTGTCAGTATTGTCGGCCCGACAGGTTCAGGCAAGACGGCATTAGTTCATGATATAGAACTGTTTGCCAACGTAAATACTCCTTCTAGAAGGCGTCTGCTTATTAATGATTCCGCTCTGCCGGATGAATTTGGCAATGAGCCATCAGAAAATCCTGTAGCGTTAATTACCCAGCATACTAATTTTCTTTCCGATCTTCCGGTTTACCGTTTTTTAGAACTCCATGCCAAAATCAGAAAGACAAATATAGGTAGTTTGGTTGTCGAGGAGACACTGGAGTTTGCCAATCAGTTGACGGGGGAGCCTGTAATACGGGAGAGCGCGATGACTGAATTGTCCGGAGGGCAAACACGGGCGCTCTTGGTAGCCGATGCCGTGATCATCGGCAGTTCTCCAATTATCCTCTTGGATGAGATAGAAAATGCCGGCATCAACCGTACAAAAGCCATCGAGCTTTTAAAACATTATGAGAAGATTTTTGTTTTTGTTACTCATGATCCGCGTATAGCTTTGCTTTCGGATTTCAGGATAGTAATGAAGAATGGAGCGATGCAGAAATTGATTGTAACTTCGGAAGAAGAAAAACAGGTAGCTGAGGAGATTAAAAAGTTAGATGATCTTCTATTGGATTTTAGGGCACGCATAAGAGTTGGAGAATGCATCACTAAGGAAGAGCTTCACAAGAAATTGCTATCGTTGGGGTACTTGGGTTAAAGTTAAAGAGGGCAAGATATGAAAGTAGTTATATGTGCCGGTCCTCCGGCAAGCGGCAAGACGACAGTGTTGAAACAGGTCATTAGAAGCCTGTTGGCTAAAAAGCGCCACTTGGCATATTTAAAGATAGATGTTCAGTTTGCCGATGAGGATGAGCTTTTTGCGAAAGAATTTGCAATTCCGGTTAAAAAAGTTTATTCCGCAGATCTTTGCCCGGACCATTGCAACGTGGTGGTTCTCGGAGATGCCATAAAATGGGCCGAGCTTGAGAATGCTGATGTGCTATTAATTGAAACAGCAGGATTGTGCTTAAGATGTTCCCCTTATATTAGCGGTTCTTTTGGTATGGTGGTATTGGAAGCCACAAGTGGTATGAGTCTGCCGCGAAAAATCGGGCCAATGCTTTTCTTAGCTGATGTAGCTGTCGTTACAAAGATCGATTTGGTATCTCAGGCAGAAAGAGAGGTCTTTAGGGCTAATATCAACGAAACGACAAAGATTCCCGTTATTGAGACCGATGCTTTGCATGGTATTAACACTGAACTTATTGCAAGAAGAATTGAGAATACACAACATATTAGTCCGCCTTTATTGCTTAAAGGAAATCCTCCTGTAGGGGTATGTACTATTTGCGTAGGCAAGAAAGAGATCGGCAAGGAAGCACATTTTGGAGTGCTAAGGACATTAGAGTCAGATCTATTTTATAGGGGGGAGTAATGGATAATAATAATTCAGAGGTATGCTTGCCTGGAAAAGATTGTGGGCTATGCGGGCTTAAGACTTGTGGAGAATTCAGCAAAGTAATATCGGAAGATCCGGAAGCAGCTAAACGGTGTATTTTTCTGGAAAAGAAAACTATATCTATAAATGGTTCTGAACTAAAGTCAGAAGAAATTACCTGGAAGGATAGCTTGGACAGAGAGTATGATTTTATTTTAGATAAATTTCCCGGTGAACCAGGCCCCCGAGAAAATATTATATTATTTAACCCTACTAATGTAGAAAAATTAGGGATTAAAAAAGGGGATGTTTTATTTGGAAGGCCTGCTTGGATTTCCTGCGGTTGCCCAGTTACGCATGCGGGTATAGTGGTAGAAGAGCCCGATTACTTTAACGGTACCGTTGTTTGGTGCATTGTCGGACCCTTGCTGGCGCGGGAGAAAGGGATTAACATCGGGTATTATAATACTACTGCTTATGAAGGCATAGTAAGGGATAAGAGGCAAAATCTAGATATCGGAAGGAGATATTATTTTAAGCCGCGATATTGCATGCTTCAATGGCGGCATTGCGGGTTAATCAATCAGATGTCTAAAACCAAAGACGGCCTTCGAGTACGCATTGAGGGTCTATGGATAGGTTAAAATAAAATTTACTCTAAAATTGAATGTGTTTTAAAACGTGATATTAAAAGGAAACGTTTTCAAAATCCTCTACAAACACCCTTGAAATCCCCTGCTTATATTATATACTTTTAAGAGTATATAGCTGGCAAATACAAACTAATAAAAAATATCAATACTATGCGTAACCTTAATAGAATCCTATCTTTTTTACTGTGTTTTTGTTTTTTATTTGGGCAATCTGGCTTTGCGCAAGTAGCCGGCCAGCTTGATGCCTCAGGCAGTATTTTTGCTTTTCATAATTCATCTATTCCGGATAAATTCCGAGCGCTACATTTACGCTCCTTAGGTTATAATAACAATTTAAATAATTTTAGGCTCTTGCTTGATAAAGGCGATTTAAAGGATGTTCAGAAAAATGAAATAGAGAAAACTATAAAAACCCTTCTGAATTATTTTTTTATCGGGTTAACTTTGCCTAATGACGCTTTTTGGGTCAACTTGCGTCCCGATTCTGAAAATAGCATTATTGATTCAGATTTGGCTAAAACCGATGTCGGTAAAATTCTTCTGGAAGCCGACCTGCAACTAAAAAAAGATACTGCTAAGTTTACTTCTCCGGATACTGTTGAAGGTAAGGCGTACTGGGAAAAACTCTATAAGAAGGCAGGTGAGCTCTTAGGGGCTGAAAATATCGCCATTCCTACTTTAACTCGCCCCTGGATAGTCCCAGGTGAAATAATTATTTGTGAAACCAGGGATAATGCTTATGTTTACAAGGCAACGCTCAAAGTAATGTTAGAACAGGATTATCTTAAAGGTTCTGCTAATTATAGCTTTAATGATCCCCGGTTAAAAATTCTTAATGAATATTCCAGCCAGCTTGTAAGAGAAATGATTGTCCCGAAACTGAATAAGGAGATAAATACCTCTAAAAGATATGCACCCTTAAGGCAGGTTTATTATTCTTTAATTCTTGCCCAGTGGTTTAAGGCTAGATTCTATGGTAAAGCCGGTAAATATTATGAATTTATAAATAAGAAAGATTTGCAGGGATTGATTTCTAAAACCTCATGGTCTAAAACTGCTTACTTTATGGCTTATCAAAAATCATTTAAAGATGGTGAGTATAATATTCAGCAGCCAGTTTATACTCCTTATGGTCAAAGTGTCAGGAGTTATTTTAGCGGCGGATTCGTTTGTAATATAGCTATGCCGAGAGTTCCGGAACTTGGTGTTGCTGAAACAACGAAAAATGGAGCCACTGAGGTTACGGCTATTTTAGGGGATGTTGAATATAGCCCGGAAGCTCATGGGATCGTAGGTGCTTTAGCTACCGGGGATTCATCAGAAATTGAAGTAACAGTGATAGAAAAGGCGTCTTCTCCTTTAGGCTTGCTATCCGGAAGCCGGCAATTAGGCGCCTCTTCTGTTGAGCTGGAAGAAAATTCGTTAATGCCGGATACTTTACGTAGCGCATTTGATAAAGCGGGGTTGACTTATCTGGAGCCAGAAAATTTAGAGGAATATTTTAAATTCATTGAAAAATTCGGCAGCGCATTTGGTAAAGTCAAAACTAAGGAAGAAAAAGAAAAACTAGCCTGGCTGTCTGTAGGCATGCAATGGTTTGGTACAAATGAAAGGGATTGGGCAAGTACACTTGGTTCAATGACCAATAAAAAGGGAGTATACTTAGGTGTTGGTTATTCTGGAGTAAATTTATCGCGTTTATGCCATGGAGATTTTAACCGTGCGATTATTCTAGATGCAAACCCTTATGTTACTGAAATATTTATGCCCATAAGAGCGGCTTTAATTTCTATGTCGCAAAGCCGGGCAGAATATTTAGGTTTGTTGGCAGGTATTAAATTTAATAGCCAAGAGTTAGAGTTTTTAAAGGAAGTTACTTTGGCGCAACTTTATCAAGCTCTACGTAAAAAAATTGAGGAAACCGACGAAGCTGCCAGGAAAGGTTTAAAGGAACTTATTTGGAATAACATAGAAAAGCAATTTCCTCCGGAGGCAAAAGAAGCGGCTAGAGATTTTTGGAGTAAGTATTCCGGGAGAAATTTTGGGTTAAAAGGGATGGTTGAGGCAATGGTTGTACCGGGTGAAATAAAAATAGAAGATTCTTTGAGAGGAAAAGAAAGCTGGCTGGCAAATGAAAATAATTTTAACAAGATAAAAACAATGACTCAGGAGGGCAGGATATTGGGGGTTTCCGGGAGTTTATTAGATTCGCAAAAAATGGATCAGATCGCTCTTTATTTAGAAGAGAAGGGCTTGATGGCTTCGGTAATTTATATTTCGAATATACCCGAATGGTTGAGTAAAGGTGCGCCTGAAGAGAAGAAGCGAGATTTTGGTGTTCTTCAGAAAAACATTGAACATTTACCTAAAAGAAATGCTGTGTTGTTAGTACATAGCTACCGCTCGGGAAGTACGATTGAAGAAATTCCCGACCGAGAAAATTCACCGGTTGCTTTAGAAACGATAAAGGCTGTACTGCCGATATCAACAAGCGACCTGCCTGATTTTAAGGCATTTGTGTTCCGAAAAGGCGCGGGCTTTGGTTCGAATTGGCATTGGGGTAACCAGGACCAGGCATCTGTAATCCATAATGGGGTGGATATTTTTGAATATGAAAGAAACGATGGCAAGGTAACTCCAATACCAAAAAACACATTAATTCATTCGATTACTTCCGGGCGCGTACTTACTGGTTCGCAAGGCAATGAAGATATTATAGTGTTGACCGATGACAATATGCTTATTCGGTATGGCCATATTATTTCTAAAGTAACAATTGGTGATAGGGTGGAGGCAGGCCAAGTTATCGGAGAATTCAAACTTTCTTCTCGAATGGATGGTGTTTTGCCTATTCACTTGCATTTACAAGTCCTTGTTGACATTGAAGAAGATAATGAGCTTGTAAATGCAGTAGCGCAACATTTTAAACTAGTGGAAGGCATTGACTCAGTTGAGATGCGTGGGGTTATGAATTGGAATTCTGGTTCAAGGATATATGCATTAATTGATCGTAAAACCAATGATATCGGAGTTGACCCATTAAAACTTTGGCCACAGTTATTCAAAGGAGCGGTTTTATATCCGGATGATACGGTTGTTCCTCTCGGCAGAAAATATTTGGATAAAGAAGACGGGGCAATAGAAAATAGTGTTAGTCCTTTTAATCCCGGCGGTGTTGACTTTCGTGTTATGCCTGCTATAGTTCAGCCATTGGGCACTTTAGAAGTTAATTTAAACCCCGTAGAGATAAGTAGGTTAAATAGTATTGACCTTGATTTAGAGTGGTTCCAAATACAGAAAATGTTAAATGGCGGGATTATTCCTTCACCCGAACGAATTAAAGACTATATTTTGGCCTATTCTCAAAAGCGAAATTTAGCCCGGGGGATGAATAGTCTTCTCGGCTGTATCGCAGATATTATGAGGATAGAAGAAGATCGTGTCTTAGGGACTGAATTAGAATTAAGGGAAATGTTGGTTTCTCTTCAAGGCAGATAGGGCGCAATTCCTCTCACTTCGTTAGAATAGTTTTTTAACCTTCTCATCTTTTAAAAAGACACTGTAAAATTTATCTCTCTAAAACTCCTAAAGATAAGAAATATCTGTTCTAAAGCAGTTTCCAGTTGAATAATTATTCGTAAAACCGGGAATATTACTTATATTAATAAATTGTGAATGTTCGAACAGAATTAATATATTCTGTTCGAAATGTTTGATTTGTGTTATTTGAGCAGTATAATACTATTTATACTTATTTCTCTGTTGGTAAGAAGAAATTGGAATGTATATTTGATTATAAACGAATATTTTGAGCAAAAATTTATATAAAATAGATTTGATAAGCGGACAGAGTAAATAGCAGTAAGATAATTATTTATCAAAATAGTATTTTTTAATTAACTTGGAGTATTTAGAATGATTTGCAAAAGATGTGTCTTGCCCGAATCTAAGCCGGATATCTGCCTTAATGAAGAGGGAATTTGCAGTGTTTGTCTTGACTATGAAAAAACAGAGCAGCCGCTGAATAAATCTTTGGAGACGGATTTTATTAAATTATTAAATATGTATAAAAGCAGAAGTGAATATGATTGCCTGGTCATGTGTAGCGGAGGCAAAGATAGCACTTCAGCACTGTATTATATGAAGAAAAGATATAAATTAAATCCGCTGGCCTTTACATTTGACCATGGGTTTGAAACAGAAGATGCACTGGAAAATGTAAAAAACGCCGTAGAAGTATTAGGGGTTGATTTTTTGTCATTTAAGAGTGATTTTATGCAAGAGATGTTTTCGGAAATAGTTAAAACAAACTCTAAGGCAGTACTCTGCCACCCCTGCAGTATTTGGTATATGGATCTTGCTTTTAAAATGGCATTCAGGTTTAACATCCCGATAATTATTGCTGGCTGGACTAAGGGGCAGTCCACAAAACAACCGTTAATGTCAAGATGCGGTTGCAGTATACATCAGCCCGAATTTTACTCTATGGCTAAAGCGACGAACGATTTTTTAGATAATTACCTAAAAAATAACCCCAAGTATAAAAACTTTCCCCGGAGTATGGAAGAAGTGTTGCTCAGAGCTAAAATGAGGCAGAAATGTGTAGTTTTATCGCCGCACTGGTTTTTACCTTTTAATTCAGAGGAATATGTGGGAATAATTAAAAGAGAATTAAAATGGAAATTGCCAAAACTAAGTTATCCGGCCAATTCAACCAATTGTTACCTGAATTTTATTTCTGTCCATAATGCTATGAAGGATTACGGGTATACACATTATCATGTTGAAATGAGTAAGCTTATTCGGGAAGGCCTGTTGACCAGGGAAGAGGCTTTAAAAAATTTGGAAGTTAATTTCTCTAAGGAATTATTGAATTCAATCGGGGACAAATTAAATTATCGATTTACCGAATAATTTTGATTGAAAGCCAAATTTTTAGCTGGAGGCTATGACGATAATGTTAACGCGGATAAAAAAAATAATTCAACTTGTTGTCAGATTAGTGCAAAAAATTTTGGTTACAACTTTTTTATTTATTTTATATTTTCTAGGTTTCGGGTTAACTCTTATTGCACTTTTTATTTTTAAACGCGATTTTTTAATTAAGAATTATAAACAAAATGAATCCTTTTGGAAAGAAGCTGCCGATTATGAATCGGAAGCCAACGGCAGCTTAAGACAAGCATAGGCTAAGGAAAGCCAACTGATGAAGAAAATATTATATATTTTAAAAGAAATGTTTTATCTTGTGAGGAAACATAAATTAGCTTTTCTCCTGCCGATATTTATTGTGCTTACTTTATTGGCAGCCTTGGTTTATTATATCGGCCCGGTGGTAGTAACTTCATTTATTTATGCCGGTATTTAATTATTTTTTAATTATGCCTTATTTTAAATTACTATCTTGATGAACATACTGGGAATATCCTGCCATTATCATGATTCCGCAGCTGCTTTAATAAAGGATGGTAAAGTTGTTGTTGCTATCCAGGAAGAAAGACTTAACCGCATAAAGAACTCATCGGAATTCCCGATAAAAGCCATAAACTGTTGTATTCAAGCTGGCGGCATATCATTCAATGACATTGATTACGTCGGTTTCTATGAGAAACCATTTCTTAAATTTTCCAGAGTTATCTTCGATCATTTGCAAGCCTGGCCTTTCTCCCTGAATAATTTTTTAAATACAATGCCGAATTGGCTTCAGGACAGATTGATCGTGCCGATTATCTTGGAAAAAGAAATCGGCTTTAAAGGCAAGGTTTTTTTTGTCAAACACCACTTGTCACATGCCGCCAGTTCTTTTTTAATGTCTCCATTTGAGCAGGCAGCTATATTAACTGCGGACGCAGTCGGGGAATTGGCGACAATGACTTATGGGGCAGGCCAGGGGAATAATATAAAAATTATTAAAGAATTAGAATACCCTAATTCATTGGGTTTATTGTATACGGCTATTACTACTTATCTTGGATTTTCCGCTCACGAAGGAGAAGGTACGGTAATGGCCTTAGCTAGTTACGGAGAGCCTAAATATTTGGATGAACTTAGGAAAATTGTCACAGTTAAGCCTGACGGTAGTTATCTAATTGATAAAAGATTCTTTGGTTTTAACAAGGGCTCCAGAATGTATAGTCGTAATTTCATAAAAGCCTTTGGCCCGGAAAGAAAGCCCGAAGGTAAACTGGAAGACAGGCATCGTGATATAGCAGCAAGCCTTCAGAAATTTACAGAAGAAACATTAGTAAGTATAACCAGGCATATTTTCCGTGAAACAAAGCTTGATAAACTCTGTCTGTCCGGAGGATTGTTTTTAAATTGCGTCGCGAATAGCAAAATTCAGGAACAGACTCCTTTTAAGGAAATATATATTCAGCCGGCCTGCGGTGACAGCGGAGGCTCTTTGGGGGTGGCAGCTTATCTGTATCATTCTATCTTGAAAAATCCCAGAAGCTATGTTATGAATCATGCTTATCTGGGTACCGAGTATTCTCAGACCCAGATAAAAAGAATTTTAGTAAATCAAAATATAGCCTTTAAAGAATTTAATGATAATGAATTAACAAAATTCATTGCTAAAGAAATATCAAGGGGTAAGATTATTGGATGGTTTCAGGGAAAAATGGAATTTGGGCCCCGGGCTTTGGGCAATAGGTCTATCTTAGCAAATCCCTGCAATCCTGATATCAAAGAAATACTAAATTCAAAAGTTAAGAAGAGAGAGCCTTTTAGGCCTTATGCGCCGGTTGTTTTGGAAGAAAGAGCTGATGAGTTTTTTGAATTAGCAGGGACATCACCATTTATGTTGTTGGCGCCAAAAGTAAGGAATGAAAAAAAAGGCATCATTCCGGGAATAGTCCATATTGATGGTACAGCTAGAGTGCAAACAGTAAATAAAAATACTAACCAGAAACTTTATCAATTAATAAAAGAATTTGAAAATTTAACCGGTATCCCGGTAATTATTAATACTTCTTTTAATCTAAAGGGAGAGCCGATAGTTTGCACTCCGGAAGATGCGCTAAATTGTTTCCGGAAAAGCGAAATGGACTATTTAGTATTAGGGGATTTTGTAATAGCCAGGCTTAAGAACTAAAATGCATCATATAAGAAAACAAATCTTAATGTTTTTCCTGGGATTATTTACTGTTCTTTTTTTACTTGAAATCAGCTTAAGAGTCACCGGGTTTATTTATCAAAAAAAATGGGCTCTGAGCAATAAGGTTTCGAGTCCTAACGGGGGGAATAGTTATATTGTACTATGCCTTGGGAACTCATTTACTTTGGGCGTAGGAGCGCCTTTTGGTAAAAGGTACCCGGATTACTTGCAGCAACTACTTGATGATAAATTTAACAAAAATATAATCAGGGTAATTAATGGCGGGGTTAACTGTGAAAATTCAGCAGAATTATTGGATAAATTAGAAGCCAATATAAATAGGCTAAAACCTGATTTGATAATCCTTCAAACCGGACAGCCTAATTTTTCGAATTACTATAAATATAGGAATTATTTAAGAAGACAAAACATAAATATAAAAAATTTGCCTTTTTTCTTAAATGACTTTTTTTATAATAGCCGTATTTTTAGGTTACTTCTTCTGTTGCAAGATAACATAAAAAGTAAGAATACTGCTAAGCATTGGCATGAGAGTTATCAAGAAGAAACATATGTAGAGTTTAGGGAACAATTGTGGCTTAATAATAGGCAATATTTTTCCAGTAAAGAAAAAGCTAACGAAGCCATAGCTGTCTTTAAGGAAGCTATAATTTTTGACCCGGCTTCTCCGGCAAGCTATGATTTTATCGGACAAGTTTATCTGCAGCAAAATAACTACGAAGAAGCATTAGCATGGTTTATAAAAGCAATAAAAGTTGATCCGGGTTATCGGGACATCAATGGAGAAAACAAGGCTTATCTTCATATTAGAGATATGCGGGAAATGAATAAGGTCGGATGGAATAAGGTAATAGATGAGAAGATAAATTTTTTCATAAAAAATTTTGAAAAGACAGATCCCTATCATTCAAGCAATCTTATGTTCTTAACGGATTATGAGATAACGCGCTGGGTACAATCAGATATTCATGAAATTATACGCATTATTCGTAAGAATAATATAAAAATGATACTGCAAAATTATCCTGAAAAAGAGAAAGCTATCTTTGGATTGATAAACTCCATTTTATTAAGTACTGCAAAAGATCTGAAAGTTCCATTCGTAGATAATGCGTTGGTTTTCCAAAAAATGCAAGATAGCGGTGTTAAAATCAAAGATTATTTTGCGCTGGATAATCACTGTAATGCGAAAGGTTATAAAGTTATGGCAAAAAATGTTTATGATAAAATTCTAGAAAGTTTTAATGCGGCACCTTAGTGGAATAGTATTTGAGCTAAAGTTTGATAAGATAATTTATGGTAGTTACAAAATTAACTCACATTTTTATAATAATATTATCTAAGAGCAGGTTTATATTGTTGTAAGAAATTTAAGATATAGAAGTGTTTCAAGAAAAGCTTTTGACAATTTAGAATTATACTTCTAGAATAGCAGTTAAGAATTTATGCGCGGGTGGTGGAATGGCAGACACGCAAGCATGAGGGGCTTGTGCCGAAAGGCTTGGGGGTTCAACTCCCCCCTCGCGCACTAAAATATTTTTTAAGTTTTTACCGCCACCTATCTTTTAGCTTCCGGAAGCTATCTTCAGAATAGTAAATAATCCTAAGACAATCATAAGTAAGCCGATATAGCGTTTGAGGGAATCCGAGGGTGTTTTTTTAACGGTTAAAGCAGCAACTGGGACAGCCAATATTGCGCTAATTATTAAGAAGCCTACTAATTTCCAATCTATAATTCTACCTGTAATTAAATAGACACAGAAACCGACAAGACAAGTTATCGCTTCGGAAAAAGCAGTTATTCCGACCGCATTTTTTACATTTAGTCCGCAAACTAGCTGGCCTCCCATAACTAACGGTCCGTAACCTCCCCCGGAGATGCCTTTATTGAATGACGCCAAAAGCCCTATTCCGATAAGTTTGCTCCAAGAGAAGCGCATTTTTCTCTTGATAGTGTAAATAACCAGTAATCCCATGACCAGGACAAGGGAACCTATGTAAAATGTTAGGATATTCTTGGGAATTTTTATCGCGGTGATTACTGCAATAGTGACCCCGATTGAACCAAGCGCGCCTAATAGCAGGGCTGCTTTAAAATCATTTGAGCCGATTTTGAAATTGACGTTTTCTAGTCTATGATGTGATATGCAAGCGGCAATATCTGTGAATAATTGCGAAATAAGTACTGCCGGAATTACTTTTAGCGGCTCAAAACCCATGATTATTAAAATCGGAGTCAGAGCTGTTCCATATCCCATACCTAAGCCCGAATCAAGATATTCACTTATAAAGGTAATTAAGCTGACTAAAGGATAAATCATATTATGCCTAAAGTGGTATTAACTATTTTTTGTAATTAATTAACTATCCTGTTTGCATTGTATTCTGTTTCCTGGAGGTCTACAAGCTTTTTTGTTATAGATTTTTAATCAAGCAATATCAGTTTGTCTGCACCCGACGTTAATAAATACCGGATTAGGGTGCGGGCTAGGCATGATTATCTAAAAAAGCTCCTATATTTTTAGTTGTATTAAATTTTAATAGTGTTATAATTTTTTCTAGGAGGGTTTCATGAAAATTAAGAAAATAAATAAAACTACTAAAGCCAAAACAAAGCTTTCTCGTTACTGCCGATCAGGTAGGGTTTTGTGGTAAAGAGCCTTTAAAAACCTGTTGAAGCATCCTGCAGCCAATAATAATTAAACTATATAATAAATAGTAGTGCATAGTTTTTATATTTTTTTGAGGTTTTATTATTAATAAGATAATCTTACCTATTGTTTTAATTCATAAATTGGGCCGCCATGTAGGCATCTCTACGTCTACCGGAGATTTTTATGACCTACCCCCGGAGATATATGCTTTGCTGGGAAAATGGAATAAAAAAATTTCATTATCTAAAGGTTTTCTTTCCGAACAAAAAATTATAGCCTTAGGGAAAACACTCAATATTCCTTCTGACGTAATAAAGCTTTTCCCTTGTTTTAAGAAAAGTACATCTTTCCCTGCTAACAAAAATTTGTCGGCCTGCCTTACTGATTTAACCCTGAATTTAACCTCGGATTGTAATCTTCGTTGCATCTACTGCTGGAACGATCACGGTAAATATTCCAATACCAAATTTTTAAAAGGGCGAATTAAAAATCAAAACCAGGATCATAAAGCCGGCCAAATGAGCATAGATACTGCTCAAAAAGCAGTTGACACTTTGGTTAAGCTGCGCGGTAAGGATAGAGAGCTGGTAGTTGATTTTTATGGCGGAGAACCTTTATTGAATTTGGATACTTTAATGGCGACAGTAGATTATTGCCGGAAGAAGCAATCTGAATGGAAAGTTAATTTTCATTTTTTATTAGCAACAAATGGCACCCTTTTAACGCCAGCGGTAGCTAAAAAATTACTTAACAAGGGAGTGCAGATCGCTGTCAGCATCGATGGTCCGAAAGCTATCCACGACAGAAATCGTCCGTTTGTTAATCATGGCGGCAGTTTTGATACAATCCTGTCAAATCTTAAAAAAATGCCTAGGTCGGTTATGAAGAGGCTAGTTGGCCGCACTACGGTAACCCCGTTTTATTCCGATATGGTTAAATTGTATGAACATTTAAGAGGTTTAGGGTTTGAGAGAGTTGAGATTTTTGAAAGCGAAGATGCCTGCCATAAGATTCTGCCCGGTCAGGAATCAAGCTTTTTTAGTTCAAAGAAAAATTATAAGTCTTTATATGAAGCGTATGAGAAATTAGCATTGCGTTATATTGATAATGTCGTTTCCGGGCAGTTAAATTACAGCAAAACTTTTTTTAACCGGTTTTTTAAACTTATGCAGAGGTTGTATTATAACCAAGAAGTTTCCGGAGGCTGCCCGGCTGCTAAAGGGCAGATTGCGGTGGGAGCTGATGGATGGATCTATCCCTGTACTTCGTTCTTGGGTGTTGACGAATTTAGGTTAGGTCATGTAGATACCGGTATTAATCGGGGTAAATATCAAAAGTTTATTAAAAAAACTAATAAACGGTTTGAGTATTGCCAGAGAGATTGCGAGTTGTTTAATCTTTGCCGTTCAACCGGTTCCTGTTTGAATGTTAACTATTTTTTTAATGGAGACCCTGCCTTACCGCATAAGAAAAGCTGTTCTCTTTTTAACCAGAAATTAGCATTGGCTGTCGCCAGCCTATCAATTCTTTCTGAAAAGATTCCCCGGAAACTAGAGGGTTTGTTTGGTTTTGATCCAGTAGGCAGGCGGGGAAATAAACTGTACTAAGTATAAATTTTAAAATGAAAAAAATATTACTAGTTAGGCCGCCCAGATACCTTTGGCCATTTATCAATGAATCCGATAATTTCCTGCTTCCTTTGGGGCTTCCTTGTTTAGCTGCAGCGATAAGATCAGAATTACCTGATGTCGAAATAAAAATTATTGATTGCCCGCCGCTTAAGATAGGCTGGGCAAGTTTAGCCAAGATATTAAGAGAAGAAAATCCGGATATGGTTGGAGCCGGAGAAGAGGCTCTTTATTGCCATGAGGCAGCAAAGTTATTCAAATTAGCCAAAGAGATCAATCCGGCGGTAGTTACAGTTGCCGGCGGGCACTTCTTTTCCTGGATGGTGGAGCGAAGTTTAAGTGACCTTCCGATTGATTTTATTGTCAGATTTGAAGGTGAAGAGACAATTGTAGAATTAATTAGAGCGCTTAATGAAAAAAAAGATTTAGCGCAAGTTAAAGGTATTGCTTATAAGAGTAATAGCCAGATAATTAAAACGCCTGCCCGGCCGTTAATCAAGGATCTTGATTCGCTTCCTTTGCCGGCATATGATCTTATGCCGATGGGGAAATATTCTCCGTTTGGTTATCTCTGGCCGCAGAGTGTTACTTTGGAGCATTCCCGGGGTTGCGTCGATAGATGCAGTTTTTGTTCTTTGTGGACTTTTTGGGGCCAGCAGCTTAAAACTGATATAGAAAATGGACAATTAGATGTTACTCCCAGGTATAGGACTAAAAGTGTAGGAAGAATGCTGGAAGAGTTAGACATTGTTTATAAGAAATATGACCGGAAATATATTATTTGGGCAGATCCGACTTTTAATGTCGACCTTAAATGGACAAATGATTTTTGTGACGGTTTATTAAAAAGAAATTACAAAGATTTGCATTGGTGGGCTTTTTTAAGAGCAGATTATTTACTGCGGGATGAAAAAGCAGGTGTCTTAAGTAAAATGGTCCGCGCCGGCTTAACGCATCCGCTTATCGGTGTTGAACGAGGCTGTACCGAAGACCTTAGAAAAGTGCATAAATCTGTTTATACCCGGGACATAATCAAAGAAGTTTTTTCCATCTTTAAAAATAAATATCCGCAGGTATTTCGCCAAGGTACTTTTGTTACTTGTTTGCCTTTCGATACTAAAGAATCAATGCTTAATTTAGTCAAGTATGCTATTGAAATAGATATAGATTATCCGGGTTTTCATCCGGTAGCACCTGTTCCAGGAACATATCTTTATCAGGAAGCAGCAAAGAATAATCTTCTTGAAGAAAAAGATTTTCGTAAATATGATTGGTCTACTCCGGTAATGCGTTCGGATACCGGTTTGTCCCTGGAAGAGCTGGCTAATTTGAACGCGGAGTTAAATAAGCGTTATGTGTTGTGCCGGCCGCATTGGTTAATCAGAGGATTATTCTCTCCATATAAACATAAACGTGGGCTTTATTGGTGGTTTTTTTATAATACAATAAAAATGCTTTTTTTAGGGGTTATGGATCTTATTTTAGGAAAACAAAGATTTAAAGGAGTTACCGGTTTTATGCGCCTTAAAAAACCGAAGTGGTATGATTCGTAATTTTATATTTTACAGATTATTTTAGCCGATTTTATTTTAACGAAAGGTGGATGTTATGGTTAAAAATAAGGTTAAGGCAATTACAATATTGGGTTGTTTTTTGGTAAGTTTGTTTTTAACTGTAGCGGCAAGAAGTGAAGAGGTGCCTCAAGTTCCTGCTTCACCAGCCGTAGAGGTGCCTCAAGCCCCTGCTTCACCAGTCGCACAGGCATTGGAGTATGTTACTTTATCGGGCAATGTTAGTTTTGATAAGTATCAAGGAGGAGAGATTGTAGTACAAATAAATAAGGGAGATACAACCTACGGAACCAAAGAATTTGCTGTTGTTGATTCGCAGACTATTGCCCAACCCGGTAGTTATTCGCTTTCTGTAGAAAAAAATAGCGGAGAAGTTTTTGTTGAAGCCTTCATTTTAAAAAAAGATTCTGCAACTGGAGAGTATTTTGCCTGGGGGGGGTACCAATATAATCCGTTAATTGTTGGAGCAGAGGGTAAAAATAATATTGATATAAAATTATCCATTATGTCACCAGCAAATAAAATGACCGATTACCAGGGTGAAACAGCGTCTATAAAAGGGAAAATTATTTTTGCCGGATATAAGGGCGGCCCGATAATTATAAATGCTACTAGCAATAAAGGGGGGCTACCGGATGTAAATTCTGTTACTCTTTCTGCTCCGGGAGAATATGATTTGAAAGTACCGGTTAATACCGGGACTATTTATATAACTGCTGTCAATGGTGATGAGAATACCAGAGGTTCGCAGAAAGCGATTGGTTCTTATGGGAAACCGCTGGTAGTTGGCTCCGCAGGCATAGAGGGAGTAGATATAAAACTATATGAAGATATTTCTTCGGGAATCAATAATTACTCAACAGTAACTATTAGTGGTAGAGTAATTTTTGATAACTATGCATCGGGTACCATATTTATAGGTGCTGGCCAGGTAGAGTTTGAGCGGCCCAACCTGAATGTTATGGAGGTTTCTGCTCCAGGAGAATATACTTTAAAGGTGCCAAAAAATATCGGGCCCGTATATGTGACCGCTACTACCGGGGATACAATAGCTGCATATAAAAATAATCCTATTTTGGTCGGGGATACGGATTTATCGGGCGTGGACATTACTTTTTAGAAACAAATAAACCGTTTAAATAGATGTAGTTTTAATGAAAAAGAAATGGCTTTTTTTATCTTTAATCTTTTCGGTTTTCTTATTTTTCGATTGGTTTGTATCTGATCAAATAAGAGCACTAAAAATCGATAGGAATATCCTATATTCTATTGATGACATTTTTCGTTTTTGCTACATCAAAGCCTCCTTTTTTTATCCCGAAATTTTTTTGAATCCTAATCTGAAAATCCTATCAACATTAATTTCCCGGATATTCTATCAAATTTTTCCGCTGGGGATGCTTTCCCTTAGAATTATGAGTAGTTTATTTTCAGTAGCTGCAATTTATTTTTTGTATAAAACTACTAAAAGAATAAACCCGGAAAAAAAATTAACAATTTTGCCGGTTTTGTTTACTTTAACTTCAGGTGTTTATTTTTTAATCTCGATATCAACACTTGCGGAAAGCATGTTTATATTTTGTTTAGTATTGGCCGCTTACTTGTTTTATTCAAAGCGGTATTTATTCTCTACAGTAATTATGGCTTTTTTGCCTACAATAAGGCAAGAGGGGGTTATCTTTTTAATTGTTTGGGTTATTTTGCTGCTGCAACAGAATAAAAGTAAATATCTATTAATATTATTTGTTCCGCTATTTACTTGGAGTTTAGCAAATTGCTTAATCCTTAAACATAGTTTTAGCTACACTCTTTTTTATTTTACGCATTTGACTTCGCAAACTCCTCCGGGTACTTTAATTTTGCCTTCCGAAATTAGCCTGGGCATTGTTCTATCGTTGCTCCCGGCAGCTATTTTGTTTGGCTTAGGTTTAATACGCGAATTATCTAATCGGAAATATTTATTAATTTTTTTATGTATATTTTTCCATCTGGGGTTTTTGATTTTAGCCGATTTAATCAAACTATTTAAAACAGGCTATTTGCCTTATGTTATCCGTCTTTTTGCACCGAGTATTCCCTTTGTGTCAATATATATGAGCAGTGGTTTAGAATTTATTATGCACAAGTTTATTCAAAAAAAAAGAGGCATGGTTATTTGCCTAAGCCTGGTTGTGCTTATAGCAACAAGCCTTATGATTTTTAGATTGAAAGAATTCCAGAAATTTTCGAACGTAAAAAATGATTCTGTATCAAAAAAGGAAATTCTTGCCTTAGATCAAGCAGGGCTCTGGCTGGATGATTATATGCAGCGCAACCACATAGCTTATTTATATGCACTCGGTGGAGTAGCCACGGATAGGTTTATACGTAGAACATGGATGGGCGTTTCAGGTAAGATAAGATTTTATGCACTTGTTGATTCAAAGATACTTTTGGATATGTTTTCATTTAAACGCATACCGATTATTAACGACAAAGCTATTTTTATTTCGCTTAGCGGAAACGATTCCCAGTATTTAAGCAGTTTTAAAAAAGAATTTTTAAAAGGTTTTCCAGAATTGCCATTAGAATTTTTTATTTTAGAACCAGTGAAGTAAAAAATCGGGATAAGCAATTATGATATTTTTGATTGTAATTTTAGGTTTTTTCTTGAGGGTGTACAAGCTGAGCCAATTTGGTTTATGGTATGACGAAGCGGATTCCATTCTTTCGGCAATATCGCCTTCGCATATCATAGATATGTTAACGGCTGGCCGGGTATTAATTATACATAACCTATTTGTCAATGTCTGGAAATTTATCGGCATAGATGAATTTACCTTAAGGCTTTCCTCAGTAATTTTCGGTATTTTATCAGTAATCGTTATATATAAATTAGGCGTACTGATTTTTGATAGAAGAAGCGCCTTATTAAGTGCTTTTTTACTTAGTATCTCACCTTTTAATATCTATTATTCACAAGAATTGCGTCCTTATTCCATGATTGTATTTTTTACATTATGTGCGACGTATTATTTTATTAAGGGACTAAACGATAAGAGAATAATCTACTGGTTAAATTATATTATTTTTATTACTCTCAATCTGTATACGCATTGGGTGGCAATTTTTTTCTTTATTGTCTATGTGATCTACTTTGTTATTTACCATAAGAGGTTTAGGGATTCATTTAAACCATTTTTCATCAGTGATATTGTTATCGTTATCTTATCGCTACCGTGGTTGTGGTCTTTACTCAGTGTTACAAAATTAATTAATAACCAAAACTCTGTATTTTATCAGTTAAATTTAGGGTGGATTCCTTCGGTAAATTGGTTGACTATATTTTGGACCTTAAAAAATTTTATTGTTGGGTATAGTGGGAATATCCCAAATTTTTTATTACCATTATTTGTGTATAGTTTTTGTTTTTTTCTCGGTATTTTAAGCTTCAAGGATAAAAAAAATATTTTGTTACCCTTGTTGATGTTTGTTTTACCGCTTATCTTTTTATTTGTAATTTCGGAATTTAAATCATGCTATATAGACAGATATTTGATTGCTAGCTCAGCGTTTTTTTATTTAGTAACCGCAAAAGGGTTGTCCAGTTTAAAGCACCCCTACCGGGTTATCATTCTATGTCTGATTACTTTTTTTGCCTTAGTTAATTTAACTAAACAAAATTCTAATTTTTTACCGGCCAAAGCTTTTGAACGGAGGGGCGTACAGTGTAAAAAGCAAGATCGGCAGGCAGCGGAGTTTGTATTAAAGAATTTAAGCATAGAAGATGGCGTATTACATGTTTGCCGCAGTACTGTATTGCCCTTTGAGTACTATTTCAAATATGCTGATAAATTAAAAATTGCCTTAATCGCAAACGAACATTTGCAATTTCTGGCGTTTTTAAGTGACGAAGATGATTCTGAACTGAAATTATGCAAACTTTCTTTAGTTACTGGAAAGCTGGACGATTATTATGTTTATCGTCCAGTTAGTGTTTCCTTCAAAGATTTCACCCGGATATGGGTAATTTTTTCAGGTTGGGATTTTAATTTAGCGTCCAAAAGCGGCTCACTAGAAAATAAAATGATTAATTTAATAAACATAAATTATCAGGTAGTGGATTCGAAGGTGTTTGCGGGAATTAATGTTTATTTGTATGTTAAAAAAGATAAGTTATAATTTTATTCTAAAAATGTCGACGAATGCTTTTTGAGTCTGATTAGAAAAATAGCTTATTTAAAACAACTGTTTATAGCCTGTTATTTTTAATTATTATTCTAGGCTCTTCTTTAAGGATATACTTTGGGGGGGCAAATTCTTTTACTTTTCCGGAAGGCATAACTATAGTATTGGCTAGATTGCCGATGCAATAATTTTTAGTTTCACCACTGTATTTGTTTTATTTATTCCATTATCTTTGATATCCCTGGCAGGAATTGGAGACATCGCAGAAAATTTTAGCGGACCAACGAGCGAATTTATTTATCAGAAATAAATGTAAGGGTGTTTGGTTTATTTGGTCCAATAGCAGGGCGATCGAAAATATGACGGATGAGTCTATGAAACATCCCGGGAAGGGATTGCTATTGGTAGAAAAAAGTTGCTTCTTTATTTTATCAATGCTCATCATTTTAGAATAAATGCAGATACTCCTTCTTCCGGGTTAATGTTTGAGTTCCGCGATTATAGCTAAAAATTAACGGTTGAGAATGAAAAAAATACTTTTATTAGATCCTTTAGGATATACGGAAAATTTTAAGCACCGGCATTTACTTAGAGAATGGAGCGGTGCGTATATTACCGGGCATATTCCTTTCCCTCCCCTGGATCTTATGTACGCAGCATCGTTTTTACGTAAACATGGGCACGATGTGCGAATTATCGAGGCAAGTATAAATCATTGGCCGCACAAAAAATTGGTTAAGTTGGTCGTTAATGAACATCCCGATTTTATACTTATCTCAACTACTTATTATAGTTTGAGATCAGATAAGTACCTTGCTATGCGTATTAAGGAAAGTCTACCTGGTGTAAAAATAATTTTTGCCGGGCCACCGGTTATTCATGACCCAGCATTAGCGCTTAAAGAGGGGCCGGCGGATTTTGTTGCTTTAGGAGAATTAGAGCTGCCGGTTTTAAATATTATGAATGGTAGTTATGCAGAAAATGTCGCTTATTTGGACGGTAGTAAAATTGTAAAGAGTAAAAGAACATTGTTGGATCTGGATGAACTGGTAATACCGGCAAGAGATTTAATTGATAACAATGCTTATCGGTATGCTATTTTTAACAGAAAAAATCCGGTTACGGCAATGTCTATCAGTCGGGGGTGCCCACACGGGAAATGTAATTTCTGTGTATCTTCATTTTATACTCTTGGTCAGATAAGATACCGGAATTTTGATTCGATCGTCGAAGAGATCAACGAGATTGTCTTCAAATATAAAATAGGAGAAATCTTTTTTAGGGACCAGGCCTTTACGGCTAACCGGGGACTTATTTTTAAACTTTGTGAATATATGCTTTTAAATAATATCCGCATCCCTTGGAGAAGTTCGACAAGAGTTGATTTAGTTGATAAGCAGTTATTGTCGCTAATGCATCGAGCAGGGTGTTACCAGTTATCTTTTGGCTTTGAAAGTTATTCCCAGGCGATACTGGATATGGCAAATAAGGGTATTACCGTAGAGCAATCAAGAAATGCGAGTAGGTGGGCTAAAGAAGCCGGTTTAGAAGTGGTTGGACTTTTCATGTGTGGTATGCTGGGGGATACTAAGGATTCAGCGGACAATTTATTTAAATTTGCTTTAGATCTGGATGTAGATTATGCTCAATTTTGCGGGACTGATCTATTCCCCGGAACTCCTTATTATGTACAGTTTAACAAAAACGCCTCAAATTTTCTTTCTCATGAGTTTGTCAATAAATATACGAAGCGTGCATTTCTTAGGTTCTATCTTAGGCCAAAATTTTTAGGTAAACAACTTAAGAAGATCCGATCGTTTGAAGATGTCAAATTTTTAGCAACTTATGGCCTGGATGCTATATCGTCGTATTTTTAAGGATTTTCTGTTTGGTTTATGTATGGCTAAGTAGGCCAGATTGTGATATATTGAAATCCAATTATGCATCTGACAATAAAAGTTAAAATATAACCTAAAAATAAGGATAAGAAGCATGCAATTTGCTGTCCCAACAAATTGGCAGGATGATTTATTGCCGGCTATAAATAAAGCCGGTGTTACCTTGGAAATATATGGCAAGCTTAATTCCGATTTTTTCGGCGGGGGCAAACACTCTTTTCAATTGCCGCATGTTTCAAAAAGGAAGATCGCAAAACATGTCGACCAGATCCATAAAGCCGGTTTTAGATTTAATTACTTGCTCAATGGTACCTGTCTTAATAATCTTGAATGGACAATTAGCGGCCAAAGGAAAATACGGCATCATCTTGATTGGCTGGTTAAAATAAAAGTAGATGCCGTAACGGTTGCTATTCCCTACCTGCTAGTATTAATAAAAAACAAATATCCTAAATTACGAGTATCTTTGTCTACTTTAGTCGGCGTTAATTCGATAAATACAGCTAAGTATTGGGAAGACCTCGGGATCGATAGGATCACCTTGCTTAATACAGATATCAATCGTAATTTCCCTTTTCTCAAACAATTGAGAAAAGCTGTTCAATGCGAACTTCAATTAATTGCGAATGTTAACTGCCTTTATAAATGTCCATTTTATTTGTACCATGGTAATCTGGCTTCGCATAGTTCACAGAAAGATCATAAACTAAAAGGATTTGTAATCGATTATTGCCGTATAAGTTGCCGTTATAAGCAAATCTTAAATCCTGCGGAGATTATTCGGAGCCAGTGGATCCGCCCGGAAGATGTCCATCATTATGAAAACATCGGTATAGATTCGCTTAAGATCATCGATCGGGGCATGAGTACGCCTTGGATTTCTTTGATACTTAATTCTTATATCAACCGAAAATATACCGGGAACTTGATTGATTTATTTCCCAGCCCTTTAAAGACGGTACGGTTTAATAAGTTTAATCCGTGGTATTTAAGCAAGTTTTTTTTCTTTCCCAGCTTTGTTAATATTTTTAAACTCTTAAAGCTTAAAGGTTTATTGCAAGAACCCCAGGTGTATATCAATAATCAACTTTTAGATAATTTTCTTGAGTTTTTTATGAAAAATGATTGCAATGCAACGAATTGCCGTGACTGCGGTTATTGCTATCAGGTTGCTCAGAAGGTAATTAAGGTGGAGCCGGTATCTCGACAGCAGGCGATAGACAGGTATAAAGGGTGTTTAGATGCCCTTACCTCAGGCTCATTGTTTGAAGGTTGATCGTCGTTTGCCAGGTTTAAAGCAAAGATTTAAAGATAACCAACATAATAATGCTAAAAATAACTATTCCGACAAATTGGGAAGATGATTTGATCTCCGGAGTGAATAAAAGCCCGGTTGATGAGCTCTACGGTAAATTAACAAAAGATTTTATCGGAGGGGGCAGGCCATCTTCGAATATACCTCAAGTTGATCAAAAAAAAGCAGCTTCGCATATAAGCAGGATTCATAAGTCCGGTTTGAAATTTAATTATTTATTGAATGCTACTTGCCTTAATAATGTAGAACTAACAACCCGCGGCCAAAAGGAGATTCGTTACCTGCTTGACTGGCTTAATGAATTGGGAGTTCAGAGATGTACTGTGGCCATACCGTACTTATTGGAATTAATTAAGAAGCAATATCCTAAATTTAAAGTTTATGTTTCTACAAGTGCAAGAGTTGATAGCTTAGAGCGTGCTAAACATTGGGAAGATTTAGGCGCCGACGGGATAATTTTTGATTCAGTAAGTGTAAACCGGAATTTTAGGCTAATCAGGCAATTAAGAGATGGGCTTAAGTGTGAATTAACATTGATTGCCAATGTCAATTGCCTATACGAATGTCCTTTTAAAAATTATCATTGTTTGGCCATTTCGCATGCCTCGCAATCAATCTCCTGCGGTAAGGGTTTTTTCTTGGATTATTCTTCTTTAATGTGTGGTTATTTTAGGGTTAAGAACCCGGTGAATTTTATCCGTGCCGACTGGATTCGACCGGAAGATATCTCATTGTACGAGAATGTGGGGATAGACCGGATTAAGTTGGTAGATAGGTCTATGCCTACAGAATTCATTACCGCAATTACGACAGCGTATGTTAACCGGCGTTACGAAGGGAATTTATTGGATCTTTTTGCTAATTGCCGTAAAAAAATAATGTATAACAAATTCACTCTTTTTCGTAAATTAAAGTATTTTTTTCATCCTTTGCGGATTAATCTTTATCAAGTTTCCAAGATTAGGGATTTAACTTTTGATTTTTTTTATATCGATAACCGTTCATTAGACGGATTTTTGGATTATTTTGTAAAAAATGATTGCACGTTAAAATCATGTCAAGATTGTAAACATTGCCAAGCGCTAGCTGACAAAGTAATACAGTTTGATCATGATCTACAGCAAAAACTGATTGATAAGTATGAACAATATCTAGATAAGGTTGTTTCCGGAGATATTTTTAAATATTTTATAAATAACCGCTCGATTAAGAACAATGAAAATATTATTAATAAATCCTAGTTCCGAATTAAATATTGAAGCTAAAAAATACAGCAGGTTTGTTTCTCCGCTTCCTCCTTCGGGGATAGCCTATATTGCTGCTGTTTTAGAGGCTAATGGTTTTGAAGTTTTCATCGAAGACCAGTTTGCCAGTAAGATCAGCAATAAGCAACTCATAGACAAAATCAAGTATTTGAGTCCCCAGATAATTGGTTTTTCTTGCCTTACTACTGCGATGAGTAATGTCAGCCTTCTAATCAAGGAAATCAGGGAACTGGATAAGGAAATTAGGATTGTTTTGGGGAATATCCATGCAACTTTATTTACCAAAGAAGTCCTTGAGCAGGGGTTAGCCGATATAGTGGTTCGCCGAGAAGGTGAGTTTAGCACATTGGAGGCTGTTAGCGCATTGAGTAACAAGACAGCGCTAGAGTCGGTCAAAGGAATAAGCTTTAAAAAGAATGGCAACATAATTCATAATCCAGACAGAGAATTGATTGAAGATTTAAGTGTTTTACCCTACCCTGCCTGGCACTTGTTTGATCTGAAGCTGTATACTAATTTTCCGGTGATCGGAGTATATAATGAAATTATTTTACCGATACAAGCATCGCGGGGATGTCCGTATCGTTGCTATTTTTGTTCCCAAGATAAAATATATCCTGTCTCAAGGTATAGAAAAATAAAAGAAGTTGTTGATGAAATAGAATTCCTCTGCGGTAAATTCAACGTTAAACATTTTGGTTTTAATGATGCCTATTTTCCTTTTTCCATTGATCATGGGATGGAATTTTGTGATGAGATAATTCGTAGGAAGCTGCACAAAAAAATAAGGTGGATTACAGAAACCAGGGTAGATAAGGTTAACTTTGAGCTTTTAAAAAGAATGAAAGAGGCCGGATTAAGATTGCTATTGTATGGTTTTGAATCCGGTAACCAAAAGATTTTAGACGGCATAAATAAGACTACTACTATTGAACAGGCAAGGCAAGCGGCAAAAATGACTAAGGAAGCAGGAATTTTCATCTCAGGGTTGTTTATCTTAGGTTTACCCGGAGAAACCCACCAGACCTGTCTTGACACAATCCGGTTTGCAAAGGAGCTTGATCCTGAGATAGCCAAGTTTAATATCGCCGTTCCTTTCCCCGGCTCAAGATTTTTTGATGATTACAAAAACAGAATCAGCGGTTCTGTCGAATTTAGAAAATTTTCCAGCTGGTATGATTTCTATTCTTCCAAAGGAAATCTCATTTATTGTCCTGACTCTATTGATAGCGAGGAATTACGTGATCTACAGAGAAAAGCAATGTTTGAGTTTTATTTAAGGCCGGTTAAGATCTGGAGGCACTTGATTAATCCCATATTTCCCTTAAGGGATTTGTTTTATGGGTTTTATGTGTTAGTAGATAATTATTCAAGGTTTTTGTTCAATAAGTTATCATCTGCCTTCAGAAGATGCAGCTTTAAAAAAACAGAGCAATAGATATCCTTTTTTATTTATTTCAAAGTACCGATTTTCTCAGTAAATGCAATAATGAATGCTAAAAAAATTGTCTTGCTGGATCCGCTAACTTATTTGAATGGTTCATTTCGCCATTATCATTTTGTTAGAGATTGGTCGGGGGCCCGCTTACCAGCGGATGTATATTTAGCTCCTTTAGATTTAATGTATGCTGCTGCTTATTTGAGGCAGCATGGTCACCAGGTAAAAGTAATTGAAGCAAGCGCTAAACACCTGCCCCACGCAAAATTAGTTGAGATTGTCAAACAAGAAAATCCAGATTTTGTCCTTATTCCATCTGTTAATTTTGGTATCGAAAGCGATAAATATCTCGCTTGTCTTATCAGGAAGGTTTTACCAAAAGTTAAGATAATTTTTTCCGGGGCTTTAGTTACATATGATCCATCAAATGTTTTGCTGGATCATAGTGCTGATTTCGTTGCTATCGGTGAATTGGAGCTGCCGCTTTTGAAGATACTTAATGGCGATTATACGGAAAACATTGCCTATTTAGACAGCCAGGGTTCAGTTAATATCGCTAAAAGAAGATTGCTGGATCTGGATGAATTGCCTTTACCTGCCCGGGATTTAATAGATAATCAGGCTTACAAATTCGCTATTTTTAATAGAAAAAATCCGATTACGGCGATGACAATAAGCAGGGGGTGCCCTTATGGAAAATGTGAGTTTTGCCACACTAATCTTTACACCTTAGGACAGATAAGGTACAGAAATTTTGATGCTATTACCGCAGAAATTCTAGAAGTGGCATTTAAATATAAAATCGGAGAAATATCTTTTAGGGATCAAGTTTTTACTGCTAACCGGGAATTTGTTTTTAAATTGTGTAATTTTTTGATTTCTCATAAAATTAATATTGCTTGGAGAGCAGAGACAAGGGTTGATTTAGTCGACAGCGAATTGCTGGCCTTAATGCGTAAAGCAGGGTGTTATCAGTTATCTTTTGGTTTTGAGAGTTGTTCACAAAAATCGCTGGATTTAAATAATAAAGGTATCAAGCTTGAACAATCAAGACAAGCAGCCCTATTAGCCAGGCAGGCCGGCATTGAGGTTGTCGGGCTTTTTTTATATGGCATGCCTGGTGATACTAAAAAATCTATGAATGGACTGGTTAAGTTTGCTCTGGATTTAAAAGTAGACTATGCTAATTTTGAGGCAGTATATTTCATGCCGGGTTCACCGGTTTATGAAAAGATGCTCAAAGGTATAAACCCAGATTTTTTCTCAAAGAAAACCTTGAAAACTTATGTGCGGAATGCTTATACAAGATTTTATCTTCACCCGGCTTTTATATATAAACACTTATTAAAAATATTTAAGAGCGGTTCATTCAGCCAGGCGAAAGTGGCTTTAAGAGTAGCCGGAGAAGCTTTTTTATTTTTTTTAAGTCTAAATTCATCGCCTTTTGGAATATTCAACAAGAGAAAACAAGCCCACTGAGGTTATTTGATGGCCGCTAAAAAAGTAATACTATTTATTATGAGTATAGTATTTTGGGTTTTTCTTGTCTTGGGCATGTTAGAAACTGCCTCTCGTTTTATTTGGCCCTACGATATGTCGCTTAGAAAGATTGTGAGGTGTTCGCTTGACCCTAAAATTATTTTTGAGCTAAAACCTAATACTGAAACTATCTTTACCGGGCAGCATGTAAAAATCCCCCCAACAACAATTAAGATTTCTTCGCAAGGTATAAGGGATGGAGAATATTCGATCAATAAACCATTAGGAGTTTATAGGGTAGTTATCTTAGGTGATTCGGTAGCTTTTGGGTGGGGAGTCGAATTGGAACAGACATTTGGTAAGTATTTAGAAAAGATGTTAAATGAATATGGGGCACAGAAATACGAGGTTATTAATTTTTCTGTTCCCGGTTACAATACCGTTCAGGAAGTAGCTACTTTAGAAAGTAAATGTTTATTATATAGACCAGATTTGGTTATTTTTTCTATTTGCGGTAATGATTATCAGCCGGCTTTTAATTACTTATATCCTTTTGCATTTTTACAACATATGCCAGACTATTTTTATAAGAGTCGTCTTGTAGGCGGAGTTATTGGGCAATTAGTCTTTTTGAAAGATCAAGCCAACGCGCATAAATTTAAACAAGGAATCGCCGAGGCTGCCCAGGCGATCGGAAAATTAAGCGAACTGATAGCGAGAAATAATTTAAAAGTTTTGTTTTATAACGGGGATGAAAGAGATTTTAAGGATATTCTTATTAAATTTGGATTTTCTGATTGCGTTATTGAATCAAATAGGGGAAATTTTTTCCAGGCGGAATACATTATTGCCCGGGATGGCCATTTAAATTCCAAAGGACACAAAAAAGTAGCTGAAAGTATTTACGACTTTTTAGAAACCAGAGGTTATCTAAAAGTTGGAAAGAATTAAAGCATATTTAATTTATATTTTGGGTGAATTTTAATGCTGATAATTAAAAAGGGAGTTGATTTTATAAAAAAAATAATAATTTTAATCAGGATCTATTCTAAAATTATTTATTCAATCAGAAAGGGAGTCCCCCATAAGCTTAGCCTTATTGTTACCAATAAATGTAACTCGTACTGTAAAACTTGCGGGCTTTGGGAAAATAAAATTACTGCTCAAATTTCCTTTGAGGACATTAAATCTGCAGTTATATCATTTCCTGGAAGGTTAGCGTGGATAAGTATCTCAGGTGGGGAGCCATTTATTCATTCAGAAATAGGGAAAATTTTAAATTTTATATCTTCTATAGATTCATCAATGCTTGTTTCGATAAATTCTAATGGGTTAGAAGATAAAAAAATTAAAGAAATTTTACTTCCGGTTATTGAGCGAAATCGTAATAAGATATTCTATCTTAACCTTTCTCTTGATGGGGACGAAAGAGAGCATGATTTTATAAGGGGGGTTAAAGGGGGGTTCATAAAAACCAAAGGCCTGATGGATTATTTTACGGTTTTGTCGAAAAAATATCCACTGCTGACAATCGGGGTAAATTCTACAATTTCTAAGTATAACCTGGATAGTTTTTATGATTTTTACATGAGAATGTCCGATTGTATTAAACATATAAATGTTAATGTCGCTGATTCTTTTTCTTATTATCAGAATTCCCCGGAGTTGGCATTTAAGAAAATTGATGAACAAAAATTGAAGTTTTTATTGTGCAGAATAGTAAAAACCTTACCCGGGTGCTCCTTGGAGTTACTTATCAAAAGGTTGTATTTAAGGTCTATAATCAAAATAAACAACGGTACATCCTGTTTTATCCCTTGTTCTTCCTATATTGACAATATTTTGCTTTTTTATGATGAGACAATGAGGTTTTGTCTTAAATTGGATTACCAAAGTATAAGTTATAAGCCTTATAATTTTAAAAAGAATTATTATGAATGCAGGAATTCTGTAAAGAGGAGCAAGGAATTAAAGCAATGCAGTGATTCTTGCGTACTTTCATGTGAAAAATATTCGCATATAATTAGCAGCATTGTTAAATTACGGATAGATGTAATAGCTGCACTATTTTTTAAATAAAATGAAACTAAATTTATTTATAAAACTAAAAAAAATAGCGGAAAAAATTCAGCTGTCTTTTTATAAAAAATTTGACCTGTGGGCAGTCATGGTTATCACTGGTTTGTCCTTTTTAATTTTTCTGCCCTTTTCTTTTGATAATTATTTTCATACGGGCCCTGATTGGAGGATTGTTTCCATAGGCGAAAAAATATTTCCTTCAGGCCATTTTAGTGCCCCTGCTTTGCATGCGTCTATTGCTGCTATCAGCAGCAACGCCGCACGAATTTTGGATTGGTTTACCTGGATTCTAGATTATCGCATATGGGGGTTAAACGCACAGCCATATTTTATTGAAAATACATGTTTGCATATATTAAATGCTATCTTATTATTTTTCTTATTAAATCTATTATTTAAAGAAAAGGTTTTAAGCTTTATTTCTGCCTTATTTTTTTGTGTTCATCCGGTTAATGCCATAGTGGCAGTTGATGTCAGCGGCCGGCCTGCCGGTTTGTGTACTTTTTTCTTTCTGAGCTCCTTGTTTTTATTTGGCCTATATTTAATACATAAAAAACGCAGGTTTTATATTTTTTCTCTCATTTCTGCTTTATTTGCTTTATTGAGCAAAGAAGTAGTTATCTTCTTACCGTTTATAATCATTTTAATAGGCGTATATATCAAGCGCGGTTTAGGTTCGCTTGAGCCGGGCATTAATAAAAATCTAGTAGCTGCGGGAAAATTACATTTAAACAAATTAGGGGGAATATTGATATATCTTCCCTATTTTATCCTTACCATGCTCGTTTTTATTTCAATAAATAAGGAGTTTACTGCCGGCTTTGGCCCTGGTCCGCATTCTTATTGGTATAAAAATATTTATGCTAACGCTGAAAATTATTGGTTGCATATAAATTTTAGCCGGATTATCGCTAAAGAATATTTCTTCTTAATACCTCATATGTTATATGTTCTTTCAGTTTTTGTATTCAAAAAATTCTTGCTTGTACCTTGGGATATCTGTAGATATATGGGCCTTAAAACCGGAGGAGAACTCTTTTATACAATTATATTTATAATATTAATGGCTTTTTTTGCGTTAAAGGTATTTTTGAAGAAGAATTTAAGCGGGAAGATATTATTATTTGGGATAATTTGGATTTTTATAAATACTTTTCCGATTTTAGGTACATGCACAGATTTGAAGGATATATTTGAGGGAATGCGGCATTTGTATCTTATTTCAATAGGGTATTGTATTGTTTTAAGCTGGTTGTTAGTAGGGAATAAGAAGAATGCAAATAAGTTCAGAAAAATTAACGTTATCAGCAGCATAATTCTATGTTTACTTTTGGTAAATTTTATTTATCGGTCAGTCGAATTTACTAGCTCAGTAAAATTAACTACTATTGATGTAAAAAAGTTTGTCCTCGGGTTTAAAAAACTTTTACCGGGTTTACCTGAAAAAAGTAATTACTATTTTTTAACAAATCAATATAATCTTGCAACTTGCGGTTTTCTATTGTCAGGCTATCCAAAGCAGATAAAGGATTCAAATTATTATTATGCTATGAGCGGGACAGATATCTTTTTTTGCAAACCTAAGCAGGGGGAAGAGGGCAGAATACTTGCGATTAATACCGGGTTCGATCTTACCCGTTTAAATTTAAATAAAACCGACTTTGTGATTGGGTGGGATGATCAATACGATAAATTAATAGATTTAACGGGCACGATTAACAGCTTAATAGCCCGGCAGAAAATTCGGGCGAATGTTGAAGGTAACGTGAAAAGTGATTTAGCCAATGTCGAAAATGTTAAAAATTGGAATGCGGCTGGAGATTTAAAAATAAATAAAAGTTTAGGCAATGGTTTGGCGCTAGTTTCTTTTAATAACATTAAAGATGCAATGTCTGATTTCCGTCAATACCCAAAAATATTCAGTCCTAAAGTAGATATACCGGCAAATTTAATAAAAAAAATAATTATTGAAATAAAAATTCTACCGCATATGCCATTAGAGGATAGATTCATCCCAGGTAGAATCAAAGCGAGCATGGAGGCTAGAAGTTTGTTTGTTTTAGATGTGTTCAAGAGTATCTTTATTGCGCCGTTTAATGACGAAATTATCTGGCTTAGTTGGACCACTAAGCAGGATAATAATTTTGGCAAACAGAAAGCTTTGCCTTTAATAGTGCAGACAGATAATGAATTCCATACCTATGAGTTATTCCCCCAGAATAGTTTGGAATGGCTAAAAAGTAAGGAAGTAGTCCAGCTCGGGATATCTTTACAACTATTGTTTAATTCAGAAGTAGAAATTAAATCAATCAAATTCATTCTTTCTGATTTATATTAATAGCAGTTGATACTGAGTTTGTAAAATTAGTAAAGATTTATGTTATAATGATTTTATAGTTAACTCCATACTTACGAATTAATTCCGCATAATAGCTTGGGATATACCCGCAGCTATTATTTAATCCAGCAACACATAATCATTAAATTTATCCTTTTCCAAGTTACCAGTAAAAAGTTATTCTTATAAATTAATATTAGAATCGTTTTTAGCCTTCAGAACAGTAGAGTTTATCTGCGTATGTACTTGCTCAAAGGTGTAAACTTTGCTACAATTATTAAGCAGCAATTGTTGTAGGTTACGGATCTCATAATTAAATATTATTGTAAGTTTTAAGTCATAAGCCTCCAAATTATGATTTTTAGGGAGGTATTTCTAAAATCAGGTTTTTAATCAAGCAATATCCCGCGTTATTTGCACTTGACCGTCAATAAGTATTGCGTTTAGTGTGCGCTTAGGCGCATATAAATATGCGCGGGCAGGCCTTTTAAGGGCAAGGAGAGAGATAATGGGCAACGAAGATATTTATAAATTGGTAGCTAATATTGAGAAGGTTATTGTCGGCAAAACTGATTCGGTAAAATTATTGATTATCGGTTTATTGACCAACGGGCATATTTTGATTGAAGATATTCCGGGTTTAGGCAAAACAATGCTGGCTTTGGCGTTAGCTAAATCTATTGGCGGAGATTTTAAAAGAATACAGGCTACGCCAGATTTACTTCCTACGGATATTACCGGAGGATTTGTTTATAGCCCTAAAACCGGTGAGTTTGATTTTAGAAAAGGCCCAGTATTTGCAAATATTCTTTTGGTTGATGAAATTAATCGGACCACCCCGCGTACTCAATCAGGCCTGCTTGAGTGTATGCAGGAGTATAAAGTTACCATTGAGGGCTCTACTTTTGTTCTGCCCCGCCCCTTTATGACTATTGCTACACAGAATCCCGTTGAGAGTCAAGGGACTTATGCTTTGCCTGAGGCCCAGGTAGATAGATTTTTGATGAAAATTAATATGGGTTACCCGTCTTTAACCGAGGAAGTGAAAATTGTCTCTGAGCAAAAAATTAAGCATCCGGTTGAGGATATTGTGCCGATTATGACTCTGGAGAGCATTTTAAAATTACAGGAACAGGTTAAGAAAGTTCAAGTATCTCCGGCAGTGCTGGAGTACATCATTAAGTTGGTATCGTTAACTCGTAAATCTACGGTTGTAAAACAGGGAGCTAGCCCGCGCGCTTCAATAGCCATTATGAAGGCTAGTTCTGCTTGGGCATTTATCGAAGGCAGAGATTATGTTATACCCGAAGATGTTATTAAGCTTTTGCCCTATATACTAAAACACAGGCTTATACTGCATCCCAAGGCTATAATTTCAGGAATGACGCCTGAATTGGTCGTTGATGGCATATTGAAACAAACCCCAATTTCTTAAAATCGTATGTATAAGAAATTTCTAGGGAAATGGATTCTTCTTTTGATTCTTTTGGCTGCAAGCCTTTTTATGAGCCTGAAGACCTCTTTTTCTTCCTATTGTTTTCTCTTTTGGATTCTTTTAACTGTACCAACGGTGAGTTTCTTATGGCTGATGCTGGCATATTTTAGCCGGAAAATTTCTTTGGTTCGTAAAATAACGCTGAGAATAGAAGAGGATGATTTTTTAGATATTGTATTAGAGGTTAAGAATAAAAGTTTCTTGCCGATTTTTGATCTTGTTCTAGAAGATTATTTAAGTTGTGCGCAAGCATCAGAAAAGAAAAAAATAATTATGCTGGATTCTTTAAAGCTTAATTCCATAAGCAGACTGGTTTACCGTTGTCTGTGCCCGCAAAGGGGTAAGTATGATCTGGGCCCCTTAACTGCATATTTTTTTGATCCTCTTGGCTTAATCTATTTTAAGGAAAAATATCCGGTATATTCTGAGCTTTATGTGTATCCGCGGACATTTAATATCCGGAAATTTCCGGCTTTAAACAAAGGATCCGCTCCGTGGCTTGGCGTAGAAACATCGCGGGTTAGCGGCGATGACGATGATTTTTTTGGTGTACGTGAATACCGCAGAGGGGACCCGATAAAAAAGGTTCATTGGATGGCTTCGGCGCGTAAAAGTCAATTGATTGTTAAGGAGTTCCAGCGCCACAGTTTTTTCAGGGCAACAATTATGTTTAATTTAGAAAAAGAAAATAATTTTGGGGAAGGGAAGGAATCTGTCGCCGAATATACCATAAAAATTGTAGCTTCAATTGCCAGATACCTGACTAACTTAGGTATTTCCTTCGAAATTATTTCTCATGCCGGAGAAGTAGTCCATATTCCATTTAATAAAGGAGTTGAGCATTTGGACGAAGTTCTTAAATTTTTAACTATTGCTCAACCTGAAAGCAGGGTAACTTTGCTTGAGCTTTTTGAAACATTTAATCGCAACATCTTAGAGGATTCTAGCTTGATTGTCGTGATGCCGGATGAAAATAAAGCTTTTCTACCCACAATGCTTTCTTTAGAAGTTAAAAATGTATCGATAATACCAATATTTCTTATCTCATCTACGTTTGCCGCAAACTACTCTGGGGTTAAAAATACTGAAGATTACGGTTTCAATATTTCCGCAAACGCCAAAGTCAACCCTATTTATATTAGTTGTCAAGATAACTTGGAAGAGAAGTTCTAATCTGCCTTATGGAAACAGAAGATCGTCTTTTTTCTTTAGAATATTTTTTAACCGTACTGCTTCTTCTACCGCTTCTGTTTTTCTTTCCCCAGGAAGTTTATTCTCTGCGTATTTATTTTGTTATCGGCATAATCATCGGGGCGGTATTTGCTTGGATTAGCCGCGGCCAATTTCCCTCAATTAGTAAATTAATAACTCTGGGTATTAGTATTTTAATTTTAGCGTGGGTAGTTTATTCTTTATTTAAATCCACTTTTTTTTATCGAGAAGTGATTATTATCTGCATTAAAGGCTTGTCTCTTTTAATTATAGTCAACAGTTTTAGTTCATCCTTAGAAGGGCATTTAGTTTCCATGCAGATTTTCAGTATTTTATTATTTTTTTGTATCTGCGCGATAACCAAGGAATATAGTCAATATTTTCTAATTCTAATTTCAGGCTTCGTTTTTAACCTTGCAGTCTTGGCTAGGGCAAAACTGCAAATTCTTTTTAAGCATTTAGAAAAAGGACAAAATAAACATCAGCCCGTTAACTTGTTATTGGTTATTTTGCTCATTCTAGCTGCACTCTCAGCCTGGGTATTATTTATGAATGTCCCTTTTCGTGAGATCCGGACATGGGGTTATCTAAAGAATGAAGATTTGATCCCGCTGGAAGAAGAAGTGGTCCAGGAGGAAGCAAGTGACATAGTCCTTCAGGACGAGCAGATTCAGAAACAGTTAACTGATTTAACACTTAAACTTTCTAGCGCCGATGAAATGCATAGAGTGCTTACTTTAATCCAAGATTTGTTGGTTCAACAGGCTCCTTATGCGTTTGATGTCAGCAATGCTGAAAGAGATATATTGAAAGTAGTTAATGATCCGTCGTTGGTTTATGATATGCAAACTGAGGATAAGTTAAATGATTCGGTAAAGTCTTACGTAAATAAAAAGATATTAAAAAACATAGCGCAGACCAAAGAGGATATTGGGAAGATCATTCAGGATAATCATATTGGTTTTATGCAGAGGCTGGCTATATTAAGTGCAGTTAAAAAAATGGAATACAGCTCTTCTCTGCGCGGGATTGATAAATATAATCAGCAGCTTAAAGAGGCTATAGATAATAAATATGTTTCTCATGAGTCAAAAAAGCAGCTTAGCCGGTTGTCTAAGCAGTTGAGAGAATGGAAATCTTACCAGGTTTATCGTAAAAAACTTGACTCTCTGGTAAAAAATATTAATAGTTTAAATGGGGATAAAAAGCAGGATTTTGGCGATTTAATTCAGGAAATTAACAATGTAAATAAAACAAATGGAACCAATTTCATAAATAAAAGAATCGAGAAACTTTCGGCAGGATCTCTGTCTGAGGAAGCAAAACTTTTAGAAGAGGCGAGCGGGGTTATTGACTTAAGGAAAGAAATGATTGCTTTTAAAGAAAATAGCCAAATGCGGGAAAAATTGGAAAATTTCGGTGGTGATTTAAATAAACCGGATAACTTTGATGAGCTTCTTAACGGTATCGAAGAATCTAGCTCTCGGAAGGATGCAGCTAAAAAAATTGGCCAACTTTTAGATAATTTGCGTGATGTAAGCAATTTCCAAATGCCTCAGGAAGTGAAGAGTGCTTTGCAGTCAAAATTAGAAAATCTTATTAAAGAATCCGCTGAGGCAATAAAAAAACAAATTAAAGAAAATGGCCTTCAAGATTCCGGTAAAAATTTGCTGGAAGATTTAAAGAAAATTATTTCTGAAGACAAGAAAGATAAGCTGTTGTCTTTGGCAACGAAGATGCAGAAATCAATCGAGGAGTTTAATCAGCAGGGTAACTTGAGCAAAGAAGCCAGCGATAATTTGGTCAATGAAATTAAGACGATAAAAGATCTTCTGGTTATGAAACAGGACTTAACGCAGTTAGATAAACAAGAAGATTCTTTATCAAATACTAAGCCAGCGGATTATCGGGAGAAAATTTCTGAGCTTCTCCAAAGCTCATCATTAGAAAACCAACAGCGGGAACTAATTGAAAAGCTCATGGAGAAATTGGCCAGCGCCCAGACAGTTTCGCAGGTTGAGGATGTGCTTTCGGCGATTAATCAGGAG
>JBAYMG010000001.1:0-280402 GCA_041663665.1 Candidatus Omnitrophota bacterium | reverse complement strand
GGGCCAACTGCCATAACTTAGGGCTTAAATTACAGCTTGATAAACTACAGGAGATATTAGATGTCGCCGGAAAAACAGCCCAAGCACTTTAACGAATTCGCCCGAGAGAATATGCCGTTAGAGGGCAACAAGGTAAAACTCGATGATATTGTTAATCGGAAAATTACCGTATTGGATTACCGCGTTAAAGACAGCCATTTTAAGAAAGCAAACTGTGAGCTGTGCATGACATTACAGTTTAAATTAGACGACAAAATATCCGTGATGTTTACTGGTTCCAACGTCCTGCGTGATCAGATAGAAAAATATAAAGCTGAAATACCCTTTATCACGACGATAAAGAAAATAGACCGATATTACACATTCACCTGAGTTTAGAGAAGGAGTATTGATGAAGGACAAGTCCGTAAAAGAGCGCCTAACAGCATTAGAAACGCTTACCAACGAAAGATGGGATGCACACGATAAGCGCTCTGCTGAAAACTGGAAAAGAATTGAAGATGTATTAAGGAGCATCAATTCTTTTATTCTTGGGGAAACCGTGCGCCGTACAGGCTGTATGGATGAAGCAAAGAAATATACCAACAAAGCCATCTCCTGGACGCTTGGCGTTCCGGCCACTATCTGCGCAATTATCGGTGTTTTTGTTATGGTACTTACTCTATTTAAAAAATGATCTACCACATGGGCTGTAAAAATCATTGCGGTCAAATCCTTACCACGGAAGAAGCGGATCCTGAAAAGAACCCGGGGCAGAGGTGCAAATGGTGTAAAGACCGAAATTTAAAAAGCCCGGAAGAAGTAGTTCAATACGCTCAAGTAGTCAGCCCAGAATAGGAAAAACAAAATGGAAGAAGTTAAGCAGCCTGAAATAAAACCAGTACCCGAGATAAATCTTAAATTCACCCCCGGCGCATATAAATTTATGCAGGAAACTTTCAGGAAGCATAGAGAGTTTTTGCACAAGCTTAACCCTTTAATTAAGGATGATCTATTAAAAGATATTAAAGAGATTTTATCAGTTATCAACAGCGCCGAGAAGGCGGGAAAGAGAGGTAACAATGCTAAGTAAAGTTTTAAGCGGTAGATTTTTATTTACTATTATAGCCGGAATCGTTTTTGCTGTATTGGCTATAAGCGGCAAGCTTCCGGTGGATAAGGTACAAGAGATTATCTTGATTGTCGTATATGCTTATTTTTCTAAACCGAGAGAACAAAAAGGAGAACAGGCAAAATGAAACATCGTTACGGATGGAAACCGGATGTCCCTGATCAGAGAGACTACCGTTATAAAAGAGGGTTTAAACTATTCTTGCCCCAAAAGGTTGATTTAAGGTCATTCTGCTCAGCCGTAGAAGACCAAGGCAGTCTCGGCAGCTGTACGGCTCAGGCTCTTGCCGGCAACGTAGAACTGCTTGACAGGAAGATTGACGGCGAATACATCGATGTCAGCCGGTTATTCATCTATTACAACGAGCGCGCAATCGAAGGTACTGTCAACGAGGACTCAGGAGCATATATCCGCAATGGCATAAAATCCCTGGATAGGTGGGGAGTATGCAGCGAAAAACTACTGCCTTATGATATATCTCAATTTACCAAAAAGCCAAATAATGAGTGTTACATAGATGCGATATATAAGCGCATCTCTATATATGCCCGCTTATCCGGGGTTGCCGATATGCTGGCTTGCCTTGCCGATGGCTACCCTGTTGTGTTCGGCATAGGGGTTTACGAGTCTTTTGAGACCCCTGAGGTGGCAAAAACAGGTATTGTGCCAATGCCGGCAGATAACGAGGTATTACTTGGCGGCCACGCAGTCTTGGCAGTTGGCTACGATATGGCCGAGAAGGTGTTTATCGTCCGTAATTCCTGGGGCGAAGGGTGGGGTCAAAAAGGTTACTTCACGTTACCTTTCAAATACGTGGAAAAGTTAGGTTCAGATTTCTGGACAATCAGAAAATAGGGAGGGGCAAAATGAAGAGGTTATCTTTAGCATTATTAGTTTTACTTGTAGCAGTGTTTTTTGTATCACCGGCATTTGCCGACATCTTTGGGCCACGCTCAACGGATATTTTTGACATTGGCTCACAGGGGAAATTATCGAGCGCAGGCGAAGATACCGCTAAGCTTTCAATAGATGCGGATACCTTAATTGGCTCAATAGGAAATATCGTTGCTTATTTGGGATCCCGGGAAGGTTTTGCCTACGACTTTAAACAAAAAGAAATCGTCAACCAGTTAGGGGCAACTCTCTATACAAAATACAATATAGCCCTTGACCTTATCCTGATTAACCTGGATGGCGCCGCTTTAGGGATTGATTACAACGTAGGGGCAATCTTACCCGTTGAAAGCACTCCAATATTAAAATACCTGAAATACCTCTATGTGGGAGGATCCTATGGGGCAAGATATATTGATGACGAATGGAAACAAGCTCCTATGGCCGAAATACAGATTAAGTTTACTTTTTAAGATGAAAACCATTAAATTACTGATCTGCGCTTTACTGGTAATTAGCTTGTCTGGGTGCTCAATAATTGAATGGCTTAAGTACGGAGACAACGGAAATCCCGAAAATTCTTCTTTGCGTTGTCCTGTATGTAATAGCCCTTTAGTGACGATTACAGACCCGTATTGTAAGAATTATAAAGGTGAACCTTGCGCTCCTGATTTAGGCGTTCTGCAAGGTGGTCACCCTTGGCGTTACGAGTGCCATAAATGCGGTAAAGTTTGGGAAAAATAGAAAGAGAGGTAAGCATGGGTACTACTAATAAAATACTCTTAATCCTTTTGGTTTTGGCTATCCTTGCCAATCCCTTAACTGGATGGGTATGTTATGAAAAAGGCAAAACAAAGGGTTACTCTTTAGCTTCTAAAGATCGGGCAACGCAGACCTATGCGGCCAGAGAGCAGAACGTAGAGAATAATTTTAATTATGCCGCTACAAAGACCTTTGCCTTTTTGTCTTGGGGAAGATTTCATCTGCTCTCTATTGACGGAAGCGTAACAAAGCCGGAGGTTACTCAGAAGATTGTAAAAGAAGAGGAACCGAAAGAGGCTAAAAAATGAGCAAAAAGAAACCATCAATCCTACTGATATTAGGTATTGCCGCGCTTATAGGTGGCATTCTTTACCGTCTTGGGGGCATAGGTAAGCCTTTCAAGACCTGGATGAGAGACTGGATAATCCCGCCTTTAGCCTATTTCGTGCTTTTATTTTGGTGGCATCCGGGTAATTTAATAGGTTGGTTAATGTATCTGCCGGCAATACTCTTGACCGGAGGTGCCTTGACTACCTATTGGGATAAACTATTTGCCGACAAAGACAACTTCTATATGCACGGTCTTATGGTGGGCCTGGGAGCATTCCCTTTTATCTGGGCCGGGTTGCATTGGTGGATGATATTGATTAGGGCTATCCTGTTAGGCTTAAGCATGGGTCTGATCAATAAATATGCCAACAAGTGGCATCTGCCCTTTTCTGACTGGATAGAAGAAATCAGCCGCGGAATGCTAATCTTAGGGACAGCATACTTACTCTTACTTTAATTTTCCACAAGGGCGTCCTCCTTCGCCCTAAAAACCGGAAAGAGCAGTCTAATCCCACTGCGTAGTTCTTTCCGGTTCTTCCTTTTTTTAAAAATAATTAGTTAGATTTTCCTGTCCCTGACGTCTATTAAGACAGAAGGGGGTGATTGCTATGTTTACTCGGCTATGGAACATCAGGCATAGGAAGTTGATTGAAGAGACCAAACGAATTATACGTATTCAAGAGTTTCTTAATGAATGCGGGTTAGGTAAAATTAACTTTACAGTAGAGGATTTAAAAGAAGTTAGCAGAATGCTTAGTAAGCGCAAAAATATCTTGTAGATTAAAACAGCTATGCTATACTACTTTTTTAAGATTAGCGAAATAAAACAATAAAAATAGTCTTTTCTTACTGTAGCAAAAACGTAGCAACTTGATATGTAATTGCATTGAATAGTATTGAGCTATATTGAATACTTTTATGAGGGCAAATCGTCGGGTAGGTATTAAAATTGTTGTAACCTATTGCAAAACGGGGCGTGGCTCAGCTTGGTAGAGCGCTTGAATGGGGTTCAAGAGGTCACAGGTTCAAGTCCTGTCGCCCCGACATAAATAAAAGGAGGCGGTATGAAAAATGAATATGCGGGAACAGAAAAAAGAAGGTTTCCCCGGGCAGAAGGAAGATTTATTGTTTCTTATCGAGTTATCCCAACTAATGAAAATGGCGATATAACCCAGAGCAAAAATTTAAGTTTAGGCGGGATGCTTTTAACTACTAATTGTCAGTTTACGACCGGAACAAACCTGGCGCTGGAAATCCGTTTACCTTTTGACCCTCATCCAATTATGATTGTTGCCAGAGTTTTAGAATCAAAAGAAATTACTAAGAACATAATCTATGATACCCGGCTGATTTTTCTGGCGGTAGACGAAAAACACCGTAAGATAATTGGCGAAACCGTAGGGTACTATATCAAGAAAGGTTAGCTATAGCTATGAGAAAAATTAATATTGGCCTGATCGGTTTTGGCAATATCGGTTGCGGAGTAGTCAAAATCTTACAGCAACGTAAATTTCTTTTGGCTCAAAAAATCGGCATTGAAATTATAATTAAGAAAATTTGCGATAAAGATATTGCTAAAAAGAGAAGGCTAACAGTTGATAAAAATCTACTTACTTCTAATGCTTATGAAGTTATCAATGATCCTCAAATAGATATTATCGTTGAACTGATCGGCGGAGTTAACCCCGCCAAAGAATTTATTTTGGCTTCTTTAAAAAAAGGCAAGCATGTGGTTACTGCTAATAAAGCCTTGCTTGCTGAACATGGAAATGAATTATTCAGCGAAGCGCAAGAACGCGGAAAAAATATTTATTTTGAAGCATCTGTCGGGGCAGGTATTCCGATTATAAAATCGATCAAAGAAGGGCTAGTAGCTAATAAATTCAGCTGTATTTTTGGTATTGTCAACGGTACTTCAAATTATGTACTTACGCAAATGTCTAAAGAAAGCTGCTCGTTTAACGATGCAATTGCTCAAGCTAAGGCAAAAGGGTTTGCTGAAAAAGATCCAACCTTTGATATCCAAGGTATTGATTCAGCACATAAACTTGTATTACTTACTTATTTAGCTTTTGGAAAAATTGTTAGCCTAAAAGATATTTTTATTGAAGGAATTTCACAAGTTTCAGCTTCTGATATTGCTTATGCCAAAGAGTTAGGTTACGAAATAAAATTGTTAGCTATTGTAAAAAAGGAAAACGATGAATTAGAGGTACGTGTACATCCTACGCTTTTGCCTGCGGAACATCTGCTTTCTTCAGTCGATGGCGTATTTAATGCAATTTATGTATCTAGTGATCTAGCCGGTGATCTGATGTTCTACGGCCCGGGAGCCGGGCAGTTAGCCGCAGCCAGCGCAGTTGTTTCAGATATCGTTGATCTTACCCAGGATATTAAAGCTGGATTATTCAGGCCGACCCTAAATTCTATTGAAGATAGCTCAATTAAAGGTTTGCGTAAAATCGACGAATTTGAAAATAAATATTATATCCGTATTGTAGCAGTAGACAAACCGGGGGTTCTGGCCAAAGTAGCAGGTATTTTATCCAAATTCGGCATTAGCATTGCTTCCGTAACCCAAAAAGAGAGATTAAAATCTCAAAGCGTGCCGGTAGTTATGGTTACCCATGAAGTAAAAGAAAAAAATCTTCGAGCTGCTTTAAAAATGATCGATAAGCTAACAGAGATCAAAGAAAAGTCGGTTGCTATAAGAATTGAAGGAGTATAAGTTGAGCGAACAGAGTTATCGAGGGATAATTCAGAAATATAGAAAATTCTTGCCAGTTAGCGAACAGACACCGCTAATTACCTTGAATGAAGGTAATACTCCTTTGATTTATGCCGGTTACTTAAGCAGCTTGGTCGGGCCAAAAGCAGAAGTTTATTTAAAATACGAAGGCCTTAATCCAACTGGATCATTCAAAGACAGAGGGATGACTTTAGCCATAACTAAAGCCTGCGAAGAAAAAGCTACTGCAGTTATGTGTGCTTCTACCGGAAATACTTCTGCTTCAGCTGCAGCCTATGCAGCTCGCGCAGGAATAAAGTGTATTGTACTTATTCCCAGCGGAGCAATTGCATTAGGAAAACTCAGCCAAGCCTTAATTCATGGGGCAAAAGTTTTAGCGATTAAAGGAAATTTTGATACAGCTTTGGATTTAGTCAAAGAAATCACATCACTCTATCCAATAATATTAGTAAACTCTTTAAATCCTTTCCGCATTGAAGGCCAAAAGACTGCAGCTTTTGAAATATGTGATTATCTTAAAGATGCACCGGATTTTCAAATTATGCCGGTAGGAAACGCCGGTAATATTACTGCCTATTGGAAGGGCTACAAAGAATATAAAAATGCAGGATTAAGTAAAAAATTACCGGTTTTACTAGGTTTTCAGGCAGCAGGAAGCGCGCCAATTGTGAAAAATAAGCCAATTAAAGACCCGGAAACTCTGGCTACAGCTATTCGAATCGGAAATCCCGCCAGTTGGAAGAGTGCTGTTGCAGCTCGTAATGAATCAGGCGGGTTAATTGATATGGTAACCGATAAACAAATAATTACTGCCTATAAAATACTTGCTGAGAAAGAAGGAGTTTTTGCTGAACCAGCCTCAGCTGCATCGGTAGCCGGTTTATTAAAGCTAGTTAATACCGGTTACTTTAAAAAGAATAAGGCCAACGATCGATGTAAAATTGTATGTATTTTAACCGGCCACGGGCTAAAAGATCCGGAGCGGGCAATTAAAACTATTAAACCGCCTAAAATTACGCGGCCAGATTTAAAAGCAATAATTAAAGAAATTGGTTACTAGAAAACGTATCTTAATTACTGCCGGCCCGACTTGGGTTGCTATTGATCAAGCCCGGGTAATTAGTAATATTTCTTCGGGAGAAACCGGGTTTATCCTGGCGAGTAAATTTAAGCGCTCAGGAGCTAAGGTCACTTTACTGCTTGGCCCAGGTTATTTTTGCGGCAATTTAAAAAGGATAAAAATAATTCGTTTTAAATATTTTTCACAGTTACAAAATCTTTTAAAGCGGGAGCTAGAAAAAAACAATTATAATGCTGTCATCCATGCTGCGGCAGTTGCCGATTACCGACCGGATAAAGTAGCTAAAAGTAAAATTGATTCAAAACGTAATGCTTGGAAAATAAATTTAGTCCCGAATGAAAAATTGATTGACAGCTTAAAAAAATATGCCGGAAATATTTTTGCCGTTGGTTTTAAATTTGAGCCCTCAGCAAGCAGCAGTTATTTAATTAAAGAAGGCCGGGCGTTACTTAAAAGGGCTGGCTTGGACTTAGTGGTTGCTAATTCAAATATTAATGAAAAATATTGCGCGTACATATTAGATAAATCCGCTTATTTCGGCCCATTTTTCACAAAAGAAAAAATGTCTAGTTGCTTGCTTAAACTAATAGGAAAAAATTAAAATGACAAAATACATCGTACTGGTTGGTGACGGGATGGCTGATTATCCAGTTGAAGAACTAGGTATGCGTACGCCTTTAGAGGCAGCGCGTACGGTTAACATGGATTTAATCGCTAAAAACGGGGTATTGGGACTAGCTAAAACTATTCCGGATAAAATGATTCCGGCTTCAGACGTTGCCAATCTTTCCATACTCGGGTATGATCCCAAAAAATATTATTCGGGAAGAGGGCCGTTAGAAGCAGCTAATTTAGGCATTGAGCTAGAGGATGATGATGTAGCTTTCCGCTGTAACTTAGTTACTGTCTCAGGCGATACTTTACTTGACTATAGCGCTGGCCACATTAAATCAAACGAAGCCGAAAAAATAATTAAATTCCTTGATAAAAAATTAGGAACTAATAAATTACGTTTCTTCTCCGGCGTAAGCTATCGGCATTTACTTTTAGTAAAACGCGGTTCGGAATTAAAACTTCAAAATTTAAAATGCCATGCTCCGCATGATATCAGCGGGCAAAGTATTAGTAAAAATTTTCCTAAAGGTGAAAATGCCGATTTCATTAATAAGCTTATGCTGGATTCCCGGGATATCCTAGGAAATCATGAAATCAACCAAGTAAGAGTTGATTTAAAAGAAAACCCGGCAAATATGATTTGGCTTTGGGGCCAAGGTAAAAAACCAAGCATGCCTGAATTTAAGGAAAAATTCGGCTTAACCGGAAGCGTGATTTCAGCCGTAGATCTAATTAAAGGATTGGGCCGCATATTAGGCTTAGAGGTAATTAATGTTCCCGGGGCAACCGGTTACTACGATACGGATTACCTGGGGAAAGCTCAGGCAGCAGTTAAATCCTTAGACAAAAATGATTTTGTATTTGTACACGTTGAAGCCCCGGATGAAGCCGGACATAACGGAGATCTTAGAGAAAAAATTACGGCAATTGAAAGATTTGACCAGTTGGTCGTCGGCACATTTATTGATTATTCTAAAAATAATCCTGACTGCCGGATTATGGTTTTACCGGATCATGCTACCCCGGTTTCGTTAAAAACCCATACTGCGGAAGCAATTCCTTTTGCCATTTGCGGCAAAGATATAACTAAGAAAGATTTTCTTAATTACAGCGAAAAAGAAGCGCAAAAGTCTGATTTATATTTTGAAAATGGCTATCAGCTTATGGAATATTTTATTTCTAATACCCGGAGTTGACTTATGTCGTTCCGGCATGCCTTTTTCTGGGGCAAGGAGAAGAAATGATGAGTAGGGGTTTAATAGTGCAAAAATATGGAGGCTCGTCTGTAGCCAATGTTGAGCGTATTCAAAAGGTAGCGGAAAGAGTAGTTAGTTATTATAAAAAGGGGTATCAATTAGTAGTCGTAGTTTCTGCCTTAGGAGACACCACCGATGAATTAGTTGAATTGGCCGATAAATTAAATCCTAACCCTCCAGAACGGGAAATGGATATGTTGCTTTCAACTGGAGAACAAATTTCAGTTGCTCTTTTAGCAATGGCAATTCACAAATTGAAAACACAGGCAATTTCATTTACCGGTTCCCAAGTCGGAATAATTACTGACTCAAGCCATACCCGAGCTAGAATTATCAAAATAAATACTGATAAAATAAAAGATGCCCTGAAAAAAGGAAAAATAGTCATTGTCGCCGGATTCCAGGGGGTTACTCTAAACCAGGATATTACTACTTTGGGACGAGGAGGTTCAGATTTAACTGCGGTTGCTCTGGCTAAAGAACTTAAAGCCAATACTTGTGAAATTTATACGGATGTGGAAGGAATTTATACGACTGATCCTAGAATCGAACCAAAGGCCCGAAAAATTAAAGAAATTACTTATGATGAAATGCTTGAAATGGCTTCTCTTGGCGCCCAGGTAATGCAAGCGCGCTCAATCGAAGTAGCTAAAAAATTTAACGTACCCTTACATGTACGTTCATCGTTTAGCAATAATACCGGCACAATGATTATTAAGGAGGTAAAAAAAATGGAAGATGTTGTTGTGAGCGGAATAACTCTAAATAAAAATGAAGCTAAAATTACTCTTTGCGGCGTACCGGATAAACCTGGAGCTGCAGCAGATCTATTTACAGAACTGGCTTTAGCCGGCTTAAGCGTTGATATGATCGTGCAAAACGTAAGCCATACTCGCTTAACAGACATATCTTTCACAACTACCAAAGCCGATTCAGTAAAAGCGAGTAGCATTGCAAAAAAGGTAGCCAAGAAAATTAGTGCCGGAGATGTCTTAATTGATACTGATATCGCCCGCGTTTCTATTGTCGGAGTAGGTATGAAATCCCATCATGGCGTGGCAGCAAATATGTTTGGGATCCTGGCTAATAACCAGATTAACATCGAAATGATTTCAACATCGGATATTAGTATTTCTTGTATTATTAAGAAGAAAAACGCTGAAATTGCGGTTAAACAATTGCATGAAAAATTTGGATTAAACAAATAAGAGGTAGCTGATGAATAATCTAAAATTATATGATACTACTTTAAGGGACGGCTCACAAGCCGAAGGCATATCTTATTCCGTAACCGATAAGCTCAATATTACTCAAGAGCTGGATAAAATCGGTATTCATTATATTGAAGGCGGCTGGCCGGGATCTAACCCTAAAGACAGGGAGTTTTTTGAAAAAGTCAGCAAAATTAAACTTAACAATTCTAAAATTGCAGCTTTTAGCATGACCCGCAGGCCAAATATTGCCGCAAGCGCTGATACTAATATCGCTGACCTCTTAGAATCAAAAGCACAAATTATTACCATTGTCGGTAAAACTTGGGATTTTCATGTTACGGAGGTCTTAAAAACCACACTGGAAGAAAACCTGGAAATGATTCGGGATACGATAAGTTATCTGGTCAAGAAAGGTTTTACCGTATTTTATGACGCCGAACATTTTTTTGATGCCTACAAAGCAAATAAAGACTACGCCATAAAAACTCTGATTACTGCTCAAACAGCAGGCGCCTTATCAATCTGCCTTTGCGATACTAACGGCGGGTCTTTAACTCACCAAATAGCTGAGACTATAAAAGAAGTTAAAAAAATAATTAAAATCGAATTGGGCATCCATTGCCACAACGACGCAGGTGTTGCGGTGGCCAACTCTTTAGCCGCAGTTATTGCCGGAGCAAACATTGTTCAAGGAACTATTAATGGCTATGGAGAGAGGTGCGGGAATGCCGATTTAATTCCGATTATTGCAAATTTAAAAACTAAACTTCAAATTAATTGTATTTCTGATGATCAATTAAAACAATTATCCCATCTTTCGCATTTTGTAAGCGAAATCAGCAATATGCGGTTAAAAGATGAGCAGCCTTTTGTTGGAAGCTCTGCCTTTGCACATAAAGGCGGTATGCATATTAATGCCATAATGAAGAATCCTTTAACTTATGAACATGTTGACCCATCCTTGGTTGGCAACCACCGGCGGATCTTAGTCTCAGAATTAGGAGGTAAAACCGGAATTTTACTCAGAGCCAAAGCTTTGAACTATGATTTAAGCAAAACCGATCCGCAAACCAAAAAGATTTTAGATTTAGTTCAAGCCTTAGAGCACAAAGGATTTCAATTTGAAGCTGCTGAAGCTTCTTTTCAAGTGCTCTTGCAAAGGACGCTTAAAAAATTTAAAAAATCCTTTGAATTAGAAAGTTTCAGGGTAGTTATTGAAAAAGGCGAAAACAAAAAGATTACTTCTGAAGCAATTATAAAATTAAGGGTTAACGGGGTCAGGGAGCACACTGCTGCTGAAGGCGATGGCCCGATAAATGCCTTAGATAATGCTTTGCGTAAAGCATTAAAGGATTTTTATCCCACGCTAGCCAAGATGCACCTGTCTGATTTTAAAGTCCGGGTTTTAGATGAGAAGGCAGGGACAGCAGCGCCTGTTCGCGTATTGATTCAATCCCAGGATGCAGATGATATCTGGAATACAATCGGCGTACATGAAAATATAATTGAGGCCAGTTGGCAGGCTTTAGTTGATAGTGTCGAATACAAACTTTTAAAAGACCGCCTGATTTAAACTTTAACCACAAAAAAATTAAATTAAGCAACAGAATAAGGGTAAGAATAATGTCAGAAGAGCTTTCCAAGCAATATAATCCCAAAGAAACTGAAGCCAAATGGTACGAAACCTGGGAAAAAAATAATCTTTTTTCCGCTAGAATTTCCCCGGATAAACTGCCATACTCTATAATTATTCCTCCGCCCAATGTTACAGGGATCCTGCATATGGGGCATGCTTTAAATAACAGTATTCAGGATATTCTGATTCGATATAAAAAAATGCGGGGTTTTCAAACTCTTTGGATGCCGGGAACTGACCACGCCGGAATTGCTACTCAAAACGTTGTCGAAAAAGCGTTAGCCAAAGAAGGATTAAAACGCCAGGATTTAGGCAGAGATAAATTTATTGCCCGAGTTTGGGAATGGAAAGAACAGTATGGCTCAACAATCATCCATCAATTAAAGAAACTGGGTTGTTCCTGTGACTGGAACCGCTTACGGTTTACAATGGATACAGATTATTCTACCGCTGTAACCGAGGTTTTTGTCAGGCTCTATGAAAAAAAATTAATTTACCAGGGAAGTTATATTATTAACTGGTGCCCGCGTTGCCAGACTGCTTTAAGCGATGAAGAAGCCAGCCATTCAGAATTAGAGGGGCATCTTTACTATCTTAAATACCCGCTAAAAGACAATTCGCAAGAATTCATTACTGTTGCTACGACCCGTCCTGAAACCATGCTCGGGGATACAGCCGTTGCGGTAAACCCCAAAGATGAACGCTATAAGAAATTTATCGGTAAGCTATTAATTTTGCCCCTTGTTAACCGCCAAATAAAAATTATCGCTGATCACAGTATTGATATGGAATTTGGAACTGGCGCAGTTAAAGTAACTCCGGCTCACGATCCTAATGATTACGCCCTAGGTAAAAAACACAACCTGGAATTTATCAATGTTATGACAGTGGACGGAAAGATAAATAACGTTGTGCCAAAGTATCTGGGCCTTGACCGCTTTAAAGCCCGGGAGCAAATCCTCGAGGATTTAAAAACCCTTGGCTTATTGGATAAAGTTACTCCGCACACTTTATCCGCAGGGCACTGTTATCGCTGCCACACTATTGTTGAACCATACCTGTCAAAACAATGGTTTGTTAAGATGAAGCCTTTGGCTAAACCGGCAATCAATGCCGTAAAAAGAGGAAAGTTAAAATTTTATCCTGCACGTTGGACTAAAGTTTATTTAAACTGGATGGAAAACATCCAGGATTGGTGTATTTCCCGCCAAATCTGGTGGGGGCACCGCATACCTGTTTATTATTGTAAAAATTGTAACGCTAAAAACAGCAAAAACGGCATTATTGTCTCAAGAACTAAACCGCTGATGTGCCCTAAGTGCAAATCAACTGACCTGATTCAGGACGAGGATGTTCTAGACACCTGGTTTTCCAGCTGGCTTTGGCCGTTTGCCACGTTTTATTGGCCCAAAGAAAATGCTGATTTAAAATATTTTTACCCTTCCTCGACCCTGGTCACTGCTCCAGAGATTATCTTTTTTTGGGTAGCCCGCATGGTTATGGCGGGATTCGAGTTTAAAAAACAACTCCCCTTCAAAGATGTTTACATTCACGGGACAGTACGTGACGTTGAAGGTAAAAAAATGTCTAAGTCCTTAGGAAACGTTATCGATCCCTTGGAAATTATTTCTGAATACGGAACCGATGCTTTACGTTTTAGCCTCATATCAATAACTTCCCAAGGCCAAGACGTATTCCTGTCCAAAGAACGGTTTGAACAGGGCAGGAATTTTGCTAATAAAATTTGGAACGCCTCAAGATTTATTTTACTCAATCTTAAACCCGAAGAAATTAATGTCGATTTATGCATTTTCTCCAAAAATCAAAAATTAAATATCGCTAACGCCTGGATATTGAGCCGGCTGTATTCGGTTCTAGAAAAGGTAGAAAAAGATTTAGAAAGTTATAAATTTAATGAAGCGGCCAACAGCCTATATTCGTTTTTCTGGCATGAGTTCTGCGACTGGTACCTGGAATTAATCAAGCCGGAAATAAAGCAGAAGGAAACACAAGTAGTTATGTATAAGATCCTGGAAAAATATCTACGCATTATCCATCCTTTCATGCCTTTTATAACTGAAGAAATCTGGCATCTTTTACCAAATACCGAGGGATCAATTCTAGAGAAAAAATGGCCGCATTTACAGAAGGAACTGATTAACCTTAAAGTTGAGCAACAAATACAATTAGCCTTTGATATTATTAACACGGTCCGGAATATGCGCGCAGAACTTGAAATTAATCCGGCTAGCCGTGTAGACATTAACTTGTCCTTACCTGATAAACTTACAGGGAAAACAATCGAACCGCTGTTAAATTACATTAAAAATTTAGCAAAAGTTGAGAGCTTAAACATAATTGATAATTATTTACCTCAAAAAAACCAATATGTGGTTGTGCTCAAAGATCTGCAGATTATAATGCCACTTACGGGACTAGTCGATATTGAAGACCAGCTTAAGAAAACTCAAATTAAAATTGACAAATTACAATCAGAGATTCAAAAAAAAGAGTTAATGCTGGCTAATAAGAATTTTTCTGAACGCGCACCTAAAGAAATTGTCGATACCGAAAAAAATAAATTAGCCGAAATGCAAACTCAGCTGATTAAATTAGGAGCAATTAAAAATGGATTACGCTAAATATTTTTTATCTGAGAAGTTTCCCCAGATCAACCTTAAAGAGCTCCAAGCAGTAATTAAACAAGCGCTGATTGAAGATATCGGCAGAGGAGACATTACAACCGAACTAACAATTCCTGGCAATAAAATAATACAGGTTGAAATCATTGCTAAAGAAAATTTCCTGCTCTGCGGAATTGATGTTGCTCGAGAAGTATTTAAAGCAGTAGATCCTAAGATTAAGTTTGAAAAAAAAGCTAAAGAAGGAAGAGGTGTTAAAGACAAGGAAACTATTGCCATTATCTCAGGCAAAGCCAGCAGTATTTTAAGGGCAGAGAGGGTAGCTTTAAATTTATTATCTTTAATGTCCGGAATTGCCACAAAAACCCGGCAATTCGTTAAAAGAATCGAACCATTCAAAACTAAAATTACCGATACCCGTAAAACCTTCCCTGGCTTAAGAATATTGCAAAAATATGCAGTTAGAATTGGCGGAGGCTACAGCCATAGGGTCAGGCTTGATGAGATGCTTTTAATTAAAGATAACCACTTGAAAATTCTTGGCGGATATTTTAACCTGCCCAGTGTGCCTAAAGGTTATAAGATTGAAATCGAAACACAAAATTTAGTTGAATTCAAACATGCGTTACGTTTTAATCCGGATATTATTATGCTTGATAATATGAAAATTAAAGACATTAAAAAAGCAATAACCGAAAGAGGCAAACGTACAATTAAATTGGAAGCAAGCGGTGGAATAAAACTAAACAATATAAAAAAATATGCCGCAACCGGAGTTGATATAATTTCAGTAGGCGAGCTGACTCATTCGGTAAAATCTGTAGATATCAGTTTAGAGGTAACCTAAGGATTATGAATAGGTTTAAACTTGTATCAAATTTTAAACCCTGTGGGGACCAGCCCCAAGCAATACAAAAACTCTCAAAAGATGTTCTGGCTAAAAAACGCTATAATACACTTCTCGGCACAACCGGAAGCGGCAAAACCTTTACCTTAGCTAATGTAATTGCCAAAATAAACAAGCCAACCTTAGTCATCTCGCATAATAAAACATTAGCTGCACAACTTTATTCTGAATTCAAAGAATTTTTCCCGCATAATGCAGTTGAATATTTCGTAAGCTATTACGATTACTATCAGCCTGAAGCATATATCCCTTCAACCGATACTTATATCGAAAAAGATTCATCAATTAATGAACGCTTAGATCGATTACGGCTTTCGGCAACTACTTCGTTAATCAGCAGGGAAGATGTAATTGTTGTAGCTTCGGTTTCCTGTATTTATAACTTAGGCTCCCCTCAGGATTATCAACAGATGCTGGTAATCCTGAATAAAAATCAGCTAATCGCTAGAGATGAATTAATTTCCAAGCTTATCCAAATTCAATATGAACGTAATGACTACGAGTTTAAACGTTCAAAAATAAGGGTTCGCGGGGACATAGTTGAGATCTTCCCATCCTACAGCCAACAGGCATTACGCATTGAGCTGGATAGCGAGAAAATAATTAAAATTTCAATAATTGATCCGGTTTCAGCAAAAATATTAAATCAAGTCGATAAAATCGCAATTTATCCGGCAAAACACTTCATCGTTTCGCCAGACAGAATAGATAATGCAATAAAATCAATAAAAGAAGAGCTTGTGGAACATTTAAAAGTTTTAAAAGAAAGAAACAAGCTGCTGGAAGCTCAACGCCTGGAATCCCGGACAAACTATGATTTAGAGATGCTTAAAGAAATCGGCTATTGCCATGGAATAGAGAATTATTCCCGGCACCTAAGTGCCCGGCCAAAAGGTTCTTGCCCTTATTCAATGATTGATTATTTTAGCAACGACTTTTTAACCATTATTGACGAATCACACGCAACAATTCCCCAAATAGGCGGTATGTACCAGGCAGATAAAGCAAGAAAGGAAACCTTGGTAAATTATGGCTTTAGGCTCCCATCTTGCTTAGATAACCGTCCCTTAAAATTTACTGAATTTAATCAGCTAATTAAACAATTTATTTTTGTTTCGGCCACACCTAATGAATATGAACTAAAATTAAGCGGTAATTTGGCAATTGAACAAATTATCCGGCCTACCGGATTGATTGATCCTGAAATTATCGTCAAACCTACAGAGGGGCAGATTGAAGATTTAATTCAACAGATAAAAATACGCGCTAAAAATAATCAAAGAGTACTGGTAACTACACTAACCAAAAGAAGTTCTGAAGATTTAACCAGTTATCTTCGGGAGCAAGGTATAAAAGTAAAATACTTGCACTCCGAAATACAAACTATCCAACGATCTGTAATCTTGAAAGAATTACGCCAGAAAAAATTTGATTGCCTGGTAGGAATCAATCTCTTGCGCGAGGGGTTAGACCTGCCTGAAGTTTCGCTTGTAGCTATCTTAGACGCAGATAAAGAAGGGTTCCTGCGTTCAGCTACCAGCCTTATCCAGGTGGGAGGGCGTGCAGCGCGGAACCTAAACGGCACAGTAATTATGTATGCTGATACAATTACCCGTTCAATGCATAAAGCAATTAACGAAAGCTCCCGGCGCAGGGCTATTCAAAGGGAATATAACCTCAAAAATAAAATTACACCCCGTTCAATTAACCGGTCAATTAAAGAAGGCCTGGCCGAGCTGGAACAAGCGGATGATTTTGTTCAAGGATTAACCGGACTGCCAAAAGAGCAATACCAGTTGCATAAATATATAAGTGAGCTAGAATATGAAATGGAGCTAGCTGCACGAAACCTGCAATTTGAAAAAGCCGCTGAATTAAGAGATAAAGTGAGGGAATTACGCAATGCTACTGGCCATTAACGTTGGTAACACTAATATATCTAGCGCCATTTTTTCCAGCAAACACAAAATTGTAAAACAGTTCAGCCTGCCGACAAAATCATATTCAAAAACTCAATTTGCAAAAAAGATAAAACCCTTTGAAATTTCTGATACCGTTATTTGCAGCGTTGTGCCCGGATTATCAAGAATCCTGCAACAGGATTTAAAACTTTCTACCGGGAAAAAACCTTATATCATAGGAAAAGAACTGATTGTCCCGATAAAAAATCTTTATCATAACCCCAAACAACTCGGACAAGACCGCTTGATTAACGCCTATGCTGCTTGCACTATTTATTCTTGCCCGGCAGTTATTATTGATTCCGGCACCGCCATAACTTTCGACGTGGTTTCTAAAAATAAAACCTACTTGGGAGGATTGATTGCCCCGGGAATGGAACTGGCACTTAAAGCCCTGAGAGAAAAAACAGCACTCCTGCCGCAAATCAAACTACAAGCCCCAAAAGGAATTATTTGTCGTGACACCAAAAACAGTATTTTAAGCGGCGTTGTATTCGGAATAGCCGGCTTATGCAAAGAATTAATAGGTAAAATTAAAAAAAGTGCAGGTAGAGAAATCTTAGTTTTAGGAACCGGCGGCAATATTTGTTTAATTAAAAAATACTCCGGGATAAAAATTAAGATTGATAAAAATTTAACCTTAAAGGGGATTCTTTTGGCCTATGAAAATAAGCTTAAATAATTTATTTAAAGTTAGTTTTTTCTTGTTAGCCGCTTTATTTTGCTCAACAATCCTCTCCAAGCTAACCCTGGGAGAAAATAATGATTTACCCAAAGAAAAAAATGAAACAGGGTCAACTATTCAGCAAGCCTTAATGAATTACGAGAAACAAAAACAAAACAACCAGGAAGAATTAGCGGCAAAGCTTAATTTTCGGCTAGGACAGGTAACCGAAGAATGGATAACTTTGGCCGAAAAAGATAAAGAAAGTAAACTAAACACATTCATCGAACAAAACTGGGATAAACAGGCGCGCACTTACATGATTACTCCGGTACGTTATGAATATTCCCTAAAAGGCTATAGCTATAACGTGATTGATATTAATGTAGTTAAAACTGATTCGATTACTTCGCCTTATAAAGGAGTAGTAACTGTAAAAGAAGAGCTCTATGCCGAGAAATATCATCATCCCAACATCAGTGATACCAATCTTTATTTTTATACGGTTACCAACATGTATACGTTAAATTTTGAATACCGAAATGAAACATTTGTACTGGTTAATAGTGAAAATAAGATGCTGTCGATCGTCAATGAAATTCCCGGCAATATCCGTAAACAATGGTTGTAAAAAATAAAAAACTCTTGACAAGAAAAATTTTTTATCTATAATTAGCACTCTAAGAAAACGAGTGCTAAATTTAAATTATAAACCGTTATTTTAAGGAGGTGACAGGATGGAGATTAAACCATTAGGTGATCGCATCGTAGTTAAACCCTTAGAAGCAGAGAACAAAAGTAAGGGCGGCATTGTTTTACCTGATTCTGCTAAAGAAAAGCCACAAGAAGCTAAAGTTGTAGCAATCGGAAAAGGTAAAGTATTGGATAATGGTACCGTGCAAGTTCCTGAAGTTAAAGTAGGAGATAAGGTGTTATACGGGAAATATTCTGGAAATGAAATTACAACCAAAGAAGGCGAAGAGCTGCTTATTCTGCGCGAAGAAGATATTTTAGCAATCATCAAGTAAACTAAAAAATTAAGTTCCTGATTTGCTGCAACGCTATTTTCAGGATTTTGCTAAAACGAAACATTAAGGAGGATTTATGGCAAAACAATTATTGTACAGTGATGATGCCCGCCGCAAGATTCTAGCGGGTGTTGAGCAGCTGGCTGCTGCAGTAAAAGTAACTTTAGGGCCTAAGGGCCGTAACGTAGTAATTGACAAAAAATTCGGCTCACCGACTATTACCAAGGACGGAGTAACCGTAGCCAAGGAAATTGACCTTGAGGATGCTTTTGAAAATATGGGCGCTCAAATGGTCAAAGAAGTTGCTGAAAAAACTTCAGATATTGCTGGTGACGGCACCACTACCGCCACGGTCCTAGCTGAATCAATTTACCGTGAAGGATTAAAAAATGTTACTGCTGGATCAAACCCGATGGCCTTAAAGCGCGGAATCGAAAAAGCAGTTGCAAAAATTGTTGAAGAGCTGGGAAAACTTTCAACTCCGATTAAAGATAAGAAAGAAATCGCCCAAGTTGCCAGTATCGCCGCTAACTCCGATACCAACATTGGTGAGTTGATTGCTGAAGCAATGGATAAAGTCGGAAAAGATGGAGTAATTACAGTTGAGGAAGCAAAATCAACTGCCACCACCCTGGAAGTTGTTGAAGGTATGCAGTTCGATCAAGGTTATTTATCGCCTTACTTTGTAACTGACACTGAAAGAATGGAAGTCCTTTTAGAGGACGCCTTCATTCTTATCTATGAGAAAAAAATATCATCAATTAAAGATATTCTCCCTTTATTGGAAAAAATTGCCCGCGCCGGCAAACCATTACTAATTATTGCCGAAGAAGTTGATGGGGAAGCATTGGCAACTTTAGTAGTAAATAAAATCCGCGGTACTTTTGTTGCTTGTGCAGTAAAAGCTCCGGGTTACGGTGACCGACGTAAAGCCATGCTTGAAGATATCGCCATATTAACCGGCGGTAAAGCATTGACTGAAGACCTGGGTATTAAGTTAGAAAATGTTGATATCGAAGATTTAGGACGTGCGAAAAAAGTAAAGATCGACAAAGAAAATTCTACAATTGTCGAAGGCGCTGGTAAGAATGCCGCAATTACAGCCAGAATTAACCAAATTAAAAATCAAATTGATAACACTGATTCCGATTATGATAAAGAGAAATTACAGGAACGCTTAGCTAAGTTATCCGGAGGCGTTGCGGTAATTAACGTCGGAGCTGCTACTGAATCAGAAATGAAAGAGAAAAAAGCCCGCGTTGAAGACGCTCTGCATGCAACTCGCGCTGCCACTCAGGAAGGTATTGTTCCCGGAGGCGGAGTCGCACTTATTCGTACAATCGCTGCTTTAGATAAGCTAAAGTTAGAAGGTGACGAAAAGATCGGCGTAAACATTGTAAAACGTGCAATAGAAGATCCTTTAAGGCAGATTGCGCAAAACGCCGGACTTGAAGGTTCGGTAGTTGTTCAGAGGATTAAACTAGAAAAGACTAATATCGGATACGATGTTAGTCAAGATGATTACGTAGACATGCTTGAAGCTGGCGTAATTGATCCTACAAAAGTAACCCGCTCAGCCCTGCAAAATGCTGCCAGTATTGCCGCATTATTACTGACAACTGAAACCTTAATCGCTGATAAACCGGAAAAGGATGAAAAGATGCCTCCAATGCCGGGTGGTGGAATGGGTGGTATGGGTGGCATGGGTGGAGGAATGTATTAAACTTTAAAAAATAAGTAATTTAGAAGATAAAAAAGAAAAGTCCTATTTTGAAATTTTAAAATAGGACTTTTCTTTTTACAAAATCTCCCCAAAATACAAATAACTCTAAAATACCTATTGACAAATAGCACTAAATGGTATAAAATTTATAATCCTTTCGGTTATTTCACCTAATCAGGAGAAATAGTCCTAACTTATTACAAAACAACGGTTTAATATCATAATAAGGAGAATTTAAGATGGCAGAGTGGCTAGGCATAAATAGAAGGGCAAGAAGATGTTATGGTTTTGATGAAATTGCCCTAGTCCCCGGTTCACAAACTGTAAATCCTAATGAAGTTGATACTAGCTTTAAATTCAACGGTAAAAATTTTAAAATACCTATTCTTGCTGCAGCTATGGATGGGGTAGTCGATGTAAAATTTGCAATTGAAATGTCCCGTCTGGGAGGAATTGCAGTTTTAAATCTTGATGGTATTCAAACCCGTTATGAAAATCCGGATGAAGTACTGGAAGAAATTGCTAAAGCCACGCCTCAAAAAGCTACCGAGTTAATCCAAGAAGTTTACACTACCCCGATCAAAGAAAAATTAGTCACCAAAAGAGTTGCGCAGATTAAACAAGCAAAAGCTATGGCCGTAGTCAGCTGTATTCCAGCTAACGCCGAAAAATTCTCAAAATTAGCCGTTGAAGCAGGTTGCGATATTTTTGTCATACAATCAACAGTCGCCACAATTAAACATATCTCTACTCAATACAAAACACTGGATCTTGAAAAATTTTGTAAATCCATAAAAATTCCGGTAATTTTGGGAAACTGTGTAACCTATGAAACAACTTTAGAACTTATGGCTACTGGGGCAAGCGGTTTGCTTATCGGCGTCGGCCCTGGAGCAGCCTGTACAACCCGAGGCGTACTGGGAATCGGAGTGCCGCAGGTTACAGCTACAATTGATGCTGCCAGCGCTCGTGATTTTTATTTTAAACGTACCGGAAAATACATTTCCATCATTACGGATGGTGGAATGAACCGGGGAGGAGATATTTGTAAAGCTTTTGCCTGTGGTGCTGATGCAGTTATGATTGGTTCAAGTTTTGCCCGCGCCAAAGAAGCACCGGGAAGAGGATTCCACTGGGGAATGGCTACTTCACATGTTAATCTGCCCCGCGGCACTCGTATCCAGGTTGGTTCAACCGGAGCTTTAAAAGAAATCTTACTCGGCCCGGCAAAAGTAGATGACGGATCTCAAAATTTAGTTGGGGCATTAAAAACATCTATGGGATCGCTAGGCGCTTCAAATTTAAAAGAGATGCATGACGTAGAAATTATTATCGCTCCTTCTATTCAAACTGAAGGAAAAATATTTCAAGTAGGCCAAAGAGTAGGAATGGGTAAATGACCAGACAAACAATACTGATTTTAGATTTCGGTTCGCAATATACACAGCTAATTGCCCGTCGAGTAAGAGAAAACAAAGTTTTTTCAATAATCATACCTTACAACACTCCGGCGAATGAAATTGCAGCCCTAAATCCCAAAGGAATAATTCTCTCCGGAGGCCCGGCTTCAGTAGTTGACAAAAAATCACCCTATCCGGATAAGAATATTTTTAAATTAGGAATACCAATATTGGGTATTTGCTACGGTATGCAGGTAATCTGCGAGCTTCTAGGCGGAAAAGTAAAACATACCCGGGAACGCGAATACGGTAAAGTAGAATTATTCATTGATGATAACCGTGATCTTTTTAACCATATGCCGGGTAATTTTACCTGCTGGGCAAGCCATGGAGATTATGTAACCAAAATGCCTCCGGGATTCCACACTATTGCGCATACGACCAATACTCCGATTGCTGCTATTTCCAATAATAAGAAAAAAATATTTGCCGTACAGTTTCACCCCGAAGTAACCCATACCGAAAAAGGCAACCAAATTTTAAGCAACTTTTTATTTAAAGCCTGCGGCTCTAGCGGTAGATGGACTATGCAATCATTCATTAAAGAGTCAATTGAACAAATTAAGAAAACCATCGGACACGATAAAGTTGTTTTGGGTTTAAGCGGTGGAGTAGATTCTTCGGTAGCGGCTTTATTAATCCATAAAGCAATCAATAAAAATTTACGCTGCATCTTCATTGATAACGGTTTATTAAGAAAAGGCGAAGCCGAACAGGTTAAAAGCATATTTAAAGATCTTTACCATCTTAACTTAAGCTATGTTGACCGCAGCAAAAGATTTCTCGACCGTTTAAAAGGAATAACTGACCCTGAGGAAAAAAGAAAAATAATCGGTGACGAATTTGTTAAAGTATTTGAAGAAGAAGCAAAGAAAACTAAAGGCGCAAAATTTTTAGGCCAAGGAACACTTTACCCGGATGTAATTGAATCGGTATCGCCAACCGGAGGCCCAAGCAGAAAAATCAAAAGCCATCACAATGTCGGAGGATTACCGGCTCAGATGAAACTCAAGCTTATTGAGCCGTTAAGAGAAATATTTAAAGATGAAGCCCGCCAAATGGGCAGGCAACTTGGGCTGCCTGATAATATCGTACAACGCCAGCCATTTCCTGGCCCAGGGCTAGCAGTCAGAATTATCGGCGAGGTAACTAAAGAGAGGCTTGATCTTTTACGCGAAGCTGACAAACGTGTTATTGAAGAAATTTCAAAAGCCGGTTTATATGATCAGGTTTGGCAATCATTTGCAATATTGCTTCCCATTAAAAGCGTTGGAATTATGGGAGACGAGCGTACCTATGAAAACGTTGCCGCACTTCGCTGCGTATCCAGCTTTGACGGAATGACCGCTGATTGGGTAAAATTACCCTATGAAGTTTTAGAAAAAATATCTAACCGCATTATCAATGAAGTACGCGGGATCAATCGAGTTGTTTACGATATAAGCTCTAAACCTCCGGCAACAATCGAGTGGGAATAAAATAGCTCTATAACTTTAAGCTTTTCTTCATGCCTGGTTCTGATTTTATCCACCTGCACCTACATACCCAATACAGTCTTCTTGACGGAGCCTGTCGTATACCCGAAATACTTTCTATTGCTAAAAATTTTAAGATGGGTTCACTGGCAATTACTGACCATGGTAACATGTTTGGAGCAGTTGAATTCTACCTTGAAGCACGCAAAGCAGGAATCAAGCCAATTATCGGATGCGAAGTTTATATCGCACCGCAAAGCAGGTTTAATAAAGGTAATGGGGGAATCGAAGACGCCGCCAACCATTTGATACTCTTAGCTCGTGATGAAGACGGATATAACAACTTAATGAAGTTAGTTTCCATTGGGTATCTCGAAGGATTTTATTATCGCCCCAGAATCGACAAAGAAGTCCTGGCGCAGCATGCTAAAGGATTAATCGGATCATCCGCCTGCCTCAAAGGAGAAGTTGCCTGGCTCCTATTGCAGAAACGTTTTAACGACGCTTTAAAAGCTGCTGATAACTATCAAAATATTCTGGGAAAAAATAATTTTTTCTTGGAAATTCAAGCTAACTCTATTCCGGAACAAAAAATTGTTAACGAAGGCATGGTTAAAATTTCGAAAGAACTTAACATCCCTTTAGTTGCTACTAATGACGTGCATTATCCGACTAAAGAGCGGGCCGCTGCGCATGAAGCATTGCTCTGCATCCAAACCCAGACTACTCTGGATGACCCAAAACATATGCGCTTTCAAACGGAAGAATTTTATTTCCGTTCTCCGGATGAAATGAAAAAAATATTTTCAAGTTACCCTGAGGCAATAAAAAACACCTTAGAAATCGCTCAAAGATGTAACCTGGAATTAGATTTTACCAAAATGCACCTGCCGAAATACACTCCTCCGGAAGGAATAGAAAAAGAAGAATTTTTACTCGGGCTTTGCAAAAAAGGATTAGTTAAAAATGAACTCGAGAGTACCCCAGAGATACAAAAACGCCTTAACCATGAATTAAAAATTATAAAAGATATGGGCTTTGTCAGTTACTTTCTGATTGTCTGGGATTTCATTTCTCATGCTAAAAGCCAGGATATTCCCGTTGGCCCGGGCAGAGGATCAGCCGCAGGAAGTTTAGTCAGTTATCTTTTAGGGATCACTGATTTAAATCCGCTAAAGTATGGGCTTATTTTTGAAAGATTTTTAAATCCTGAACGCATGGGCTTACCGGATATTGATATTGATTTCTGCTATGAACGCCGGCAGGAAGTAATTGATTACGTAACTAAAAAATACGGGAAGGATAATGTCGCTCAAATTATTACTTTTGGAACAATGCAGGCCAGGGGGGTAGTCAGGGATGTCGGCAGAGTTATGGGAGTGCCCTATTCAGAAGTTGATCGAATCGCTAAAATGATTCCTGCTGATTTGGACATGACTCTTAAAAAAGCCCTGGAAAGCGAAACCGAACTGAATAATCTTTACAAAAATGACCCACAGATAACTAAACTGATTAACATTGCCTTATCCTTAGAAGGATTAAACCGGCATGCTTCAGTCCATGCCGCCGGAGTAATTATTACGGATAAACCTTTAAACAATTATATGCCGCTGTTTAGAACTACTGACAATCAAATCACAACCGGCTACAGCATGGGAACACTTGAAAAAATCGGCTTACTCAAAGTTGATTTCCTGGGCTTAAGAACGTTAACCGTAATCAGCGAAACTTTAAAATTAATTAAACAAACTCAAGGTATTGAAGTTAACTTTGAAAAAATATCCTTAGATGATCAAAATACTTACAAGTTGCTTGCTTCAAGCCACACTATCGGAATATTCCAGGTTGAAAGCTCAGGAATGCGCGATTTGCTTAAAAAACTTATTCCTGAGCGCTTCGAAGACCTGATCGCACTATTGGCGTTGTACCGACCGGGGCCAATTGGTTCAGGAATGTTGGATGATTTTATGAAACGTAAACACGGAATTATCCCGATAAAATATGAACACCCTAAGCTGGAACCTATACTTAAAGAAACGTACGGTATCATGGTTTATCAGGAACAAATTATGCAAATTGCATCCGCCTTGGCGGGATTTTCACTAGCCCAGGCAGATATTTTACGTAAAGCCATGGGTAAAAAAATTCCCGAAGTAATGGAAAGAGAGCGGACTAATTTTATCAATGGTAGCATTAAAAATGGAATTAAAGAGAGCACTGCCAGCAAAATATTTGATTTAATTGAATATTTCTCAGGCTATGGTTTTAATAAATCACATTCAACTGCCTACGCCTTAATTTCCTACCGCACTGCTTACTTAAAAGCAAACTATCCTGTGGAATTTATGACTGCCCTACTTACTTCCGAGCGTGATAATACTGATAAAATTGTCGAATACGTTAATGAAGCAGAGCGAATGGGTTTAAAAGTACAACCGCCGGACATAAACGAAAGCGAACCGCTCTTTAAAGTAGCAGACACCTCAACCATTCGTTTCGGACTTTTAGCGATAAAGAATGTCGGCCAGGGGGCAGCTGAATCTATTGCTAACGAAAAAAAAGATTCAAAATTTAAATCATTAGATGACCTCTGCAGCCGTATAGATTTAAGGCTGGCTAATCGAAAAGTTTTAGAAAGTTTAATTAAATGCGGAGCTTTAGATTATTTTGGCAAGGCCCGAGCCCAAATGTTTGCCAGCCTGGATACGGTATTAGAGGGTGCCCAAAGAACCAGAAGAGAAAAATCAAGCGGACAGCTTTCTTTCTTTGATCAGATCCTAAATAACGATAACGGGTTTGGAGAAACTACCAACAATTCACCTGAAATTAAAGAGTGGCCTGAACCGCAATTGCTTGCTTTTGAGAAAGATATGCTGGGTTTTTATGTCTCCGGACATCCTTTAGCCCGCTACGCTAAACAACTCAAACGCTTTGTCTCCTGCTCGATGTCTAGCCTGCATGAGCATAAAGACCAGGATCAAATTAAAATAGTCGGGCTGATTGTTAAGATTAAACACACAGTTACACGCGCCAAGCAAGAAAAAATGGCAATATTAAAATTAGAGGATCTAGACGGATCAGTTGAAGTACTAGTTTTTCCTCGTGCTTTCGCAAAAATTGGCAGCTATATCCAGCCAAACAGTATAGTACATATTCGCGGCATTCTAGACCTAAAGGAGGAAACTCCGAAAATAATTGTTGAGGACCTTTTTCCTTTTGAAGATATTTATAAATTAATTACCGCTATGAGCATTAATTTATCCGGTATAAAAGAAAATATCTTTGAATCCTTAAAAATAATGCTCGAAGAGTACCGCGGAAGTATTCCCGTATATTTACGCCTCGATACACCATCAAGATCCCGAGTTCAGCTGCTCGTAGGCGAAAACCTTTATGTCCGGCCGAACGAGAAACTTATCGCTGATTTAGATGAATTATTAGGGGAAGAAAGATTATCGCTGGTAATATAACTCCTGGCATTTTACCGGATAAAAGCTTTTTATGCTCAATATTTCTTGACACTGTAACTTTTTGCTGTTATTATAGTTAGCAAGTAACAAGGTCACATATAGGGAGGCACTGGTATGACAAAAAAAGATATTGTCTTAAAAGTATCTGACGCAACCAACTTAAAACAGATTGACGTTAAAGAAGTTGTTCAAAAAACCTTTGATTGCATTGTTGACGCCTTAGTTAGAGGCGAAAAAATAGAATTACGTAATTTTGGCGTATTTAAAGTAAAGCAAAGAAGAAGCCGCACAGGCAGAAATCCGCGCACCAATCAGGTAATTCCTGTCCCGCCCAGAAAAGTAGTTATCTTCAAAGCTGGCCTGGAAATGAAACAAAAAATCAAGTAAGCTATGTTTAAACGAGTCCCGGGTACCAAAGACATTCTGCCTGAGGAGGCTTCTTCATGGCAGACAGTTGAAGCAAGAGCACGTAAAATTTTCTCACTTTACAACTATCAGGAAATCCGCACTCCCATAATTGAAGACGCAGCACTTTTTAACCGTACCTTAGGCTCAACCACTGAAATCGTACAAAAGCAAATGTTCCTTATTCACAATCAAGATGACACTTACGCCTTACGGCCGGAAGGTACTGCTTCGATTGTACGCAGTTATCTAGAAAATAATTTAGACAAAGAAGTTGGTTTCGTAAAATTATATTATATCGGCCCGATGTTCAGGCTTGAACGCCCACAAAAAGGAAGACTGCGCCAGTTTCATCATATCGGCTGCGAAGCAATTGGCTCCTCAAGTGCTGCTTTAGATGTAGAAATAATCAGCCTAGCTGAACAATTACTTAAGGCTTTCGGAATTACCAATTATAAAATAAAAATTAACAGCTTAGGCTGCTTAAAAGATAAGCAAGCATTAAGTCTTAATCTAAAAGAAGAACTCCAAAAAAAATCAGAAGAACTGTGCTGCGATTGTCAGGAGCGGATTAAAACTAATGTCTTACGGGTGTTAGATTGTAAGAACGATAACTGTCAAAAAATAGTCAAACAATTTTGCCCGCAAGAAAGCCATCTTTGCCCGGATTGCCTTCAACATTTTAGCCAGGTTAAAGATGGATTAAATAATTTAAATATTAAATTTGAAATTGCTCCACATCTTGTGCGCGGCCTGGATTACTATAACCGTACTGTATTTGAAATCAGCCATCCGGATTTAGGCAGCCAGGACGCTATTGGCGCAGGAGGAAGATACAACAATTTAGTAAAAGATTTAGGCGGCCCGGAACTAGAAGGGGTAGGCTTTGCTTTTGGCGTAGAACGCCTTCTTTTAGCTAAAACTAACCTAATTCAAAATCCGGATAAAAAACTAGTCTATCTTATCACTCTGGGGGAAACTGCCAAATCCGCCGGATTAAAAATATTAAATCAGCTAAGAAATGCGGAAATTCCGGCAGATACAGATTACTTAAACAGATCACTAAAAGCGGCTATGCGCTCAGCTAATGACGCTAAAGCAAGCCTAGTTTTAATTCTGGGTGACGATGAGCTAAAAAAGAATATTATTTCAGTCAAAGACATGTCAAAAAGCACGCAAAAAGAAGTACCTATCCAAAATTTAATTGAGGAATTAAAATGCTAAGGACACATACCTGCGGCCAGCTTTGTGCCGCCGATGCAGGAAAAGTAGTTACACTTTGTGGTTGGGTTGCTAAAAGGCGCGACCATGGCAAATTAGTCTTTATCGATATTCGTGACCGCACCGGTTTAACCCAAGTTGTTTTTATCCCTAAAGAATCTGGGAGTGCTTATGAATTAGCCCAGCAATTGCGCAGTGAATTCGTAATTAAATTGAACGGGATGGTAAATAAGCGCCCCGGAAATACAATTAATCAAAAACTAGGTACCGGCGAAATAGAAATCTTAGCTAAGGAACTTGAAATTCTAAATCCCAGCAATACGCCTCCGTTTGAAATCCAAGACGATATTGATATAACCGAAGAAATACGGCTTAAATACCGCTATCTTGATTTAAGAAGGACCAAGGTTTTTAATAACCTGCTTCTACGCAGTAATCTTTACAAAATCATTCGTAATTATTTAGGCGCCAAGGAATTTATAGAATGCGAAACTCCAATCTTAACTAAATCAACCCCGGAAGGAGCGCGAGATTATTTAGTTCCTTCGCGGGTAAATCCCGGGCATTTTTTTGCTTTGCCGCAATCACCGCAATTATTTAAGCAAATCCTAATGGTTGCCGGAACTGAAAAATATTACCAGATCGCCAAATGTTTCCGCGACGAAGACCTAAGAGCTGATCGTCAGCCGGAATTTACTCAATTAGATATAGAAATGTCTTTTATAGACGAAGAAGATGTTTTTGTTTTAACTGAAGGATTAATGCAATTAATTTTTAAGGAATTAAAAAATATTGACATTCCTATACCCTTTAAACGTATAAGCTATAAAGAATCAATGGAAAAATATAAGTGCGATAAACCTGACTTAAGGCCGGAAACAAAAGCCGATTTTGCTTTCTGCTGGGTAGTGGATTTTCCACTTTTCAAGTTTAATACTGAAGAAAAACGCTGGGAAAGCGAGCACCATCCTTTTACTGCGCCTTCAGCAGAAGATTTGGAAAATTTAGAAAACCAACCGGATAAAGTCAAGTCACGTTCTTATGATTTAGTCTTAAACGGAATGGAACTAGGGTCCGGCTCTATAAGGATCCACCGCCAAGAGCTCCAGGAGAAAATTTTTAAAATTATTGGTATTGAAAAAGAAGAGGCAATTAAACGCTTTGGTTTTTTACTTGAAGCTTTCCAGTTTGGCGCACCTCCGCACGGAGGAGTTGCTTTCGGGCTAGACAGGCTTTTGACAATACTATCTAACGAATCAAGTATCCGCGAAGTAATTACATTTCCCAAGACTTCAGCTGCATTTTGCCCACTAACTAGCGCTCCGACAGAGGTTGATAATAAACAATTAAAAGAATTAGGTATAACCATTAAACAGGGAGGAAAGTAAAATGAACAGATTCAAATTAGCAGGAATTTTCGTATTAACATCCACACTGGCATTATCCGGATGTGTGGCCAGGACTTATAATTTAACCCGTGACCGGGTTGATCAAGACTTAACTCCAACATCTGGAAACCGCGGCTACTTTATAGGTACTGCCCCAGAACCTAAAGAGCGCACACAAACACGCACTACAAGAGTTTTTGAGGTCGAGTTAGGAATAGCCAAAAAATCTGCAGCTATATGCCCAGCAACTACTCCCTTGGCAGCCAATTCAAACATGGCTGAGGAACCGGTAGTAACCGAAAATCAAGAAGAAGCTCCGATCGAAAGCACCAGCGGAAGCACAAGCTTTGAAAAATATACAGTAAGCAAAAACGATACTCTACAAAAAATTTCCAAAAAATTCTTTGGCACAACTAAAAAATGGTACAAAATTTACCAGGCAAATAAAGATACTTTACGCGGACCAGACAAGCTTTATCCCGGACAAATTTTAAATATTCCTTCCGAAGGCGGATTAAAAGTAGAGGCTGAAAAATTGGAAGAACCAAAAGAGAACCTTAAATAAGCTTCAATAAAAATCTAAGAAATCTTTGCAAAAAAAACAAAATAAGGATCTGGGTTAATGGATAAAATAATCCAATTACTTTCTCAGGAAGAAGCACAAGGGATTGCCGGTTCTTATGACGCGAATATTAAATCCATCGAAAATGAATTTAAAATCAAGCTTACCCTAAGAGGTGAACACTTAAAATTAACCGGAACTGCGGCGAACATTAAAAAAGCAGGAGAGCTTATTGAATATTTACTTGAAGCAAGGCGCTCCGGGAACCGTGAAATCGGACAAAAAGATTTGACTTACTTAATCTCTGAGCTAAAAAAAGGGCCAAAAACCGAGCAAATCAGGCATTTAGATAACAATGTTACCCGGACTTTTGGCGGGAAACAAATTGGGCCAAAAACCGACGGACAAAAACAATACGTCGAAGCAATTAGAAAACATGATATTGTTTTTGGTATCGGACCGGCAGGAACCGGAAAAACTTATCTGGCAATGGCCTGCGCAGTCGAGGCATTAAAAAAACAGGAAGTACGCAGAATTATTCTTACCCGGCCGGCGATTGAAGCCGGTGAATCACTGGGATTTCTTCCCGGTGACATGCAGGCAAAAATTTCACCTTATCTCCGTCCGCTCTATGATGCTCTTTATGACATGATTGATGCGGAACGTATTGAGAAATATATTGAAACCGGAATAATCGAGGTCGCCCCGCTCGCTTATATGCGCGGCAGGACTTTAAATGACGCTTTCATCATTTTAGATGAGGCACAAAACTGTACTGCCGAACAAATGAAAATGTTTTTAACCCGCCTGGGTTTTGATTCCAAAGCAGTTATTACCGGAGACTTGACCCAAAGCGATCTCCCGCTAGGCAAACCTATCGGGTTGCTCCAGGCTCAGGAAATACTTAAAACAATCGAAGGAATAAAATTCATTTACTTTTCAGGCTCAGATGTAGTCCGGCACTCTTTAGTACAAAGAATAATTGAAGCATATGAAAAAACTACTCAATAATAATAAATTAATTTTCACAGGAATATGCGCTTTTATGTTCATATTCAGCTATATTATCCACATAAATCCTGCTGTTCCATTTTTTTTAATTTTTCTTTATTTGTGTTTTTATAATAAGTTTTCTAAAATAAAAGGAGCAAATCTTACTAATTTATGTTTCTTATTTCTCATTTCTTTCTGCATCGGCTATTTTGTCCTTAGGCAGGGATTGTCTTTTTATTTTATCCCCATCGCCATCGTACCGATGCTTGGTGTTTTATTATTCAATAATCTTGAAGTTGCTTATTTTTTAGCACTGGCAACCAGCTTGCCGCTGGCGATTTTAACTTGTGAACCATTTAAAGCCTGGTTTATCTTCATGACATCCTGCACCAGCGCAGTAATTCTGGCAAATGGAGCACGTAAACGCAGCAAATTAATCCGAGCCGGTGTAATTGCCGGTTTACTGCAATTAGCCAGCTTAATTCTTCTGGAAAATTTTCTATTAGTCCATCCTCAAAGATACCTGATAATTTTAATTAATGGTTTACTTTCCGGCATCATTACTCTGGGCATTCTACCTTTATTTGAATATATCCTGCAAAGAGTAACTAACATCAGCTTACTTGAGCTGGCCGACTTAAATCATCCGGTTTTGCAGCGCATGATACTGGAAGCACCCGGTACTTATCATCACAGCCTGATTGTCGGTAATCTTTCAGATACAGCTTGCTGCGCCGTAGGGGCAAACGGACTATTGGCAAGAATCGGAGCTTACTACCATGATATTGGAAAATTACAAAAACCCGAATATTTCATTGAAAATCAAAACATTAAAGACAATCTGCACGACGACCTTTCTCCAACAATGAGTAAATTAATCATCATGAACCATGTTAAAGAAGGATTAGAGCTGGCTAAAAAATATTCACTCTCACCGGCACTCTGGAGTTTTATCCAACAACATCACGGAAACAGCCTGGTTTATTATTTTTATCAAAGAGCCCTGGTTGGAAAAGAAGAGAACCAGGAGGTAGCCGAAGAAATTTATCGCTACCCCGGGCCAAAACCAGACACCCGCGAAACTGCAATCGTGCTTCTGGCAGATTCTGTTGAAGCAGCTACCCGCTCCTTAAAAGACCCTACGCCGGATAAAATTGAAGAGATGGTCCATAAAGTTATAAATAATAAATTTATCGATGGGCAACTCGACGAATGTGAATTATCCTTAAAAGATATTGAAAAAATTTCAGGTGTTTTTATCAAGATCTTATGCGGCATGTATCACAGCCGCATAAATTATCCTCAGGATAGAAAGCAATAAATTATTTTCTACCTTCTTCTAAAAAAAACAGAGTAAAACAATAGAACTTGATGAAAATAACCATAAAGAACTTACAAAATAAATTAATCATCCATCCAATAAAAATAAAAAGGTTGATCTTTAAAATTCTAAAAAACGAAAAATTTAAAAAAAATGGGCACATTAACCTCTGTTTTGTAAACAATCAGCTTATCCGAAAATTTAATACTAAATTTCATAAAACTAAAGATTTTACAGATGTCTTGGCTTTTAATTTAAGCAATACCGATGATGAACTTTTGGCTGACATTATGATTTCTACTGACATGGCAATTAAACAGTCAATTACTTTCAAAACAACTGTTGGTTATGAATTACACCTTTACGTTGCCCACGGATTACTGCATTTACTTGGTTACAACGACCAAACAAAAACTCAAACGGAATTGATGCGTAATAAGGAAAAACAATATGTCAATTGATAAAGCCCAAGCACTTGTTTTAAATAAACATGACTTACGTGAAACCTCAATCATCGTCAATTTTTACACTAAGGAATTCGGGAAAATTAGCGGGATACTTAAAGGAATCCGCACTGAACCGGAAAAATTCGCTTCAAATTTAGAGCCATTCTCTTTAAATGAAATAATTTTTTATCGAAAAACGCATTCCGAACTGCATTTAGTCAGCCAGGCAGATAAATTAAACAACTTCACCGGCATCCGGCAAAGTATCGAAAGGGCGAACACCGCAGGATTTATGATGGATTTGATTGGTTCAATAATGCAGGTGGAGGATAAAAACGAAGAGATCTTTAATTTAGCAATAGCCGCCCTAAAAGAATTGGAAACTAATTACAATCCTGAAAAAATCGCAACAATTTTTAAAATTAAAATCTTGGAGCTTTCGGGTTTTAAACCACATTTTGATTCCTGTGTTTCTTGTTTGAACAAAATTATGGGGCAATCCAAATTCAGTTTATCGCTTGGCGGGCTGCTTTGCCCCAGCTGCATACAAAAAGACCCCGCCAGCCGTTCAATTTTTCGCGGCACCATCGGAACAGTATTGCATATTGAAAAAAACAGTTTTTCCAACAGTCTGAATCTGGGAATGAACCCCCAAATAAAAAAAGAGTTAGATATAATTCTTAACGCCTTCTTAAATTTTCATCTTGGCCGTGAATTAAAATCTCAAAAAGTATTGAGCAAAATGGAGGAAGTGGTATGAAAATTGCTATTGTCGGTTCAGGAGCAATAGGATGCCTTTTTGCCGCTTTTTTAACAAAATCTAAAGAAGACGTTTGGCTCTTAGATAAATCCAAAGAAAATGCTTCTAAGCTTAATGAATCAGGAATTTCTGTCGAAGGAACATCGAATACCTTTCAGGTGAAGGTAAAAGTTACATCCAGTGTCCAGGACATTGGGAAAACAGATTTGATAATTGTCTGTGTAAAATCATTTGACACTAAAACAGCCATTGAACAGATTAAACCTTTATTAACTACACATACTAAAATTTTAACTTTACAAAACGGAGTAGGGAACCTGGAGATTATTGCTGAAATTGCTGGCGAAGACCGGGTAATCGGCGGAGTAACCAATGAAGGCTCAACTTTAATTGACTTGGGAAAAATCCGCCATGCCGGAAAAGGAGAGACTATTATCGGTGCAATCGGCGGAAAGACTCCGGTTGAGATACGCGCAATCCGCGAAGCCTTCAATAAAGCAGGATTTGAAACTAAAATGACCCGGGATATAAAAAGCCTGATCTGGTCAAAATTAATTATTAATGTCGGTATCAATGCCCTAAGCGCAATTACCCGCCTACCTAACGGTAAACTTATACAATTCGAAGGTACAAAAAGAATTTTAAGAAACGCCGTTACCGAGGCTACACGGATTGCTAAAAAGAAACGTATTAAGTTAACTTTCGATGATCCGCTGGCTAAAGTTGAAGCAGTCTGCGAAAGCACCTCCGGCAATCTTTCTTCAATGCTCCAAGATGTCTTGAAAAAAAAACGCACTGAAGTTGATTTTATTAACGGAGTAATTGTCCGCCTTGGGCAAGAACTAGGAATTGAAGTACCCACTAATAAATTCCTGCTTGATTTAGTCAATGCAATCGAATCAAATTATAAGCTGACAACTTCTTAAAAAATGGCCTTTAGCAAAGAAATCCGTAAATATTTAGTTATTCTTTTAATCATCGGCTGGTCAATTGCTTTATTATTTTTTAACCAACCTCCTAAAAGACTCTATCACGATAACCAGATTTTGATGGGAACTTTCTGGGAGGTAACATCCCCAAGCAAGGAAGCCGGTCAAATTGTCTTAAAAGAAGTAGCCCGGCTAGACCAGTTATTAAGCAAATATAAGGAAGAAAGCGAAGTTTCCCAACTTAACCGCTTAGGAAAATTAAAAGTAAGCGCAGATACCTTTTACATTATCAAAAGGTCAAAAGAGTTTTACACAGCCAGTTCCGGAGCGTTTGACATAACCGTTAGCCCCTTAGTCAGCCTTTGGGGCTTTACCAGCCAAAAACATTACCTGCCCACAGAACAAGAAATTAAGGCTGCCTTAAAGCTTGTTGGCAGCGATAAAATTATTTTGCATGAGCTCGATAATGTGGTAGAATTTAGGCTTCCGGGAATGCTGATTGACTTAGGGGCAATAGCCAAAGGATTTGCGCTGGATTGTGCGGTTAAAAAATTAAGAGAAAAAAATATAAATAACTGCTTAATTTACGCCGGCGGACAAATATATGCCCTGGGGGATAAATTCGGTAAACCCTGGAAAATTGCCATTCAAGGGAAAAACAAATTTGAAATTGGCGAAACTTTAGAATTAAAAAATAAATCGGCATCAACCAGCGGTAACTACGAACAGTTTTTTATAAAAGACGAAAAACGTTATTGCCACATAATTAACCCCCTAACCGGTTACCCGGTAGATTCAAGAATTAATTCTGTAACTGTAATCGCAAATGATGGCTTAACTGCTGACGCATTATCTACAATATTATTTGTGTTAGGAAAAGAAAAATCTAAAGAAATACTTAAAAAATTTCCTAATACCCAAGGAAAAATCTTCTAAAAAATGAACCCCGTAGTTAAAAAATTCATATTTTTAATCGAAATAATTAAACTGCCGATAATCGATTCAGCAACCGGCAAAAAAATCGGCCGGTTAATTGATTTATCCGCAACCATGAAAGAGATGTACCCTAAGGTCAATGCCTTGATTATGCGTGACCGGAAATCAGGTAAAAAATTTTATATCCCCTGGAAATTCGTAAAAATCCTGGTCGAAGAGAAGGGTATTTTTATTGAGAATACACCTGCCTCTTTTAGTGAATATCTTGGCCCAATCAATGGCGATATTCCGCTTAAAGAAACATTTTGGGATAAACAAATTGTCGATGTTTATGGTTCAAAAGTTGTCCGGGTTAACGATTTGCACCTGCTTAAAGAAGGCCTGGGCCTCTGGGTAGTCCATATGGACATCGGCTTTACCGGTATATTACGCCGTTTAGGATGTTTAAAATTTGTGCAATTTTTTGTAAAATTACTTTCTTCCTGCGAAATGGAAGACCGTCTGATTACCTGGAAATCAGTTCAACCGGTAACTAATGCTATCGGCCAAGAAACGCTTGCGCTAAAAATACATCATTCAAAATTAGCAGAACTGCATCCGGCTGACTTAGCCGACATTTTAAATGATTTAAGCATTGACGAAAGAATAACTATATTAAGGTCTTTAGATCCGTCCACAGCAGCAGGGACATTCCAGGAACTGCCATTAAAAAACCGTGTACAAATTGCTGAATCCATTGATCAAAAATTGCTTTTAGATCTGATTAATGAAATGCCGATGGATGAGGTAGCGGATCTCCTCTCGCAATTAACTAAAAAGAAAATTAATTCTATTTTTCTTAAACTTCCACCGGAAAAAGTAACCCAAATTTCAAGCTTGCTTGGGCACGCCCAAAATATTGCCGGCAGCATTATGAACACTGAATTTGTTGCTGCCCGCCAGACAGAAACCGCAAGTTCTGTCTTAGAAAAAATAAAAAAAGGAACGCGTAAAAAAGAATCGATTTATTATATTTATGTTACCGATGAAAACGATACTCTGGTTGGAGTAATAACCCTGCAACAGCTATTAATGGTCGCCCCCGAAAAAATAATTTCAGATTTTATGCGTAAAAGAATTGCTAAAGTTAAAATTGACACTAAACTTAAAGATGTCGCTGAGATTTTCTACAAATATGATTTCACAGTTGTTCCGGTTGTCGACAAATTAGGGAAGGTTCAAGGAATCATCACTATCAAAGACGCTTTTGAAGCGGTATTTGACCCCATGAAACAAGAATCAGAGGAAATTAAATGAAATTCATTGAAAAATTAAAAGATAACCCGACAATTAGAAACTTAATTATCTTTATCAGCATCTTGGGTCCGGGAATAGTTACCGGAAGCGTAGATAATGATGCCGGAGGTATCACCACTTACTCAGTGGCCGGGGCAGTTTATGGATATAAACTTTTATGGACATTAATTCCGTCTTTTATAATTTTAACTGTCGTACAAGAAATGAACGCCAGAATGGGGATTATCACCGGCAAAGGCCTGGCCGATTTAATCCGCGAAAATTTCGGCTTAAAAATTACTTTTTTCATTTTTCTTGGGCTAGTTATAGCTGACATCGGCAATACTGCTACAGAGTTCGCCGGAGTAGCTGGAAGTATGGATATCTTTGGAATTAGTAAGTATATCTCAGTTCCTTTTGTGGCTATCGGTGTATGGATACTGGCAGTTAAAGGAAACTACAAAATTGCCGAGAGAGTTTTTTTGCTTTTTAGTTTCTGTCTTTTATCCTATATCGTATCAGCGTTATTATCAAAACCTGACTGGGCCCAAATCGGCACCTCTCTCATAAAACCACAAATGCATCTTACCAAAGATTACCTGGGGATGGTTTTAGGTATAGTTGGAACAACCATTGCCCCCTGGATGCAATTTTATATGCAGTCGGCAGTTATCGAAAAGGGAATCAAAAAAGAGGATTATAAATTCGTCTTAGCTGACGTAATTGTCGGATGCGTAGCAACAATCGTCGTGGCATTTTTTATTATGGTTGCCTGCGCAGCCACTTTGCACCAAAATGGCATTATCATTAATGAAGCTAAAGATGCGGCTGTTTCACTTAAGCCTTTTGCCGGAGTTTTTGCCAGCCAGCTTTTTGCATTTGGATTATTTGTAGCCTCAGTATTTTCTGCCACAATTCTGCCGTTAGCTACTGCTTTCTATGTTTGCGAAGCTTTTGGATTTGAGGCAGGGATAAATAAAAAACTAAATGAAGCGCCACAATTTTATGCCTTATTTACTTTTATTATTTTAATCAGCGTAATTATTATACTTATCCCCAACGCCCCGTTGATTGCCATAACCATTTGGAGCCAGATTATTAATGCTATGCTTCTACCGGTAGTTTTAATCTCAATGATTTTTATGGTTAATAACAAAAAAATTATGGGCAAATATACCAACAATACTTTTCAAAATACTATCGGCTGGTCAACTACAGTTATTCTCATAATCCTGACTGTAATGCTCATAATTTCTCCTTTAATCAACCGCTTTTTCAAATAAGGATTTTATGGATACTAAAAATATCTTGGAATTAAAAGGCAGGCGTAAAATTACCGTACTTACGGCTTACGATTACCCTATAGCCAGTATCCTGGATAAAGCAGGAATCGATATAATCCTTATCGGAGATTCCCTGGCCAATGTCGTGCTGGGCCTTGAATCTACCACTCAAATCGGAATCGAAGAGATGCTGCACCACAGCAAAGCGGTAACTCGTGCGGTAAAAAACGCGCTAGTAATCGCAGATATGCCCTACAGTTCTTATCAAATCAACTCTCAAGAATCAGTCAAAAATGCCAAACGTTTTATTAAGGAAGCCGGCTGCCAGGCAGTAAAATTAGAATGGTTCCCAAATTGCCCGGAAGTAACTAAAAACATTATTAGTTCAGGTATACCGGTTATGGGCCATATCGGATTAACTCCTCAGACCGCAGATAAAATCGGAGGATTTAAAGTACAGGGCAAAGACGCCCTAACCGCCCAAAAGCTTATTGACCAAGCCTTGATTTTAGAAAAATTGGGCTGCTTTGCTATTCTTTTGGAATGTGTCCCGAGCAAAATATCCGAACTAATTACTAAAAGACTTAAAGTTCCAACCATAGGCATAGGAGCGGGAGTTCATTGCGATGGACAAGTACTGGTCGTAAACGATATGCTCGGGCTCTTTGAACGCTACACTCCCAAATTTGTCAAACAATACACTAACCTTTCTGAGATAATTTTAAAAGCTGTTCAAGATTTTAAAAATGAGGTTGTTCAAGGAAAATTTCCCGATCCGGAGCATTCCTTTACTATTAAAGAAGAGGAGTTTAAAAAGATACATGACGCCTAAGCGATTTTTCAAATATTTAATTAACACACTCATTCTTGGTTTATGTTTAATTCCGATAATTAAACTTGCCGGGCCCAATATTTTAAAACAATATATTACTTATGGTATTGGAGACTGCAAAAGTATCCCAATACTCTGCCGCCAGCCGGAAGACTATGTTTTCGAACCTGAGATTAATAAAGAATACCTTGGAACATTAGTCCCGTACACCTTCCCGAAAATGTCGATTTCTGTACCAAAACGTTTTAACATAATCCAGGAATTAATTAAAAAAGATTACTATAAAAAAAGGCATGCTAATCATAAGGCCGTCATCTTCCTTCTTTATCAGGAACCAAAAACATTTATCAAACTTTATCCTGATGTTCAAAAACAAGGAATCATGGATAATTATGAATTCATGCGCCATCTTACCTATGCTAATTTTAATCAAATAAATAATCTTACTGATGCCTTTTTTGTAATCATGAAAAGCGTTTTTACTCCTGACATTGGAAACCAGAACATCGCCAAAATGATCAAATTCAAACTAAACCAAACTCAAGGTTTTATTAATTATACACTGGCTAAACCGGATAATTACTTTGATTGCAACATCATTGACCAAAAAGGAAATTTCTTCAAAGTTTACATAAAAGATATTGGGGGCTATCTTGACCTAAACAATGTCTTTGCTATAATCTCAACATTAAAACCGTTGAATAATCAAAGTCGAGAATAACTGAATATAAACTCTGCTTGACTTTTAAGTTAAATTGAGCTAAAAATAAAAGACTATGGCTGAAAATTTGATGGATAAAATTGCTTCCCTGTGCAAACGCAGAGGATTTATTTTTCAAGGCAGCGAGATTTACGGCGGACTGGCCAACACTTGGGACTACGGGCCTTTTGGAGTCGAGCTAAAAAATAACCTCAAGCGCGCCTGGTGGAAAACCTGCGTCTATGAAAGAAATGATATTTTTGGCATGGATACTGCGATCCTGATGCATCCTAAAGTCTGGGAGGCAAGCGGCCATGTCGAGAATTTTTTTGATTTAAAAAGTGACTGTAAAATCTGTAAAAAACGCTTTAAAACCGAAGACTTAAAAGATAAAAATAAATGCCCGGAATGCTCCGGAGAGCTTACTGAATCCCGGCCGTTTAATTTAATGTTTAAAACGCACCAGGGCCCGGTAGAAGACGCCTCCAATGCAATTCACCTGCGGCCGGAAACTGCCCAGGGCATGTTTGTAAACTTTCAAAACATCCTGGATTCAAAACATCCCAAATTACCTTTTGGCTTGGCCCAAATCGGCAAATCATTCCGTAATGAAATTACCCCGGGAAATTTCACTTTCCGTACCCGCGAATTTGAACAAATGGAAATTGAATATTTTTGCCGGCCTGAAGATGCCGAAAAGATTTATGGAGCCTGGGTAGAAGACCGCTTTAACTGGTATTTAAGCCTCGGAGTAAAAAAAGAAAACCTGCGCAAACGCCAGCACGCAAAAGACGAACTGGCTCATTATGCCCAAGGCTGCACTGACATCGAATATAATTTTCCGTTTGGCTGGAGCGAATTAGAAGGAATTGCCAATCGCACAGACTATGACCTTAAACAACACTCTAAATCAAGCGACAAAGAACTGGCTTATTTTGATGATCAGAAAAAAGAAAGATTCTTCCCTTACATAATTGAGCCAAGCGGGGGAGTAGACAGAAGTGTCCTGGCAATACTAGTTGATGCTTATCACGAAGAAAAAGTTAAAGAAGATAACCGTGTAGTTTTAAAATTCAATAAAAATTTAGCGCCGACTAAAGTAGCCGTTTTACCGCTTTTACGTAACCGGTCAGAGATTGTGGAACTAGCCCAAAATATTTCCAAAGATTTAAAAAAATCAATGGTTACGGTTTACGATGATACCGGGTCAATCGGCAAACTCTACCGCAGGCAGGATGAAGTTGGCACACTTTATTGTGTAACCGTTGATGTCCAAACACTGGAGGATAAACAAGTAACCGTACGATCCCGTGATACTATGCTGCAAGAGAGAATTTCATTAGATCAATTAAAAAAATATTTAGTTAACCAGCTGGAATAAGAAAGGAAGGGTTTAAAAAGTAATGGCAAAGAAATATGTTTATAGTTTCGGCGGAGGTAAAGGTGAAGGCAACGAAAGCATGAAAAACCTCTTAGGAGGTAAAGGTGCAAATTTAGCAGAAATGGCTGGAAACAAAAACTTACTGCTCCCAGTTCCTCCGGGATTTACTTGCACCACCGAGGTCTGTACATATTATTATCAAAACAAGAAAAAATATCCTAAAGAATTAAAAAGCCAGGTATTGACAGCGCTAGAAAAAGTTGAAAAATTAATGGGCAGGAAATTCGGCGATGCCAATAATCCGCTTTTATTCTCAGTACGCTCCGGAGCAAGAAAATCCATGCCCGGAATGATGGAAACAGTTTTAAATGTCGGCTTAACTGAAAAGACTATCCCCGGATTAATTAAACAAAGCGGAGGCAATAGCCGTTTTGTTTATGATGCTTATCGCCGTTTAATCATGATGTATTCTGATGTGGTTATGGAGAAGGCTGCCGGAATTGAACCTAAGGGCGAAGAAGGAATCCGTAAACAATTAGAAGGTATTATGCTGGAACTTAAAAAATCAAAAAACTACTCCAGTGATACAGATTTAAACGTCGATGACTTAAAGAAACTTTGCGATCAATTTAAAATCAGAATCAAAAATGTTCTAGGCAAAGAATTCCCCGATGAACCAATGGAACAGCTCTGGGGCGGAATTGGGGCAGTATTTTCTTCCTGGAATGGAAAACGCGCAATCAGCTACCGTAGAATAGAAAATATTCCGGATGCCTGGGGCACTGCTGTAAACGTGCAAACCATGGTTTTTGGAAACATGGGCGATGATTCAGCAACCGGCGTTGCCTTTACACGCAACCCGGGAAATGGCGAAAATAATTTCTACGGAGAGTATTTGATCAACGCCCAAGGCGAGGATGTAGTTGCCGGTATCCGCACGCCTGCACCAATCAATGAGTACTCAACTTCCAGCCACAATAAAGAGCTGCTTACTCTGGAAAAAACAATGCCTAAGATTTACAAAGAGCTCTATGCTATACAAAATCGCTTAGAACAACACTACCATGACATGCAGGATATTGAGTTTACCATTGAAAAAGGAAAACTCTTTATGCTGCAGTGCCGCATAGGAAAACGTAACGGGCCAGCGGCCGTACGCATGGCAGTTGATATGGTCAAAGAAAAAATGATCAAAAAAGAGGTTGCGCTATTACGCGTAACCCCATCACAACTTGATGAGTTATTGCATCCGATTATCGACCCAAAAACAGAAGTAACGGTTAAACCTTTTGCCAAAGGCCTGCCAGCTGGACCCGGCGGAGCAAGCGGACAAATCGTTTTCTCTTCTAACGATGCAGTAGCATGGGCTAAAACCGGGAAGAAAGTAATTCTGGTCCGCGAAGAAACTAATCCTGAAGATGTCGAAGGTATGCGCGTAGCCCAGGCAATTCTTACTGCTCGCGGTGGAATGACCTCGCATGCAGCTCTAGTCGCCCGCGGCTGGGGAAAATGCTGCATCGTTGGCTGTAGCGCCATGCATGTTGATCTGGATAAAAAAATTGTGCATGTCGGAGACATAACACTTAAAGAAGGCGACTGGGTTACTTTAAACGGAACTAAGGGTAATGTTTACGAAGGCCAGCTTCCGATGATGAATGCTTCCGAAGAAAATACAATTCTTTCATCATTCTTAAAAATGTGCGACGGAGTAAAACAGTTAGGTATCCGCACCAATGCTGATACACCGGAAGATGCGCAAAAAGCCCTGCAATTTGGAGCTGAAGGTATTGGGCTTTTCCGCACAGAGCACATGTTCTACGGTAAAGGCTCCGATCAAGCGCTGTTTTTGCTGCGCAAAATGATTGTTTCCAAAACTACCGAAGAAAGACAGAAAGCTTTAGATGAATTGTTCCCATTTGTAAAAAAAGACATTAAAGGAACGATTTCCGCAATGGATGGATTTCCAGTAGTTATCCGATTACTTGATCCGCCTCTGCATGAATTCGTTCCTCGTGAACAAGCAAAACTTGAACAATTAGCAAAAGACTTAAACATTGATATGCAAGAGTTGGCAAAAAGAGCAGAAAACATGCATGAGTCTAACCCGATGATGGGCCATCGCGGCGTACGCCTGGGAATAACTTACCCTGAGGTAAGCGCTATGCAAATACGTGCAATTTTTGAATCAACTGCAGAATTAGTTAAAGAGGGAAAAGATCCTTACCCTGAGATCATGATTCCGGTTGTTTGCGATACAAAAGAACTAGATGATCAATTCGCTATTGCCGAGCAGATATATAAAGAAGTGCTGACAAAATACGGATTGAAGAAATTTAAATACCTTTTGGGCACAATGATCGAAATTCCCCGGGCAGCAATTATCGCTGACAAGTTAGCCACTAGAGCTAAATTCTTCTCCTTCGGGACCAATGACTTAACACAAATGGGTTTTGGTTTTTCAAGAGACGATATCGGCGGATTTTTACCGGAATATATCAAAAAGGGGATTTTACCGGAAGATCCGTTCCAAAGCATCGACCAAGAAGGGATTGGCGAGCTAATTAAAATCGGCATTAAACGTGGACGCTTAACTAATAAAAATCTTGAGGTCGGCATCTGCGGAGAACACGGTGGCGAACCAAGATCAGTTGAGTTCTGTCATAATATAGGTATGAACTATGTCAGTTGCTCACCGTTTAGAGTTCCAATTGCAAAATTAGCCGCAGCACAGGCTGTATTAAAAAATAAGAAAATCGCTAAAAAATAACTTTAGTGATTTTATACCCCAAGAAAAGTATAAAATACTTTTCTTGGGGTATAAATAAACGAAAATTAAAACAATGGAAGCATTAAAAACATATCTCAAAGAAGTACGCTTAATCCCTCTTTTAACTGCAAAGCAAGAGATTGAATTAGGCAGAAGAGTACGCCAAGGAGATGAAATTGCGCGCAAGGATATGATTCGCGCAAATTTACGGCTAGTTATCCATATTGCAAAACATTACATGCATATGGGAGCGCCATTCCTGGATTTAATCGAAGAGGGCAATCTCGGATTAATAAAAGCAGTTGAAAAATTTGACCACCGTAAGGGTTTCCGCTTTTCTACCTATGCCGCATGGTGGATAAAACAAGGAATCACCCGCTCAATCGGTGAACAAAGCAAAATGATCCGCGTACCAGTGTACATGAATGACCTGATCAGCAAATGGAAGAAAAACAAAGAACGCTTAAGCCAAAAATTAAAACGCATACCTTCAGATGAAGAAATTGCCAAAAAATTAAAACTACCGGCTGATAAAATTGAACAAATTAACTTTTGGATGTCTAGCACCACTTCTTCGTTAGAAGCCCCGCTTGGCGAAGATAGCGATAATCAGGTATCCGACTTGATGGAAGATAAAAATTCCACTCCGCCGGATTCAAGCATTGAACGCCTTTTAGATCACGAAAGAGTAGAGAATCTCCTTGAGGTAATGTCGGAGAGAGAAAGAGAAATCCTGAACTTACGTTTTGGCCTCACCAATTCCAAACCACAAACTCTAGCAGTAGTTGCCAAAAAACTCGGTGTTTCACGCGAAAGAATCCGCCAAATCGAAGAAGCGGCTTTAAAAAAATTAAGAAAATTCGTCGCCGGGCAAGAAAAGGAAATTTAAATGAACAACGCTTTACTAGAAAAATCCATTAGAAATATTCCCGACTTTCCAAAACCGGGAATCCTTTTCCGCGACGTTACAACCCTGATTCAAAATAAAGACGCTTTTAAAAAAGCAGTTGATTTACTTTCTAAAAAATATAAAAATAAAGGGCTTAACAAAATAGTCGCTGTCGAAGCCCGTGGATTTATTTTTGGCGCAGCTATTGCCCACAAAATCGGCGCAGGTTTTGTGCCGGTACGTAAAAAAGGCAAGCTGCCTTATAAAACTATTTCCACAACTTACGAACTCGAGTACGGTACAGACACCTTAGAAATCCATAAAGACGCAATTATCCCCGGCGAAAAAATTTTAATTATTGATGACCTCCTGGCTACCGGAGGCACAGTTGAAGCTGTAATTAAACTGGTAAATCAACTGGGAGGGAAAATCGCAGGAATCGGTTTTGTTATTGAGCTGGTAGATCTTAAGGGCAAAGAAAAGTTTAAAGATTATCCTGTATTTTCTTTGATTAAGTTTAATGAGAAATAAGCCCTCGCAAGAGAGCACACCTGCGCAATATTTTATGCGTAGAGTATTAAATCTGCCCCTGTAGCTCATAAGGATAGAGCAGCAGTTTCCTAAACTGCGTGCGGCAGGTTCGATTCCTGCCAGGGGCGTTAACAATTCCCTACCTAAATTTGTGTTCGGTAGGACTACACTAGGCTTAAAAAAACATAAGGAGTTTGATGTACAATTTACACACTCACACCTTTTTAAGTGACGGAAATTTACTTCCTTCAGAAGTAGCTGTACGCTATCTTGACAAAGGCTACAAAGTAATCGCCATTACCGATCACGCTGACTACAGCAACATAAAACAAATCACTAAATCAATTGTTGAATTCTGCAAACGTTGGCCTAAAAATTCCGCAATTAGGGTACTTCCGGGAATTGAGTTAACCCATCTTCCACCGGAACAATTTAAGCCTCTTGCGGCACTGGCAAGAAAAGAGGGAATTAAAATTATTATTGCGCATGGAGAAACCCCGGTTGAGCCGGTTACCAAAAACACAAACCACCTTGCCTTATTAGCCGACATTGATATTCTGGCGCACCCCGGATTAATTTCTGATACCGATGCAAAACTTGCAAGTCAACGCGGCATATTTTTAGAGGTCACCAGCAGAAAAGGCCACAAGCAAACTAATGCGCACGTCGTAACCCAGGCAAGAAAATTTGGCGCAAAATTAATTTTAAATCACGATAGCCACACTCCGGAAGATATAATCACTCCGGAACAACTAATTAAAATCGGGATAGACTCCGGGCTAACTCAAGCTGAAATTGATAAAATCTACCAAGCTGTAGGAGATTTTTTAACCAAGAAGGAGGGAAGATGAAATTTTCAAAGCTGTTTTTCTTATCTATAATATTCTGTATCCTAACGACTCTTATTGGCTGCTCAACATTTTCCGACAGCAGATCCGGAAATCCTGCGATGATTGAACCTCAAACAAATTTAAAATTTGCAGATGTCCCAATACCTATAGGTTTAAAAATCATACCCCAGCAATCCTACTCTTTTGAGAGCTCAGGAATACGCGTTGGTGTCTTAAAATACCAGGGCAAAGCCGACTCAGATCAAATAGTTAATTTTTACAAAGAACAGATGGCCATGTATAACTGGAACCTGATCAACATCGTCGAGTATGGCGTAAAACTGATGAACTTTGACCGCGAAAATGAGACCTGTATTATCAATATTGAACCCAAAGGGAACAACGTAACTTTAATCATTTTCTTGGGCCCGAAATCACAAAATTCACCTAAAAAAGCCAAAGCTCCGGTTAAGTAAAAAATTCCTTGACAAACATAGTGTTATGAGTAAAATAATCATAAGTAACTTAACAAAGAAATCATCCTAGGCAATAAATTATTGGCCTAGTTAACCATATATCCACAACAGTTAACATAAAAGGAGGAGCAAAAAATGGGTAAACGCTTAATAGCAGTATTAGCGCTTGCTTTGGTATTCGGCCTAACATTTAGCGCCGCTTATGCCGAGGTACAGAATGTAAAAATTAGTGGAGATATTATTACAAGTGTAGTTGCCAGAAACCATTTTAATTTAGACAACAACGCCCCTGGAGACAAAAGTGTTTTAAAGCAGAACTTCTTAATGTCTCAAATTCGAGTCCGTATTGATGCCGATCTTACTGATAATGTCATGGCTACCGTAAGATTGATCAACGAAAGAGTCTGGAATGGACAAAACGATGCCAACACCAGCTCAAGCAGCAATAACACCAACATTGATCTTGACCTTGCTTACGTTGCTTTAAAAGAATTCTTATATTCACCTTTAACTTTAACCGTTGGCCGTCAGGAAATTAAATTCGGTAACGGATTAATTATTGGCAATGCAAAGGCAATCGGAACATCATCAAGCATTCCTACAGATTTAACTGAAAGAAAAGCTTTTGATGCTATCCGCGCAACCTTAAACTATGATCCTCTAATTGTGGATTTAGTTTATGCTCAAGTAAAACAAACCAATACAACTGATAGAAATACCGTTAGTTTAACTGGTATTAATGCCACTTATGCTATAAACAAAAAAGTTGATGTTTCTGCATATTACTGGCTTAAGAAGAATGATGACCATACCACTAGCACAATGAATTCTACCACCAGCAGACCAGATGAACTTTCTACAATCGGCGGTTTAATTTCTGCTGCACCAATCGAAGATCTAAGCACTTCTTTAGAAGCTGCATATCAGTTTGGTAGAAACACAGCAACAAATAACCAGAAAAAGCATAATGCTTGGGCAGTACAAGCAATGGCCGATTATACTTTTTCCAAAGTAAAAACCACTCCTAAGATTGGTGCTTCTTATACCTATCTTTCAGGAAGTAAAAGTAATAATGATAATAGCAGTGATAAAAAGAATGATGGCTGGGATGCCATGTTCTATGATCAAAAACTCAATAACATTGTTTACACGATCTTGCCTTTTTCAAACATGAACGCTTATAACTTAAGAGCAAGCTGTAAACCAGTTGAAGATGTCACCGTATCTGCTGTTTATGGATACTACACCGTAGCCCAAAAAAGTACAGGCGAATTCAGTATTCCTGGCACCTATAATAATGGAACTAATTATTATGGTACTGATGGTAAAAGCACCTATACTGGTAAGGCATATTTAGGTAGTGCACTTGATGGAACTATTACCTATGACTATACTGAAGATGTGCAGTTCGGCTTAACTGGCGGATATTTTCTGCCAGGTAACGCCCTTACTTCAGATGCAGCTAATGCAACCCAGTTAATTGGTTCAATGAAAGTAACATTCTAATAAGAGTTATGTAGAGCAACACTTAAACCCTCGGAGGAGCAATCCTCCGAGGGTTTTTTCTGGCATGCACCCTAACCAATGATTAACCTCGCCTTTATCTTCCACATGCATCAACCGTATTACAAGAACCTCTTAACCCAAGAGAGCACCCTTCCTTGGGTAAGATTGCACGGAATTAAAGATTACCTGGATATGGTGCAAATCCTGGAAAAATTTCCCAAGATCAAACAAACTTTTAATGTTGTCCCGTCTTTATTTGAACAGATTGAAGATTACAATAATAACCTGGTCAAAGATAAATTTAGCCAACTAACCCAAAAACCGGCAGCCTTACTTACTAATACCGATAAAGAATTTATCCTCCAAAATTTTTTCTCAATCAATAAAGAAAAGGTAATTCTAAATTTCCCGCGTTATTATGAACTAGCCTTAAAAAAACAACGCAATCATGAATTTTTAACCCAAGATTTCCTAGACCTGCAACTTTACTTTAATTTAGCCTGGATCGATCCAACTTTTAGGCAAAATATACCTGAACTTAAAAAAATCGTACTTAAGGAAAGATTCTTTAGCGAAGAGGACAAACAAATTGTTTTAAATATACAACTCCAAATATTAAAAGAAATCATCCCGGCTTACCGGAAGTTTTCCTTAAATAACCAAATTGAGATAAGCGTTACCCCATATTATCACCCGATTTTACCGTTACTTTACAGTACCAACATCGCCAAAGAAGCTAACAAAAAAACTGTTCTGCCTAAAGTAGAATTCAATTACCCCCAAGACGCAAAATACCAAATTGATAGCGCCGCAAAATTTTATAAAGATAGATTTGGCAATACACCCCTTGGCATGTGGCCTTCGGAAGAAGGAGTCTGCGAACACATCCTGCCATTTATAATTAATTCCGGTATAAAATGGATTGTTACCGACGAGGCAATTCTATTTAAATCCTTAAAATTAAATAAGCGTAACACCCAGCTGCTTTATCAACCGCACTTATTAAAAAGAAAAGAGGGAGAGCTTAGCATAGTTTTCCGTGACCGCAATCTTTCAGATTTAATCGGATTTTCTTACAGCAATATGAAAGAAACCGATGCTGTAAATAACTTCATGTCCCATTTAGAAAATATTCATAAGGCATTTAAAAATAAAGACACCTTAGTCACTATCGCCATGGATGGGGAGAATGCCTGGGAATATTTTCGTAACGATGGACATGATTTTCTGGAATTATTTTACCAAAAGATTTCGGAAAGCGATTTTATCAAAACTACAACCATAAGCGACTATCTAAAACTTAATCCTGCCAAGCGCCAAATAAAACGCTTAAGCGCAGGATCCTGGATTTACGGTGAATTCGGTAAATGGATTGGCAATCCTTACAAAGTAAAAGCCTGGGAATGGCTGGCTAGCGCTCGGAAAGCGTTAGAAAACACAAAAACCCCCAGCGAACTTGCCTTAAAACAAATGTATATCCTAGAAGGAAGCGACTGGTTTTGGTGGTATGGAGAGGACCCGGACGGCTCATTTGACAAGTTATTTAGGCTGCATTTATCCAATCTATATACGCTGCTTGAAATTGACCAGCCGGCATACTTAACAGAGCCCTTAACCCCTTGACATAAATAGGGTTTTGTGTTATAAAATTAGTTCAAATGAATAAGAAAGAAATTTATGAGCATCTGGCTAATATTTATCTGGATGCCTCTTTAAAATCGTCAAAGAAAAAACGGAAATTCTGGCTTAATCCTAAAACCAAGCAAAATTTAATCGTTAGCTTTTTAGCATTATTTTTAGGTATTGGCAGTTTTGCAGTTTTTAATTATTTTGACCAAACTAGATCCAACACCGAAGTTGCTTTATTTTTGCATCAAGACACAGCAAAAATAAATTTTAATTTTGACCCGGCAAGCAAGGAAACATTAACCGTAAATCTCAAACAATTAAATTTATCCAAGTACAAAGAACTGGCTTTTGCCGCAAGAAAAACCAATTCTAAAGATATCCTTTCTTTAAGAGTAGAATTTATAAATCGCTTTGACGAAAAATCAGAAGTTTACGTTAAAGATATTTTGAACAAATGGTCGGATCACCGGATAGATTTTTCCCGTTTTGCTAAAATTAACGACTGGCAGCAAATGAAATCTCTGGTCTTTACAGTTGAAGAATGGAATGCCCGTGAAAAAACAGGAATAGTTTATCTGGATAACATCAGGGTTCTAAAATAATCATCGCCGGTTTTTATATCAAGAAAAACCGGTAAGCGCATCTTGCGCAGGGAGGGATTGCTAATGCGAATTATCTCAATTGCCAACCAAAAAGGCGGCTGCGGTAAAACAACTACCTCGATAAACCTAGCTGCAGCATTGGCAACAAATAACCGTAAAGTTTTACTCATTGACCTTGATCCGCAGTCACACGCAACCAGCGGCTTAAATATTAAAGCCGATCTAAGTATCTACAATGTCTTATCAAAAATCGCCCATAAAAAAAGCTCCCTGGGAGATATTATCCAAAACTTCGGCGAAAATTTTGATATCGCACCATCCTCAATAATCTTAAGCACGCTTGAGCAGGAATTAAGCGGAGAGATCGGCCGTGAATCCCGACTCTGGGATATATTAAAAAATTTCGGTTCTAACTATGATTACATCTTAATTGACTGCCCGCCGAACCTGGGCATCTTAACCATTAACGCCATCCGTGCAGCAAGCGAAATCATTATTCCGGTTGAAGCCAGCAGATTTTCACTTGAAGGATTATCTCAACTTACCAGTATTATTGATTTAATCACCGAAAGATTAGGCCACAAAGTAGACTTTGGTGTCTTAGTTACAAATTTTGATTCTCGATTAGCACATTCATTCAAAATGCTGGAAAAAATTAAAAGCGATTATAGCAATAAAATGTTTTCAAATATTATCCATGTAAACGTAAAACTTAAGGAAGCTCAAAATGAAGGCCTGCACGTTTTTGCCTATGATAAATACTGCCGCGGGGCAAAAGACTATTTCAGCCTTTCACGTGAAATTATCACTCAGGAAACAACGCCTCAACCGGCTGCTAATCTGCCAAAAATATTCGAAAAACGCATGCAGGTGATTCTCCAGGAAAATCTGCCAAAAATACAAGAGAGCCTACCAAAATTAAATGAGATTAAACTTTCAATCCAAGCACCAAACGCCAAAGAAGTTTATCTGGCAGGCGAATTCAACAGCTGGAAACTTGACGAAAGCAGTAAAATGGAACAATCTAACGGCTGCTGGACTAAACAACTAAACCTGGAAGACGGCAAATATCGTTACCGATTTGTTATCGACGGAAACTGGGTCGAGGATCCGGCTAACCCGCAAGTTCAACTAAACACCTACGGAACACTGGATTCACTACTTGAGGTAAATAAATGACCCACACACCCGAAGAACAGGAAATTATCGAAGGTAAATTTTTTGCAGTAATTTCTTATATTTCTTTTCTCTGCATAATTACGCTTATTCTTAAAAAAAGCAATAAATTCGCTCTTTACCACGCCAGACAAGGCCTGGTGCTTTTCGTTATGGAAGTTACCGCGTTTATTTTATCAATCATACCTTTCCTGGGCTGGTTGATCGGAATTTTCGGCTATGTTTTATTCCTTTTAGTTTCAGTCTGGGGAATTATGCAGGCTGCGCTAGGTGTTTATAGCCGTATACCGGTTGTGAGCGAAATATCGGACAAAATAGTCCTATAAGGAGATTCGCCATGGCTTTAAAAAAGAAAATAAAAAAAATAACTAAAAAAAAGACAGTAAAAAAAACCGTTAAAAAGATTGTCAAAAAAACAGCAAAAAAAATAATCAAGAAAACGGTTAAAAATAAACCGCTTGCCAAAACAAAGGTTACACTAAAAAAAGCCGGCAAGCTAATCGGTATAGTTACACATTATTTTCCACATGTTCAGGCCGCCGTAATTAAGTTAAAGGCGCCGCTAGCAATGGGAGAAACTTTAAAAATAAAAGGCCACACTACAGATTTCACTCAAACAATTACTTCCATGCAAATGGATAGAGTTAACATTTCAAAAGCCAAAAAAGGCGATGAAATAGGCTTGCAAGTAAGCTCCCGGGTCAGGCAAGACGATAAAGTTTATAAACTATAATCAAATTAAATCATACCATCTAATGCGTTTTTTAGTCACTGGCGGTGCAGGTTTTATCGGTTCACATATCACAGAAAGATTGCTTAAAGAAGGCAACTTTGTCCGTGTTTTGGATAATTTTTCTAGTGGCAAGCGGGAAAACCTGCTTTTTGCTAAAGAATATTCCCGTAATTTCCAACTAATCAAAGGCGACATCCGCAACCAATCCACCTGCAATAAAGCCTGTGTTGGCATAGACTATGTGTTTCACGAAGCCGCATTACGCAGCGTACCCAAATCAATGCATGATCCGCTTAATTATAATCGGGTAAATATTGATGGTACGCTATTTATGCTTCAGGCAGCGTTAAAAAACAAGATAAAACGGTTTGTTTTCGCATCTTCCAGCTCAGTTTATGGAGATGTTGAGCAATTCCCGGAAAGGGAGGACGCTTTTCCTTTGCTCATATCACCATACGCTCTAGGTAAACTTGCAAACGAGTACTATTGCCGGATCTTTACAAATGCTTACGGACTGGAAACTGTCGGACTGCGTTATTTTAATGTCTTTGGGCCAAGACAAGCTTTGGATGATGAATATGCTGTAGTTATCCCAAAATTTATTCATTGTATTTTACGCGATGAACAACCGCCTATTTTTGGTACTGGCAAACAATCCCGCGATTTCACCTATATTGATGACATAGTTGAAGCAAATATCCTTGCGGCAACAACTACCGGAATTAAACATGAAGTATTCAATGTTGCCAATGGCCAGGATAAAACAGTCATGGAATTAGTTGAAGTTTTGAACAAAATAATCGGTAAAAATATAGCTCCAAAACACCTTCCGGTAAGGCTTGGGGATGTTTATAAAACCCTGGCCGATATTACCAAAATCAAAGAAAAACTAACCTATAAATCAAAGATAACCTTTGAAGAAGGCCTGCGTAGAACCGTAGAATATTTCCGTAAAATTTATCAAAAATAAACCCTGATTTTGTGCTTGACAAAATACTTTTTAAATGTTACTTATGAGTATGTACTCATATTAACCTGGGCGTTAAATTTAAGTAAGTTTGAGGAAAATTAATGCGAGCGCGCGGAAGACCCAAGAAATATAGAATAGTCAAAGTTGACCCTAAAATAAGCCAATTTAGCCCCAGAGGCAAGCCTGGCAGGCCAGACGAAGTAGGGCTTAGAATGGACGAATTTGAAGCCCTGAGGCTAGCCGATTGCTTAAATTTAAGCCAAAAAGAAGCAGCCAGCTCAATGCGTATATCCCAACAAACCTTTAGCCGAATCTTAAAAAAAGCCAGAGGTTTAATCGCTAAAGGGATAACTACCGGATCAGCCATAAGAATTCAAGGAGGCCAATATATACTAAGTTCCCGCCAGGATGTAAAACAAAATCCTATAAATTTAACTAACACAAAACCAAGTAAAAATTGAAGTAAGTTTAAGTAAGTGCACCATGAGCAGTTTTAGTCTATTTTGCCCTTTTAGTCTACTTCCTATAATGTACATTATGTTAACTTGTCTGTATTTGCTAAGTGTTCATAAACCAATGGGAGATAACACTTTACTAAAGCCTGTTTTTAAGCTGTGGAAAAGCCGTTTCTTTTTTACTTAAACTTACCGCGTTATTTTATACCTGACAATTTAAGCGGAATACATGCGCCATCTTCTCTAGATTTTTTGCCTTTAATTAAAAATTTTTTTACGGGGATTTTGTTAACTATTAACGGGTAAAAGAAGTTATTGCGGGATAAATTGACCCCTCTCCGAAGCGGTTATTTATACGGTCTAAAGCCTTTATAAGGCCCTCCCTGCGGATTTCTTCACTAAACAAGGGTTGATAGACGCTTAAAGAAAGACTGCTGCAGGTAACCCCAATTGCCCGAATTCTGGGATTTTTAGCGGCTAATCTAGCCATTACCTTAGAAGCTCTCTGGTAGATCTCGAAACCATCATTTGTGGCCTGATTTGGGTAAGTTTTCTGAGCTCCAAAATTACCGATTTCCGGGCCATTTAACCAAAGATGCACAGTTGCGCTAACTAAATTTTGCTGCCGCAACCTGGTACCAACCATCTCAGCCAAAAGCCTAATCCAGGCCTGAATAACCTGGTGGTTTATTTGAACTTTTGGCAAAGTATATGAATGACTAACCGACTTAGGCAATTCACTAGACTTACCGGGATTTTCATCAAACTTACTAGGATTATTATCAAAAAAAGCCGGTAAGTTTAGGTATAAGTCCCAGCAGGTTTTTAAGCCCTGAGCAATAAAAACTTGACCGGTTTTACCGCCCATACCGCATAATTCATCTAATGAAGTCTTCCGTAAAACTGCCTCAAAATTTTCATCATTAATCAAAGCCAAGCCATCTGGTTTATTCAGCTTAGAAGCAAGTTTTGCTAAAAGCCAATTCTTGGCAATGCCTACTGAAGCAGTAATGTTAAAGTCTGCATAGATCTGCTTTCGAAGTTCGTTACCCAAACTTACCGGGTTTTCATGGGCACCTAAGTCCATTTGGAACTCATCAATTGAGGCATAATTCAGGGGAAAATTAAAGCTTTTTAAAAGCTCAAAAATCTGCTCCGAAGTCCAAATATACTTAGATTGATCAGCTTCCACAAACTCTAAATTTGGACATCTGGCAAATGCTTCCCTGGAAGGCATTCCGGAATATATACCCAAAGCTTTGGCAGCGTAACTGGCCGCACAAACTACAGTGTGCATTTTATTGCCGCGTGAACCAACGATTAAAGGCTTATCCTTAAGCCGCGGATTAATTGCCTGTTCAATCGAAGCAAAAAAAGCATCCATATCAACATGTAAAATCATGGTAATTTCTTTCTACTCCCGCTACGCGAAATTTCATTTCAGACCAGAGCTTAAGGTATTTAATCAAACTTACCGGGATTTTTATTGCATTAATTTGTCTATCTGCCAGCGGAAAGTGGAATTATTAAAAGAAATCTGATACATTTGGCCGCTACTTAGTACAGAAAAATAATTGATCAATGCCTGGCCAATACGTTCCTGCCAGTTATAAGTAATAGTCTCAATTTTATATTCTTTATTATTCCAAATGAAACTTTTGGGGAAAATTTTGGTATGCTTAAAAAACGCCAGGACCTCAATACGTTCATTTAGACAATCCGGATTAAAACCGGTTTTGTCCGGTTCAAATCTATCCCAGCGGGCTTTAGGGCTAAAACTATTTTGATTCATTTTTATTAGGAATTATACTGAGGATAAAACTTGTCAAATATTGACTTTCTCAAATTCCTGGGAATCAAGCCTGTTCCAATTGTCTGTTTGCCTGACTAAAGACGATTGATGACTTGTTCCTATATCACGGATCTTTTTTAAATCAAGCGCAGGTATAGAGTACGAACATAAGGCTCTTATTTTATATTCTTCGATAACTTTATTCAGCTCTTTTTCATACATCAAAAAACTAAACCAACAAGCATCTAACGCCCAGCTGCAATCTCCTGTACCCCGCATTCCTTTAAATCCTTTCTTTAAAGCCTTTTTTTCTAATTCCACAACAGCATCTATAGTTCTATAGGCAGAAAATACGCCATCTTTTAAATAAAAATCTTGATGGCCCTTAATTAATAGTTGTTCCTTTTCCAGATAACTATTCAGATTTTCTGAAACTTTATTTAAATACTCCTGAGCATCTTCAATTTTTAATGTTTCCGGGACAACCCAGGTACAAAGTTCATTATTTTCTAATCCTGCCTTAAGATAAGGCACAACAATATCCAGATATTCTTCTTGAGAATTATAAAATAATGAAGTGTGTTTGGTTGGCGGTGTATAATTTATCATAATAACCCTCAATCAAATTTTACTCTATTTCCACTTAATGTCAAGTGCACCTTAACAATCTTTAATATTTTCTGATCACCGTAATCAACTTACCAATAACTTTAAACTCTTCAAAAATCGGCGCATAATTGGCATTCGCAGCTTCCAGATGAAACTTGCCGGATTTACTGCTTAACCTCTTTAAGGTAACCTCATTATTATCCAGCAACGCAGCAACTATATCATTATTGTCGGCATTCGGGCGTTTCTTAATCACAGCAATATCGCCATTAAGTATCCCGGCATCAATCATGCTGTCGCCTTTAATCCTCAAAGCAAAAACATCATCAAAGCCTAAGCGGCCAAGAAACAAATCATCAGCATCAACATAACCTTGAATTTCTTCATAAGCCAAATTCGGCTTACCGGCATTTATGGTACCAATTATGGGAATTTTAATTGATGCGCGTTCAGTTAGCTCAATTGCTCTGGATTTATTATTCATCCGCTTCACCAGACCTTTCTGCATTAATGCCTTAAGATAGTCCCTTACCGTACCTGTAGATTTAAATCCCAGCTCCTCTCCTATTTCACGAATTGTAGGAGGGAGCCTCTCCCCTACCCGTTTTCGAATAAAATTAAGCACCTGCTCCTGTTTTGGCGTCAAAAATGGCTTCTCTTTCATGGTTATATATACCACACAAATGTGTGGTCTGTCAAGAAAAAATAAATAGGGATAAAGGTAACTCAGCTAACCCTAATTAATTCTTACTAACTTTGCGCAGAATATCATCTTTAGATAATGTAACAGTACCGATAGAAGTGCCCAAGTTTATTTTTAAAGTTACCTTATCCTTTGTTTCTCCGATAATAACCCCTTCAAAATGACGGCCATTCTTTAAATATACCGCATCCGTCGAATTAAACTTTGGACCTTCTTTAGAAGCAGCAATGCCCCTTAATTCCTCTTTTAAGTCTTCAACTTTCTGTTCAATAAAAACCTGCTTACGCCCGGATAATTTCTTGGCCCTATCCAAACTTTGCAATGCACTCTGATGTTCCCCAAGATTATTGAGTATATTAGCATAAGTTAAATGCGCTTCGCGGCTATCAGGCTTAATAGTTAATGCCTTAACTATTAACTCTTTGGCTTTAGCATATTGGCCTAAACCATTATAAGCATACGCCATAATGTTTAAAAGAACCGGATCATCACCGGTTGATAAAAGTTTAACTCGGCAGTATTTAACTTCCTTTTGATATTCCGTTAATGCCTGATCCGGCTGGCCTTTGTGTTTATAAATATCCCCCAAATCATTATGTACATTAAGATACTCCGGCTGATATTTAACAACCTCTAAATATTCAGGAAGAGCATCCTTAGCCCTGCCGGCATCCCGATATACACTAGCTAAATTATAATGAAAATTTATATTAGAGGAATCCAAATCTACAGCCCGCTCTAAAAACTTAACCGCTTCATTATAATCCTCCAGGTTCATATAAGACAAACCTAAATTATTAAAAAGAATCGGGTCACGGTCATTGATCATTATCGCCTCTTTATACTCATCAATCGCCTTATTAAAAACACCTTTTCCAAAATAAATATCCCCCAACAGTTTATGGGTAAGGACAAACTTACTATCCAAACTAAGCGCCTTATTTAACATCGACAAAGCCTTATCGTATTTATTTTCAGTGTAATAAAAATAACCCAAAGTGTAATAGGCGCCGGCAAATTCCGGATTAATTTCAAGCGCCTGATTTAATAATTCATAACCTTTTGATTTCTCCCCGGCTAAAAACGCATCAACTCCGCTATTCATATAATAAGCCACTTGTTTAAAGGAAGCGGTATTTATTAAATCCTGGATCTCCTGACTTTCCGGAAGATGGGACTCTGCCACTTTTAATAAAGCAAATGCTTCTGAATAATCTCTCTTCTGCAGATAGATATCGACTAAAGCTTCATAACCCCAAAGAAAATGTTCATCTACTTGAATTGATTTCTTATATTCTTCAATTGCTTTCTCTGCCTGGCCATCCGCCCCATAGGCATTCGCTAAGCTATAATGGGTTTTACTAATCAAGGGGCTGATTTCAAGTGATCTATTAAAAGATTTTATAGCCTCTTTGTACGATTCAGCTTCATAATAATCACGGCCACGATTATAATAAAATGCCGCCAGCTTATCCTTGCCGATAAATATGAAATAAGCAATCAGAGCCAAAAGGAGCAATGCTTCAAGTGTCGTTTTTATACCCTGAGCATACTTCATTTATAAACCCTGCATTGTTTCAATAACCCGCTGACTTACGCCTTGTTTCTTTAAATAATCGACATCATCGGAGGTTAAAGAATATTTCGAATTTGCAGATTTAATTTTAGCTATGATTTCATCACTCGAAACTCCCTGCTTAGTCAAATCAACAATCTGCTGCATAGTAATTTGCGATGAAGCTGGCACCGAAGTTCCCTGAGCAGGTTTCTTAATCTGTGCTCCAACTACTGCTCCCGTACCTCCGCCTATAGCACCTCCAATCGCAGCTCCCTGGATAGGATGCCCGCTTTGAAAACCAATAATTCCTCCGACAACTGCTCCCAAACCTGCGCCGATACCTGCTCCTTCAGCAACTCTTGTTTTGTTCGACTCGCACCCGGTAACCACAAAAACAAACGCCAAAATAATTATTAAATAAAACCCTTTCTTCATTTGAATCCTCCTTTTGAACAGATACCTAAGTACAGAAGCTTCCCTTAAAAATCAAGGTTAGCTGCCATAAGATAACCCCTAGCCCTCTCAGTTAATTTGTAACGGGAAACAATATCCCAAAATGCACTGCTGTGATTAGGCTCAATTAAATGCGCCATCTCATGAATTATAACATAATCCCTGACCCAATCAGGCATCAAGCCTACTTTATGCGATATGCGAATATTGGCCGAACGGTGATTACAACAGCCAAACTTACAATTCTGATTAGCAACATACTCTATTGAATTAATCTTAAGCCTATTACCAAAATATTCCTTATTTATCCTGCCAGCTCTTTCAATTAGATTATCACTTTTATCCAGATTATCCTTAAGTTTTTTTCTTTCGAATTTTACTTTGAAATCAGCAACAATCTTTTCCAGGCGCTCCTGGGAAAGCATCAAAGGCGCGCTAACCAAAAGTGTATCGTGAACTAACCGCGCCCCAACTGTACGCAAACGCCTTTTACTACGAATAATTTTTATTTCCATTTTTATCTTATCCATAAAAACAACTGCTTATTCAATCAAAACTACGCCATAATAATTCCCCCGGCCTTCCTGTGTTTTTAACACTTTCACAGAGAATCCATTAGATCTAACAGTAGTAAATACATCTATTCCGCAGGCTTCCATCGACGGCCTGGTCTTATCCGGATGGCGGCAAGTTTTAGCACATTTAGCGCAAAGTTGGCATGGCCCGGCTCCCATGCCAAGGGCCTTAAAATAACCGTCTAGAAATATTTCTTTTTCTAATTTTGGAATCAAATCATGGACATCTGTATATCCATCCCCATGGACAAGCAGCGCTTGTTCGTAGAAAGACAATATCTTACGGGTTAAATCCGGGGTAGGCGAATACGGCGGACAAGTCAAAGACTGGCCAAACCCGTCACAGCCAAACTGGCATTTAAACCTAACCCATTCCGCAACTGCTATGGTTTTTACCGGAATAACCTTCGCTCCGCTAAAACCCATCTCTTTTGCTAATTTTATATACTTTGCGAACTTCTGCATATTTTACCCCGCCCATTAAGAAACAGCCCTTAAAGCATAATAATAACCGTCTTTTTGTTTAATTTCAACGGGAATACTAAAAAGATTACTGATATTTTTATTATTTAAAATTTTTTCTTTAGGCCCGTCTTTAAAAAATTTCCCGTCTTTCATTAGAATTACCCTTTTTATTTCAGGAATAATATCATTAAGATTCTGCGTAACCAAAATTATACTTATCCCGGATTCAGCTATTTTACGTAAAATATCGCTGAATCTATAAAGTGCATACAAATCAAGGCTGTTAGCCGGTTCGTCCAGAATAAGCGCTTTAGGATTATGCACTAAGGCCCTGCCGATCAAAAAACGCCTGGCCTCTCCGGAGGACATCTCGCTTATTTTTCTACTCGCCAGATGAGCTATCTTTAGAAAATCGATTACTTCACAGGCTTTCTTTTTCATCTTAAGGTTAACATGCTCTTTAAATAATCCTACGGAACTAAAAAATCCGGACAGCACAACTTCCAGGCCGGTTATATCCCGGGTAAAAGTAAACTGCAAATCATTTGAGACAATGCCCAATAAAGACCGCAAATCAAAAATATTCCATCTCTCTTGGCCTAAAATCTTAAAAGAAAAATCTTTTCTATACGATAATGGATAATATTCTCTAGTGATAGTTTTGATAAGCGAGGATTTACCTGCGCCATTCGGGCCCAATATAGCTGTATTCTCACCCTTATTTATCGTAATTGAGATAGCATCAAGGACTTTTTTATTCTCTCCCTTAATTACGGTAATATTATTAAACTCTAAAAGAGGATAATCAATAAACTGTATTTTTTTATTCCTATTCATACTTAATCCTTACTTCCAAATGACCTTAAGGGCATTTCTTACCGGTATCCGGCTGTAACGATATTTAGAATATCCCACCATCATTACTGCCCCGGCATAAGCGCGCGAAGATAACCCTGCAAATTTTCTTACCATCTCGGACATATTAATCGCCATATTCACATACCCCGCCCAACAGGCTCCCAGACCTAAACCAAACGCTGACAATTCAAGATATGTTCCTGAAATTATACATGATTGCGAAACCATTGGATCATCTTTTAAACCATAAGCGATAATAATACAAGGCGCATCCCGGCAGATTAAATCATTTCCCCTTCTCCATGATTCAACCAGGCGGTCAAAACGAAAAGATTCTGCCACCGGAGATTTAGTATTCAAAAGATCTTCCATCCATTGAGACACCAGTTCCCCTAAATCATGCACTTTATCTTTACCTGCAACTACCCCCCAATTAACCGGCTGGCGGTTAATACCTGATGGCGCATACCGGGCAATATCCAAAAGTTTTTCGATTACCTCTTTGGCAACAGCTTCATCTTTATATCTACGGATAGAACGCCGAGCTTTCAGCAGCAGTTCAATTTGTTCTACGCTGGGCAATTTGGAATAATCAAGCCGAGTAGAATCCTTAACTTCCATTGTGGAAAGTTTTATCGCGCCAGGAGGGCAAAAAGCAAAACAATGCCCGCAGTTAATACAAATTTCTACCCCGCCCGGAATAAATTCCGGTACGTGCTCTTGTTCATTCATTTTCAAAATATGCACCGGGCAGATTTCAACGCACTTTCCATCACCTACACATATTTTTTTATTAACTTCTAGAGTAATCATATTTACCCCCTAAATAAATCTACAAACCGGTTATTAAACTCATAAATACGCTCATCAAATATGACATCACTACTAACCACCGGGCGCTTAAATCTTATACCATCCAAACGAGTGCACCTGCTAAGCGCCACATATAATTGGCCATGAGTAAAAGCGCCATACCCAAGGTCAATTATAACTTTATCAAATGTCTGCCCCTGACTCTTATGAATAGTTATAGCCCAGGCCAGCTTTATAGGATACTGCGCAAATTCCCCTACGACCGTATCTTCTATCTTACCTTCAACCTCATTATAACTATACTCAATTTTCTGCCACTTCGCAACCGGTACATCGCACGCCACACCATTAACATCCAAAACTATAGAATCTTTCGACAAAGCCACAACCTTAGCCAGCGTACCGTTCACCCATCTCTTATCCGGATCATTTTTTATCAAAATTACCTGCGCGCCTTTTTTAAGTTTTAACGATCCTTCTGTGGGATATGCCGGCTCTTCGAATTTACCGGTAGACATAGCCCTATAGACAATCTCTCTGCCAGGAAGCTCGTCTAAACGATCCTGATTTATTGCACTTGCCAAGCTATTGGTCGTTGTTAAAATCACGGTAGCGTCTTTCCTGGAAGACACAATATCTTTTTGGACATTTTTATTCAATGTATCCAAATCTTCTTTGGTGTGCTCTTTATTTCTGACCCGGTTTAAAAGCTCCATAAATAAACTGTCTTTTTGCCTATATATAGTCGATAATTCAATTGCCTTGATATTGCAATCGTCAAATACTTTAGCACTAAAGAAATATGGACTTGTATACCTCTCCTCCAAAAGCTTCCTTGCTTCGCTCTCAACCACAGGAGACAATTGGAAAAGATCCCCAAAAAATACCATTTGAATACCGCCAAATGGCGTCTTCATTTTTCCGCGATTTAAACGTAACGCATAATCTATACCATCCATAAGATCTGCACGAACCATCGAAACCTCATCAATTATTATCATCTCAAGATTTTCAAACAGGCTTCTATCCCTAAGGCGTTTTATCACCTCCTTTTGAATAATCTTTGGAGGAAGCCTAAAGAACGAATGAATTGTCTGTCCGCCGACATTAACCGCCGCCACACCTGTTGGAGCTAAAACAATTATGCTCTTGCCGGTATTCGCCTTAAAATATTTTAGCAGAGTCGACTTACCAGTGCCCGCTTTGCCTGTAATAAAAAGGCATTCTTTAGTGCGTTCCATAAGATCAAACGCCGATTCGAATTCAGCATTTATATCAAGATGTGACGGAAGCTGATCGGGGAAGCCAGGTTTATTCCTCATCGACATGGAATTTATGAAGAATCCTGTGTACGATAGGAGTTAAGATAATACTCATAACCGCAATGAAGATAAGGCCGCTAAAAAGAGCGTATGCTGACGCAAAAATTTTTGCAGCCGGCTGAGTGAGCTTATCCACAGGCCCCATTCCTCCCAAGATCATGGATGCGTTCAATAGCGCGTCTATCCAAGTCAAACCAGCCACATAACGATACCCGATAATCCCAATACACAGGGCAGCCAGGATAAGCACAATGGCAACGCCGATGTACAGAACCAATCTCTTGATAAAAACGTGAACAGGAGCTACTTTTTGATGTTTGTGTTCAAACATATCAAACCTCTCCCCTCAAAATTACTCTCAAAGCAATAGGAAAATCGGGGACGCTCCTATTTATTTTAATTAAATAGGAGCGTCCCCGATTTATTAATCGATAATATCCCTACTTCGCTTCTATCTGCTCAAGCTCAATTGGTGCTTTTTCAAGATGTGATTGTATAACCTGCTCCTCAACAATTGTCTTAACTATCTTACCATCACCATCTTTCTCAACTGTCACCTTCTTAAGATATTTGGTTGCGGTAGTAGAGCAGCAGCCAGCTAAAAACAAAACAACTGACAACAAAACTAAGATCTTCTTCATAACCCCTCCTTTTTTATTTTATGTTCTTTTACAAAAAGCGGTAATGATGCCTTTTGCTGCCCATCAATAGCTAAATCAATAGAATATTCACCTAATTTTTCCAGCTTTAGGCTCTGGATATTAAAAATTAAATTTGCCGAACAAGAACTTTGATCCTCAGGAAAATTTATTGCTATACCCCCTTGAGCTGGAGAAATAATATTCTTTCCATCAGCATCTACGAAATGAACCAAAATTTTATGCTCACCTTTTTCAATTCTTTTAAATCCAATCCTTAAGGCAATTGTACATTGCGGGTGCACAGCCGGCATTTTACTTACCCAAAGCGTATCAAATGCCCCCAACATACTAAGTTTTCCAAAATCCGCAGTTGCCGCATCACATAAGGAAAAAATTTCTATTTGCATTTTATTTTAAGCCTTTCATATTTTTTGCTCCATTATATCCCCAACAGTAATTGCCGGATGATGATAGCGTTTCCTGCCGACAGTATTTTTCTTATATTGAATCGCCTCAACCGGACACCATTGCAAACAAGCCATACACTGCTGGCAATGATCGAGCCATTTAGGCTTACCTTCAACTAATTCAACATTGTTAACCGGGCAAACCTTAGCACAAAGCCCGCACTTGATACAAGCTTCATTTACCCAAAAGTTCTTACCGGATAAGGGCACTTGCGCCATTCCTCCTCTATACAAAAGCTTATAAAGCAAAAAATTAGCCAGAGCCGGCTTTTCTTCAATTATACCGCGCTTTCGGGCAAGTATATTTTCAGCAATAAATTGAATACGCCCCTCCTCTTCCTCAAACACCTTGTCCTGCTTCTCTTGAGCGATCGCTCCATAAAGCGGAGTATAATTTCCCGGCATAAGTACTGAAAATCCAAGAGCAAGCTTATATCCACGTTGCGCAAGAATATTCTTAGCAAGTGAATGTGCCCTTCCGGGTAACCCGCCTAAAGTAGCAACACTAAAAATATAAGCATCAGATTTAAATTTTATCTGTTTGAGAAATTTTCTGATAATTAGCGGCAAGCCGAACATGTAAACCGGATAAACAATACCAACAATATCAAAAAATTGCCCGCTATCGTCCTTTAAGGCTTTAGTAACCGGGATAAGCTTAACATCGCCAAATCTCTTCGCTAAATCTCTGGCTACTTTTAAAGAATTACCGGTTGCGGAAAAATAATAAATTGCAGTTGACATAGAAATGTATTTTAAAAAATACTCCTAGCAAGAAAGCCTATTCTTTAACCACAATTTATAACCATAGTTCAAGAAATCTGCCTTAGCATCAGGAGGAATATTCCTGAATTTCAAACCAGCTTCGTATTTACCTTCGAAAGGCTTTATCCAGGCGACATAAGCAATAACAAAAATCTGTTTATTATAGTCCGGCCGATTAATTGCAATTTGTATATCTGTTCTCTCGCTAAGCGCAGGCGCATCCAGGATTATTCTCATCCCTTTACGGGAAAAATCTACCACCTTACCCAGTAATCCGTGCCCGCTAATTTCACTTACGGAAAGATTTAATAAAAACCTGGGGGCTTCTCTTCGTTCAATACTCATCGGCTTATTTTTTCCTTAAAAAATGTTTTTATTTCTGTAGATACTCTTTGACGTAATTTATCGGAATGGCAAAATTCAAATTCTGCCCCTGCTCGATACCCGAAGAGGTTATCCCGATAACTTCACCGCGCATATTGATTAATGCACCCCCGCTTGAACCATGGGAAATCGGAACACTAATCTGAATTTGTTTTATGCCGCCATCATCACGCACTGCGCTGACTAAACCATCGGATACTGTATTCTGTAATCCTTGCGGGTTACCGATAGCAACTACCCGCTCACCTACTGCTATCTGCTCTGAATCTCCAAGCGATAACGGAGTAACATTAACCGGAGTATTAACTTTAATTATAGCTATATCGCGTAAAGCATCAGTTTTTACTACGCTGACATTAGTAATCAACTCCTTACCTTGAGCAAACTTAACCCCCAAACCCTCAGCACCCTTGATTACATGGTTATTAGTAACAATAACTCCATCTGAGCTAATCAGAAAACCACTACCTAAAGCAGTACCATTACTGGTAACAGTGGTAATCATAACCACCGCCGGATTAGCTGCCTGCACTAACCCCTCGATTGACATACTCATATTTGCTGCCGGAGCAGCTTCTGAAACAGAATTAGCAACCCCTTCAGCTATAGGCTTAGCTTGATTCGTATCACCGTAAATTTTTTTCCATTTCAACATTTCATCAGTTCCCTTATTTTCCACCGGGCTTGCCTGAATGATAAAATCCGCAGCTACAGGTTCTATCGACTCTAAAACCTTGGCCTTAGATAAATTTGCCCGCAGGATTTCAACAACTTCGATATTACCTACTTTTATTTTTTCAGCACCTAAAACTTTATTTGTTTGCGGATCAACGATTTGGCTTTTTAACTTATAAAGCTCTAACACGTCTTTAACTTTTAGGCCTTCATTAGTTCCGGCAGCAAAATAAATAAAACCATCCTCAATCTTGATAATCCGCGTGCTCCAAGGCTGGCTAGAGACTTTAGCAGAAAAATCACTCACCGCATTGATAACCGCTTCTTTTATATTTAATCCCTCCCCCTGGCCGCTGGCAGATATGTTCCCGGTTTCTACCTCACACAAACGTAAAGTTAACGCATAATTACCGGCAGTAACCCTATTTCCTGATTCATTTCTTAATAAATTCGCAATGACAATATGCTTAACCCCGTAGACATTGCCGATTCTATTTGCCTGTTGAGGATTAACCCATTTAGAATTACTAAACTCCGCTTCTCTTAAAAGAGCATTTATGTCCTGGCGTTCAACAATATTAAATTTACCGCTTTTAAGCAGGGCATTAGTTAAAAACCCGGACAATAAATCTGAATCTCTCTTTTTTAAATCCTGATTTTTGGCGTTATCAATCTTGATCTCAGCTTTATCAACAGTAACTGCTGTTACCTGCTGTTGCTCATCCTGGGGTAAATTAAAAAGGCTATCTTTATATTTTAAATTCCCATCAGAGACGAAAATCGCAATCGGAATCTCTAAATCTTTTTTAACAGTCCTACCAATGGTTTTTTGTTCATAGTTATAAACTTCATTCTTCCCATTATCCTGCGCCAAAGCTTGCTGCCCGGCTAACATCAAAAAATTAAAACCAAAGAAAAAAATCAAAATATTTCTTAACATAGTTTTGTCCTCCTGCATAAAAACCGAACACTTCTATTCAGCATAACGGCAGCGCGAAACATGGCTCTGGCCTCTTGTATTCATAGCCTTGGCTTCATAATAATAATAGGCATCATGGGGAACAATAATTAATTCCCAGTTTGTTTCATCTCCAGATGGATAACCGTCTTTATCTTTAAAAACAGTCTGAATCTGCACCCGTAAATCTTCAGGTAATTTATTGAATAACTTGGCTTTAACAATCAGTCTGCCGTCTTCAGTAGACGAAACTGCCTGATCCACCAGCATTAGCTGCTTATTTAAATTTTTATTTAAATAAACAAAGGTTTCTGTCTCTTCATACAGCTGAGATACTTTCTTAGGCTTAATTCCTTTCGCCGGAACCGAAGAACAACCTGCAAATACAAATGCAAACACAAGCAACAATAAATATGTTTTCTTAAACATAGCCCTCTCCTTAAAAAAATTATTGATAAACAGCGCCTGTCTCGCCTACGCGCTTAACTTCGTATTCATTCTCCCAGATAATCTCGCTGGTCTCAGCATCAATAAGCTGAAAGGACATTGAGATATAATCCGACCGGTCGCCGTTAATCGCTTTACTTAAACCGATTAATTCCCCGGTAAGATAAAAATCTACTCCTTTTAGATCCTCCTGCTTACTAGCACCAACCAAACCTTCGCGCTTAGATGTTCTTTCTTTTAAGATATCGTCCATGCGATCCCGGGCAAGAAACGTAATTTTACCGGAAGCATTCTGATTAAGCTCGATGCGGATTTTTTTAGTAAAAATATCTTTATTGATAATAAAACGCGTGGAATTTTTTACCGGTAAAAGCGCAATCTTAGGGGTGCCTTGAGCTTTCATAATCTGAGGAACATCTAATATTGAAGCAGCCATTTTTCTCGATACCGTGCGGATATCCGTAGATTCGATGCCTGTTCCACCCAGTTCATCATCCTGATCCGGCTGAATCGAGCGCATGTGCGAAGTCTCAACCGTTGCACAGCCTGCCAAAAATAAACAAAATGCCCCAAGAATAATCACTGAACACCTCATTACTGCTCCTTTCTAACCCCCACAGGGGATAGGCGCTTTAATACACCTTAAAAGATTAACTTAATAAAATGAATCTTTTCCAATTTCTTTATTTTGTAATACCGGAAAAATTTCTTTAAATTTTACTGTATCCTGCTCATAATTATCCCTGATACTTTTTAACTGCATAAAAGCAGATTTCATATCCAATGGCCCGGAATCAAGCCGTCCGAGATAACTTATCACGCCCGGATAAACATCAAAAATCTTATCCATTTTTAAAGTGTACGGAACGCCAAATAATAAATTAATCATTCCGTTAAACGAGTCTAACCGGTATATACCACTGGTTAAAATTGCCGAACAAAAATATAAATCATCCTGTACCGAATAACTTTCTTGGGTTAATGGAACAGAATAATAACCTAAAGTATTATAAGCTTTATACTGATTAGTTTCGCGGGCTGTAAAAGAAGCTAAAGAAAGCCGGCTGCCCTGCGCAGGATTATTAACTTTTAAAGTAAACAATGCTACCCCGCGATTATTGCTTAAGTCCAGAACAGTTTGGGTCTTAGTTAGAGCGTAAGGATTAACACTGGCACATCCCGAAAGCAGAAAAACGGAAACTATAAAAAATAGTTTTTTCATATTAAGAAATCTTTCCCCTGAACCTCTTAAAGATAACATTACTAACCTCATCTTTGATCTCTAGATCAAACTTTACGCTTTCAATCAATTTCCCTTTAGAGTCATAGCTATCGATCTGAAATTTATGCGTTCCGGCATTTAAATGTAATGGGATCATCTGAATCTCTGCAGGAATCAAGCTCCAATGCCTGGCATCAGCATAAGGATTAGTCGCATTGCTGACTGCTTTAGTTGCCAAACTAAAGAGCGACATTACCCCATAAGGATCATATACCTGCGAAGCAACAGAAATCACCTCTGAAACATCGGCGGTAGTTTGCTTAAATTCCGCCTTACCTTTTAAGATACTATCCATAACCCTCCCGCCGCGGGTAGAAGCCTGATAATAAATATCGTTATTCTTTAGAAAACTGCCAACATCAATTCTGGTAAAATTATCAACTGTAACACTAAAACCTGTGGCTTGATAAGGCTTGATAGTAAAAATCGCTTTTTCCCCGAAGTTGCCGGACTGATACTTAAGCGGCCCCTTGCCAGTCTCAATACACAACAAAGTATTATTATTAAGATTGACAATATCTCTTAAACTACTCGTTACCAGCTTACGGCCATTTTCCTGTATCTTGTCAGTCAAAACTTTGATTTCAGTTTCAAGCTTAGAAATTTCAGTTCCCAAATCCGCAATTTCTTTTTCTAGCTTGGCAGTTTTCGTTTTAGCTTTAGCTTTAGCTGACTCTGCTGAATTTTCATTTTTATAGGGAGCCTCTTTCTTTAACAGAATTTTTTGTTTCTTAGCCAAATCATCCAGCAAACTCTGCTCCTGAGAAACTAGTGCCCGATTATTCGGGCAAGAAAGGATAAATGCTTCCATTGCCTGCTTAAAATAATCATCTGCCATAGATTGATTTTTCTGAAGAGATTCCAGGCGCGAAGCCATCAAATAAAGAATAGTTACATCGCTCTTATAAAGATCACTTCCGACATCAGAATCGCATAAAATACCGTTTTTAAAAGAAGCTAGGGCATTCTCAAAATCTTTATCTGCATAAAGAAGCATACCGACATAAAAAGAATTGAACACTTTTTCATAGGGATCGCCCTTATAAGCCTTAGTTGCTTCAGAACTGGTTAATCCGACAGATTTTAATTCCAAATCCTTAAAAGCGGTCAGATTATTCATCACTAGGTATGCGTCCATAAAAGCTTCCAAAGCTTCTTTTTTGCGGCCTTGCGCCAGATACAAGGACCCTAGCTGATTGCCCCATAAGGCAACATCGTGATTCTTCTTTTCCTTTAAACCCTTAAAGATTAGTTCTGCTTGATGGTCATTTCCGGCATAAAAATCCATTTCTGCCTGCATAGCAGTTTCATCGAGTAAATTTTTTGAGTTGAATTTTTCTTCTTCAGAAATGGGATTTTTCGGCTCTTGAGCGAAAGCTAAAGTTGTAGTTGAAACTATGGCGAGAACAACAAAGAAAGTCTTAAAAACTTTAAAGGGCATGTTTAATCTTATCTCCTAATCTAACCAATATAATTTATTATAATCTTATAAAAACCGAAGTCAAATAGAATAAATTAAGAACAATCTCTCAATTATCAGATAACTTTAATGTTCTCATCCCCAAACTCCACAGCATCTCCCAAGCGAAGCTTCCGGCGAATACGGGACTCAACAACTCCATTAACTTTAATTTTTCCTTTCTGTATCTGCAGTTTAGCTTCAGCACCGCTAGAAGCAAACCTTGCCGCCTTTAACAAATTATCCAATTCAATAAAATCACCTTCTAATCTAAATTCCATTTATTTTTTCCTTAAAATTTTTCTGATGTGCTGTTTTACCTCAAAAATTTTAATGGCTTCTAAAATCAATAAGAATGCTAAAAACAATAGAATCACTCCGATAAAACCAATCAGGCTTAATTTATACTGAATAATTACCAAGAATAATGCCCAGAGCGTCATCAGCAGCATGAAGAGCATAGGAATAACTACAAACCAAATATGTTTGCCTTTTTTCTTAAGCCAAACCGCTACAACCATAAGTACAAGCCCGGCTAAAAGCTGATTAGTCGCTCCAAAAACCGGCCAAATACTTTTCCAGGCAGGTATAACATTACCACTTGCATCCTTAATGGTAATTAAAACAAAAACCGCAGGTAAAAACAAAGTAACTGCCGTTGCCAAATACCGGGTATGTTTTCCTTCAATATTAAAAAATTCTTGAAAAATATAACGAGCTAACCTGGTGGCAGTATCTAGCGTCGTTAAAATAAAGGTAGAAAGTGCCAATAACCCAAAAGAAGCTCCAAATTTTTCCGGGACCCCAAACACAGATAAAAATTTAGCTATGCCTGCGCCATAAATTGCTAAAGGCGCTTGGGTAGTTAAAGAATCATTTCGGCCGATAACCATTACCGTACATAAAGCAATAATAGCAACCAACCCCTCAACCAGCATAGCGCCATAGCCAATAGGTAAAGCATCAGATTCTTTTTTGAGCTGCTTAGAGGAGGTGCCGCTGGCAACAATAGCATGAAAACCGCTGATTGCTCCGCAAGCCACAGTTATAAAAAGCATAGGAAACATCGGCCCAATGCCCTGTCCATCCCAACTGATAAATGCCGGATAATTAAGCGGCAACCCTCCTAAAAGAATTCCGAAGAATCCACCGATTAGCGAAGCATAAAGCAAAAAACTGGATAGATAATCACGTGGCTGCAATAATATCCAAACCGGAGTAACCGAAGCAACAAAACAATAGATAATCAACACAACATCCCAAGTCTTGGCTCTATCTCCAAAAATCGCGGGAATATTGCTTAAAGGAATTATCTGCCCCAACCAAACCGAGAAAAATAACAATGGAACAAATATTAAAGTCGCCAATTTTAAAGGTATTTTTACCCGGTACAAGAAAATTCCAAAACCAACCGCAAGCAGTATAAAAAGCAACGATGAGGTTCCCACTCCCCCATCAAGCTTAAAAGTACTAGCAGTTAAGTCAGTAAAAACAGTTAACACATAAACCAGGGTAAACCAGATAAAAGCAAGCATAAGCTGATATGCCCGTTTAGACATATATGTATTAGCTATCTCAGCAATTGAACGTCCACGGTTACGGATGGAAATTACCAGGCTTGAAAAATCATGGATACCGCCGATAAAAATAGAACCGATGATCACCCACAACCAAACCGGTGCCCAGCCAAAAACAATACCGGCAATAATCGGGCCTAAAACCGGACCAGCACCGGCAATTGATGAAAAATGATGGCCGAATAAAACTGGCGCAGGAGCCGGAACATAATCTACCCCATCATACATACGCTGCGAAGGAACCTGATTATTATTGTCCAATTCAAAATGTTTTTTAAGGAATTTACCGTACTTGATATAGGCAAATATGAATAAAACACAAGCTAGAGAAAATACTGCAGTAAGCATATTTAAAACATAACTCCTTAATCTTTATTAATTACCTGAATCAATTCACAAAGCCTGCCGTAATCGTGCATATTAAAGTTCATGATAATTCTGGGCAAATCAAGATACTCTCCTTTTTCAATTTCCTCTTTAGTTGGAGACGAAGAGCAGATTTCACCGCGGGTTAAAATATCTTTAAACCTTCTATTTAAAAGCGCCAAGGTTTTAGCTTGCAGCTGCTTATTTAATCTGATCACAGTTAAACCCGAAACATAGCGGATCGAGTGATACACCTGATAAAAATCTTCAATCTGCTTAATTGCCTGATTAATTGTTTTGGCAATAGAAAAAAGGCTAAAATCCTCCTTATTGATAAAACCTTTTTTGAATAATTGCTTGGTTATAAAACGTTTCCAATCAGCCCAATAACTAGAGCCTGGCGGCTCCATTAGTACTATCGGCCGGGGCTTGGATTTCCCAGTCTGGATCAGTGTCAGCATTTCAAACCCTTCATCATTAGTGCCAAAACCTCCTGGAAAAAGCGCGGTAGCATCAGTTTCTTTAACAAATACCAATTTCCTAGTGAAAAAATATTTAAAATTAATCAGTTTTTCTTTTTCATCAATATAAGGATTAGGTTTTTGCTCAAAAGGCAGGCGGATATTTAGCGCAAAATCTTTCCCTCTGCCCGCCCCCTTATTGCCTGCTTCCATCACCCCGGGACCGCCGCCAGTCACAATCATATAACCTTTTTCAGTCAGCTTCCTTGAAAATTCTTCAGCCATTTTATATTCAGCTGATGTTTTACCCGAGCGAGCTGAACCAAAAATTATAACTTTTTTAATATTTCGATAAGGAGAAAATATTCGAAATGAATAGCGTAATTCTTTAAGCGTATTATTTACAAGTTTTAGATCTCCTTTATCGCTGGATTCTCTTCCCAGCTTAACCGCGGTAGTAAGGATTTCTCTTAATAAGTACCCATTTTCAGTAGAGCCGGATTTTTTAACCAGCTGGTCAATTAAACCATCCGCTTCAACGTCTCCAATTTCATAGTCTTTTGAAATTTTATTCATAGTTTTAAATTTTATCAACTTTCCTTAAAGGTATGTAACAGGTTGGCTTAATACCTTTTTTATCAAAGTATTTTTGATGATAATCTTCAGCCTTATAAAACTCTCCTGCCGGAATAATCTCGGTTAAAATCGGGGATTTAAATTTTTTAGAATCTTGAAGCTTTTTCTTAAAAGCTGTTGCTAATTCCTTTTGCTCTTGCGTATAATAAAAAATTACCGAACGATATTGCGAACCTATATCCGGCCCCTGGCGGTTAGCAGTAGTTGGATCATGAAGATTAAAGAAAAAATCCAGAAGATAATTATAGGCGACTTTATCCGGGTCATATTCAATCAAGACTGTTTCAGCGTGTCCGGTTTTATTTCCACAGACTTCTTCGTAAGTAGGATTCTTTGTTACTCCCCCCATGTAACCAACCAAAGTCGAAACCACTCCGGGAATCTGCCCGAAAGCCGCTTCCGCACCCCAAAAACAACCTGCCGCAAAAGCAGCTTTCTCCCGCAAAGGCATATCTGCTAATTTTAGTACAATAGCATTAATGCAATAACGTTTTCCGGCGGGGAGAGGTCCGTCATCAAAAACATGCCCCAGATGGGCATCACAACGTGCGCATAAAATTTCAGTTCTCTTCATACCCAAACTGTCATCAGGCTTTAACCTAACATTTAATTCTGATACCGGCTCCCAGAAACTCGGCCAACCTGTACCTGACTCAAATTTGGCATAGTATCTGAATAAATCCGTACCACAGGCAACACACTGATAAATACCGTTTTTATCTTTAGGCGGCAAAGGACATTTTATTTGAAACGGCTCTTCGGTACCTTTGCGGCGCATAACGCGATACTGTTCAGGAGTAAGAATGTGCTTCCATTCATCATCGCTCTTAATAACCTTATCAACCTCGATGACTTTGCCAAACTTAGCATCAAATATCTTTATTTTATCCTGGCCACCTGCCATACCAACTCCTGACAAAAAAATAACTAATAGGACAATTCCGGAGATTCTTTTAATCAATGCTTCCCCCAGGCATCAACAAACTTTTTAACTGCCGCATGAATGGCTTTGAAATCCCGGTTTAACAGACAATCTTTTTTAAAAATGCTTGCTCCAAAAGTTACCCCGCTTGCACCATTAGCAAAATATTCATTTAAATTTTCCGCGGTTACTCCGCCGCAAGCCAAAAGCTCTATCTTATTAAAAGGCCCTTTTATTTCTTTAAGATATTCCGGGCCAAAGAACTTTGCCGGGAAAACCTTGACCATCGAAGCCCCTGCTCCCCAGGCTTGATAAATCTCTTGCGCGCTTAGCGCCCCGGGAAAAACAGGTATCTTATTTTTCACACAATATTTTACAACATCTCTAATTAAGACCGGCATAACAATAAAGCTGGCTCCGCTTTTTAAAGCTATTTTTAAATCTTGTATTGAGAGCACTGTCCCTGCTCCCAATACAAGCCGGGAATTTGCAACTTTTTTTGCTTTACGGATTAACTCCGGGGCGCCTTGGGTATTCATAGTTATTTCTAATGTTTCCAAACCCGCGGAAATGACCGTTTCAACCAAAGGCTCAATTGCCCCCAAGTCTACTCCCCGCAATATTCCTAAAATAGGTTTCTTCTTAAAATCTTCTAAATTCATTTAATCCCCGACTTCTCCAACTAGCTCCTCATAAAACTCACGGTAATTCTCTTTTTTATCACTTTCACGCAAAGCAATGGCTGTGCGCGGATGCTCATCAAGCATTCCGGTTATCGCATAAGGGATAAAATATCCCCACTCAATTTTTTTCTGCAAAGGAATAAACTCCTTAGAAATTACATCTAGAATCGGCCGGATATCATATTTAGGATTCTTCAGAAATCCCAGCATAAGCTCTGTCGGACAATTTCCCGCTGCTCTTCCCAAACCAAAGATTGTAGTATCTACATAGTTAGCATTATGTATGATTGCTTCAATGGTATTTGAAAATGCAAGCTGCTGATTATTATGCGCATGCATACCAATTTCTTTAGTTTTTAAAATATTTTTAGCCTTCTTAATTAAAAACTCGGTTGACTCTTGATAAAGAGAGCCAAAACTATCAACAATATTAATTATCTTTGCCCTGCATTCCTTCTCTAGCTGCTCCAGGCATTCGTTCAGCTCATTATCCAGCGCACGGGATATAGCCATAATATTCACCGCAGTTTCATAACCTTTATCAGCAAAATGATTAGTTAGAAATATTGCTTTATCCACATCCTTAACATAAGTAGCAACCCTAATCATGTCTACCGGGCTGTCTTTTTTCGGCAGAATATCATCAACATCAACTCTGTCCACGTCAACCATAACCGAAATCTTGGTATGCGAAATAACGCCATCAATGACTTTTGAAATATCCGCATCATCACAAAATTTCCATTTACCGAATTCTTTCGGATTAAAAAGCCGGCGGGAATTCTTATAGCCAATTTCCATATAATCTATACCCGCCTCGGAAAGTGCCTTATAAACCTCACGCACAAAACGCAAATCAAAATCATGTTTATTCATCAACCCACCGTCTCTAATCGTACAATCCAAAACTTTAATCTTATCCCTGAACATTAAATCCTCCCGTTAATACTTATTTTAAATTATGCCGAAGGAATTTTATTACACAACACAAAATTCCTTATCGCTACACTATCCGCTTCTAAAATTTTCCCAAAATGAATACCTACTCTATGGCTTTTATTCGGTAAGAGTACATTAGAAACCACATCCCCAGTGATCTTCATTGACCTCCAACGCTCATCGCCGCTTAAACGCATATTTATCAGGTTAAACTTAATATAAAGCTGAACACCCTGAGGAATATCATAATCGGTTATAATTGCCATACCGGAATCGCTTAAATTAACCATTACTGCCTCTACGCTTCCCACCAAACCTAAGCTAATACATAAAGTATAAGGCTTTTCGACATAGTAGGTAAGAGTAAAAGAAGCATCAATACGCTCGGATTTCCTACGTTCTCTTCCTTCCAGCTTATCTGCCATGCTACCTCCATTATTAATCAAGCTTTAAAAATTATCACCTTAATTGGAACTTATAATTTTAACAGCTCGTAGTCAAGACTGCCTAATCCTAATTCCTGGGAGTATTTAAGATGTTTTATACCGTCTTGTTCAGGATGTGTTTCTTTAAAAATATTTTTTCCGCAAACATTGTTTACTAAATCAAAACTTGCCTTATCGATGCTCACCGGATCCAACGATGCTAATATCCCGACATCTGGAGCAATCCGTGGATTTTCCATCCCCCAACAATCACATTCTTTATTAATTTTAACCGCAAAATTTATAAACCCGGCTTTATTTCTCTTATTTCTAAGCACCGCTAAGCTATACTCGGCCATTTTTTCCTGTACCTTATCCCCGGCGCTAAAATCAATAAACATCGCCATTGTCGGGCATACTGCCAGGCAGCTTGCGCAACCAATGCATTTTGACTTATCAACTACAGATTTCTTATTTTCAAGATGAATTGCTTGTACCGGGCAAATTTTTTCGCAAGCACCGCAGCCAATACACCTATCAAGATGGACTACCGGGGCAACATCACAATGTTGAGCAAGCTTTCCTTCTCGCGTAGCACACCCCATCCCGATATTCTTAACCGCGCCTCCAAACCCGGTAAGAATATGCCCCTTAAAATGGCTGACCACAAGCAACGCATTCGCATCGATAAAAATCCGCGCTATCTTTGCGCTCGTAATAAATTTCTGATTAATTTCAACACTAATGCTATTTTCGCTTTTAGTATCATCAGGAATAATAACCTCTGCTCCGGTTACGTCTTTAGTAAAACCATGCTCCAGAGCAAGATTTTTATGATCTAAAGAGTTCAGGCGCCTACCGCGATAAAGCGTATTTGCATCTGAGAGAAATACGCTGGCTTCCTTCTTGGCAATTTCATCACAAACTACACGCACATGGGAAGCATTAACATAACCAGTATTGCCTTCTTCTCCAAAATGCATCTTAAGTGCAACTTTATCGTTCTTCCGAATAAAATCTAAAACCTTACTCTCATCTAACAATATTTTAAGCTTTTGATTAATACCTTCAATACTCTCGGAATTTTTTACCGCAATAAAATATACTTTGCTTTTCATATTTTATCCTTTCTTAATCTTTTATCCAAAACCCCGGATCTGCTTTATAATTTACCGAATAACAGATTAAAAGGCAAAACAGCAATGCCCCAAATGCTCCTTGCTCCGCTTTTTGCCGCACCCCAAGTCGCATCCACAGTATCTCCAACTTGCGAAACAACCGGAATAATCTTTAAATTGATTAACTTACCGATATCCGTATTCTCGATGGCTTTGGAAACAACCAATTTTATAACCTCTTGTTCATCCTTAATCCCGATAAAAGTTGCCATTTTTATTCCAATCGGATAATTATTTACTTTTTTAGCTACCTGTGAATAGTCAATATAATTTACCTCACCCAAGCTAAATACTAACACATCAAAATAGAATGGAGTCTGATCTCTCCCCGGAGCATTTTTATCCTTAACCGGAAGTATTTCTTCGATATTTACCAACCCGTCATTATTCTTAACAATATTCAGCCGCTGTAAATCCAACGCAAAAACATAGAGATTCGGTTTAGACTTGAGCAAGACCTCCAATGGATCGAATAAAATATGAATGGAATTTATATAAGCCAGTTCATCTTCAAGAAAACCTCCGGGATTATGAATAGTTATCCCCTTAACGGCAATATGTGTAAACAATGCTGATATCTCAATCTTTTCAATCGTTACATTAATTCCTAAACTTTTCTCGATCTCCCGCTCAACAATTTCTTTTATTTTAAGATTTTTTAAAACAAAAAAAGAAACCACCCCGGTAATAAACAAGATAAAAAAAACTATTCCTAAGGAAATCAAAAATCGTTTAATAATTTTTGCAATCATTAGCTATCTAAACTTTTTTTTATTTACAGACCTTCTTCAAAAGCCAGGCCATATTTTTGCCTAATACGCTCATCGTACTTAAGCCTTCTTTATCACCTTCAACTTCTCCGGCTTCTCTTCCTACCCCGACATTCCAGTATGATGAACCGACAATAATCATCTCGCCAATGGTGAAAAAATGGTTGATTGTATCAAAAGCATGAATTGCCCCGGCACGCCTGACGGCAATAACCGCTGAGCCGATTTTACGCTTTAGCATATTATCATTAGCCCGGGCAACCATGCCCGCCCTTTCAATTAGAGCTTTAGCATTAACCGTACAATCGGCAAAATATGTCGGAGTCCCGATAATAATCCCGTCTGCTTCAGCCATTTTTTCAATGTAAGTATTCATAGAATCGCTGGTTACAACGCATTGCTTGTTTTTATTTTTAAAGCATTTATTACAAGCGATACACCCTTGGAGATTCTCACCGGCAAGCTGAATAAGTTCAGTTTCGATTCCTTCTTTTTCTAACTCCCCCAAAGCTTGTTTGATCAAAATTGCAGTATTACCGTCTTTACGTACGCTTGAGTTAAATGCAACAACTTTCATCAGGAACTCCCTCTTTTTTTATTTTTTATAGAGCTCATGTCGCTGCTCTTTGATTTGTTCATTAGCTAAATATTCATCCAAAGTTGTGCTGATTCGGTCAATGTAACCTTTGGGCGTAATCTCAATAATTCGATTTGCCACTGTCTGAACCAGCTCATGGTCATGGGAAGAAAATAAAATTGTTCCTTGAAATTTAGCCAAACCGCGGTTTAAAGAAGTGATCGATTCCAAGTCCAAATGGTTAGTCGGCTCATCCAAGACAATCACATTAGGCTGAATAACCATCATCCGCGTAAACATACACCGGGCCTTTTCTCCTCCGGATAAAACTTTCACCGGCTTAAGCGCCTCCTCTCCTGAAAAAAGCATCCGCCCTAAAAAGGAACGGATATACTCTTCCTCCGTATTGGGGGAATAACTTCTAAGCCAGTCAGGGATATTTAAATCTGAATTAAAAAATGCTGAGTTATCTTTTGGAAAATACGCTCTGCGGGTAGATGCCCCCCATTTAAAAACCCCGCTATCAGCACTTGCTTGGTTCATCAAAATTTCAAAAAGCATTGTCTTGGAAAGGTCATTTGGCCCGACAAAAGCAACTTTATCGCCTTTATGGATTGTCAAGTTTAACCGTTCAAACATAACCTCACCATCAACATTTTTGGATAAATTAGTAATGCTCAAAAGGTCATTGCCGGCTTCCCGCTCAGGCTCAAAATTAATATAAGGATATTTACGTGAGGACGGCTCAATATCTTCGATTGTAAGTTTCTCGAGAATTTTTTTACGACTGGTTGCCTGGCGCGACTTAGAGGCATTATTTGAAAAACGCATAATAAAATCTTTCAAATCTTTACGTTTCTCTTCCACCTTCTTGTTAGTTTCACTGCGCTGCCTGGCGGCAAGCTGGCTGGCTTCTGACCAAAAGGTATAATTACCGGCATAAAGATGAATTTTAGCAAAATCAATATCCGCCACATGAGTACAAACTTTATCTAAAAAATGCCGGTCATGCGAAACAACAATAGCAATATTCTGAAAATCGCAAAGGAACTCTTCTAGCCACATACTGGATTCGACATCCAAATGGTTAGTTGGTTCATCCAAAAGCAGGATATCCGGATTTCCAAATAAAGCCTGTGCCAGGAGAACCCGGAATTTTTGACCGGCTTCCAGACTAGACATTTGGGCGTTGTGCAACGGCTCCTCGATACCCAGATCGCTTAATAATTTAGCCGCATCACTCTCAGCATTCCAACCCTCTAATTCGCTAAACTCTTCCTCAAGCCTTGAGGCATGCATTCCATCTTCATCGGTAAAAGGAGTCTTAGCATAAATTGCCTCCTTTTCGGCCATAATCTCGTATAAACGCTTATGGCCCATAATTACTGTGATCAGGACCGGACACTGGTCAAAAGCAAACTGATCCTGTTTTAGGACTGAAACACGTTTACCTGCAGATACGGTAACTTCACCGCTGCTTGAATCAATCTCACCTGAAAGAATCTTTAAAAAAGTGGACTTACCCGAACCATTAGCACCGATTAAACCATAACAATTCCCGGGAGAAAAAACAAGATTAACCCCGGAAAAAAGTTTGCGCTGCCCAAATTGCAATGACAGATTGCTTACTGTAATCATATTTTATGGATTCATCCTTCTGGCTATTTTAGAATTTATATATACCCTTCCAATAATCAGTATACTCAGCCTCAGATACTTTATTATCATTATTTTTATCCATCTCTTTAAAATATTGGCTAAATTGTGAAGCTGCTTCGGCTTGAGTTACCTGTCCATCCTTGTCGGCATCAGCTGCCTGGTGCATTTTAGTTGTATCAGCTGAGATCTCCTTAGAATCAATAGCCCCATTCTTGTCTTGATCCAACTCTTGAAATCTTTGCACTTGGTACGCCTGCATTTCGCTTGCGGTAATCGAACCGTCTTTATTTATATCTATCTTCTGAAATTTTGAGCCAGATGGGCCCGGATTAACGGTTTGAGCAAAAAGATTAATGCTGCTTAAGAGAACTAAACAAATAGATAAAAACAAGTACCTGGACAAATTCAACATTATTTTCTCCTTTTTAATTCTATCTCTTTTTATACAAACCAACTAATTCTGCTTTATCCAATATATGCCCCTGCATTTCATTTTCCAGATCTTGCTTACTTAACCCATCTAAACCAACCATTTTATCCAGGGCATAAACTTTAAAAAAATAGCGGTGGGTTCCGCTGGGAGGGCAAGGAGTTACGTAATCAACTCCACCTGAGGTATTAACACCTTGAGTGCCCGGAGTGCTATTTTCTTCGATACGCGTAATAAGCGGAATATCATAAAGCACCCAATGGACATACGTCTTAAACAATGCATCAGGATCATCCACTATCAATGCCAGGCTCGCAGTTCCTTCAGGAATATCCTTAATGGTTAATTCAGGATTCACGCCTTCCCCCAGACAAGAGAATTTTTCCGGCATTAATGTGTTATTTTCAAAAACCGGGCTGGATATTTTCATCGCTAACCCCTCCTTAAGATCAACTCCCAAAACAAACAGCACCAGACAACTTAAAACTAGCAATATTCTTTGAAACATATAGATATTATTCTCGAGTTAAAGACATAATCTTATTCTCAATCAATCTTTTATGTTTTTGCTCCTCAGATATTAAAAGTGAAAGTAATTCTTCTAAACCAGGATGTTCCATTAGCATTTTCTGATATGTTTCAATTGCGCCCTCCTCTTTGGTTAAGGCGATTTTAAGTACCTCGATATCAATCATTTATCCTCCGTTAGGTAATTTACTTATCCACTCCAACATTTAATCCATTTTTCATATTGCCGGCTTTATCTATTTAGAACTTACTGTATCGCTTGGTAGTTTTGATTTACTTTCTAAATTGGCTTCCGATTCATTCACTGGCTCCGAAGGACTATTGCTTTGATCCGAGGCCAGATCACCCTCAGTGCCAGCTGTTGGCACAAACGGAGGAGGAAGATTTTCTTTATCTATAGCTTCTTGATCAGAACTTGTAGAGATGATAACCGGAGGTAGAGGAAAATCATTTAAGTTAGTTTTCGACGACTCTTCTGACTCGGAAGAAACAGTATCGTTATTTAATTTTGGAGGTAAATTAGGGTCCTGAGTTATTTTTTCTTTTACTTGGGCCTTCTTTTGAACGCTGGCAGGCTTAATTGGCTGAGTGTTTATCGGCAGTTGGTCTTGTGCAAATACAATACAAATACCCGCTAAGAAAAAACAGAAAACAATACTCGTGAAAACTAAAACCACTTTTTTCATCTTCTCCTCCTCCTTTAGAACTACACAGCAATCTTTTTAATAATTTTCAGCCAATAATTCAAAATATGCCTGTGGATGCTTACAGGCAGGACATTCCTTAGGAGCTTCCAAGCCTTCAAACACATAGCCGCAGTTAGTACAATGCCATTTAACCGTGGAGGTCTTTTTAAACACTTCATTCTCTGAAATGTTATTAATTAACTTACGGTACCTGGCTTCATGAAATCTTTCAACCTTAGCGACCTGCTCAAAAGAGCGGGCAATTTCCGCAAAACCTTCATCATGCGCAATTTTAGCAAAATCGGCATAAAGCAGAGTCCATTCCATATTTTCGCCGGCTGCCGCCTCTTGTAAATTAACCTTAGTATCCTTAATCTGACCGGCAGGATAACTAGCGGTAATTTCTAAGTCTCCGCCTTCAAGGTATTTAAAAAAAATCTTGGCATGTTCTTTTTCATTTTCCGCGGTCTCAATAAAAATATTGGCAATTTGCTCAAAACCTGCTTTTTTTGCTACGGAAGCAAAATATGTATAGCGATTACGAGCCTGAGATTCACCCGCAAAAGATTTTAGTAAATTCTGTTCTGTTTTTGAACCCTTAATTGATTTAGTCATCACTTGTCCTTTCTTATTCTCCGGTTTTCTCCATCGGTGCATTACAACAAACCAATTCTCCGCCGCCAACTTTAGTTACGGCTACTTCATTTCCACAAACATTACAACGATATTTTTCACCAACTTTTTTTACCGCCATACCTGCCTCCTTACTTTGCCTTGCCTTGGTTAGCAACCGCATCCATCGCTTTTTTAACTGCTTCCGGATCACCTAGATAATAGCTCCTGATTGGTTTTAAATTATCTTCTAGCTCATAAACTAAAGGCATAGCCGTAGGAATATTTAAGCCGACGATTTTTTCTTCAGAAACATTATCCAGGTATTTAACCAATGCCCGCAAGGAATTCCCATGCGCCGCAATAATTACCCGCTTTCCGCTTTTAACCGCCGGGGCAATAGTTTTATGCCAATAAGGTAAAAATCTGGCAACGGTATCTTTCAGGCATTCAGTTAAGGGTAATTCTTTGGCTTTAAGGCCTTTATAACGTAAATCTTGCCCCGGATAACGCACATCATTCTTATCCAACGCCATCGGAGGGATATCATAACTTCTTCTCCAGATTAAAACCTGCTCTTCCCCATATTTTAAAGCAGTCTCTGATTTATTCAATCCCTGCAATGCCCCATAATGCCTTTCATTAAGCCTCCAGGAATTATATACCGGTATCCACATCAAATCCATTTCATCAAGAGTAATCCAAAGAGTGCGGATTGCCCGTTTTAATACTGAAGTATAAGCAGCATCAAAGGCAAAACCTTCTTTTTTAAGCAGCTCCCCTGCTTGCTTTGCTTCCTGTAATCCTTTTTCTGACAAATCAACATCAGTCCAACCGGTAAAACGATTTTCTTTATTCCAAGTACTTTCTCCATGCCTTAATAAAACAAGTCTTTTCATTACTTCCTCCGGTAATTATTAGTTTAAAATTATATTTCAACTCTCAAAAATTATTACCAGTTAAACTGACTTACTTAAATCAATCATCCGGGTATTGCCATGAATTGTCACTAGTTCCGCTTTGGTTAATTTCGACATCTTATCAGTCACCTCGCGGATTTTTTGAAAATTATTCCGCATGGTCTGGATTCTGTTTTTTAATTTCTCTCCTGCGCCGGCTTCCTTGATCTCGGAATCCAAAAGCTCAAGATTGCCGCTAATCGATAAAAGAGGGTTATTAATCTGGTCCCCTAAAGTCAACACGGTTTCAGTAATTGCCGCTAAGCGGTTCTTTTCAATCAGCTCTTGCTGCATCGACAAAATTTTCTGGTTATCATCGATCAATTTAAAGGTAACTGATTCCAGCATTCTTCTGCCCACAACAACCCCGGTTGCAAATACTCCGATCGTGGCTATTATAATATAACCGATCTCACCGGCTAAAACATTGAAATTGGATAATTTACCAATTACCAAATAGACAAAAACAAGCAAAGGGATAACCCCGGCCAGGTTTAGTGCGCGATTAAAATCATTTCTAACATTATGGGTGAATTGTTTTATTTCCATGAAATCTCCTCCTGATTATCAGCAAGGTTACTAAGTAGCTAAACACCCCAAGAATTAAGCTAATGGCCAGATATCCAACCAAAACCGGCAAAAACACATCGGAAAATGAAAGTTTAAAAAATTTAGTAAAACTAAAGTCTTTAAACAAAAATTGTGCTTTATGAAAAACATTGTGCCAATTTAGCTTTAGTATAGCAGACCCGACTTTTATTGCAAAGACAAAAGTTATCAAACTTAACCAAGTATTAGTAAGTAAACTTCCGATCAATGCTGCAGCCCGATTAGCCCTAAAGATAAAGGCTAAAAATAAAGCAATTAACGGGCCGGTACCCGGCAATATACCGGAAAACACTCCCAGGCCGACGCCTAAAGCAATTTTTTGAGCAGAATCATTAATTATAAAAAGCTTGGCAAATAGAAAATTAAAAACTTTCTTAAATATCGATTCTTTTGGCATATTAAACAGGTTTGATATTTACCCCCGCAAACCTCTCCTGGCCGTAGGACTCCTGAGTCCAACCATTAAGCAAATGATAATGTTTTAAAACCTGTTTAGCTTCTTCATACTCGGAAGCTTTCAAACGGCGGTTAATCTTAGTATTGCCAGATGCTTGATAATAAGGCAAATACTGGCTCATTAGGCTGATATAGGTTTCATCAGATATTTTTTCGGCAATAAATTTCATTATTTTCTCAGTAGCCGAAACCCGATTCGGCAGCACTAAATGCCGGACAATCAAGCCTCTTTTAATCAATCCCTCGGAAGTTATTTTAGGTACCCCTACTTGCCGATGCATTTCAACCAACGCTTCCTGATTGAATTTTGTGTAATTTAAGGCCCCGGATAACTCCTTAGAAATTAAGTCATCTCCATAACGGCTATCGGCTAAATATATATCAACTATGCCATCGAGTAATTTTATAATTTCCGGCAGGTCATAACCACTGGTATTATAAACTAAGGGTATTCTCAACCCAGCCTCGACAGCTAACTCCAGGCTCTTAAGTATCTGCGGCAGAACATGAGTAGGCGTAACTAAATTAATATTATGGCATCCATCTTCCTGCAATTTTAACATTATTTTTGCCAATTCTTCAAAAGAATATTTTTTACCTTTACCCAGTTGGCTAAATTCATAATTCTGACAATAAATGCAACCCATATTGCAGTGGCTAAAGAATATCGTCCCACTGCCCCGCTCTCCTGAAATCGGCGGCTCTTCACCATGATGGCACATAAAACTGAACACTTCAGGAAGGCTGCCGGTCTTACAAAATCCCAACTTCTCCTTCAAGCGGTTAATTTTACAATGACGCGGGCAAATTGAACATGAAGCAAGCGAAGAAAATAACTGATCAGTAACCTGTTTTAATCGTCCACTTTTATACGCTGCTAAATATGCTGGATAATCTGGCATCTTGAAATCCTTAACTTATAAAAATTACTACAAAATACAAAACTTCCTGATTTGATTAAAAATATCAATATACTCTTGAGTACAATAATCCGGATAGGTCCAGTCATTGCGGGAAAAAGTATTTCCGCGATAAGTTAAGGTAACCTCAGCAAAAATACCTTTTCTTAAAAATATTCTATGGGCATAATCCTTAGTCGTTGCCAACACTAACCTGGCTAAATCCAGGCAGCCCGGATCAATATTAATCAAGCGGCACTTGTTAACTAGAAATTTACCTTCTAACCGATTAGTAAAAAGCTTAATCCGATAAAGATTTTGCAGTCGAATCATCTTTGAAAAACTTACAAATTTTCTTTTTAATTCTCCGCCCATTTCTGCCTGGTAATGATTCGTGTGAATAAAATCGTTTACCGCTGATTCAAAATCAATTTTACCAAATTTTTTTTTAAGCTTACTTAACGCCTTAATAAAAACAGCCTCATCTTTATAGATGAGGCCGATTATAAGTTTGGCTTGCGGATTATAATTGCTAATTTTACCCAATTTGATTTTTTAAGGCAGGAACCGGCTTATGTACTGGATGATTTTCTTACGCTCTTCGTTACGGATTTCATTAAAAAATATAGCCAAATTAAATCCGCCCTTAATTTCATCTTCGGTTCTAACTACCACGCCCTTACATTCAATAATCATGTTCTTGCCTGCCTTCCCCTTACTCGGCAGGCTTAACTTAACCGAAATCTTGGTAAAAGGCGGCATATATTTGTCTAAATGGCAATATGCCCCCACACTGCTGATATTGTGAGTTGAAGTAGAAAAATTATAATCGTTAATTTCAAGATTAAGCGGTAACTTGTGATCCAGGCGTGGATGCAACCTGCGTTCTTGAGGGGTTTTCATTATTTTTTATTTGCGGCCTCTTCCTTTGACTTACTTAAAGCTGTCTTCCAACATCTCTTAGTACAATACAATTTACCGTTACGATAATATCTTCTTAACTTCTTGATCAGCTTATTACAAGCCGGACAGTTTGTTTGTTTTTCGACTTTCGGCTTTTTTTCAGTTTTTTCTTCTTTAACAGCTTCGGGTGACATAACTAATTTCCTTTCATTAAGTTGTAATCAACTATCTAAGTTGCAGATTTACAAACTCTTTAAGATAGTTCTTTTCAATTACGTTAAACTCTACGAACTCTATGCCAACTTGACTACGGCTGGAATGCGCCAACGGTGTTGACCAGGCCACTTTACCCACTGGCCTTAATATGCGGTCTAATATATTAATTTCAAGCATTACCGGAGTTGAGGTGGGAATAAAGCTATCGTTATTAAACCTTAAGCCGCCGCAACTTATATCCTGGCTCAAAACACTGTTAAAATCCGGCTTACCTCTAATCTGATAACTTATCTTAGAGTGAAAATCTACACGAGGAAAACAACGATTTTCTTTTTTATTCACCGTTAATTCCATTAAAAAAATATAACATACATTGCTAAATATGTCAATACTTTACAAGCTTAATCACCTTACCTTAAAAATCAAAATCCGGCACTTTTCCACCGGGATAAACCCAAAGCTAAGATTATTAATTTTCAAAAACACAGGTAAAAAGACTTAATCCGTATAATAGATTTACAAAGCTTGTGATTTTGTTATAATAATTAAAGGAGCATAAATGTATTGTAAATATTATGGCTTAAAAGAGCGACCCTTTAACGTTACCAGTGACCCTGCCTTCTTTTTTTCCAGCAAAAAACACAAAGAAGCCATATCTCATCTCTTCTACGGAGTCTCGCAAAGAAAAGGAATAATCGTTTTAACCGGAGAAATCGGAACCGGGAAAACAACAATTTGCCGCTTCTTCCTTAATCAGATCGGAGAAAACGTAAAAACCGCTTTTATCTTAAACCCTAACTTTTCCGAAGTTCAATTGCTGGAATCCATTGTCAAGGACTTCGGAATAAACCCAAGAAGCAAAAATAAATTAGATATGGTTGCGGAATTAAACAACTTTCTTTTAAATGAATCTAAAGCCGGAAACAATTTGGTATTGATTATTGATGAAGCGCAGAATTTAAAACCCCTACTACTTGAACAGATACGCCTGCTCTCAAATTTAGAAACCGAGAAAGATAAACTGCTTCAGGTAATTTTAGTCGGCCAGCCGGAATTAAATCAGAGGCTTAACCTGCATGACTTAAGGCAGTTACGCCAAAGAGTCATGGTACGCTACCATATCGGCCCGCTTGAAAACGATGAGCTAAAAAATTATATAAATCACCGTTTGGAAGTAGCCGGAAATAAAAATAAAATTGAATTTAGCGATGAGGCGCTGGATATGATCGGGCGCTTTTCCGGAGGAACACCCCGGTTAATCAATATGCTTTGTGATCGGGCGCTTTTAGCCGGATTCGTCAACGAAACTAACCGTATAGATTTTAATATTATCAATACCTGCGTTAAGGAACTGGACAGCTACTCAGTGAGGCAAGATCAATGAGCATTATTAACGACGCATTAAAAAAAACCGAACAATCTATTCAAAAAAACAACGCTAAAGAAAACTTAAATCTAAATTCAAAACCTTCACCTAAGCCGATACTTTTATACATCTTAATTCTTTTAACCGGTATATTTTTAGCCAATTTAATATTTAATTTATTGCGTTACAAAATAAAATCTACTACGACTGTTGAAAAAACTGCCGTTACAAATAGTAAACCCTCCACCCCGCAGCCAAAAATTGCTGCTCCGGTTTTACCTAAAACCGAAAATAGAATAATACAAGCCGACACTCAAGCTAACAAACCAGATTTCGTTTTAAACGGGATTTTTTTCTCTGATAATAGCGGATACGCCTTAGTAAATAACCAGATTATAAGGGAAAATGACCTAATTGATGGGGCTAAAGTTCAGAAAATTACATCTAACAGCGTTGACCTTAACCTCGAGGGGAAAATTACTACTTTAACAACTAACCGATAGATTTAACTGCTTCTTTTATCAAATCCAATTTAACATTACGCACAATTTTAGTTTGACCGATTGCGCGAATCAACACAAATTTATTGCAGGATCCGCAAAACTTTTTATCATAATAATGCGCTCTGATGATTTTTTCTACAGATACACCCTTTAACTTTTGCGGTAAGCCATAGAGTTTAATTAAATTTTTTATCCGCAGTGCCAGCCTGACATCAATTAACTTAAGTTCAACACTCAAATTAACAGCAGCAATCATGCCCAAACCAACCGCTTGTCCGTGATTATACTTTTGATAAGTACCAGCTGCCTCAATAGCATGGCCGATAGTATGCCCAAAATTTAAAATAGTTCTTATACCTAAAGATTCTTTTTCATCTAAACTGGTAATCTTTGCCTTAATATTACTACAGGAACTGACTATTTTCTGCAGAGCCTGCTTACGGCCGGAAATTACCGCGAGATGATTATTTTCTAAAAAATTAAAAAGTTTTGCATCTTTTATAATCGCATACTTGATGACCTCGGCCATTCCGCTTGAAAGCTGAATTTTATCCAAACTTTTTAAGAACTCAATCTCGCTAAATACAATCTTAGGCTGATAAAAAGCCCCGACTAAATTTTTGCCTAAAGCTAAATCTAACGCCGTTTTACCTCCTATCGCAGAATCAACCTGGGCCAATAAAGTTGTCGGAATCTGTATATAACTTACCCCGCGTTTATAAATACTGGCCACAAAACCTGACAGGTCGCCGATTACCCCTCCGCCAAAAGCAACAACAAAAACTTTTTTATTTTTATCAAAACCCGCCAAACTCTTAATTACTAGGCTGGCAGTTTCTATGGATTTGCTTTTTTCGCTATCCGGGACAATATAAAAAAAAGAATTAATCCCGGCCTTAGTTAAGACAGAGGCTAATTTTAAACCGTATTTATTTTTTAGAAAATTATTAGTAACGATAAAAGCATCTGTGCCGATATCTATTTTTTTTAAAACGCTCCCCAGCTGATTAAGAATATGATAACCGCTGATTATCTGGTAACTGCGTGCACCCAATTTAACTATTATTTTATCCATACGTTTAAGTCGCTCCAAGGGTTCTAATTACTATAGCGACTAACGGCCAAAGGATCCGGTCAAAAGCTCCTAGCCAAATAAAAACAAAAAGGAAAATAAAACCATAGCGCTCTAAAAAAGCATACTGCCGGCTTAAACTTTCAGGCAACAAGCCCATTAAAACCTTAGAGCCGTCCAAAGGAGGAATCGGGATAAGATTAAATACCGCTAAAACAACATTAATGGTCATTAAGTTAAAAAGCAGGTAAGTAACAATACTTCTTTGCGGGAAAAATTTTAAAACCTGGATGGTAATAAAAGCTAAGGCCAAATTAGCTAACGGCCCGGCTAAGCTAATCCAAATAATATCCCTTTTTGGATTCTTAAGCGCCCAGTAATTTACCGGAACAGGTTTCGCCGCACCAAAAACAAATTGGCCGGCAGTAGACAAATAAAGCACTAACGGCAAAAATAAGGTCCAAAATAGATCAATATGCGCCAAGGGATTTAAAGTTAACCTTCCGCTTAATCTAGCGGTTGGATCGCCTAGCTTATAAGCTACCAAACCATGCGCAAATTCATGCACAGTCATAGCAATTATCAAAAGGCCAAAAGATATAAGAAATGCCGGAACTAAACTCGTGATGTTCAATTCAATACCTCGATAGTGTTTATTTCAACAAGCGGATATTTGCTATCTTGCGGGCTGATTAACTTGCCGGTGACTTTGACCTGAGAATAATTAAGGCTGTCTAAATTTTTACGGTTACCTTTTAAAAAATAAACTTTGTTTTCCGCAGTAATCAACTTATGTGTTGCCTTACGCCATAAAACTATTCCGTAGGGGCTAACCTTGCCTTCAAGAACCAATTGGGCACTTTCGGGAGAATTTGTATCTTTAACTGCTCCAACCATCTCTTCTTTTTTAACTAACACCGGTATATATTTATTAATAAACTTTTTATTCACCCAGCAGAAACTAGTATAAACCGGTGTAATCTTATACCAGACTCCATCCGTAGATAAAATATTAACTACAGTCAGCTTATTAACTTTGCCAACAATCCAGCTTGATTCACTGGGGCCCAAGCGTATATTAATCCTGTCTTTGACTACTTTAGCTCCAAGACATTTTTCCGGATTAACCGAATCCGTGTTAATACAATCAACTAAGTCTTTTTTAATATAAGAAGGCGCTTCTTTGGGCAGGCGGATTTTATACCAATCGTAAGCTTCCTCGACGACATCAACCATCTGCCCCTTAGGAAGAACGCAGGCAATTGGAGAACTTACCGTTGCATCAGCCCGGACATTGACATTGTCCGCATTAATCTGCCCGGTAAAAGAAACATCTGCAGATGCAATCGCACCTGCAGCCAAATTAAAGAAAACTATAATAAAAATAAGTATTAACTTCGTTTTAAACCTTAGTAACATTTAACCCAATCTTATTTTTTTTCTTGACCCTTAGCAGGAGTTTTACCGGCTTCTTTAGCCGCACCGCCTGCAGGAGCTGCTGCACCAGTTGCAGGAGTTTCAGCTTTTTCAACCTTTTCTTTCTTAACTTTAATCCTTATGGATTTAAGTTTCGGTAATCCGTAAACAGCGTTGCCTTCTTTCCAGCTACCTTTTTCCTGCATCTGCCTGATGCGCTCAGTACGTTTTAAAACTGAACGAACCTTTTTGTCTTTTTCCGAAATAGTTAATGACGGATGTATTGACATTTTTTATAACCTCCTTATGCGGCAATTAGCGTAGGTCCTCTGCAATTGAGTCAACAGAGGTTGCGCGCTCTCTTGATTAGAAAATTTGCCTACGCACAAAATAATATAGCTTCCTTTAGTAAAAACTACCGGTGAAAAACCATTTTTCAATAATATTTGAGCTTCGCGTAAAGCCAGTGCTCTATTTTTAAAAGCTGCCAGCTGGATAGTATAAACATCTTGGACAGTAGCGCTACTTTGAATTTTTTCAGCATACTTTCCTTTTTCTACTCCCAGAGAAAAAGAAATAATCCCTAACAAAACCATACCCATAATTAATAACAGTACTTTTTCATAATTTCTAATCCGCAAAAAAAACGGGCTTCTTTGAACCTGCGGCTTATACTGCTGATCGTCTTCAGTTTGTGTAAAAAGCTCCGGCTGTGTATAATCTTGCTTTTGGGCCATAAGTATTATTAACTACGATTAATCCTGATTCAAATATATTTTCTTATTAAATTTCTTAATTACGATTAAAAAAGCCTCCACAACTTTAGGGTCAAATTGCGTCCCGCTTTTTTTCTTGATTTCCTTAATTGCATTAGCAATATCCATCCGCTGACGATATGGCCGGCCGTAGACCATTGCTTCAAAGGCATCAGCTACTGACATTATCCGGGCTCCCAAAGGGATTTTCCCGCCTTTAAGCCGGGAAGGATACCCCGTACCATCGTATTTCTCATGATGATACATAATAATCGGGATGGCCGGGCGTAAAATTTGTAACGGGCGTAAAATTTGCGCCCCTTTAACCGGGTGCTTTTTTATAACATCATACTCTTCGGCAGTAAGCTTAGTAGTTTTAGTTAAAATCGCTACCGGAATATCAATTTTCCCGGCATCATGCAAAAGACTGGCATACTTAAGAATCTGCAGTTGTTTTTCATCAAGATGAATTTCATCCCCTAAAGCACAAACTAACTTACTAAAATGGGGAGAATGAGTATAATCAGTAGAAACACGCGTGTTTAAAAATGTAACTAAAGATTTAATACTACCCAGAATAATCCTCTCCTGCTCTTCATAAAGCTGCAAATTCTTAATCCCGACTACCGCCTGCTCAGCCATAGTCATTAACATCTCTTGATCAAAGATGTCAAACGATTTACTGGATTTTGCGCGTTTGATCACCACTAATCCGATTAAATCTTCGCAAATAAGCGGAATACCCAACAGATTTCCTCTTCTAACCGATGAAGACCTTCTAACGATCTCTTCTTCAATCTTATCGGTAATTTTAACTTTATTGGAAACTATAATTTTTTTATTATCCTTGATTGTACATTTAATAGTTGAATATTTTTTACTTTGATCTAATAAGATAACCGTACAATATTGGGCATTAAAAAATTGGCAAAACAAACGCCCCATACGGGAGATTAATTCATTAACCTCATAGGTAGAATTAAGCAAGCGGTAGATACTATGCACCGCTGAAATTAAAAATCTATACTTTTTCGTAGGGGTTGAATAATTTTTTGTATTCATCTAATGCGTACCGGTCAGTCATGCCGGCAATATAATCACAAACTACCCGCCTTACGCCTTCCCGGGGGATTCTTTGCCCGATTTCAGAAGGTAACTGCTGCGGACGGCTAATATACTCACAAAACAATTCCCGGATAAAACGCTTGGCTTTTGTACTCATACGCACAACCCGGTAATGATGATAAAGCTTCTGCATGAGCAGCTGCCTGAGCGGTTTTCTTAACTCCTGAACCTCTTTACTAAAACCCACAACTTTACAGTCAAGATTATGAGGGTCGGTGTATTTTTTAATCTTCAACCGAGCAATCTTAGTCTGCGTAGCTTCAATTAAATCCGTAACCTGCAGATTAATTAAACCACGGACAATTAGATATTTACGGTAATTAGCATTAATTTTATCATACTTTTGGCTGATCTTGAGATTTATTTTTTTCCAAATCTCTAGATTTTCCAAATCGTTTTCTTTAATTAATCCGGAGGTTAACCCGTCATCCAGGTCATGGTTATCATAGGCAATCTCATCAGCTATATCAACCAGCTGGGTTTCCAAGGTAGGCATTTTTTTGGGTAAAAATTCTTTAATCTTAACGGCAATATCAAAAACTGAAGAATGTTTGACTATCCCTTCTCTGACCTCCCAGCTTAAATTTAAGCCTGGAAAATCCGGATAGCGTTCCTCCAAAAGATCAACTACCCGCAACCCTTGAAGATTATGATTAAACCCTCCACTTTTAGCCATTAACTCGTCCAGTACTTCTTCACCGGAATGGCCAAAAGGCGTATGGCCTAAATCATGTGCTAAAGCAATGGCTTCAGTTAAATCCATATTTAAACGTAACGCACAAGCCACAGTACGCGCAATCTGAGAAACCTCAATACTGTGCGTCAACCGGGTACGGTAATAATCCCCTTCATGATTAACAAAAACCTGGGTTTTATATTCCAATCTCCTAAAAGCTGCCGAATGGATAATCCGATCGCGATCGCGCTGATAACAAAGGCGATAAGGATGCTCACTCTCCTTATACACCCTGCCGCGCGAATTGCAGCTCTTCATAGCATAGGGAGCTAAAAATTTTTCTTCAAATTCGTGAATTTTATCTATCGGCATTTTTTAAAAGTTTCGCTAACTCCGCTAGCGACTGTGAAATTACCCGGCTATCCCCAATCACCGGCATAAAATTTGTATCCCCGACCCACCGCGGGACAAGATGTAAATGCAAGTGGCCGGTAATACCAGCCCCTGCCGGGCGCTTAAGATTAAAACCAACGTTATAACCTTGCGGCTTTAATATTTTTTGTAAAAGCGCTTTAGCACGTTTTAAACATTCAAACATATCCAAGATCTCTTCATCCGACGCATTCGAAATATCAGCAAAATGCCTTAAAGGAGAAATTAAAATGTGGCCATTATTGTAAGGGTAGATATTAAGCAAGCAGATTGACTTTTTTGTTTTAAAAATAACCTGATCTTTTGAACTATCTTTTTTAGCTTGGCAAAAAACGCACTCTTTTTGCTTCTTCTTGCTGATATAGCTAATCCGCCACGGCGCCCAGAGCTTATCCATAATTAAATTTTAATTATACTAGCCTCAATCTTATTTTTATTTTTTTCATTAATCTCAATTATACCGTAAGTGGTGTCACCTGAAATAAAATCTGTCGCGCTGCCGGGATTAAAAAATAAAGTTTTGCCTATTTTTTCATTCATTGGCCTATGCGAATGCCCAAAAACAATGATATCGCAGCCATCCTTTTCAAAAATACCTTTAAGCAAATCCACCAGGCCTACCGGAGCTCCGGAACCATGAGCCAGGCCGATCTTAAGGCCCAAAATATCCAAAACCTGCTTTTGGGGATATTTTCTTACCACCTCATCAGGATCCATATTTCCAGCCACGACGACAACTTTTTCGCAGACATCTTTTAATTCTTCTAAAGCCTTTAAACTTACGATATCGCCGGCATGGATAACCAAATCAACCCCCTTAAAAACATTTAAAACTGTTTTAGGTATATGCTCGCATTTATCCGGAATATGGGTATCTGAAATTACGCCAATTTTCATGCAATTACCCTCGGTTTAGAATATAAATCCAGAATCTGATTTAAACTATTTAAATCCCAAGTCCAAATCTTCTCTTCCAGCGCTCGTAACCTGGCATTAGGATCGACTTCTTTTAAAGTAACAATAATTTTCCGCTGCGATTTATGATGATATCTCTTGCACTCTTTAGCAAACTCTGCAACATCCTGTTCAGTAAGCGAATCAGCTTTAACCGCCATAATCCACAAAGCATCGCTGGAACGGCCCAATAAACCATCCTTTAAATAACGGCCGTTAATGGCTAAAGGCTTAATCTCGCGAAAATGATTAAGCCTGATTTTTTTACGCTCAATTTGCATAAGATCGTCATCGAATAAATACAGTAGATCGGAAACACGGTTAGCCAACGGCTTGTCGGATTGAACAGAAAATTCCCGAATAAGCTCTAAAATATTATCCCGGAATTTTTCTTTTTGATTCTTAGCATCAAAAGAAACAGAACGCATTTTTTCTTGATAAACAAAACGCATCCAATAGGCAAACAGGCGGTCGCTGATCTTAAGAAAATCACCGCTGACACTTATAGCATCAGCCTCAAGAAGATAGTTAACCCTGACCGCAAGTTCTTTTTTCTGTTTATGCAAAAGATGAGCAATATCTTTAATTTTATTTTGACCGCTGGCGATTAGATAAAGTACCGAAATGTAATCATTACTTGACGAACAATCCAGGAAACGTTTGATATAGTTAGAAAACCTCTGGTTAAGAATCCCTGAGGTATTAAACAAAAGGTCTTCCAGGATATCCGGCAAATCAGCTGCGATGTTCGCCTTAGATAAAGCATCAGCAATTAACTCCAAGTACAAAGGATAGCCGCCGGTAAAATTAATTATAAAATCTTTTAATCCGGGCTTTAACTTTAAACTAGGGATGCGCTGGTCAAGGTAACTAGCGCTTGTATGAGTATCAAAAGGCTCAACTGTAATTACCTCAAAATTACCAAACAATAAAGATAACTGTTTAGAAAGAACCGCTTTAGCTTTAAATATTCTTGAGCTAGTTATCGCATAAAGAGTATTCTTTTGCAAAATAAGCAGCTTACCCCATTCGCGGTATAAATTGCTGACTCCAATATTTTCAAGATTATGAAACTCGTCTAGAAAAATAACCGTAAATTTACCTGTTTCCTGGTTGATTGATTCCGGAAGGCTAAAAAGCTCGGTAACAATATTTATCTTTTTCCTTTTGGAAAGTTCGTTAAGTATAAAATTTATTTTTTCACAGGTTTTAGGTACAAGCTGGCTGGATTTATTAATCAAATAATCTAGATCTTCTTTCAAGGGTACTTCACTATTAAGCAGGAAATTATAAAGCAACGCGCCAATAAATCTTTTAGCAAAAACATCTAACGGCTCAGAACGCACCTCTAAAAAAACTGTTACTATCTTGGTATCATAAAAGCCAGACAAAAACTTAGAAATAATACTGGTTTTCCCGACATTCTCTTCACCGATAAAAACAATATTCTGCCGGTAGCCTTCTTTTAAGGAGCTTACGCGTTTCTCTAAAATCTGAATGTAATTTGTACGGTCAAAAAATTTATCTTTTATCATGGTAAATAAAATGATGGATTTTGCGGTAAAGCACCTTTTCTGATTTCAAAATGCAGATAGCTGCCCTTATCCCTTGAAGCTGAACCGACACGGCCAATTAAAGCCCCTCTTTGAACGTTATCTCCTGATCTTACAAAAATTTCTGATGCCCGGGAATAAACACTACGCAAGCCATCCCCATGGTCAATAATTACAGTTTTGCCAAAATTTCCAAAGTTAGCGGCATAAAAAACTACCCGGCCACTCCGGGCAGCTAAGATATCTACACCGGAAGAAGCCTGGATATTAATCCCCTTATTTATTAAATTACGATAATTAGAACCAAAGGCTGAAATTATCTTGCCCTTAAGCGGCCAGATAAAATCATCCGTAGAGATTTTAACCGGTTGTTCTTTGTACACAGCCGGCTGCCTAGGAATTATAAGTATCTGGCCAACCTCAATAGTTGCAGCTTCGGAAAGACGATTAAGACGTAAAATTTCATCAATATCAACATTATAAATCTGTGATATTTTCCAAAGAGTTTCGCCGGATTCCACTTTGTGTTGTATGCCGGGAACTTTTTGCGCTGTTGCAGGTAAAACCGGACCGCTATAAGGAGGTATAGTCTGGCAACCCGCACAGAATAAGATTATAAATATCAGAATAATATTTTTCATATCAGTTATTTTAAGCGGGTGAGCGGAATCGGACCGCCATATGCAGCTTGGGAAGCTGCCATTCTACCACTGAATTACACCCGCGATACCTATCGCGCACTAACACAACTCCATTAAGGGTTAGGTGCGCAAATTATCAAACGCACCCGCGCAATTCCAATTAGCTCCAGGTGTATGCTACCTAGCAAACACTGGCGCAATTCCAATTAGCTCCAGGTGTATGCTACCTAGCAAACACTGGCGCAATTCCAATTGGCGCCAGGTGCCAATTAGCGCAAAATAACCATCAACGCCACATACTACAAACTATTTCTTTGAACAATCTTCCATTAATTTCATAGAGCAATATTTACCACACATGGTGCAAACATCAGAAAGTTTTGGTTTACTGCTTAAACGATACTCCCTGGATTTTTCAGGATCAATTGATAATTGAATTTGCTTCTTCCAATCCCTTGCCTTTCGGGCGTTAGAGATCTTTTTATCCCATTCAATAGCAATTTTTCTTCTTTTAACCAGGTCTCCAGCGTGCGCAGCAATACGGCTGGCGATAACACCTTCTTTAACATCACTTGCTGTTGGATGCCGTAAATGCTCCGCCGGTGTTACGTAACAAAGAAAATCCGCCCCAAAACTAGCCGCCATTGCTCCTCCAATTGCCGAAGTAATATGGTCGTAACCCGGTGCGACATCAGTAACCAATGGCCCGAGCACATAAAACGGAGCAGCATGGCAATATTTTTTCTCTAAGGCAATATTTTTTTCAATCTGATCTATTGGCACATGCCCTGGGCCTTCAATCATTACCTGGACACCGCGGTTAAAAGCCCGCTGAGCCAATTCCCCTAAAATTTTTAATTCCGCAATTTGAGCTTTATCGGTAGCATCCAAAATTGATCCCGGACGCAAACCATCCCCTAAGCTTAGGGTTACATCATATTGATAAGCAACATCTAAAATCTGTTCAAAGTGGGAATAAAAAGGATTTTCTTTTTTATGGAATTTCATCCAACTGGCAATAATCGCCCCTCCACGCGAGACAATCCCCATAAGCCGTTTCTGTTTTTCTAAAATTTTTAAACTCTTTTTAGTTATTCCACTATGAATAGTAAAAAAATCTACTCCCTGTTTTGCCTGATCCTCTAATACTGCCAAAATATCATCTGGGTTAAATTCAAGGAAATTTTTATTTTTTTCACTTGCCCTGACTGCTACTTCATAAACCGGAACAGTGCCAACAGGAACAGTTGAATATTTTAAAACTTCCTGCCTTACCTTACGCAAATCTCCTCCAACGCTTAAATCCATTAACGCATCTGCACCGTGTTTAATTGCAACCTTAAGTTTTTCTATCTCATCAGAAATCCGGGATTCATCCGTTGAGGTACCGATATTAGCATTAATTTTCGTAGACAAACCAGCCCCTACTGCGCAAGGCTTGGAAATTTTATGATTCATGTTTAAAGGTATTACAACTTTACCTGTGCGGACTAATTGCATAAGCTGTTGGGGCTTAATTCCTTCAACAGCAGCCAATTTGCGCACAATTGGAGTAACAATGTTTTTCTTAGCAAATTCTAATTGAGTCATTTTTTCCCTAATAAGTTATTTAACTGTCTCACTGTTCTTTTAGCCGATTTAGCATTCAAAATCGCACGGCAAACTGCAACACGCGTAGCGCCGTTAGCAACAATAGCTTTAATATTTTCTTGCCCTATGTCTCCGATAGCAAAATACGGTATTTTTATCTTACCTTTCAATTGCCGCAAAGTTTCTAAACCTATGGCTTTATACTCGGGCTTTGTCGGAGTTGAATATATTGGCCCAATACCGATATAATCTGCCCCTTCTTTTTGCGCCTTTAAGGCTTGCTGCAAAGAATGGCAGGAAACTCCAATGATCTTACCTTTGCCTAATATTTTTTTAGCTTCTTTTATCGAAGAATCATCTTGGCCTAAATGTACGCCATCTGCACCAGAGGCTAAAGCAATATCGGTATAATCATTAATTATAAAGAGCGTTTTACTGGCCTTGAAATATTTAGCTAAATAAAGTGCAAAATTTAATACTTCTTTTTTTGCACTTACCTTATCTCTTAATTGAATTACGTCAATTCCTTTTCCGGAAAAATCCGAACATATCTTTTCTAAAGAACCTTTATTTTCTAGCTGCCGATTTAGAATCAGGTAAAGCTGAGACTTTTTTAAAAGATTCTTTCTCGATTTCATAAACTTTATATCTAAGCTGCTTAAAACTTAAAGCGACTTTAACATCCAATAATTTACTAAACTCTTCCAGTACGCGTAATGATTCTTTTGCTCTTTGAATATTCGCGAAAAATATATCCTGACAATTATAACGCTCCAGTTCCCCGGAGCAATTGCGCCTACCCACATCAGTATCACTATTGCGCTGGTTGATTAATTTTTCAACCGGATAAATTTTGCGGGCATCGAGGTCAATTCTATGCCGGATATCCTTTAAAAGAGCAGTTAATTTCTGGCTACCTAAAATAAACCGGGTTATCTCTTCGCATACACGTAACCCTTCTTTGGCCCGATTCAAATTCGCATCAATTATCCGGTAAATATTGAGCACCTTATAGTTTCTTTCCAGCGAAATACTTACTTAGTTTTAACAAGTAAGTATGGGCATTTCATCTTTTCTCAAAGCACCTAATGATTTTTTCAATGATTGCGCTAGTTGATCGGCCTTTAACTAAATTAACGGTTTCTACTTTGCCGCCGTAAGTTTTTACAAAATCCGCGCCAATTATTTTATTCTTACTCCAGTCTGAGCCTTTAATCAACATATCCGGCTTTAACGCTTTGATTAATTTAAGCGGATTATCTTGGTTAAATAAAACAACAAAATCCACGCTGGCTAATGCGGCAACAGTCTTCAAACGGTCAAACTGCCCGATAACCGGCCTACCGAAAGCTTTAATTTTTTTAATGGAAGAGTCGCTATTTATTGCGACAACCAGAAAATCCCCTTTACTCTTGGCATCTTCAAGATACTTAACATGTCCATAATGCAAAATATCAAAACAGCCATTCGTAAAAACTATACGTTTGCCGAGAGATCTTAAATCTTTCAGTCTCTTCCTAAGAACAGGAAGAGTGGTTATTTTTGCTCCTGACAAAGCACCTGTTCGATCATTTCGCATATTATATGGGCAATAGTAATGTGTGCTTCCTGGATTCTTGCGGTAACTTTAGAAGGTACAACTAAAGATAAATCAGCTAATTTTACAATGTCTCCGCCGTCTCCTCCACTTAAGGCCACGGTTTTAATTCCCATCTTTTTTGCCTGTTTGATACCTAAAGCTACGTTTTTAGCTTTTCCGCTGGTAGAAATTCCCAAAACTACATCATTTTTTTTACCCAAAGCTTCCACCTGACGGGAAAAAACTACATCATAACCGTAATCATTAGCCAGCGAAGTAAGTATGGATGTATTAGTCGTCAACGCAATACCTGCTAACGCAGAACGGTCTTTCTTAAAACGCCCGACTAACTCAGCGGCAATATGCTGGCTATCACTAGCCGATCCGCCGTTACCAAAAACGATTACCTTGCCGTCTTTCTTTAAACAATCAATCATCAGTTCAGCAATCTGAACGATTGATTCAACCTGATTACGCAAGATCTCTTCTTTAACCTGAATGCTTTCTAAAAGAATATCCTTTACTCTCTCACGCATTATTTCCTCCACGTGGCGATCTCCTGCCCGCGCTATTTTAGCGCACACCAACATAATTTTCCGGTTAACCGACACCGGCACAATTCAAATAAGCGCCGGATAACTACTTGGCGTCGAGCGTTTTTGCACCCTATCCAAAGAAAACCTTGGCAATATCATAAAGTTCCATATCGACAGTTTTTAAAGCCTTAACTGCATCCTCTAAAGGAACATCAATAATTTTAATACCGGCCAAAGCAACCATTTTCCCGAATTTCTTATTTTTAACCAGTTCAACGGCCTTGACTCCTAAACGCGTACCTAACACGCGGTCAAAAGCAGTCGGTGAACCGCCTCTCTGAATATGCCCTAAGACACTAACTCTTGTTTCATAACCGGTTCTTTTTTCAATCTGGGCAGCCAATTCCTCGCCAATACCGCCAAGCCTCACATGTCCGAATGCATCAAGTTTCTTCTCTTGAAGCACCATCTCGCTGCCTTTAAACTGAGCACCTTCAGACACCACAATAATACTAAAGGTCTTTCCTCTTGAATGCCTCTTCTTAATAACATTACAAACTTCATCTACATCAATGGCAACCTCAGGAATCAAAATCATGTCTGCTCCTCCGGCGATACCAGCTTCAAGAGCAATCCAGCCTGCATGCCTGCCCATAACTTCAGCAACCATAATCCGATGATGGCTTTCAGCAGTAGTATGAAGACGATCAATACATTCCATAGCTACGTTTAAAGCAGTATCAAAACCAAAAGTATAATCTGTAGCCGAAAGGTCATTATCAATGGTTTTAGGAACCCCGACTATAGACAAACCTTCCTTGGACAATTTAGAAGCAACTCCCAACGTGTCTTCTCCACCGACAGCGATTAAAGCATCTAATCCTATTTTTTTAAAATTATCTTTGGCCTTCAGCAAATCTCCTTCTTTTTTATAAGGATTAGTGCGGCTGGTACCTAAAATAGTTCCGCCTTTAGGTAAAATACCGGAAACTGTATTTATATCTAAAGCCATTGTGTCATTTTCAACTAACCCCTTCCAGCCATTCTTAATTCCTATTATTTCATAACCTTCAATCAACGCCTTACGCACAACCGCGCGGATAACCGGATTTAATCCCGGGCAATCCCCTCCACCTGTAAGTATACCAATTCTCATTTCATTTCTCCTTTTAATTATTTTATCTACAAACGTCCGTATCCACTAAACGGTATTGCTGAACGATCATCCTTTTCAAATTCTTTTCTTTTACGGCTGTCTTTTTCATCATGAGCAATTTTAGCTACATGTATTTTAATAATAATTTGCTCCTCTAATCCCAAAACTTCCTGAATTTTAGATTTAGTAATATCCTGTAAACGGCTGGTCAAATCGGGGATATTTGCTTCCGAACGCAATACCACACGCATATCGACAATAATTCCTTTTTTATTCGCTACGACATTTGGCCGCAATTCTTTTACCTCAGGGATAATCCCGGCAAGCCGGCGAATCAAATCCTCAACTGCGGAAAGCGAGATAGTAACCTGGCCACCGGAAGTAGCGAAAGCAATGGTTTTTTCCCTCTGGAATTTCCCGAGAATAATCTGGGCAAAAGAAAAACTAATCAAGATTAAAAGCGCACCGCTTAAACCCATAATTATTCGCGAATTCTGGCTGCTTTGGACGTAAACAAGCAAAGTATTAATATCTTGCGGCAAAAGCAAATTAAAAGCAAATACAATCATGGTTAAACCAATGATAATAATAACTGCAGCATAAAATATAATACCCAGAGTGGTAAAAAATCTCATGATCAGCCCCTTTCTATGCCCTGCACATTCACGTTAATATCTTTTATGGAAAGATTACTCATTTTATCCAAGGCTTGACGGACATTTTCCTGAACACGGTTAGCAACTTCAGGAATATTGTAGCCATACTTAATAATTAAAGGAATTTCAACCTTTACTTCTTCATTTTTAGAAATATTTACTTTTATCGCCGATGAAAATTTTTGGCCGATCAATTCCAGCAACCCGCTTTTTAAATCCTTGCCTACGCGTTTAACCCCTTCGATTTCGATAGCCGCAATCGAAGATATTGATGAAATCACGTTTTTGTGAATTCTTAAAACCCCTAATTCATTTCTGGATTCATCGCGATTATTCATTCTGTCTTCCCTTCAGTTGTTAAAAGATCCTGAACAAAATGCGTAGAAATATCGCCTTTTTTAAATAGTGGATTATCCATCAGTTTGAGATGAAAAGGTATTGTTGTTTTAATTGGGCCGACGTGAAACTCAGACAGTGCCCTGCGCATAGTTTTAATTGCTTCCGGACGGGTATTCCCCCGCACAATAAGTTTAGCGATCAAAGAATCATAATAAGGCGGGACTTCATAGCCGGCATAAATATGTGTATCTACGCGGACATTCGGCCCTCCGGGGAGAATTAAGCTTTCAATTTTTCCCGGAGAAGGCATAAAATTATTATCCGGGTCTTCAGCATTGATCCGGCACTCAATGGCAACTCCTCTAATCTGAATATCCTCCTGGGTAAATTTAAGTTTCTCACCGCTAGCAACTTTAATCTGTTCCTTGATCAGGTCAATACCCGTAACCATCTCGGTAACCGGATGTTCAACCTGGATGCGCGTATTCATCTCCATAAAATAAAAATTTCCGGTTTTCTCATCCAGCAAAAATTCAATCGTACCACAGCTGACATAACCGATAGTTTTCATTCCTTTTAAAACCAACTCACCTAATTTACGGCGCATTTTACTGTCAACCACCGGAGATGGCGATTCTTCAAGCAGCTTCTGATGCCTTCTTTGAATGCTGCAGTCTCTTTCACCAAGTTGTACGATGTGGCCCGAGCGATCAGCGATAATCTGAACTTCAATATGGCGGGGACGTTCAATATATTTTTCAATATAAACGCTGGAATTGCCAAAATTAGCTTCAGCTTCGGTTTGCGCAGTCAATAAACTTGAAACCAGCGTCAAATCATTATGGCAAATACGCATACCTTTGCCGCCGCCTCCGGCAGCTGCTTTGATGATAACCGGATAACCAATTAATTTAGCGGTCTTCAGCGCTTCTTCTTTATTTTTAATAATCGCACGGCTTCCCGGAACAATCGGTAAACCTGCTTTCTGCATAGTAGTACGCGCAGCCATTTTATCACCCATCAGCCGCATATTCTCAGGAGTGGGCCCGATAAAAGTAATTTTGCAAGATGCGCATATTTCGGCAAAATGCGCGTTCTCAGCAAGAAACCCGTAACCCGGATGAATTGCTTCAACGTCGGTAATTTCAGCGGCACTAATAATTGCAGGTATATTTAAATAGCTATTACTACTTGCTGCCTGGCCAATGCAAATTGCTTCATCAGCAAAACGCACATGCAGGCTGTTGCGGTCAGCCTGAGAATAGACAGCCACAGTACGGATGCCCATTTCATGACAAGCCCGAATTATTCTTAAGGCGATCTCGCCTCGGTTAGCAATTAGAATTTTGGAGAACATCTTTAATTATTAAAGCGGCTCAATAAGGAATAATGGCTGGCCGAATTCTACCGGTTCAGCGTTATCAACTAAAATTTCAAGTATCTTGCCTTTAATTTCAGACTTTATCTCATTCATTAACTTCATTGCTTCAATAATACAAATTACCTGGCCTGGTTCGATCGTTGTTCCTACTTCAACATAAGCAGCAGCTTCCGGATTTGGAGCGCGATAAAAAGTACCAACCATCGGAGACTTGATTTCCACTGTTTTAATTTCAATTTTCTTCTCTGTTTCCGGTACAGATCCAGCTTTAGCAGCCTGTCCGGCAATTGATTGGCCCTGAAAAACTACCGGCCCCTCAAAACCTTCGATTCCATTAGGGGTTTTCTTAAGCCGAATACGCATATCATCTTTCTCGACCTCAAGCTCAGAAAGGCTGTTCTCATTCATCAAATTAATAAATTCCTTAATTTCTTTAATGTTCATTAGGAACTCCTTTTAATTGATTCTCTCAGCGTAGGTGCCACCGGTACGCGTATCCACTTTAATCTTATCGCCAATATTGATAAATAGAGGAACCTGAATAGTTGCCCCGGTTTCAACCTTAGCCGGCTTAGTGCCGCTCTTGGATGAATCACCCTTAAACCCTGGCTCAGTTTCCTTAACAGTAAATTCAATAAAATTAGGCAAAGTAACCGATAAGCTCTCGCCTTTATAGAAATAACCCTGAATCTCCAGGTTATCTTGCAATAATTTAGCGCTATCCCCGACAATTTCTTCAGAAATAGCAATCTCTTCAAAGTTATCAGTATCCATAAAATGGAACAATCCGTCACTCGAATACTGGTATTGTAATTTACGTTCTTCGATAAACGCCGATTCAATCTTTTCTTCTCCGCGGAAAGTTTTTTCCTGAATATTGCCGTTTTTCATATTACGCAGGCGCGCCCGGACAAAAGCTGCACCTTTACCCGGCTTGACATGCTGCGCATCAAGACAGATATAAACATTATCATCGACTAAAATAGTTACCCCGGATTTAATTTCATTTATTGATAGAGCCACCTAAGACCTCGCTTCCTGTTTTTGTTACTAAAATCATGTCCTCAATTCTTATCCCAAATTTACCAGGCAAGTATATTCCCGGTTCCACCGTAAAAGACATTCCCGGCCTAACCGCGCTAGCTTCTCTACCGGAAATAGACGGACTTTCATGAATCTCCAGGCCAAAACCATGGCCTAAGTTATGGGTAAAATGCTTAGCATACCCTTTTTTAGCGATATACTCCCGTGCAACCCTATCAATTAGAGCCATTTCTACACCTGGGGAGATCCTTTTAATTGCTAATTCCTGAGCCTTAAGAACAATGTCATAAACCCTACGTGCAAGAACAGTTATTTTACCCAAAAACAAAACCCTTGTCAAGTCTGATTTATAACCTTGATAGTTAACACCAAAATCAATAAGCACAGGCTCATTATTCTCTAACTTTCGCTGGCCCGAGAGATGATGCGGCTGGCTGGAATTCGGCCCGGAAGCAACAATTATATCAAAAGAAGGCCCCTTTGCTCCTTGATACCGGATAAAACGCTCAAGTTCAGCAACAACTTCTATCTCTCTTATTCCGGGAACAAGAAACTGCTTAGCATATTCCAAAGCGCTGGCAGTAATTTGAGCTGCTTTACGCAATTTAATAATTTCCCCGGCGTCTTTAATAATCCGTTTATCTTCAACTATTGAGTGAGTTGAAATTAAATTAAACTTTCCTTTTGAAAACTCATTAATCTTACTAAATTCTAAAAACGGCAGATACCTTCCCTCCATACCAACATTAACCAAACCCAACTTATGAATGGCTTCGGCAATATACTGAAAAACAGAACCATTACACTCTTTAAGTTTAGCATTATCTTTTAAAAAGATCCTGGCTTCTTCAGTGTAACGGGAATCTGTAAAATAAATATTTTGTTTTAAGGAAACCAGCAGATAAGCATCACGGCTTTCTGACTGCGTCAGGTAAGATATATTTGCCGGGAGAGAAACAAGCAAAGCATCCAGTTTTCTTTGTTTTAACGCAAGATGTATGCTGGTTAATCGGGAATTCATTTTGCCTTAGATTAAATCCAAAAGAGCGGCCAGCCCAAGTAAATAACTTTTAGCCCCAAACCCCAGGATTGTACCGCTGGCTACCGGACTAATTAAAGACTTATGCCTAAACTCCTCGCGGGAATAAATATTGGAAAGATGGACCTCAACAACAGCTAATCCGCAAGCAGCCACAGCATCACGTATAGCCACACTAGTATGAGTATAAGCTGCGGGATTGATTAAAATACCTTGAAATTTATTTTTTTTAGCTCGCCCGATAAAATCTACAATCTGGCCTTCGTGATTTGATTGTTTAATAGTTAAAGCGGCTTTGGATTTTTTAGCCTGACTCTTAAGCATTTGGTTGATTTTATCTAAAGTTATCAACCCATAAACCTGCGGCTCCCGGGTTCCCAAAAGATTTAAATTAGGGCCATGAATAACTAAGATTTTAATCATTGCGACTCGTCAACCAACATTATCGGAACCCCGTCACGAACCGGATACTTTTTTCCGCATTTTTTACAGACAATTTGATTGTTCACAAGCTTCACATCAGCTTTACAAGCCGGGCAAGCTAAGATATCAAGCAATTCTTTATCGATCATTTAACTTCACCGCTTATAGCCAAATAGGAGGTCCTTAACTCATAAAGCAAATTTTCTAATAAATCCGACTCTTCTTTTACTAAATTACCTTTGGTTTTTTCCTGGAGCATTGATAATGTATCAATCAGGAATTTCGCCTGGATTAAATCCTTTTCTGTTTTACCGGTTGAAGGATTTGCCATATGCCCCAAAGCAATTGAAGCCTGTAAAGTTAAAGTAGTAATAAAAAACTTAAAATCCGGCTCCGGAGGAACAAAAGTTTCTTTTTCCTGAGGTTCAAGCTTCTCTTTTTCAACATTATCTTTCCAGCCCTGGTCAACCTTTTTCTGATTTTGCCCACTAGCAGGCAAACCATTGCCTTCTGTTTTATTTATATCGTCCATGTTTTAATAGATTGTGATTCCGGCATAACCAACAACGCTGCTTAAATCGCCGCTGGTTTGACCGCTTGTTTGATATTTAATTAGCTCTGCCCCCTTTGCCCCAAGCAGCTTAGCAGTTTTGATTAAGACTGCTATTGGAGCAAAACCGCACATCGATACATCTAAAGCCTTAACGATCTTTTCTAATCTGTCTTCATCTAAAGCAACTATAGCTTCAATGGCTTGCGCGTCTTTTTTCCGGGCAACTTCTTCCGACTCATAATGAGTCATATCTGAGCTGGCAATAAAAATTGTTGATGATTTAAGATGCTGAGTATTAATTACATCTGCCAACTCGATGGCTAAACCTTTAAGCAAAGACAAATTAAAAGTCTTAATCGCAATGGGAATAATTTTAAAATTACGCTTAAAATATTGCAGTATCGGAAGCTCTACTTCCAGCGAATGTTCATCCTGATGCGCAGCTGCATCGGCTACCAGATACTGAGACTTATTTAAGAACAATTTTACTATTTCTTGATTAATTTTTACATTACCAAATGGAGTCTGCCATACCCCATTTGGCATAACACTAAAAGTCAAGCCCAATCCCGTATGGTTTGGGCCCAACATAACTACATTGTCTTTAATATCTATTCCTGAAACTGTCGCAACAGCAACCTGGCCCGAATAAACGTAACCGGCGTGTGGCAGAATAGCCCCAATAACCTCCTTTTTCTGTAATACCTTATCTTTATCTGAAAAATCGGAGATCACGCCCTTTAGGTTTTTAGCATCTGACGGATAGAACTGTCCGGCTGCAATCGGCTTACGCAGTTTAGTTTGCTCCATCATAAACTTTAGTTATTTTCTAGTAGACTTAGCTTTCTTTCTTTTACGCTCACTGGGTTTTTCGTAATGCTTACGGTCGCGGACTTCGCGCAGAATGCCTTCCTGCTCAATTTTCTTCTTGAACCGGCGTAAAGCAGACTCAAATGATTCGTCTTTTTTGATTTCAACTTGTGTCAATCTGATCATCTCCTTTCATGCTAAATTTTGAAGTATTTAATATACCACCCTTTTAAATGAGTGTCAATAAAATCAGAGGACAATTAGTAAGCCATTAAATCGGGGACGCTCCTATTTATTTTTGACTAAAATAAATAGGAGCGTCCCCGATTTTAACTTTAATTTTCTATTTCGAAAGAGATAATTATATTGAAAGAAAGCTGAGGATAGTCCAGCTCTTTTGGAAAGTTAGGAAATGGTGAGGCATCTTTTACGCTTTTTAAAGCAATATTCTTAAGGTAATCACTGGCAGTTGTCTTATCCTCAATTAAACGTACACCCTTGATATAACCGTCATTGGAAATAATAAATGAGACATAAACCTCGCCTGTCTGATTCTGAGAATAACTTTGGTAAACACTGCGACGAATCTTCTCCCGGACAATCTGATAATAACTTATATAGCTTGGATTATCAATTCTAGCCATTTCAATTGGCGGCAAGGTAATTTTCTTTTTGATAATCATTAAATCCGGTGCCGCAAAAGAAGGTTTAGGCAATTCCGAAAAGCTTTCCGGCAAGGCCTTGCTTCTTTTTCCTTCTTCAACATAAGGAGGAGGAATACTTCTGGCGTTAATAATTTTAGAATCTAGCTTTAAAAAATGGTCCTGTTTAGAAATACGCTTTTGCATATCAAGCTTAAATTGATTCTTAGGCAGTATTCTGGTTTCCGGATTATCTTTAACATAACGCACTTCCATCTTCTGGGCTTTTGGCACAGGAGAAAAAGGATTGAAACGAGGAGATTGAAAAACAATCATACCATGGACAAGGAACGAAGCCACCAATGTATAACGTAATAAATGATCAGTTCGCATGGCTTATTTTATCATGGGGAGGATAATCTGGCAAGAAATTGGAACTAACCATAAAATACAGGTTACCTACACCGTCTATAGTTTTTACTCAAGGAAAAAACAATCGCAACTTCCATCCCTACAGAAGAGCTGTTAATTTCTCCAGGCACAGGATGAAAAGGGCTTGCCCTCTTTACAGTGGCAACCGCCTCCTCATCTAGGATGATTGAGCCGGATGAATGTATTATCTTTATATCCTGCCCTATACCGCTGGGTAAAATGGTAAAGTATAAATGCGTTATTCCTTCCATCCCATGCTTCTTAGCCCATAAGGGATATATCCTTGCCTGTTCTATCCTCTGCTTTACCATATCCTGATAACGAAACATTGCCTCCTTGTCGGGATTAACAACATCTACTTTCTCCTCAATACGCTCCTGAAGAGTCTGCTGCACGGCTATCTGTTCCGGCAGGGGATGTGGCTTAAGTTCCGGTTTCGGATGTTCCAGCTTCTGCTTAACTTCCTTAAACTTCTTTTCCTGCCCCATAATATCTATTTTCGGCAAAAGCGCAGACCTGTCTATTTCAACATCAACCGTGAGCTCTTTAGCTTCCGGTTGATTTTCATACTGAGGCAGACGAAAACTAAATCCCGATGAGCCCAAAAACAAACAATGACCAGCCAGAGAAATCAAAAGAGCTATCCTGATTACTTTATCATTTAGCATCTTTTTCCATCTTGGTCGAGATAACCACGCCTTCGGCCTCAGCCTGCTTGGCGATATCCATAACTTTCACCGCCAGCCCTAAATTAATTTTTTCGTCAGCCTTGATAACAACCGTTTTATTTTTGGCCACAAGGATCTTGGGCTTTAACTCCGCCAAAAGCCCCTCCAAGGATACTTTTGTTTGATTCAAATATAATTCGTTATCCTTAGTGATAAAAACGACGACACCTTCCTCCTGATTAGGCTTTGAAGACACTGCGGAAGGCAAGGACAATTTTATCCCCGGCTGAGTGACAAAATTTGCCGTAAGCATAAAAAACAAGAGAAGCTGAAAGACCACGTCAATCAATGGGGCAATATTCAAATCAGTGCTTATTTTTTTTCTCCCTTCGAACTCCATCACGCCTCCAATAATTCAGTCGCCGCATCTTTCATCTGAGCACTGATATTATCAACTTTCCCTTCAAAATAGTGATAAGCAATCATGGTCGGTATGGCAACAAATAGACCTGCCGCAGTGGTAATCAATGCTTCCCAAATACCTCCGGCTAAAACTGAGGCATCTACTCTGCCTCCAAGATCCTGGATCTTCATGAAAGCCTTAATCATCCCCGTAACCGTGCCCAAGAGCCCTAATAATGTAGAAGCATTAACGATAACTGCTAAGCCCCGCAAATGTTTATCCAGCTGCCGGATGATTTTAGATCCGGCCCGAGAGATTAATCTCTCTTTTTCTTCTGGGCTCCTATCACGGACATGAATTCCAACAGCCAAAATATGGGCGATAGGCCCGGGCGTCCTTTCACAAAGTTTTAGAACTTCGCCTGCTTTCCCGTCCCTCAACAGAGCCTTTACCCGGGAAACAATATTAGGGAATCTTATTCTTGCACGATAAAAACAATAATAACGCTCTAAAATAATTGTAATAGATACTATTGAACATAACAGTATCGGCCACATCAGGGGGCCGCCCTTTAAAAATAAATCAAACATCTTCTATCTCTCCTGTTTAGAGAGGGCGGGAGAAAAATTATCCCGCCCTCCAGCTTTTTTAGAATTTCGCCTTAACTCCTCCGTAGAATGAGCGACCCAAAGTTCCATAACCGTTAACTTCCTGATATTTCTTATCAAAGAGATTCTCTATTCTACCGAAAATCTGGAAGTTCTTCGTTATATCGTAAGAGGCTGCCATACGGAAAATAGTATAAGATTTATCAGTGATATAGCCGCTATCTTTACGGCTGCCCAAATAATTCGCTCCAAAATCAAGATTAGCGTTAGGCAGAAAAACCCAATTGGCGTCAAAATTAACCTGGCTTTTAGGGCGCCTCAATAGCTGCTGGCCTGTCTCTTTATTCTCGGTATAAGTATAGGTATAATTAGCGGCAAGCGTAAGGGTATCAATCGGCAGGAATTTTGTTCCGAATTCAAAACCCTTAGTTGTTGCTTTACCGATATTAATGTATTTGTAATAAGTAGGCGAGGCTGGATCCAGATCGAAATCAACCATATTCTTAAAATCATTATGGAAATACGTCAAATCAAAAGATAGCTTATCCTTGAGAAAACTTTGCTCAAACCCAAAGTCATAGCTTCTGCTTTCATCCGGCTTAAGGCTAGGATTTCCATAATTTGAATAAAGTTGATAAATAGACGGGGCCTTAAATCCAGTCCCCCAGTTTGCCTTTAGTCGGGTTCCTGTCTGAGGAATCAAATACGCTGTAGATATTTTGTAGGTGGTTTTCGTGCCGAAAAGTTCATGGTCGTCAATTCTTATTCCAGGCGTGATAAAAAGCTTGTCCCAGACTTTAAGCTGATCTTGGAGATAATAACCCATGTTATCAACGCTTTTTCTATCCTGTTTGTCAACCCAGGGGCCATATGTATCTGAATAATAATAAGAAGAACCAGTTTCATTTTCATATTCAAGACCCGCGGTCAAAATATTCCATTTTACGGGAGAGAAATTATGCTGCCACTCCACCTTCTTATTATCGCCTTTATACCAATCATTGACATTATCCAAATTTACCGAATCCCATTCTTTCTTATCTTTTCGGCGTATATCATGATAAGAAAAAGATAATGTATGCGCCCACCATGAATTTATCGAATGATCAAAAGAAAATTTGGTAGCAAGGTCTTTTGACCAAGAGGTATAATTCTGCATATCAATCAAAGCGTACGGATAATTATTTGAAGAGGTGTCGATAGATTTCTTTGCATCCGTATAACGAGCAGTCAAACTTACCTCAGCATTATCAAGGATTTTATATCCCATTCTTGAAGAAAGGGTCAAATTATGATATGGGTCGTTTTCCGAACCGCCTGCCGCATCAGATATACTCTCAGAATCCAGACGTGTAGCCGAAAATGAATAATCAAATTTATCCACGGCAATACCGCTTAATCCAAAATTTTCCCTGAAAGTATTGTGCGAACCGCCCTCAAAATAACCTTCGAGCTTAGGCTCACCCGTTCCTCTCTTGGTAATAATATTAATTACACCCGCCATCGCGTCAGAACCATAAAGTGTTGATTGTGGACCGCGGACGATCTCAATACGTTCAATATTATCTACTATCAAATGAGCAAAATCAAAAGAGCGATCAACGGATATCGAATCGTTAACTTCGACCCCATCAATCATCACCAGCGTTTGCCCTGGTTTCGCGCCACGCAAATAGACAGAAGTCTGGCCTCCAAGCGTGCCGCTTTGCATAACGGCAAGGCCGGGAACATCCCGCAGAACAGCTTCAACAGTGCGCTTACCAGTTTTCTTAATATCATCGGCCGTAATCACAGTGGTCGAACTTCCGATTTCAGCTTGATAGGTTTCGGTTTTAGTAGCCGAAACAATCACATTACCCAAATCGTATTTAAGAGCAGGAGGCTCTGTCTCTTCAGTATCCGCTATCGGCTCTTGCTCAATTTTTACGGTTTGTGTTTCATCCGCCCAACTCTGATTAAAAATAAACAAAATTGACATCATCGCAAAGCCTAAAACTCTATTTTTCATCTTTCTTCTCCTCCGAGAATACTTCCAGGATAGGCAATCGGCCGGGCTTGTAAGCAATAGTCTTTTAGCAGAATCACTTTACATTCTAGATTCCACATTTTACCTACTGCTTCATTACCGTTGCGGGGCAGCGGAAGGAATCCCTGCCTACTATCAAACAGAACACCTTCACTTCCTTTGCCTATCCGGAAAAACTTTTTTTGATTTTATATTATATAAACATCGCCCTAAAACTAACTTTATATTTTTTCACCTCCTTCTTTTATAAATTCCTCCATAAAACATTCATCGATTCTTCAAAGTCTATTTGCGAAAACACTTCCAAAGTCAATACTCCGCGGTAATCCCTATCTATTAAAAATCGGATTATACGCCTTATTAACATATGATCGAAATATTTTAAGGATAAATGATCTCTTCTTCCATTAACTCCATGGAGATGAATCAGACGCGTAGCGTTGAAATATTTTTTTAAATGCTTCAACGGATCAACCCCCATCAAAATAAGATGGCCTATATCTACACAAATTGAAAAACCGTTCCCCAAAATCAAGGTATCAATATAGCTAAAAGGATAACATAGGTTCTCAATAACAATATTATGCGGGAGAACCGTTTGAAGCTCAGATATTTCTTCCAATGAACGATTAATCCTGCATTGCCAAAGCTTAATATTCCCCTTAATTTGTTTCGGCAGATTAAGATGCAATATATAGGCATAAGGTTTAAGCCTACGGAAATGCTCAACAAACACCCTTACCTTTTCTACTGAATTCTTCCTTTCATCTCTTATCGAACTACCCAGATTGATATCTAAAGGCAAATGGACAGTATAGGTTAAATTCCAATCATTACTTACGCGTTTTAATTCCGTTAAATCTTCCGCTTTGGGGATATTCCCGGCTTCTTTGGATTCAAACAAAACCAACTCTATATCATCAACTAAATCTTTCAATTTATGCACATTCGGCAAAATATTTTCAGGATAGATATAGGAAGTAGTGCCGACTTTAAAAGAGAATTCTTGACGCTTCATTTAATTTATGCTGTTCCCAGTTTTTTTTAAAACTAACCGACTTAAACCAAATAAAAATTTTAATCGTATTTTTTAATATCTAAGAACCAGTGCTGCCAAAAACTTTCTTTAATTATCGGTTCAGCTTCAAGTATCTTAATGGGCTTGCTGAATATCGGCCCATCCAGAACCAAAGTGTGAAATTCTCCTTTCTCCCCGCAGGGACAGATACCTTTATTTTTTAACTCCCTTACCAAATCCCTATCTACATAACGGCCAAGAAATTCTTTACCCATTATGTCAGCTTTACAGCTAACAATAATTGCCTTAAACCCTAGATCAATAAACTCATTAACAATTTCTTCGGGATCATTATTCCAAAGAGGCTCTAACGCCTTAATTTTTAAATCCGCACAAACTCGCTCGATCCAACTTTCATGCTCCAGCAAATATATATCTCCAAAAACCATTGTACCAATATCATTGCCTCTGCTTTGAATAATTGCAGCTTTAAATTCTTCTTCGTATTTTTGCATATCCGGGCTGACCTCGTATTGCACCAGAGGAATCCCGATCAAATCTGCCTGAAACCTTAGAAGTTTTCCTTCCAATCCATGAAAACATCCTCTCTTGGATTCCCGGGATATAAAATTTAATAAATATTTAATTTTATATCCCTGCTTAATTGCCCGGTAACAAGCCAAACAACTGTCTTTTCCCCCACTCCAAGATGCTAAAGCTTTTTGTTTATCCATTAATCATCCTTTGCATAATACAAACAATAAATAAAACAGTTACCTCGGTCAATTCCATGGTCGCACCCAGCGTATCTCCGGTAACTCCACCTAACTTTTTGCTTATAACCTTATTGCCTAAATAAACACATCCAGCGATAATCAAGAATACTAACAAACCCGGTAAATCCCAAACAACAAAAGAAAATGTGGCGGTTATGGCAAGCGAAGTTGCAAAAATCTTAAAAGTTAATCCCTGGATAAACAACTTAGCTTTCCCTTCTTCTCTGGCATAAGGAAACAAATACATTATTAATACTACTGACCAGCGGCTTAAAATGCACATGAGGAATAAAGCTATTGGTTTAAAAAAGATGCTAACCGAAGAAAGTAAAACAACTTTTAAAAGCATAATACTTATCAGGCTCAAAACCCCCATTACTCCAACATGCGGGTCGCGCATAATCTCAAGCATCTCTTTTTTTTCTTTACCGCTCAATAAGGCATCAGTAGTATCAGCTAAGCCGTCCAGATGCATTCCTCCGGTAAGAATTATCAAAAAGATTACCAGTATTATATTGGTTACCACTTGAGAAATACCCAAAATTATCAATAACGAGTTTAATCCGATAAGCAAAGCAGCCAATAAACAACCAACCACCGGGAAGTAAACCAAAGACCAGGCGATCCTTCTCCCACTGAACCCTTCTATTTTCAAGGACAAGGTAGTTAAAAATTGTAAGGCTAAGAAAAAACTAGTCATTTTTCTTCTCCGAAACATTGGCACTCTTAAAAGTCGCCATCTGTGTAAGGATTTTAATCGCAGCATCAGCTAATCCAATACCCAGAGCTGCGCCAGTACCTTCGCCGAGCCTCAAATCTAAATCCAACAACGGTTTTAATCCAAGATACTCCAAGATAACCTTATGCCCGGTCTCAACCGAACAATGCGCGGCAATCATATAATCCTTAACTTTAGGCTCAATCTGATACGCAACTAACGCCGCAGATCCTGAAATAAACCCATCAATAACCACCGGGATTTTATTCGCTGAAGCAGCCAAAATTATCCCAGCCATGCCCGCAATTTCAAAACCGCCTACTTTTGATAAAACATCAATCGCACAATCCGGATCAGGCTGATTAATCACAAGCGACTTCTTAATAATATCTATTTTATTCTTTAACCCTAAAGCGCCCAAACCAGCCCCTCGGCCGGTAATCTCTTCAACGCTCTTACCGGTAAATACAGCCGTAATTGCGCTGGCAGCCGTAGTATTACCAATACCCATCTCACCGATGCCAACGATATCCAGCCCGCGTTTAAACTCTTCCTCAAACAAATCTATCCCCACACAAATTGCTTTTATGGCTTCATCCCTAGTCATCGCCGGCCCTTTGGCCATATTTTTCGTTCCATAATTTATCTTGTTTATCAGTAATTTTGGGCTTGCCTTTAAATCACTAGCAACCCCGATATCCACCACCACAACTTTCAAGCCAACATGTTTAGCTAAAACATTTATTCCTGCACCGCCGTTTAAAAAATTATAAACCATCTGAGCAGTCACTTCTTTAGGATAGACACTGACCCCTTCATCAGTAACTCCATGGTCTGCGGCTAAAGTAAAAATAACTTTATTATCTAACCCTAAAGCAAGTTCACCCTTAATTCCACAAATTTGCTTTGCCAATTCCTCTAACCGGCCAAGGCTGCCCAAAGGCTTAGTCAAACTATCTAACCTGTCCTGTGCTTTTTTTACAACCTCCTGATTGATTCCAGAAATATTTTCGACTAACCGGCTAATCCTCTTCATTTATTTTTTCCTTTTACTTTTAAAACTAGGCCCGAAACCATAAAAAAAACTTGATTAGATTTTTCAGCAGCCAGCTGGTTAACTTTACCGGCAACATCACGAAAATCCCTGCCCAGTTTATTCATCGGAACCAATCCTAATCCAACTTCATTAGAAACTAAAATTATATTTGCCTTAGTTTTACCTAAAACAAGCAGCAATTCTTCAATCTTCTTTAAAACCTGCCTTTCCTTATTTTTAGACAAAATAAGATTTGAAACTAAAAGAGTAAGACAATCAATAATAATGCAATCAAAATTACGATTAATCTTAGCCAGTAATTTCGCTAAATCCTTAGGCTCCTCAAAAGTTTCCCAATTTTTTGGCCTGGCTTCTTTATGCAGCCTGATACGCTCCTGCATCTCTTTGTCTTTACCCTGGCAAGTAGCGACAAATGCTACTTTCTTATACTGCTTAGCCAGCTTTAACGCATAAGTACTTTTTCCGCTCCTGGCTCCCCCTAAAATCAAAGTAATTTTATTCATTATTTATTCCATTCCTTGTTTATCAAACTCCAGCAGCTTAAGTTTAAGGTTGGCATATTCCACAATTGTCACACTCGCCGAAGACGGAACATGTTCCCAAAATTTTTTACTCTTTAATATGCTGCCTACCAACACCCCAATTACCCCGCCATGGCAGACAACCGCAACTGTTTTACCGGGATTAAACCGGACAATCATCCTAATAGCCTTAAGCACCCTCTTTTTAAAAACTTGCATTGATTCTGCCCTTGGAATACAGCCCTGATAAGGATTTTTTAACCATTTTTGGTAAACATCCGAGTATTTTTTCATAATCTGCTCATGCTTTAACCCTTCAAAAACACCAAAATGAATCTCTCTTAAATCTTTTACTTTTACAAAATCTATTTTTCCAAAAAGTATGCTCTTAGTTTGCAGGGCTCGTTTCCTGTTACTACAATAAATTTTGTCGAAACTAACCTGCTTAAGGCTCTTACGCAACTTAGCTACCTGGACCCTGCCCTGATTGCTTAAATTTACATCTTTATATCCACAATAACGCTTCTGCTTATTCCATTGCGTTACCCCATGGCGGATCAAAATAAGTTTCGTAGCCATCATTTTTCACCGGGAACCAAAACTATATTTGGCTTGCCTGTTAAACGATTATTATCCACCAGGACAATGGTCTTATAAACCGCCTCAATGTTCTTATAAGTTAACACCTCTTTCGGATGGCCCTCTTTAAAAACAAAGCCCTTATCCAGCAAGGCAATACGGTTGGCATAGGCACTGGCCAAGTTCAAATCATGCAGAATCATAACAATAGTTAAATTATTCACCCGATTAAGTTTTTTTAATAAATCCAGAATTTGAATCTGATGTCCGATATCTAAATGGGATGTCGGTTCATCCAAAAATAAAAGTTCCGGCTCTTGCGCCAAGGCCCGGGCAACTAAAACCCGCTGGCGTTCACCTGCGCTTAACTCATCAATACATTTATCTGCTAAATCCAAAAGATCAGTTGCTCGAAGTTTCTCCTGTACAATCTCAATATCCCTCTTAGTTTCAAATTGCAGCCTCTTTAAATGCGGAATCCTGCCCATCAAAACCAACTCTTTGACCGTAAAAGAAAAATCGGTGCCAATATCCTGGGAGACGAAAGCTGTCTTACGGCAAAATTCCTTCAAATTCATCTGAACAATATTCTTATCTTTATAAAAAACTTTTCCTTTTTTAATAGCCAGTACCCGCGTTACCAGGCGCAAAAGAGTAGTTTTACCGGAACCATTAGGCCCGATAATTACCAGGAAATCCCCCTGATTTACCTCCAAAGACAATCCCTTAATAACATCTTCCTGGTAATATCCGCCGTATAAATTATTTATCTTCAATAGGATACTCATTAAATTCTTTTCCCTTTTTTTAGAAGAAAAACAAATACCGGAGCCCCAATTAATGCGGTAATTACTCCGATAGGTATTTCAAGCGGCGAAAAGAGAGTACGCGAAAAAAGGTCGCATAAAACCATAAACACCGAAGCAGCCAAACAAGTAGTCGGAATAAGTATCTTATGATTCGGCCCGACGATTAAACGCATCATATGCGGTATAATCAAACCGACAAATCCGATTATTCCGCAAATACAAATAAGGCTGGAAGTAATTAAAGCCGTAATTAAAATAATTATTTTTTTAATATTTTGCGTATCAATACCTAAATGCACTGCTTCCTCTTCCCCTAAGCTTATGGCATTTAAATCTTGAGCAAAAAGATAAATTACACAAATACCCAGAATAACCGGAAGAGCTACTAAAAGTAAAAGTTTATAATCATAAACCTGTAAGCTCCCCCATAGCCACCAGTTCATCTCATGCATTGCCTCATTGCCAAACAAAGAAACCAGAAACACTATAACTGAAGAGAAAGCTACCGAGATAATAACACCCGAAAGAATTAAAGATTTGCCGGCAATTACCCCTTTTTCGGAAGCTAAATTATAAACTATTAAGATACTTAACACCGCTCCTAGAAATGCTGCCAACGGCATATAAATTCTTGAAACTCCTAAAATTACCGCAACTACTGCGCTTAAACCTGCCCCGCTGGATGTCCCTAATAAATACGGTTCAGCAAGAGGATTTCTTAAAATTGCCTGCAGCGCAATTCCGGAAACCGCCAATCCACTGCCGACTAAAATTGCCGCCAATACCCGCAATAAGCGCAGATTAAAAATAACCTGGTTATCTTTAAACAGAAGGTTAGCTAAAGGAATATTTACCGCGCCTTTTATCAGGGCAAAAATAATAACAATACAGAGCAATAAAAATAAAATCGATAAGTTCCTTTTTAAATACATAGTTATCCTTTTAAGGATACAACTTATTATAAAGTCCCACTAAGCCCTTAGTTATTCTGGGCCCCGGGCGGAGTAAAATATCGGGATCAATATCATTAAATACCTGTCCATTCTTAACCGCATCTATCTTATCCCAGCCAAACCGTTGCTGGACTGTCTTTAACGGTGATTCTCGATCCATGTAGGCTAGAATAATACATTGCGGATTCAAATTAATTACTTTTTCTGCACTAAAAATACAATAAGGCCTGATTAAATCATGGGCGATATTAATCCCGCCGGCTAAAGTAATTAACTCATCCACAAAGGAACCCTTAGCTATAGTCATTAAAGGCTCATGCCAAATCTCAACAAACACCTTAATTTTTTTATTTTGCGGAACAAGGCCGACCTTAGCAGTAATGGCCTTGATTTCAGCTTTCATGCCCTCAATCAAAACTGAGGCTTCTTTAGATTTATTGGTTATTATTCCTATCCTCCTGATTGAATCAAATAATTCGGAAAAGTTTGACGGATCGGCAACATAAACATTAAGTTTGAGCCCCTTTAACTGAGTAATAACCGGAGCCTGTTCAAGCCCGGTACAAAAAATATAATCCGGATCTAAAGAAATAATTTTCTCGAGATTAGGGCTGCTAAAATCCCCAACTTTAATTTTATCTTTTGCCTTGGCCGGATAGTTACAATACGAACTTACCCCAACAATCTCTTTATCCAAACCTAAAGCAAAAAGTATCTCAGTAGTCGAAGGAGCCAGGGAAATATACCTTGCTGCCGCCTGAGCAACGCCACCGGCAAATAAACAAAAGAATAAATTTAAAAGGATAATTTTCTTCATAAATAAGGTTCACTTATTGCAAGCCTATGACTTACAATTTAACGGCATTCTGTCGAGCGTATTTAGCGAAACAAAAAAAACCCGACCTGGTACTTTCTGTACCTGGATCGGGCTTCTCCCTTTTATACTTACGGCCCATTCCACGAGGCGTTGCTTTATATGAGTAGGTCTTCTGGCTCAAGGCTAATCCTACTAGTTGCGCCTTCCCATGCTCGAATTTTATCAGCACAGTGGCTAATGCAACTTTCGTAACCTCTTACAGCGGCGGGACCGCATCCGATTTATGACTTTCGCTATCTGATTAACTTAAAGCCATGGCCTTAACAGCCTACGGATTTCCCTTAACTCATATTTATTTTTTAATCTTACTGCAAATAACTTATCCTGTCAAGTTGAAATAAAACACCATTTTCCCGGTTGTCTGAATAAATAGTTATGGCCTAAAATTCAATTCCTCGGCGTGCTTTTGTCCCCTGGCGATAGTAATGCTTTAGGTCTCTGACTTCGCTGACTAAATCTGAGGCTTCCAGGACCTTAGGATGAGCACAACGCCCGGTAAGAACCAGCTCTACAGATTTAGGCATACTTTCAATTAATTTCAACAAACTAGCTACAGGTACCAACTTTAATTTAACCGCAACATTAATTTCATCAAGTATTACCAGACTAAACTTTTCCTTAAAAATAACCTCGGTTACTTTCTTAAACCCCTTAAGCGCTAATTGAATATCAATTTTATTGGGCGCCTTACCCACAAAACAACTTCTACCAAATTGCTCCAACTTGATATTTTTAATTTTCTTTAACGCTTTTACCTCACTACAGCATCGGCCTTTAACAAACTGGGCGATATAAACATTTAAACCCGCGCCCGAAGCCCTTAAAGCCAAACCAAATGCCGCGGTAGATTTACCTTTACCATTACCTGTATAAACCTGAATCATCTCGCCTTCCGCCGGTTTAGTTTAAAATCCTTAAAAAATTCTAAAGCTATAAAACGCATAAACCTGAAAGTATCTACCCAGGGATTAATTTGGCTTTTTTGCCCGGAATAAATAGTCGCAATAGGAATCGAATCAATTTTGAAGCCTAAGCGGGCGGATCTGATTAAAATCTCAGATTCAGTTTCATACTTTGAAGTTAGCAGATTAATGCTATTAAGTACTTCCTTTTTCACCAAACGAAACCCGCATTGCGTATCCGGGACATGCTGCCTGATAATTAAAGATATTAAACCGGACATAAAACGATTGGTTAGTACTCGTAAAAAAGGCATACCTTTAGTTGCCGACATACGATTGCCCAGGATAAGCGCACTTTGCGGGTCTTGGGCGCGATGGACAAAAGACATAATATCCTGGCAAGAATGCTGTCCGTCTCCATCCATACTAATTACAGCATCAAAACCTTGCCCAACAGCAAAATTGTACCCTTTGATCAGAGATGCGCCTTTACCAGAATTAACAGCATTACGTAGTACTCCTGCGCCGCTTGCTTCGGCAATTAAGGCAGTGCCATCTTTTGAACCGTCATCAATTATAATAACCTCAAATCCTAACTGGCGTATTTGGCTGACCAAACCTGCGATCGCTTTTGACTCATTATAGGTTGGGATAATTACACAAATACGCATAGCTATTTAACCCAAAACTTACGAAAAACATACCACTGTTCCGGATATTTACGTATATAATCCTCAATAATATTTTTATAAATCATGATTAAATCCGTTAAATTCTTGGCCTTATCTTGTGATGGGGAAAATACTATCGGCTTTTCAATTCTTAAAGTAAAACTATCATCGGGATTCCTGAGCATAAATCCCGGAACAATGCTTGCTCCAGTTAAAAGACTTAAAGCTGCCGGCCCCTCAGGAAAATGCGTCGGCATACCAAAAAAATCGAGGACAATCCCTTTTTCGGTAAAATCCCGGTCTCCGACAAGAGCCACCATATGATTTTTCTTGATTTCAGAGATACAGCTCCGCACAGCCTTACCCATGGCGATAACCTTAACGCCTTTTCTATTTCTTTGGTTATCAAAAAAATTGTTAACTTTTTTATTTTTATGCGGCAAAGCTACCGCCCAAAAAGGATAACCTAGCTGCGCAATTACTACGCCACCCAGTTCCCAATTACCCAAATGAGCAGTTAGGACAACAACCCCTTTACCTGCAGCTAGCGCATCATTAAAATAATGGATATTTTCTAATTTTATTTTTTTATTAATGTACTCTGAATTTAGTTTCTCAAAGCGGAAAAAATCAACCAGGTATTTGGCAAAATTCTGAAAAACCTTATGGCTTATCTTGCGTAGCTGTCGGTTAGTTTTATCCGGAAAAATAACCTTTAAGTTAGCTTTAACAAATCGCCGGTCACGAAATGCAAAAAAATAATAGAAGTCAGCCAGGAAAACCGCAAAACCGTAGACAAGTTTTAGGGGGAAGGATACAGCAATAAATTGGCCGAAACGGTATAAATAATAATTTAACACGATTATAGGTTCAACAAAAGTTTAGCAATATCCATGCTTGAGCCAGGTTTAGCAATCCTCAATGCTGACAGCTTAAGCTGCTCTAACCTAGGTTTATCATTTAATAATTCATCAATAATTTTATATGCTTCCTTAGGATCATCGATTTTAATTGCTGCACCCTTATGTGTTAAAAAATCGGTATTATTAATTTCCTGCCCGGGAATGGGTTTGACAATTACCATCGGCAAACCTATACTTAAAACCTCAGCTGTAGTAACTCCTCCTGGTTTAGATAAAATTATTTCAGAAATATGCATCAACTCATTTATATTTTGGATAAAACCGAATAAACGGATATCTTTCTTGCAATGCTTTATTTTACGTTTTAAAGACTTAAATAATTTTTTATTAGTACCACAGACAATTAGCTCCTGAAGATCATACCGGCTTTTTTCTAGCGACTTAACAACTGTTTTAATCGGACCCAATCCTTGGCCGCCGCCCATAATCAATATTACCGGTTTTTTAGAATTCAATTTTAACTTCTGAAAAACCTCATCCTTATTCATCTTCAGGTTAAACTTATGATCAAAAGGAATGCCATAAGGTTTGATTTTTAAGGGATCAACTCCCTTTTTTTCTAATTTCACTGAGACATCTTCTGAAGGAGTTATATAATAATCTACTAAGTCATACACCCAATAAGAATGCGGTACATAATCAGTAAGTACGGCAACCAAAGGTAAATTTACCCCATAAGTTTTTTTATAATCAGCGACCATACCACAGGGAAAAGCCTGGGTACAGACCACTAGGTCGGGATTGAATTTATCAAAAAGTTTTTTAAGTTTTGGAGAATTAGACTTATGAACATGCTTCTTAATATTCTCTAAGCCCCTAACTACACTGGGATTGTCATAAAGATAATCCCAAACTTTAGGGGTACGCTTGATTACTTCCATATAAATACGATTTATAACTTTCTCGGATATGGGATTGGTATAGTTGAAAGCATTGATATTTAAAATTTCAGTATCCGGACTAAGCTCTTTAATTGCTTTTTCAATAGCCAGGGTAGCGCTACGGTGGCCGGAAACTTCAGAAATATACATTAAAATTATTCGTTTAGGAAGCATAGAAATTTAGATCTTTCCTTCATTGCAGAGTTCCAAAAAAACATCCGTAACTAGAGGAGAAAACTGCCTACCGCTTAATTTTGTAATTTCATTAATTACGTCTTTTTTATCCAAAGCCGCTCGGTATGGGCGGTCAGTATTCATGGCATCAAAAGAATCCGCTACTGAAATTATCGAAGCAACTAAAGGAATCTGTGCTCCGGATAACCCATCAGGATAACCTTTGCCATCAAACCGTTCATGATGATACCTTACCCCAAGCAATGAACCATCTAACTCTTTTATCGGTTTGAGTATATTGACCCCGATCATCGGATGCTCATTAATACGATTACGTTCACCGACAGTCAAGCTGCTGCGCTTATTGAGAATGTGCTCTGGCACACCAATCTTGCCAATATCATGCAGAAGACTGCCAATATGCAGATTCTCTAAGAATTTAGCATCAAATTCCTTCTTATTTTTCTGAGCCAACCGCTTGGCAATTTCCAGGCTTAAATTTGTTACCCGCGTAGTATGCCCATGCGTATAATGATCTTTGGCTTCAATAGCCGCAGCTAAAGCAACGGTTGTACGCACAAACAATTGATGCTTACGATCCAGCTCATATTCTAGCTCCTTAAACAATTGGGCGTTTCTTATGGCCATAGCCACATTAGAATTAAGGGCCACAAGAAAATCCAGTTCATCGTTAATAAATTGTTTACCGTTATCTTTTTTTCCTAATAACAGAAACCCTAACAATTCATCCCGAAAATAACTGGGAATACAGACTCGTGTCTCCAAAAGCTCCAACTGATAAAGAACCTGAACTAACTGCTGCTTAGCATCCGGTTTTAATTTCGTGCTTTTTAAAGCAGATTTTGCTTCGCTATAAAGTAAAGCTTCCCGGCCAAAAATAAAATTACTTTTATGCTCTTTAAAAAAACGGATTAAAACATCGTCTTTATCAATGCAGACTAAATCCAGAGGAATTTTTTTACTTAGCGTGCCTTTAGAAACCGTAAGCAAATAACCCTGTTTTTCTTTATTATACAAAAAAAAGCTGGCGTGGGCAATTCGAGCTTTATTAACCATCATGCGCACGATCATTTTAATTAACAGATCGGGATCATGTACAAAAATCATATTCCTGGCTGCATTTTCTAATTCTTTTTTATAGTCAATTTTCATTCATTTAATTTACCTTAGAAGCCAAATAATGTCAATGAGAAATAGAAATCCGGTACCATAGTAATACAGCAAAATTCTGCAAGCGTAGGGAAACAGGGCTAGCTAGTTATATTGGTTACCGCTATAATCAGTTAGTGCACTTTACGCAGAAGTACAAAACAATTGCGTCAAATAGATTCGTTAATTACTGCCAATGTCTGGCCGATACTTACAGTATCACCTGGATTACAGATTATTTCGGAGATTATTCCGGTGCAGGGGCTAGGTAAATTAAAAGTAGTTTTATCGGTAGTTAACTCCACTAAATCAGCATCTTTATTAACCTTCTGGCCATTTTTAAAGAACCAATAAGTCAAAGTTGCTTTTGTAATTCCTTCCCCCAATTCTGGCAAAATAACTTTAAGCATCAATACTCCTCTATCTTTTATTTGGGAAAATCATTGTTAAGCGCAAACCAGGCAAGTAACCTCACCCTAACTATTAATAGCTTTGTGTATGCTTTCAGCAAAAGTTGGATGAGCAAATATCGTAGCTTGAAATTGTTTAATATTTAAACCCGCTGTAATTGCCAGCGTAGGAATTGCAATTAATTCACTAGCCAAAGGGCCGGCCATGCAAGCGCCAAGCACCTGCCCGGTTTCCTGATTGCTGATAACCTTAATAAACCCTTCCGCCTCATCCACCACGTGCGCCATTGCCGAAGCACGGAAATCAAATCTATGTATCTTTATTTTTATGCCTCTGGCAGAAGCAATTTCTTCATTTAAGCCAACGCTGGAAATTTGCGGTTCGGTAAATATACAAGACGGGACAATTAAATTATCCGCCTTGCGCCAATCATCAGAAAACATATTATTAACTGCAGTAACACCCTGGTAGGCTGCGTAATGCGCAAGCATCCGACTAGAAACACAGTCTCCTGCAGCATATATGCTATCAATATTAGTTTTAAGATAATCATCAACTACTATCCTGTTGCTTTCTAATTTTAAGCCTAAATTTCCTAAAACTAGGCCCCTAATATTCGGCTCTCTACCTGCGCAAACCAAAACACAAGAATAATTATTTGGGTTAAAGTCGGCGATTTTTGCGGAAGTTACGACTTTAATCCCTTTTTTATTAAAAACAGCCTCTATTTTCCTGCTTATCTCTTTATCCTCGCCGAATAAAAGCAAAGGCATTTTTTCGGCAACCGTCACCTGGCTGCCAAGTGCAGAAAACAAACTCGCAAACTCGCATCCAATAACTCCGCCCCCAATAATCAATAATGAAGATGGAACCTCAGTTAGTAAAAGAGCATCGTTACTTGAAATTATCTTTTGATGATCAAATTTTAAATCAGGTAATTCAACCGGTTGGCTTCCGGTAGCGATTAATATAAACTTAGTATCAATTTTACTGCTTTGGATTTCAATCTCTTGAGCAGAAATAACTCGAGCGGTTGATTTAATAAAATCAATCCCCTTAAGCATACTTTGCATGCCCTGGGCAAGCTGAGCAATAACCTTATTTTTTCTGTCTTGGATTTTTACGAAATCTAACCGAGGATTATCCAGCTTAATACCGAAAGCAGCTGATTTTTTAACCAGTGAAAATATTTTTGCAGATTGAATTAAAGTTTTAGTGGGGATACAACCGTAGTTAAGACAAGTGCCGCCAATCTGGTTAGCTTCAATAAGACAAACTTTAAGGCCGATTTCCTTTGCCCTTAAAGCAGCGTTATAACCTGCCCAGCCAGCTCCAATGACAACTAAATCATACATAGGTACAAATTAATTCTCCGACCTTGCTCAGGATTGATACTTAAGAACGGCGTAATTCCTCATCTTAAAAAATCCCCGCCGAACCATATTAGGCAATTAATTGGGCAGTTGAGTTAGCTACCGACATTGCTGATTCTACCAGCTTTTCTTTTTCATCCGGAGAAAGATCTAATTCAATAACCTGTTCAATTCCATTCTTACCTAAACGACAAGGCACTCCGATACAGGTATCTTTAATTCCGTACTGTCCGCTTAAATAACTGCATAAACCAATAGTCCGCTTCTCATCCTTAGCTATCGATTTAATAATTGCCGCAACTGCCGCCGAAGGAGCAAAAAACGCACTTCCCGTACCCAGGTTTGCAACAATTTCTGCGCCCCTTGAAATAGTACGATCAACTAAAGATTTAATTTTATCTTCATTGATGAATTCATCTAAAGCTACGCCTTTAACTTTCGAAAAACTTGGCAAAGGCAGCATGTTCTGCCCATGGGCGCCGATTACCAACGCCTCAACATCATTAACTGATACTTTCAACTCTTCAGCAATCAAATTAATAAACCGGGCAGTATCTAAACTAATACCCATGCCAAAAAGCTTACTCGGCTTAAACCCGGTAATTTTTAAAGCATAAAATGTCATAATATCCAAAGGATTGGTCACCACTATAACAATCGCCTTCTTTGCCAACTCTTTAATATTTAAACATATACCTTTTAAAATCTGAGCATTCTTGGCTAACAGTTCTTCACGGCTCATTCCCGGCTTACGGGCAAGTCCGGCAGTAATCACAATAATATCGGAATCTTTAATTTGAGCAATATCATCGCTACCTTGAATATTGTAATTATATTTTAAAAGTACCCGGGCATCCTCTAAATCCAAAGCTTTACCGTGGGCAAGCCCCTTAGCTACATCAATAAGCAAAACATCTCCCAGGCCATCACTAGCAATACGCATTGCAGTTAAACTTCCCACATTGCCTGCGCCAATAACGCTTATTTTCATAAAACCCCTCTTTTAAACTCTAAATTCAAGTTTAGAATTTCTATTTAAGTTTTTTAATAATTGCATCGGCCATCTGGGAAGTGCCAACGATAGCTGGGTCTAGAGGATCTGCTTTTAAATCATAAGTTACAAATTTACCTTCGGCGATAACCTGTTTTACTGCTTCCTCTAAATTATTCGCCGCTGTATTCTCCCCGATATAACGTAACATTAATACCCCTGATAAAATCATCGCAGTCGGGTTGACTTTATTTTTTCCTTTATATTTTGGAGCAGAACCATGTACGGCTTCAAAAACAGCCATATCCGTTCCGATATTAGACCCCGGAGCAACGCCTAATCCGCCAACCAATCCGGCACAAAGATCAGAAACAATATCGCCGTAAAGATTAGGTAAAAGCAAAACATCAAAATTATACGGTTTCTGCACCAATTGCATGGTCATATTATCGACAATCACATCATTAAAATCAACTTTACCTTCGAACTCCAGCGCAACCTGGCGTGCAGTTTTTAAAAACAGGCCGTCGGTAAATTTCATAATATTGGCTTTATGTACGCAGGTGACTTTTTTACGATTATTTTTTAACGCATATTCAAAAGCAAATCTTGCAATTCTCTCGGAAGCAAATTTAGATATCGGTTTAATGGTTATGCCGGAATCAACACGGATACTCTTCTTTATGTCTTTCGCAATTTGCGCAATCAAAGCTTTAGTTTCAGGTTTACCTTCCTCAAATTCTATGCCCGCGTAAAGATCCTCGCTATTCTCCCGAACAATAACTAAATCAATATCCTTAAAATGACTTTTCACTCCGGCATAACTCTTTGCCGGACGCAAGCAAGCGTAAAGATCTAAAGCTTGCCGGATAGCGACATTTACCGAACGAAATCCGGTACCGACTGGAGTTGTAATCGGGCCCTTAAGGCCTACCTTATTCTTGCGAATTGAATCTAACACGCTCTTAGGAAGCAGTTCACCGGTTTTTTCAAACGCATCGCTTCCGGCAAGCACAGTATCCCATTTAATATCTACACCGGTAGCCTCAATACAGCGAGTAGCAGCCAGTGAAATTTCATAACCAATACCATCGCCAGGAATAAGAGTTATATTATGCTGCATTTAAACTTTTAATTCTCCGTGTTTTTTATAATAATTAATAATGCCGCCCTCAGCCAAAAGACCCTGCATGAATTTCGGTAAAGGCTTGATTCTTAGGTCTATACCTTTAGTCAAATTCTTAACTATACCTTGAACTAAATCGATTTCCAATTCATCGGCTTCGCCAATTCTAGAAGTATCAGTTTCAATTAATAATAAACCGATATTAAAACTATTACGAAAGAATATCCGTGCAAACTGCGGAGACAAAACTGCAACAATGCCGGCTTCTTTGATTACTAGCGGTGCCTGTTCGCGGCTTGAGCCCATACCAAAATTATTACCGGCAACGATAATTGACTTACCCGGAGTAATCTTCTGAGAAAAGTCAGGATCGATATCCTCCATGATATGTTTGGCCAGCTCTTTCATATCGGTAATGGCAAATTTATATCTCCCGGAAATAATAAAATCCGTATTAATATTATCCCCTAATTTCATGCTCTTTCCTGTAATACTCATAGCTGCTTAAATTCCTCTCTATTTTTAGCTTTAGACATTGCCATATCCAAAGTAATTAACCCCTTCTGCATAAGGTCTTTTAAAGATTTATCCATAGTATTCATGCCATATTGCGAGCCGGTCTGCATAATTGTTAAGATTTGCTCAACTTGCTGTTCACGAATAACATTCCGGACACTGGCAGTAGCTACCATAACTTCAGTGGCCAATACTCTGCCCTTTCCTGATGCGTGAGGAAGAAGAAGCTGCGAAACTACTCCTTGCAAACAATCGGAAAACTGCAGCCTAACCTGCTGCTGCTGATGCGCCGGAAAAACATCAATAATTCTTGAAACAGTTTGCGGTGCATCAGGAGTATGTAAAGTAGCCAAAACAAGATGCCCGGTTTCAGCAGCAGTCAAAGCAGTTGAAATGGTCTCTAGATCACGCATTTCCGCCACCACAATAACATTGGGATCCTGGCGCAAGGTATGACGCAAAGCTTCGGAGAATGAATGTGTATCGGAATAAACTTCGCGTTGTTTAACTACGCTTTTTTTATTAGTATAAATGAACTCGATTGGATCCTCAATACAAGTAATCAGGCATTCTCTCTCAGTATTGATTAAATCAATCATTGCCGCCAAGGTTGTAGTTTTACCCATCCCGGTAGGGCCGGTTACTAAAACTAAGCCGTTTGGCTTACGCGCCAAATCAGATACAATCTTAGGTAAACCCAATTTATCCACCGTAGGTATTTCAATCGGGATACGGCGAAAAGCCCCTTCTACGCTGCCCCGCTGCAAATGAATATTCACACGAAAACGATCTAATCCCGGCAGAGCCAATGAAAAATCCAGCTCTAACTCACGTTCAAAGATTTCTTTCTGTGAATTAGAGAGAACGCTATAAAGCATTTTCTTTAAATCTAACCTGGTTAGTAAATCTTTGTTTGTCCGCAGTAAACTGCCGTCAACACGTAAAATCGGCGGCTCATCTTCGGTAAGGTGCAAATCAGAAGCGCTTTTTTCGATACACATTAAAAGCAAATCACGAATTTCCATAGCATCCTCCTCTAACTTTTACCTGAAAAATATTTTTAAGCGTAAATAAAAACTTTTAATTAAAAGTAAGCTCTTGGATCGCTGATATATCCTTTAAGCGCTGAAGCGGCAACTGTAGCTGGCGATGCCAAATAAATAAATGCAGAAGGATTGCCCATTCTCCCTTTAAAATTACGATTAGCAGTTGAGATTACTACTTCTGCGTCACTGGGAATGCCATTATGCGTACCCACGCAAGGCCCGCAGCCCGGAGCAACGATAACTGCACCGGCTTTTATAAATATTTCAATCAATCCAAGTTTTAAAGCCTCCAGATAAACCCCTCGGGAGCTGGGAGCGATAATTAACTTAACATCTGAAGAAATTTTCCGTTTATTTAAAACTTTTGAGGCGGCAATAAAATCATCTATGCGCCCATTAGTACAGGTGCCTAAGAAAGCTTCATTTATTTTTATTTTCTTTAAAGACGCAGCCAATGCCGTATTGTCTACGCTATGCGGTAAAGAAACTGTCGGCTCTAACTTAGAGGCATCAAATTCATAGACATCCTGATAGATTGCCCCCTTATCGGCAGTAGTACTTTCAATACGCCTATTTTTGCCAACTCTTGGCCCCAACCAAGCAAGGGTTTTTTTATCAACCGGCATAAAACCTGCTTTCGAGCCCATCTCAACCAACATATTGGCAATAGTAAAACGGCCGTCCATACTTAAGCTATTAATCACCGGGCCTGAAAATTCAACCGCCCTATACGTTGCCCCGTCACTTTTTAATTTACCAATTATATCTAAAATCAAATCCTTAGCAAAAACTCCTTTTTGCAATTTACCTTGAACAACAATTTTAATCGTTGCCGGTACTTTAAACCAATTTTTCCCGGTAGAAAGTGCAATTGCCAAATCAGTAGAACCGACTCCTGTAGAAAATGCACCCAGTGCCCCATAGGTGCAAGTATGTGAATCAGCGCCCAAAATTAAATCTCCGGGTAGGATATTTCCTGATTCCGGGATAACCTGATGGCACACTCCGCAGCCAATGTCAAAAATTTCTGTTTTAAAATCCTTTGAAAAATCCCGCATCTTTTTATGTACCCGAGAGACTCCTTCGCTTGGGCTCGGAGCACTATGGTCAATGACCATACAAAAATTTGTTTTTAATTTTTTTACCCCTAAGTCCCTGATCCGATCAATAATTATCGAAGAGGTACCGTCCTGCCCAAAAGCAAAATCAATCTTACAAACCGCAAAATCACCCGCATGTAAAACTTTTCCGGCATGCCGGCTTAATATTTTTTCGGCTATAGTCTGACCACTCATAATTTATCCACCCATTTTTTTAACCTATCCATACCTTTTTGCAAATCCTCAATACTTGTAGCAAAACTTATCCTTATGTAGTCATCCATACCAAAAGCACTGCCCGGAATAAGGCTGACATATTCTTCTTCAAGCAGGCGCCTGGAAAAATCCATAGAGCTAAGCCTGGTTTCAGATATATTGCAAAACATATAAAATGCGCCTTGTGGCAAGCAAAAACTAAGACCTTTGATTTCCTTAATCCGGAGAGCCAAATAGTCTCTCCGTTTTTCAAATTCCCGGCATATTTTATGCGTAAAATCTTCAGGCGCACTCAACGCCGCTACTGCTGCTTTCTGAGCAATAGAATTAGGATTAGAGGTCGAATGGTCCTGTAAATTCGAAATAGCGCTGGCCACATCACTTGGTGCGCCCAGATAACCGATGCGCCACCCGGTCATTGAATGGCTTTTTGACAAGCCATTAACTGTAATAGTCAAATTATAAATATCCTTATTAAAACTTGCGATTGATTCATGTTTTAAGCCATCGAAAATTATTTTTTCATAAATCTCATCACTAATTACAAAGATATTCTTTTCTACACATGCCTTAGCAATCGCTTCCAGCTCTCCCCGGTTATAAACCGACCCGGCTGGATTTGAAGGGCTGTTAAGAATTAAAACTTTAGTTTTTGGAGTAATGTGCTTAACCAGATCTGATACAGAAATTTTAAAATTATTTACAGCGGTTGTTTTTATGAAACGCGGAATCCCGTCACAAAGATTAACCATCTCAGGATAGCTTACCCAGTAAGGCAAAGGTATGAGCACTTCGTCGCCACGGTTCAATAATACCGAAAGCGTATTATAAATGCTGTGCTTTGCCCCATTTGAAACAACAATCTGGTCCGGAGCATACTCTAAAGAATTGTCTTTTTTAAATTTTTGACAGATGAGTTTTTTTAAGTCCGGGATACCGGTAGTCGGCGTATACTTGGTAAAACCTGAAGTAATAGCCTTGATCGCAGCTTCTTTGATAAAATCGGGAGTATCAAAATCCGGCTCCCCTGCTGCAAAATTAAGGATATCTTTGCCTTCATTTTTAAGCTTTTTAGCTTTAGACGTAATCGCTAAAGTCGAAGAAGGATTAATTTTTTTAAGGCGCTCAGCAAGCCTTGTGTCTATTTTCATAAAAGCCAAGTACTTCGGTTCTTTACTTATAAAGAATCACTTTTCTTTTTAAATATAGTTCTTAAGCCGCCCATAAATTTCTTCTGCGGTTTTTTCTCATCAAAAGGTTTTTCTTTAGCATCTACCTTTATTTCTTTTACCTCATTTGTTTCTTTTACTTCAGTAGCCTCAACTTCTTCAATCTCCGGCTTGGCTTCTTTAACATGCTTAGGCTTCTTAACTTCTTTTTTCTTTAATTCAGTTAATTCCAGAATTGCCATTTCAGCATTATCGCCTCGGCGCCTGCCTAAACTAATAATCCTGGTAAACCCGCTGTTACGCTTAGCAAAACGCGGACCAATTTCGTTAAAAAGTACATTTACTAATCTGTGCTCTCCCAAAACTTTTTGTGCCTGCCTACGGGCAAAAAGCGTATTTTTTTTAGCTAAAGTTATAAGCTTTTCAACTTCTTGCTTACAAGACTTAGCTCTAATCAAAGTAGTTTTAATACTTTGATTGATAACCATATTTTTTGCTAAACTAACTATTGTCGCATCATGCCAACTGGTGAAACGGCCCAGTTGCATTCTTTTTTTTCCATGTCTCATATTATTTAACCCTTCTTAATTTTCTTAGGATCAACTTGCATCCCTAGAGTAATGCCCATAGCCACAAGCAGCTCCTGAATCTCGGTAAGAGATTTTTTACCAAAATTTTTAAATCCGAGCATCTCATCTTCAGACTTTCTAACCAAGTCTGCAATGGTTTTAATCCCTGCTTCCCTTAAACAGTTAGAGCTCCTCACTGAAAGTTCAAGCTCAGAAATCGGCAGCCTTAATTTTTCATAAAGAACTGCATCCTCTTTAGTCATCTCCGGCTCTTCTTCGGCAACATCCTCAGGTAACTGCCCGAAGCTAACAAAGATGTCTAAATGCCTTTGTAAAATATTTGAAGCATAAAGCAACGCATCTTTCGGGTTAATACTACCGTTAGTCCAAATCTCAACAATCAATTTATCATAATCGGTACGCTGACCTACACGCGTATTCTCAACAAAATAATTGATCTTTTTTATCGGAGTAAAAATTGAATCAACTGCAATAAAATCTGCAACTTTATCTTCTCTCTTGTTTAACTCAGCCGGAACATATCCTCTACCGCGGGAAACTTCCATCTCGATATTAAGTTTAGTATCTTTAGTAAGAGTAGCAATATGCAGTTCGGGATTAATAATTTCAATTGTCTCATCAGCCTCAATATCTTTGGCGCGAACGACGCCTTTTTTATCAGCTTTAAGATAGATTGTTTTAGGAATCTTGGAATGAGAATTTAAAACCAAACTTTTAATATTCAAGATAATCTCTGGTACATCTTCCAAAACTCCCGGGATAGTTGAAAATTCATGGGAAACTCCGGCAATTTTAATCGAAGTAACCGCGCTGCCTTCAATTGAAGAAAGCAAAACCCTTCTTAAAGAGTTGCCTAAAGTTACACCATATCCTCTTTCAAAAGGAGCTGCCGTAAATTTTCCATAAGTATCAGTATAGGTTGATTCGTCACATTCAAGTTTCTTAGGAAATTGAAAATCTCTCCATTTTATACCCATATTACCCCCTTATATTAAATTCAAATATTACTTGGAATACAACTCGACGATTAACTGCTCTTGTATCGGCTGTTGAATATCGCTCTTTTCCGGAAGCCTTAAAACTTTGGCTTTCATTGAAGCGGCGTCAAACTCAAGCCAGCTCGGAACAGTCCTTTCTTTAGAAAGTTCCATATTATCCTTAACTTTGATTTTAGCTTTATCTTTAGCTTTAATTTCAATAATATCATCTTTATCAATTAGAAACGAAGGAATGTTAACTCTGCGCGAATTAACCGCTATCCAATTATGCCTAACGATCTGACGCGCCTGGGCACGAGAAATAGCCAAGCCCATGCGAAAAACTACATTATCAATTCTACGCTCCAGTAACTGCAAAAGAACCTTACCGGTTACGCCTTTAGTCTTGGAAGCCGTTTTAAAATATAAACGAAACTGCTTTTCCATAACTCCGTAAATTCTTTTAACTTTCTGTTTTTCTTTTAACTGAACACCGTAGTTAGAAAGTTTCTGTCTTCTGCCTTCACCATGCTGACCCGGCGGATAAGCTCTTTTGGCAATACCGCATTTTTCAGTATTGCATCTTAAACCTTTTAAAAACAACTTCTCGCCCTGTCTGCGGCATAATCTACAAACTGCACCAGTGTAACGGCCCATAAATTAAACTCTCCTTTTCTTCTTAGGACGGCAACCATTATGAGGAATAGGAGTTACATCTTTAATTAAAGTGATCGCTATTCCTGCTGCCTGAAGCGCCCGAATTGCAGACTCTCTGCCAAACCCAGGGCCCTTAACATAAACCTCTAACTCTTTGACGCCAACTTCTTTAGCCTTACGTGCTGCATCAGTTGCCGCAATTTGCGCAGCAAATGGCGTAGATTTCTTAGAACCACTGTAACCAACGCAACCGGGAGCACTCCAAGCAATTACATTACCCTGCTTATCAGTTATAGTGATTATTGTATTATTAAAACTTGCCTGAATATAAGCATTACCGCTGGTAATACCTCGAGCGATTTTTTTCTTCTTTGCTTTATCTTTTGTTGCCATCTTTATTCGTCTCCTTTATATACCGATATAACATCGACGCAGCACCGATTGGCGTCGACCGCCTGTTCTATTTTCCAGCGGGCTTAGCGGCTTTTGGTGCGCTTTCAGGTTTTTTAACCGGTGATGCTAAATTTACTCTTTTTTTGCCTTTTCGGGTACGCGCATTAGTCCGCGTACGCTGTCCTCTTACCGGAAGACCTTTTTTATGACGCATGCCTCTCCACGAGCCGATATCCATAAGACGCTTGATATTTTGAGATATGTCACGTCTAAGATCGCCTTCAATTCTTAAGCTTCCCTTTTGAAGAATTGCTGTAATCCGGGAAACCTCTTCCTCACTTAAATCTTTAGCCCGCTTATTCGGATCGATCCCGGCTTCCTTAAGCACAATGTTTGAAACCGCTCTACCCACTCCATATAAATAAGTAAGAGCAATCTCTATCTTCTTTTCCTTAGGTATATCAACACCGATAATTCTTGGCATATTTTAAACTCCTTGCCCACTTAGGGCATACCCGCACAATTCATTATAAGTACGGGGTATTAGCCTTGCCTTTGTTTATGTTTAGTGGTTACACAAATTACCCGCACCACTCCTTTTCTTTTAATAATCTTGCATTTATCACAAATCTTTCTAATCGATGCTTTAACTTTCATTATCTCACCCTAAAAGTAATTCTCCCCCGGCTTAAATCATAAGGAGAAAGTTCTAATTTTACTTTATCACCCGGAAGTATCCTGATAAAATTCATACGCATTTTCCCCGAAACATGGGCTAAAACTACGTGTCCATTTTCAAGCTCCACCTTAAACATAGCATTAGGCAGGGCTTCAAGAATTTTACCTTCAGTTTCAATTAAGTCTTCTTTTGGCATTCAATGAACGTTTAACTTATGAATGTGTAGTCTTCGTAAGTTAATGCGTGAATTTATCCCCCTAAATATTCAAGGCGGGACTATTAATTAAGCTGTCAATACTACTGGACCCTTATCGGTAATTGCTACAGTGTGTTCGAAATGCGCTGATAAAGAACTGTCACTGGTTACTGCTGTCCATCCATTATCAAGTATATAACATTCCCACGAACCCATATTAATCATTGGCTCGATAGCCAAAACCATTCCACTTTTTAAAACCGGGCCTCTCCCTGGTTTGCCAAAATTAGGAATTTCCGGCTCTTCATGCAAAACAGCACCTATTCCATGCCCGACAAACTGCCTAACCACTGAAAAACCTTCAGCTTCAACAAAACTTTGAATACTATGAGAAATATCAGTTAAATTATTTCCAGCAACCGCTTGTTTAATGCCTAAGCTTAAAGATTGCTTAGTTACTTCCATTAACTTTGTTGCTTTCTGATCAACTTTACCTACCGGCAAAGTTACTGCCATATCCGAAAAATAACCCTGATAGTTTACACCTAAATCTATGCTGACAATATCCCCGCCTAAAATTACTCTTGGGGAAGGAATACCGTGAACAACTTCTTCATTCACCGATACACAGGCTGTCGCTGGATAACCTTTGTAATTTTTAAAAGCTGGTAGAGCATTATTCTTAATAATCAGTTCTTCGCTTAAACGGTCAATATCCAAAGTTGTAATTCCTGGGCAGATAATTGCTTCAACTTGACGCATAACCGAAGCTAAAATCCTACCTGACCGGGAAAGCATTTCCAAATCTTTTGGTGATTTTAAAGGAATCATTTTAAGCTTTTTTAGTGCTTAACTCGATAATCTGCCCTAAAACCAACCCGGCATCTAAATCCGCATCCAAGCTGCGTAATTTCTTTACCTGATTATAATACCCTATCAAAGAAGCAACTTCATGTTTATAAACCTCAAGGCGCTTGCGCACCGTTATCTCGTTATCGTCAGAACGCTGATATAAATCAGCTCCACAATTATCACAAACCCCTTGAGTTTTCGGGGGCATATTTACGGCGTGAAAGTTTGCTCCGCATTTAGAACAAACCAATCTTCCACCAAGCCGTTTAATAATTACTTCGTCACTGGTATTTAAATAAATTACCAAATCAATTACCTTGCCTTTACGGTTTAAAATCTCATCTAAGGTCGAAGCCTGAGCTAAGGTCCGGGGATATCCATCTAGAATAAAACCATTTTTTATATCCGGATTACTAAAACGCTCATCGAGCATTTTGGCAACTAAATCATCACCGACCAGCAAACCTTTATCCATAATATCCTTGGCTTGTTTTCCTAAATCTGTGCCGGCTTTAACATTCTGTCGCAAAATGTCTCCCGTAGAAATATGCGGTAAACCTAAATTTTGTGCTAATTTTTTTGCCTGAGTTCCCTTACCTGCTCCCGGAGGCCCTAAAAGTACAAGATACATTATCTTCTTCCCCTTATCTGACCGCTTTTTATAAAACCTTCGTAATGGTGCGTTAATAGGTGTGATTCAATCTGCTTCAAAGTATCTAACATGACACCGACAATAATCAAAATACCTGTGCCGCCAAAAAACGAAGCAACTAAATAAGGCACCTTAAGCCAAGCCATAATAAAATCCGGCATGATTGCAATTACCGCAATAAAACTTGCCCCAGCCAAAGTAATCCTAGTCATAACATAATCGAGAAATTCTGCAGTCGGCGCCCCGGGACGGATTCCGGGAATAAAACCACCGTACTTTTTCATATTCTCAGATAAATCGTTCGGATTAAAAACAATCGCTGTATAAAAATAACAAAAGAAAATAATCAAAAGAGCATAAACTACTGAATACAATACCTGTCCGCGAATTAAACTCTGGGCAAATCCCTGAAAAGCAGGATTAGGGATAAAAGAAGCCAGTGTTGCCGGAAACAAAATAATCGACTGCGCAAAGATAATCGCGATAACTCCAGAGGTGTCCACCTTAAGCGGTATATATGTGCTCTGACCTCCGTAAATCTTACGGCCGACGATACGCCGGGCATACTGCACAGGAATTTTCCTTATGCCTTGCGTAATCATGATAACCGAAAAAACTACAATGACTAATAAAACAGTCATAATCAATAAAGTAATCGGTTGAATTTGCCTGCGGCTGGGAGCAAACGGAGAAATTAAAACAAAAAGCTGATTAAACGCTGTAGGAATACGCGAAATAATACCCGCGGTTATTACCAAAGAAATTCCATTGCCGATCCCGCGCTCTTGAATTTGCTCTCCCAACCACATAATAAAAATTGTACCGGTAGTAAGGGTTAAAACAGTCAAGATCCGGAATCCCCAACCAGGATGTAGAACAATCTGTAATCCTTCAAATCGGGCAGGGTTTTCAAGCCAAAGAGCGATAAAATAAGATTGTACAACTGATAGGAAAACCGTTCCGTAACGGGTAAATTGATTAATTTTCTCGTATCCGGCTTTACCTTCTTTGGCCATTTTCTCCAACGCCGGAATAACTGCCGTAAGCAGCTGCATAATAATCGAAGAGGAAATATACGGCATGATTCCTAAGGCAAATATGGTCAACCGCTCCATAGCGCCGCCGGAAAACATATTAATTATACCAAAGAGCGTCCCGCCTTGAGTTTTCGCGATACGGTTAAAAAAATCTGCCAGCGCCGTTCCGTCAATACCGGGTGTAGGGACATAACAGCCTATACGGTAGACCGCAATCAGCAAACCTGTGATAATTAACCGTCTCTTTAAATCTGGAATTTTAAACGCATTAACCAGTGCGTTAAACATTTAATATTTCGGCCTTGCCGCCAGCGCCAGTAATTTCGCTGGACGCACGTTTTGAAAATGCATGCGCTTGGATAGTTACAGCGTTCTTAATGCTGCCGTTTCCCAATATTTTAATTAAACCAGCCTCCTTACGAATTAAACCGCTTGTTTTTAAAACAGCTGGGGTAATTATCGGATCTTTAATTCTATTCAAATCTGTCAGATTAACAACCTGATAAATTTTTTTATAATTACTGACAAAACCGCGTTTAGGCATTTTGCGAATAAGCGGAGACTGCCCACCTTCAAAACCTAGATAAAAATGCCGTCCGGCACGTGAAGTCTGCCCCTTGCTTCCACGGGTTGAAGTTTTACCATGCCCTGAACCTGGGCCGCGGCCTAAAAGTTTTCTTTTCTTTCGTGAACCAACCGGGCTTTTTAAATTATGCAAAGAAATTGTATCTAACACAGGTTTTTCCTGGTCTTGTTTAATTGCTATTTTTTTCACAGATTTCTTAACAACCGGTTTTTTTACAATAACTTTTTCAACAATCTTCTTATCTTTCACTAAAATATTCCTTTCATCGCTGGCTTTTCCTATTTAAAAAAGCGAGGATCTATTTATGCCTTAAGCTCTTTTAACCCCTGCATTGTGGCCTTAATAACATTAATCGGATTATTTGACCTTAAGCACTTAGTAAGTATATCATGAATACCGGCAGCTTCACAAATTGCGCGCACCGGACCGGCAGCAATAACCCCGGTTCCTTCTGAAGCAGGCTTAAGCAACACGCTTGCTGCTCCAAATTTACCAATTATTTCATGAGGAATAGTTGCTCCTTCCAGGGGAACCTTAAATAGGCTTTTTTTGGCTTTAGTTAAAGATTTACGGATAGCTTCCGCAACTTCATTGGCTTTATCCAAAGCAAAACCTACTCTACCCTTGGTATCACCGACAACTACTAAGGCACTAAAGTGCAGCTTTTTACCACCCTTAGTTACCTTGGTAACACGATTAATACTAATAACTTTTTCAACTAAATCCGACTGCTGACCAATGTTTAATTCACGCATATTTTAAAACTCCATTCCACCTTTTCTTAATGCATCTGCAAAAGCTTTAATTCTACCATGGTAAAGATACCCGGCACGGTCAAAGATTACTTTACAAAACCCTTTTTCCTTTGCTGCCTGGGCAAATACCTGGCCAAAAGCTTCCGATGATTTTAAGTTTCCTGCTTTAGTAAATTTTAACTTCAAAGCTTTATCTTTAGTCGAAAGTGAAAACAAGACCTTGCTGACTGTATCATCTAATACCTGTGCAGAAATATTTTTTAAAGATCGATGCACAACCAAGCGAGGTTTTTCTATGGTTCCAAACATCTTGGTTTTAATTCTTTTATGCCTTTTAAGCCTTAACTCTTCTTTTTTTCTCATTTTTATTTACCACCGCCAGTTGCTTGCGCCTTTCCTATCTTTTTCTTTACATGCTCGCCCACAAAACGAATACCTTTGCCTTTATAAGGCTCTGGAGGATAAACTGCACGAATCTCTGTAGCGATTTTTCCAATTAACTCTTTATCAATACCTTTAATGATTAGCTGTGTAGGCTTAGGAGTTTCAATTTTAATACCTTCGGGAATAGTTATATTTATCGGATGAGAAAATCCTAAAGCCATATTTAATTTATTACCGGCTACAGCAGCCTTAAACCCCACCCCTATAATTTCTAACTCTTTAACATACCCGGCAGTTACTCCGATAATCATATTTACAATCAAGGCGCGGAATAATCCATGCATCGATCTATCTACTTTGGTATCAGCAACACGATTAACTAAAAGCTGCCCTTCTTTAATATCCAAACTAATCCGGTCAGATAGTTTTCGATTAAGTTTTCCTTTTGGGCCTTCAACAAAAACTACCCCATCTCTAACCTCAACCTTTACATCTTTAGGTATAACTACTAATTTTTTTCCGATTCTAGACATTTTTTCCTTTTATTCCAAATTCAACCAATAAGTTAATTCTATTTTTTACCAGACATAACCAATTACTTCCCCGCCTACACCTTGTTCCCTTGCTTCTTTATCTGTAATTACGCCCTTAGAGGTAGAAATAATGGCGATACCTCTGCCGCGTAAAACTATCGGAACTTTATTACCTTTAACATAAACTCTTAAGCCCGGCTTAGAAATACGCTTAATATTACGAATCGCAGATTTTCCAGCAACATACTTAAGATAAACCCTAACCACACCTTGCTTCTTATCTTCAATCAGTTTAAAATTATCAATATATTCATTCTTTTTAAGAATATTCATAATTTCTTTAATATTACTGGAAGCCGGAAGATCCACAGCATCTTTTTTAATCCTTAAAGCATTACGAATAATTGTAAAAACATCAGCAATTAAATCTGTTCTGGACATTTAACTCTCCTAATATTTACCAGCTGGCTTTTTTTACGCCGGGAATAAGTCCCTGCCAAACCAACTCTCTAAAACAAATACGACAGAGTTGGAATCTTTTCAAATATCCGCCGCTGCGGCCGCAAATAGTACAACGGTTATATTTACGTGTAGAAAACTTCGGTGCTCTTTTCCATCTTGCAATTTGTGAATTCTTTGCCATTTTTTATTTTTCTTCCTTATGCTTAAAAGGCATGCCAAAATATTTTAACAGGCTCCTTGCTTGTTCCACATTTTTGGCATTCTTGATTACAAAAGTTATATCCATGCCCTGGGTGCGAGTAATCTTATCATACTCAATTTCCGGAAAAATAATTTGCTCGCTTAAACCAAGAGTATAATTAAAACCTTGGTCAAAAGAATCGCTGGATACGCCACGGAAATCACGAATCCTCGGTAAAGCAATATTCAGCAAACGATCCATAAATTCATACATCATTGTACGCCTTAGGGTGACCTTTGCCCCAACAGCTTGTCCTTCTCTAACTTTAAAATTAGCTATAGCTTTTTTTGCTCGGCGGATAATCGGCTTCTGGCCGGTTATATTTGCCAATTCATCAACTGATTTCTCCAAGACTTTAACATCCTGAGTGCCTTCGCCAATACCCATGTTCACTACAATTTTATCGACCTTGGGAACTGCCATTTTATTCTTAAGCTTAAAATCTTCCATCAGCTTAGGCATAATTTCATTACGATACTTTTCTAATAGTCTAGGTGTCATTTTATAGGACCTCTTTACAGCTTTTACAGAATCTGGATTTTGTACCATCTTTTAAAGTCATTATCCCTATCCTGCTGGGCTTTGAACAATGTTTACAAAAAATCATTAAATTAGAAATACTAACCGGCATCTCGATAGAAATTATCCCGCCTTTTTGATCCTGACGGCTCTGGCGTTTATGCTTCTTAGATAAATTCAGGCCCTCAATAATAGCTCGATCCCCATCCTCTATAATACTAATCACTTTTCCTTGCTTGCCTTTGTCCTTACCTTTAGTTATTTGGACGATATCGTTCTTTTTTATTTTTTGCATTAAATTACCTCAGGTGCTAAAGAAATAATCTTATTAAAATTTTTCTCTCTTAACTCGCGGGCAACCGGCCCGAATACGCGTGTTCCTCTAGGATTATCTTTTTCGTCAATAATCACTATAGCGTTACGATCGAAACGTAAGATTGAACCATCAGCCCGATGAATATCACGCCTGGTGCGAACAACCACTCCCAAAGCTTTTTCCCCTTTTTTTACTGTTGCCCCGGGAATAGATTCTTTAATATTAACCCTGACCACATCCCCGATCTCAGCCCTAAAGCTTCCCATTTTATTTATTACACAAATCAAGGACGCCTTACGAGCTCCGGTATTATCCGCAACATCTAAAATACTACGTAATTGAAGCATTTAAACTTTCTCCTCTGGCAAAACTGCAATTGTATTCTCGGACTTTCTAAGCACTGCTTTAACTATAAAACGCTTATCTTTCGATAAAGGACGAGTTTCCATGACACTAACAGTGTCGCCGACTTTAGCGATACCTTTTTCATCATGCGCCTTAAATTTATTATGCATCTTAGTCGTCTTGCCATATTTTGTATGCCGAGACAAATGCATGGTTCTAACTACAACAGTCTTTTGCATTTTATCGCTGACAACAACTGCGCTGAATTCTTTCTGCTTACCCATCTTATTTATCTTTCTTCTGGTTTAAGATTGTCCTGATACGTGCAATGTCCTGTTTGATCAGGGCAAACTTATGTGGTTTCTCTACGTTCCCGGTATACCGTTGAATATTTAACTTTGATAATTCTTCATACAAAACTTTAACTTTATCCAATAATTCCTCTTTTGACAAATCTTTTAATTCCAGTGCTTTCATATTATTTATGTATCCTGATTACAAATTTTGTGCGAAGTGGTAATTTAAAAGCTGCCAGGCGAAAACATGCCCGGGCATATTCTTGCGGTACTCCGCCTAATTCAAAAAGTACGCGTCCGCGTTTTACCACCGCAACCCAATGATCAAGATCTCCTTTACCCTTACCCATACGAACTTCTGCTGGTTTTTTAGTTATCGACTTATCCGGAAAAATCCTAATCCATAATTTTCCACCCTTATGCAGCTGCCGGGCTAAAATAACTCGCACAGCTTCAATTTGAGTGTTTTTTATCCAACCATTATCTAAAGATTTTAAACCAAATTCACCAAAAGCAACGGTTGAGCCGGTAGTTGCAATACCGCGCCGCTGACCTTTTTGTAATTTACGATACTTAACCCTCTTGGGCATTAAGACCATTTCTACTCCTTATGAACTAACACCACAAAGCCTTTTGCTCCGGTGTTTATTTTACCGCGCGATTGGCCGGCTTAAAAGCTTCTTTAGCCTGCGCCTGTTGCGAAGCGTTTATCTCTTCCTGAATAAATTGTTTTCCTAAAATATCACCTTTATAAATCCAAACCTTAACTCCAATTAAACCATAGGTAGTCAAAGCTTCGGCAAAACCGTAATCAATATCTGCACGTAAAGTTTGCAAAGGAACTTTTCCGATCTTATAAGTTTCTTTACGGCCCATTTCCGCGCCATTAAGACGGCCTGAACAGCTAACCCTGATACCTTTTACACCAGACTGCATTGACTGCTCCATCGCTCTTTTTACTGCCCGGCGAAATGCAATTCTTTTCTCTTGCTGTAAAGCAATATTTTCCGCAACTAGTTGAGCATCCCAAGCAGGCTTGGTCACTTCCTGAATGTCAATAGCCAGCTCACTTTTAACTAAACCGCTTAAATCTGCGCGCAAGCGTTCAATATCCGAACCATGCCGGCCGATAATAATCCCGGGCCGGGCAGAAAATATGCGAATTTTAGTTTTATCAGCAAGCCTTTCGATAACAATCTTAGATATGGCCGCTTGCTTAAACTTAGCTTTAATAAATTTTCTGATCTTAAAATCCTGTTGAATGAGTGCGGCAAAATCTTTAGGCTTAGCAAACCAACGCGAATGCCACTGTCTTATAAAACCAATCCTTAATAATAAAGGACTTACCTTATGTCCCATAAATTACTCTCCTTGCTTTAAATCTAATTCAATTTTAATATGAACGGTACGTTTAACTATTGAAGCAGCTCTGCCAAAAGCGGCAGCTTTAAATCTTTTCCACATCGGCCCGACATCGCAAACAATTTTTGAGATATACAATTTATCTTGCGTAAACCCTTTGACTTTAGCATTCGCAGTCGCAGATTTTAAAATCTTCATCAAAAATTCTTTCGATCTTTTGTTTAAATGCAGTAGAATGCCTTGCGCTTCAGTTACGTCTTTACCACGCACTAAATCCGCTACTATCCGCACCTTGCTAGGTGAAATTCTTAAAAATTTTCCTTCAGCTCTTGAAATCATTTTATGTTTTTTCTAGCGCCTTCTTCGCTTTGATACCACCATGTTTTCTAAAAATTCTCGAAGGAGCAAATTCTCCTAATTTGTGGCCCACCATGTTTTCTGTAACAAAAACCGGAACGTGTTTTTTACCATCATAAACTGCAAAAGTTAAACCTACAAAATCCGGAATAATCGTTGAACGTCGGCTCCAGGTTTTAATTGCCTGGCGCAACCCGGCTTTTGTCTGTTTCTGAATCTTCTTTAATAAACTCTCTTCAACGTATGGACCTTTTTTCAATGAACGTGGCATAATTATGGCTTCCTTCTTTTAACAATAAATTTATTAGAATATTTATTACGATTTCTAGTGCGATACCCCTTAGTCGGTTTACCCCACGGAGTAACTGGATGAGGATTACCTTGGCCGGCCTTTCCTTCACCACCACCGTGCGGATGGTCAAAAGGATTCATTGCTGAACCTCTTACTGAAGGTTTAATTCCCAGCCATCTGCTCTTTCCTGCCTTACCTAAAATAATTGCATCATGATCAATGTTGCCAATTTGACCAATGGTAGCATGGCAATCCAAACTTACCAACCTTACTTCCCCGGATGGTAATCTCAAATGCGCCATATCATTTTCTTTAGCCATAATCTGTGCACTAGTACCTGCGCTGCGCACAATCTGGCCGCCCTTTCCTTTGGATATCTCAATATTATGAATTAAGGTACCTGAAGGAATATTACGGATAAGCAGGCAATTACCAAATTTAATTTCTATATCCTTTTGATTGCTGGAAACAATTGTATCTCCAACATTAAGACCTAAAGGAGCAATAATATAGCGTTTTTTCTTATCAGGATACTCAACTAAAGCAATTCTAGCTGAACGGTTAGGATCATATTCAATACCTAAAACTTTTGCCGGCTGATCGTAGATATCACGCTTAAAATCAATAATACGCAGCATACGTTTATGCCCGCCCCCGATGTGCCTGGTAGTAATACGGCCATAAGCATTTCTCCCGCCGGTTTTTTTAAGCGGAAGTAATAACGAACGTTCCGGTTTATCTTTAGTAATTTCGGCAAAATCAGGACCGCTCATATGCCTGCGGCTTGGTGTAGTTGGTTTAAATTTAATAATACCCATATTAAGCTACCTCTATCTTCTGGCCTGATACTAAAGTTACCACAGCTTTTTTAGTATTCACTGTGTGGCCTAATTGATGTCTTACTCTTTTTAATTTTCCCATTGAAACAAAAGTGTTAACGTTCTTGACCTTAACTTTATAAAATTGCTCAACTGCTTTTTTAATCTGGATCTTATTGGCAGCATTAGTTACCAAAAAAAGATACTTGCCCTGGCCCAGATAACCGCTTGATTTTTCTGTCTGCAAAAGCGCTTTAATGATAATTGGTAAATTACCCATTATTTTAACCTCAATGTTAAGTTTTCAAGCCCAGCTTTAGTAATCAATAATTTTTGGTTATTCATTACTTCATAAGCATGGCAATCACTGGCTAAATCTACAGTTAAAAAACTAATATTTTTTAAAGCTTTTTTTAGCTGCGGATCTAATTTATGAGTCAAAAATAAAACTTTCTTTTCCTTCTTTTCTTTTGTAGAAAATAACTTAAGATTGGTTAATACGCCAATTGCTAACTTAGTCTTAGGCTCCTGAATTTTAAAATCATCTAGAACCATAAAATTATTTTCATTTAATTTCAGATTAAGGCTGGTTTTTAAAGCTCCGGCTTTAACTTTTTGCGGAACATCATAAGAAAAATCACGAGGATGTGGGCCAAAAACAACTCCACCGTGCCTCCAAAGCGGAGAACGGGTAGAACCTACACGTGCTCTACCGGTACCTTTTTGCTTCCAAGGCTTCCTACCACCACCGCGAACTTCACCGCGGGTTTTAGTAGCAGCCAAACCTTTTCTCTGGTTAGCCCGATAATTTTCAATAGCCTGATGCAAACAATCAGTATTGGCGCTGCCGTCAAACACAGCAGCATTAAGCTTGACTGTGTCTATCTCTTTGCCTTCAATATCATATACAGGTAATGTAAACATATTATTTCTTTCCTACTGCAGTCTTCGCCTTTTTCTTTAAGGCCTTAGTAATTATTAGATAACTATTTTTAAATCCTGGGACTCCGCCTTCGACCAACAAAAGATTCTTCTCTAAATCAACTTTAATAACTTTTAAATTTTGTATTGTTGCTTTAGTTGCACCCATGTGCCCTGGCATATGATGTCCGCGAAATACCCGGCCCGGAGTAGTGCTGGAACCAATTGAACCTACACGACGATGAGAAGTTGAACCATGGCTACCCGGTCCACCCTTCCAATGCCAGCGTTTCATACCGCCTTGAAAACCTTTACCGATAGAGATACCGCTGACATCAACATAATCTCCTTCAGCAAAAAGATCAACCTTAAGCTCGTCGCCAATCTTATATTCGACATTAGCCTCTTTTGAAAGGTCTCTGATTACTTTACGCGGTGCAATATTTAATTTCTTAAAAAGTCCTAATTGAGGTTTTTTAATATTTTTTTCTTTGACTAACTCAAAACCCAACTGGATATTTTTGTCCATAACCATCAGCACCGGACATGGACCAGCCTCGATAGCCGTAACGCCAACCTGGCTATTATCTTGCGCAAACACTTGAGTCATACCAATTTTTTTGCCAATTAGTCCTATCATTTTTTATTTAACCCGTTTATTGGTTTATTACTTGATTTCTACATCCACTCCTGCAGGCAGGTTTAATTTCCTTAATGAATCGATGGTCTTAGCTGTGGGCTCAAAGATGTCAATAAGGCGTTTATGGGTAGATAAATCAAACTGTTCTCGTGATTTTTTATCAACATGCGGAGAACGCAATACCGTATAAATCTCACGTTTTGTGGGAAGCGGTACGGGACCAGAAATTTTAGCACCCGTACGTTTAACGGTATCAACAATCTCTATTACTGCTTGATCTAAAAGCCGGTGATCATAGGCCTTTAATTTAATACGTATCTTTTGCGTATTCATTGTTATGCAATTACCTCAGTCACCACACCGGCACCTACGGTATGCCCACCCTCACGGATAGCAAAACGTGACTCCTTCTCGATGGCAACCGGAGTAATTAATTCCACATTCAGTTCTACGTTATCCCCGGGCATAACCATTTCTACGCCTTCAGGGAGATTAGCTGAACCAGTAACATCAGTGGTACGAAAATAAAACTGCGGACGATATCCTTTAAAGAATGGGGTATGTCTGCCGCCTTCTTCTTTGGTCAAAATATAGACCTTAGCCTTAAATTTTGTATGAGGCAAGATAGATTTAGGTGCAGCAATAACCATCCCGCGTTCAATATCATCTTTTTCTACACCTCTTAATAAAAGCCCAACGTTATCCCCAGCTTGCCCTTCATCAAGAAGCTTGCGGAACATTTCAATTCCGGTAACTACTGATTTCTTAAGTTCCGGCCTTAAACCAATAATTTCAACTTCTTCACCTACTTTAACCTTACCACGTTCGATTCTTCCGGTAGCAACTGTCCCTCTACCTTCAATACTGAAAACATCTTCAACCGCCATAAGTAAAGGCTTATCTAATTCTCTCGGCGGAAGAGGAATAAACTCATCAACTGCCTTCATTAAATCAATAATCGGCTGAGCATCCGCACCCTTAGCATCGGTACAATTATATGCTTTATTTGCACAACCGCGAATAATCGGTGTTTTGTCTCCCGGATATCCGTATTTAGTCAACAACTCTCTAATTTCCATTTCAACCAAATCCAAAAGTTCTTTATCATCGACTAAATCAACTTTATTCATAAATACAACCATTGAAGGCACGTTAACCTGGCGAGCCAAAAGAATATGTTCACGAGTTTGAGGCATTGGGCCGTCAGCCGCGGAAACTACCAGGATTGCTCCATCCATCTGAGCTGCTCCGGTAATCATATTCTTAATGTAATCTGCGTGTCCAGGGCAATCAATATGCGCATAGTGACGAGATGGTGTTTCATATTCGACATGGGCAACAGCTATAGTAACAGTCTTTGTCGCGTCACGAACTGTACCGCCTTTAGCAATATCCGAATAATCTCTTTTAACTGCTTGGCCAAGCAAAGAAAGAACGTTGCAAATAGCAGCAGTGAGCGTTGTTTTACCATGATCAATGTGCCCAATAGTTCCGATATTTACGTGTGGCTTATTTCTTAAAAATTTTTCTTTAGCCATTTTATTTCCTCCTATTTTTTTTAAAAAGTTTTTCTTACTTTTATATTTGATGAACCCGAAATTACTTTTTCCGCTACATGACCAGGAACTTCACTGTAGAAGGAAGGTTCCATTGTATACGATGCACGGCCTTGTGTCAAGGATCTTGTTATAGTTGCATAATTAAAAACTTCGGACAGTGGAACGTTAGCCCTAATGGTTCTTAAATTTAATCTCTGTCCGAGTGCAATTATTTTTGCACGGCGGCTGCTTAGATCGCCGATGATTTGACCCATGAACTCTTCGGGAACAACTACTTCAATATCCATAATCGGTTCTAATAAAACAGGATTTGCTTTTTTCATTCCATCTTGAAAAGCAATTGATCCGGCCATTTTAAATGCTAACTCTGATGAATCAACATCATGAAAAGATCCATCAACTAAAATAACTTTCACATCAGTAACCGGATAACCTGCTAACACACCATTTTTAGCAGCACCAATTACTCCCTGTTTTACAGCCGGAATAAATTCACGGGGAATTGCGCCGCTTCTAATTTTATCTTCAAAAGTTATACCGGTTCCGGGAGTTTCCTGCGGGCTCATCTCAATAACACAATGGCCATACTGTCCACGGCCTCCGGACTGTGAAATAAATTTTCCAACACTGGAAACACTTTTTCTAATTGTTTCGCGATAAGCAACCTGCGGGGCACCGACAGTAGCTTCGACATTAAATTCGCGTAAAATTCGATCAATAATAATTTCCAAATGCAGCTGCCCCATGCCGGCAATAAGAGTTTGCCCTGTTTCCTGGTTATAGCTGACCCTAAATGATGGGTCCTCATCTTCTAACTTGTGCATTGCTAATCCCAATTTTTCTTGAGCATCTTTAGACTTAGGCTCAATTGCCTGCTGAATAACCGGCTCAGGAAAACGCATAGCTTCGATAAGGATAGGATTTTTTTCTGTACATAATGTATCGCCGGTTTTAGTATCTTTTAAACCGACCAAAGCAGCAATATCACCTGTAGAAATACTATCAGTTACTTCCTGGTGATTAGCGTGCATTTTAACAATTTTAGTAACGCGTTCTCTTTCTCTCTTGGAGGCATTATAAATATAAGTACCCGAGGTCAAAACACCTGAATACATCCTAACAAAATAAATCTTACCAACAAAGGGATCAGTGGCAACTTTAAAACACAAAGCGGTAAATGGAGCGTCATCGTTGGCAGCAACCTCTTCAAACTCTCCGCTATCCGGATTAGTACCTTTTACTGGCGGCACATCTATCGGAGAAGGCAAATAATCTTTTACCGCATCAAGTACCAACTGTACGCCTTTATTCTTAAAAGCTGTACCACAAAGCACTGCGACAAATTTATTGGCAATCACACTGCGGCGAATTGCTTTTTTTAACTCTTCATTAGTCACGCTCTTCCCTGCCAGATATTCTTCCATAATTTTATCGTCTGCTTCAGCAACTTTTTCAACTAAGATCAGGCGATATTTTTCAAATTCGGCCAGCATATCTTCAGGAACATCTTTAACTTCAAGATCTTTTCCTAGCTCGTCTTTATAATGAATAAATCTCTTTTCAACCAAATCAATTAAACCGTTAAAATCACCCTCGCGGCCAACCGGCAGCTGGATTGCTGCTACATTAGCCGCCAACCTTTCCCGCATTTGATCAATGACGGCAAAAAAATCTGAACCAGTACGGTCCATTTTATTAACAAAAGCAATGCGCGGAACACCATATCTGTCTGCTTGACGCCAGACAGTTTCAGATTGAGGCTCTACTCCGCCTACTCCGCAAAAAACCACTACTGCTCCGTCTAAAACTTTTAAAGATCTTTCAACTTCAATAGTAAAATCCACGTGGCCGGGAGTATCGATTAAATTGATAGTTATATCTTTCCATTTACAGGTAGTCGCAGCGGCAGTAATAGTAATGCCTCTTTCCTGTTCCTGGACCATCCAATCCATTGTTGCTGCCCCGTCGTGAACTTCTCCGATTTTGTAGTTCTTACCGGTATAGAACAAAACACGTTCGCTAGTTGTAGTTTTCCCAGCGTCGATGTGAGCAATAATTCCAATATTCCTAATTTGACTTAAAGGTATTTTTCTCATAGTTAATGAGCACGTAACTTACGAACACAACGTATGAGTAAGTTACTGTGCGAATTAATCCCCGCCGATTTTAGCGAGGATACAGTTACCATCTAAAATGCGCATAAGCCTTGTTTGATTCGGCCATTTTATGCGTATCATCTCTTTTTTTAATTGCTGAACCTTCGCCTTTGTAAGCTGAAATAATTTCATCGGCAAGCTTCTGTTCCATGGCTTTGCCTTTTCTATTTTTTGCAAAATCTCTAATCCAACGTAAAGCAATGGATGTACCGCGTTCCTGCCTAACTTCAATCGGCACCTGATAAGTTGCACCACCGACTCTGCGCGGTTTAACCTCTAAACGTGGACGGGCATTATCCAATGCTTTATAGAAAACTTTCAAAATATCCTGCTCATTTAAATTCTTAAGCACAATATCAAAAGCCCTGTAAACTATATTTTCAGCCACAGCCTTTTTACCGTCAAGCATAACCATATTCATAAACTTGGCGATTATTTTACTATTATATTTGGGATCTGCTAAAATAACTTTTTCCTGCGCTTTTCTTCTTCTCATTTTTTTCCTTTTACCTAGCTAGTTATACCCGCACAATTCCTTATCAGTGCGGAGTATAGTTTTCTTAAATTATTTTGCTGGCTTTGGCCTCTTTGCACCATACTTAGAACGGCTTCTTCTTCGAGCATTAACGCCTGAGGCATCCAATGTACCTCTGACAATATGATAACGGACACCCGGTAAGTCTTTAACTCTGCCGCCGCGGACCATAACAATGGAGTGCTCCTGAAGATTGTGTCCCTCTCCGGGAATATAGGCAGTAACCTCTAACCCCGTTGTAAGTCTAACCCTGGCAATTTTTCTCAAAGCTGAGTTAGGCTTCTTAGGCGTCATTGTACGCACCTGAATACATACCCCTCTTCTCTGAGGACAGGCTTTTAAAGCCGGTGATTTACTTTTCTTTTTCTTAGAAACCCTACCAAACCTAATTAACTGAGCAATTGTGGGCATAGATTATTCCTTTTTCTCTTGGACTTCTTGAACAACTGTTTTTATTACATCAATATCGCGATGAGCCTTAAATCCAGTACCTGCCGGAATCAAGTGCCCAACAATAACATTTTCTTTCAAACCAAATAATTCATCCCGCTTGCCACGCGTAGCTGCTTCGGTTAAAACGCGGGTAGTCTCCTGAAAACTAGCGGCAGAAATAAAACTTTCAGTCGTAAGTGAAGCTTTGGTTATACCCAATAAAAGCGGGGTTGCCTGAGCCGGCTTCTCGCCTTTTTTAATTACACGGGTATTCTCTTTTTGGAATATCCATTTATCTACCTGCTGAGTAGCCAAAAATTCAGTATCACCAGGATCTTCAACTCTGACTTTTTTAAGCATCTGGCGGATAATTACTTCAATGTGTTTATCATTAATACGCACACCTTGAAGACGATAAACCTCCTGAACCTCATTAACTAAATATTCCTGTAAAACTTTATCACCGCAAACGCTCAAAATATCCTGTAAAACTACCGGTCCATCAGTCAACTGCTGTCCGGCGTCAACTTTATCGCCTTTATAAACATTAGGATGTTTACCATGCGGAATAATATATTCCCTAAACATACCTGTCGCAGATTTAACAATGATCACACGTTGATTTTTTTTGGTTTCCCCGAATTCTACAAACCCGTCAATTTCGCTGATCACCGCAGGATCCTTAGGGCGCCTGGCTTCAAAAAGTTCAGCTACACGCGGAAGACCTCCGGTAATGTCACGAGTCTTGACAACTGTTCGCGGAATCTTAGCCAACAGGTCTCCTCCGCCTACGGTCTCACCATCTCTAACAATAATGTGGGCACCGATAGGAATAGGGTATATGCCTAAAACTTCTTTTTTATTATCTAAAATAACAACCTGCGGGTGATACTCAGGTTTATGCTCAACAACTACGCGTTCGCTTAATTTTGTAACTGGGTTAACTTCCTCACGCATAGTAATATTTTCACGTAAATCTTCAAAACGCACCAAACCACCGACTTCCGTAAGCACCGGCAAGGTATAAGGATCCCAATGCACAAACGATATACCTTTCTTAATTGCCCCGCCGTCAGCAACAGAAATAAATGCGCCTTGCGGTATAGGATAACGCTCAAGTTCACGCCCCTGCGCATCATTAATGCTAAGTGCACCATTTCTATTCAAAACTACATTTTCATTATTCTTCAGGGTAACTCTTAAGCTATGGTATTTTATTAAACCTTCGTTCTTGGCTTTAATAAATGATTGTTCGATAGTTCTGGAAGCTGTACCACCGATATGAAAAGTTCTCATGGTCAGCTGTGTACCGGGTTCTCCGATACTCTGCGCTGCCACAACTCCCACTGCTTCCCCTAATTCAACTATCCTGCCGGTTGAAAGATTGCGGCCATAACATTTAGCACAAACTCCACGGCCGGACTCACAAGTTAAAACGCTGCGAATACGAATCTTTTCAATTCCTAATTTTTCAATCTGATCGGCTTTTTCTTCAGTGATTTCACTGCCCTGGCCGACAATAATCTCATCGGTAATAATATCGACAACATTGTTTAAGGCTACTCTTCCGATGATGCGGTCTTTAAGGCCGACAACCTCTTCATCACCTTCAGTAATTGCGGCAACGGTAATACCGTTAAGAGTTCCGCAATCATCTTCACAAACAATTACTTCCTGGGCAACATCAACAAGCCTACGAGTCAGGTAACCTGCATCAGCGGTTTTAAGTGCGGTATCTGCTAACCCCTTACGTGCACCGTGAGTGGAAATAAAATACTCTAATACATTTAAGCCTTCACGGAAATTTGCAGTAATAGGATTCTCGATAATTTCACCGCTAGGCTTAGCCATCAGTCCACGCATACCGGCCAACTGCCTAACCTGCAGGCGTGAACCACGGGCGCCTGAATCTGCCATCATAAAAATAGGATTAAAGGAATCCATGCCCTTGAATAATAAATCGGAAATTTTATCTGTAGCATGAGTCCAAATATCAATTACTTTAGATTTACGTTCGCTCTCCGTAATAATACCTTTACGGTATTGATCTTCAACTTTAGCTACTTCTTCTTTGGATTCTTTTAAAACCAACGGTTTATCTAACGGAACAGTCATATCATCTATACCGATAGAAATGCCGCCTAAAGTACCCATCTCAAAACCTAAACGCTTAACTGCATCAAGCAATTTAATAGTCGTAGTATGTCCGAATCTTTTATAGCAGCTGACAACAATATCGCTAACTCTGCCTTTATTTAAATCGCAATTAACAAAACCAAACTCCGCAGGTAAAACCTGATTAAACAACACTCTGCCAACGGTAGTGGTAATAATTTTTTTCTCATTTATACTTGCCTTTTGATCAAAATTATATAAATTTTCAATACGGATTTTGATCTTGGCATGTAAATCAACCGCCTTATCATCATAAGCTATTAACACTTCATCGCTGCTTGAAAATATTTTATTCTCGCCTAAAACACCGGCTTTTTCTCTGCTTAGATAGGCTAAACCTAAAATTATATCTTGAGTTGGAGTAATAACCGGCCGGCCATCAGCGGGAGAGAAAATATTATTTATAGCCATAATCAACACCTTAGTCTCTAACTGTGACTCTAAAGACAAGGGCACATGCACTGCCATCTGGTCTCCGTCAAAATCTGCATTAAAAGCAGTACAAACTAAAGGGTGAATTTTTATTGATTTTCCTTCAATTAACAATGGTTGGAAAGCCTGAATACCTAAACGGTGCAAAGTTGGAGCACGGTTTAACATAATGGGATGATCTTTAATTACTTCGTCCAAAATATCCCAGACTTCGATCTTACCACGCTCAACCATACGGCGAGCGCCTTTAATTGTATGCACAAAACCTTTTTCTCTTAATTTTTTAATAATAAACGGCTCAAATAATTCTAAGGCCATTTGCTTAGGCAATCCGCATTCATGTAATTTTAATTCCGGGCCGACAACGATGACTGAACGGCCGGAATAATCAACACGCTTACCAAGAAGGTTCTGCCTAAATCTACCCTGCTTACCTTTAAGCATATCAGAGAGTGATTTCAGCGGGCGATTATTTGCACCATTAACGGCTTTACCATGACGGCCATTATCTAGAAGCGCATCAACTGCCTCCTGAAGCATGCGTTTTTCATTACGAATAATAATTTCCGGAGCGCTTAGCTCCATTAATTTTTTAAGACGATTATTACGATTAATTACCCTGCGGTACAGATCATTCAGGTCGCTGGTGGCAAATCTTCCGCCTTCTAGCGGGACTAAGGGGCGTAAATCCGGAGGAATTACCGGGACCAACTCTAAAATCATCCACTCAGGTTTATTGCCGCTCTTTTTAAAATCTTCAACAATCTTTAAATTCTTAATTGCTTTACGATTATTTAGGACATCTTTGGATTTCTCTAAATCTTTTCTTAATTTTCGGCAAACAACATCCAGATCCAATTCTTTTAGCAGCTCGCTGATTGCCTCAGCACCAATCTTAGCCTTAAAAGCAGAACCATATTTACTTAAAGCTTCCTGATATTGTTCATCAGTAAGCAATTCTTTTTTCTTTAACGGAGTACTTCCGGGATCAACAACAACATACTCTTCGTAATAAATAATTCTTTCTAAATCCCTTAAGCCGATATCTAAAAGCGCGCTCATTCTGCTGGGCACTGCCTTAAAAAACCAAATATGGGTAACCGCAGTAGCTAATTCGATATGGCCCATGCGCTCACGCCTGACGCTTGAGCGATCAACGGTTACTCCGCAGCGATCACAGGTAATCCCTTTGAATTTTATTCCTTTATATTTTCCACAATTACATTCCCAATCACGTACCGGGCCAAAAATCTTCTCACAGAAAAGTCCGTCTTTTTCCGGTTTTAATGTACGGTAATTAATTGTTTCTGCTTTTTTAACATCACCCTTAGACCAAGACTTAATTACCTGGGGACTGGCAATCTTAATTGAAATACTATCAAATGAGACTATCTCTTCCATTATTTAGCCTTTTCTGTTTTGATATCAAGGCATAGGCCTTGTAGTTCTTTGATTAAAACATTAAATGACTCAGGTGTACCATGAGTCAAGCGCTGTTCACCTTTTACAATTGCTTCATAGATACGTGTTCTACCGCTAACGTCGTCACTCTTAACAGTAAGCATTTCCTGCAAAGTGAATGCTGCGCCATAAGCTTCAAGTGCCCAAACTTCCATTTCACCTAATCTCTGGCCACCAAACTGAGCTTTACCACCGAGTGGCTGCTGAGTAACCAAGGAATAAGGGCCAATAGAACGAGCATGAATCTTCTCATCAACTAAATGGATGAGTTTCAAAATATACATATATCCAACAGTGACTTTTTGATCAAATGCCTCACCGCTATAACCATCATAAAGAGTAATCTTTCCATCCTCGGGAAGGCCGGCCTTCTTGAGTAATTCTTTAATTTCGCCTTCTTTTGCGCCATCGAAAACTGGGCAGCTAACATGCATATTTAATACTTTTGCCGCCCAACCTAAATGGCATTCGAGAATCTGCCCAACGTTCATACGCGAAGGGACACCTAATGGGTTTAAAACTACATCCACCGGAGTGCCGTCAGGCATATAAGGCATATTTTCTTCAGGAATAATCCTGGCAACTACACCCTTATTACCATGCCTTCCGGCAAGTTTATCACCTTCAGAAAGTTTACGTTTTGTAGCAACATAAACCACAACCCGTTTCAAAATGCCGGTCGGTAATTCATCACCGCGGCGGATCTTTTCAACTTCCTGCTCTTCCTCGGCCAATAATTCTGACATTTGCTCATCAAAAGATGCAGCTAATATCTTCGCCTCTTCATTTTCACTAAGATCAAACTTCTCAACTTTTTTCTTATCTATACCCAACTCTTGCGATAAACGTAATGTTTTCTCAACCTGCAAAAATTCAATTTCCTGTTTATAGTAAGCCCTAAGCTCACGGATCTTAGCCAATTCTTTAGTTTTCTCTTCTTTACTTTTACGGCCGCGATCTTTACGCTGAAAGACATGGACATCAATAACTACGCCTTCTACTCCCGGAGGAACAACTAATGAAGTGTCCCGGACATCTCCGGCCTTTTCACCGAAAATTGCACGCAATAATCTCTCTTCAGGGCTAGGCTCAGAATCAGTTTTAGGAGTAATTTTACCAACTAAAATATCTCCGGCGGCAACTTCAGCTCCGACCCGGATTATCCCATCCTCATCAAGATTTCTTAAGGCTTCTTCACTAACATTAGGAATATCACGAGTAATTTCTTCGTTACCCAACCTTGTTTCGGCAGCTTCAATATTAAATTCTTCAATGTGAATTGAAGTAAATGTATCTAATTTAACTAATCGTTCGCTAATAAGAATGGCATCTTCGAAGTTATAACCTCTCCAAGGCATCAAGGCGACTAAAACATTCTTACCTAAGGCCAACTCGCCTTCTTTGGTGCCAATACCATCGCCAATTGCCTGCCCAGCATCTACATGATCACCTAATTGCACTAAAGGCCTTTGATTTATCGAAGTATCAGCATTAGTACGTAAGAATTTTTTCAAATGATAAATTTTCTTTCCTACAGTAATTGATGACGCATCAACGCTGGTTACTTTTCCGGAATCTTGAGCCATAACTACTGTACCGGAATCTTGAGCAACTTTGCCTTCCATATCGGTACCGACTAAAGGAGCTTCAGTAATCATTAACGGAACAGCCTGTCTTTGCATATTTGATCCCATCAAAGCACGATTAGCATCGTCATGCTCTAAGAAAGGAATTAATGAAGCAGCCACAGAAACCAACTGTTTCGCAGAAACATCCATATATTGAACATCTTTAGCAGGAACTTTCGGGAAGTCATCTTTATAGCGGCAAATAACGAATTTGTCTGCAAAACGCCCTTCGCTATCTAAAGGAGCATCTGCTTGAGCAATGAATTTATCTTCCTCGATATCGGCAGTTAAATATTCAAATTTTTTAGTTACGCGGCCATCTTCTACTTTACGATAAGGGGTCTCGATTAAACCTAAAGCATTAATTCGTGCAAAACAGCTTAAAGATGCAATTAAACCGATGTTTGGGCCTTCCGGAGTCTCAATAGGGCAAACTCGGCCGTAATGTGACGGATGAATATCTCGAACTTCAAATCCCGCTCTTTCACGTGAAAGCCCGCCTGGCCCTAAAGCACTTAAGCGGCGTTTATGAGTCATTTCAGCCAAAGGATTAATCTGATCCATAAACTGAGACAATTGGCTGCGTCCAAAAAAATCACGGATCTGATTACTCAAAAGTTTAGAATTAACCAAATAATGCACATTTAAATTATCAAATTCACCTAAAATGCTTAATCGCTCTTTAATTGAACGCTCGACGCGTGATAAACCAATGCGTACCTGATTTTGGACTAACTCGCCGACACTTTTAATACGTCGGTTTCCCAAATGGTCGATATCGTCAATTTTTCCGGTACCGGCGTTAAGTTTGATTAAATACTCGATTACCTTAATTACTGTATCAGAATCAAGTATTCTTTTTTCTAAAGATACATCCATGCCTAGTTTACGATTTAAAATAAAACGCCCTGCTCTTTCTAAATCATATCTGGCCGGATCAAAAAATAATCTATAAAATAAACCTTCAGCAGCCTCTTTGGTTACCGGTTCCGTAGGCCGCATCTTGCGGTAAAAATCAAGGTAAGCTTCTTCTTTATTTTTAGTATAATCTTTTTTTAAGGTATTAACAATTTCAGGATGTTCTTTACCAAAAGCAGCAAATATTTGGCTGTCTTCGGAGAACCCAAGAATTCTTAAAATTTGCGTTGCGGGGAAATTCCTGCGTCGGTCAACATAAGCGGTGATTGTTTCAGAAAGATCGTATTTAAATTCCAGCCAGGCTCCACGGTAAGGAATAACTCGTCCGTAAAAAATCTTTTTCCCGGTAGGATGTAATTCCTCTTCAAAAGAAACACCCGGAGAACGCTGTAACTGGCTGACTACCACGCGCTCATCACCATTAACAATAAAAGTACCAGTTTCAGTCATCAGCGGTATTTCACCAAAATACGCATCCTGTTCTTTTGTTTCGCGGGGTGTCGTTAAGCGAAATTTTACTTTTAACGGAGCAGCATACGTTAATGAACGGTTTCTTGATTCGCTCATCGTATATTTAGGTTTCCCTAAAGAATAACTTATAAATTCCAACTTTACAGAACGGTCAGAATTTTCAATAGGAAATATTTCTCCAAAAACTTCCTGCAACCCCTGGTTCTTTTTTTCAGAAGTTGGCACATCCATTTGAAGAAATTCACGATAAGTATCCAGCTGAACATCTAGAAGATTGGGTAAATCATAAACTTCTTTTATCTTTGCGAAATTTTTTCGTTTAATCATAGTTATTATGGATCGTCACGAAACTATTTATCTAATTTTACTTAATTGACTTTTTAAATTATTATTACTTAACTAGACTTAATTAAAATTACCTAAACTTACTTAATCTTACTTTAATTCTACGGTAGCTCCAGCTGCTTCTAACTTCTTTTTAATTTCTGTAGCTTCTTCTTTATTTACGTTTTCTTTAATTGCCTTAGGAGCAGCATCAACTAAATCCTTAGCCTCTTTCAAACCAAGAGCTGTAATAGTACGGACTTCCTTAATTACCGCGATCTTGTTTGCCCCGGCATTAGTCAACATAATAGTAAAAATGGTTTGTTCCTCGGCAGCAGGTGCGGCAGCGGCTCCGGCAGCAGGTGCGGCAGCGGCCATCGGGACATTAGCACTTACTCCAAATTTTTCCTCTAAAGCTTTAACTAGGTCAGAAAGCTCAAGTACGCTCATTGTTTCAATAGACTTGATTAAATCTTCCAATTTTGCAGTTGACATCTCTTCCTCCTGTTTTGTTAATTTGATTTTATAAATTAATTATTTTTTTCTTTATTCTGTTTAATTTGATCTAAACAATATACGAATTTAGTTAAAGTCTGATTTAAGACAATTACTAATTTTAAAATTGGAGCATTTAAAGCAACAACCACCTGAGTCCTGAGTACATCTTTCGAAGGAAGCGTACTCATTTTTTCTATATCTTTTAAACTTAACAATTTATCGCCTAACAATCCGCCTTCTAAAACCAGCTTCGCATGTTCCTTGCGAAAAGCACATAATATCTTAGAAACATCAACCGGCTCATCTTTAAAAAAGATCATAGCACTTGGGGTTTCGACAGACTTGATCAAATCCTTCAAGCCTAATTCCGTCATTGCCCTTCTGGCAATACTATTTTTAACAACAAAAAGGTCCGAACCTGTGCCTTTAAGAATTTTCCTTAAGCTACACATGTCCGGACTAGATACTCCAGAATATTTTACAATGATTAAACCTTTACAAGATTTAAAACTTTCTTTGATGCGTTGCTCTGATACTTCTTTAACTAATAATCCTATTTTTTTCATTTTAACAAGTAATCCTTAATCCCGGGTTCATGGAAGTAGTTATGTCTAAACTTTTTACAAATTTACCTTTTACCGAGGCTGGCCTTGATTCATTAACCGCTTCAATTACTTTTGAAGCGTTGTCATTAATCTGATTTTCATCAAAAGAAATTTTACCAATAGATAGATGTATTCCGCCCTGCTTATCCACGCGAAACTCAACTTTTCCTTTTCTTACATCTTCAATGGCTTTGGCAATATCGTTAGTAACTGTGCCGGTCTTAGGACTAGGCATCAAACCGCGAGGCCCTAACACTTTCCCTAGCTTACTTAAATCTTTCATCATTTCCGGGGTAGCTATAGCGCAATCAAAATCAAGGAATCCGGCAGCAACTTTATCCATTAATTCATTGGCTCCGACATAATCTGCTTTTGCCTCTCTTGCCTGCCGCTCATGTTCACCTTTGCAGAATACTGCAACGCGTACTTTTTTACCGGTACCATGCGGAAGGACAACCGTACCGCGGATCATCTGATCGCTCTTTTTAGTGTCAACGCTTAAATTAAAATGCAAATCAACCGAACCGTCAAATTTCGGCTTAGGTAATTTTTTTAATATAGCAATAGCTTCTTTTAGTTGATAGAACTTATTTGGCTCTACCTGCTTAGCTGATTCTTTATATCTCTTGCTTAGTATTTTCATCTTTATCCTTCAATGGCAATACCCATACTGCGGGCAGTTCCTTCAATGCTCTTAACAGCCTTTTCCATATTATTAGTATTAAGATCGATGAGCTTTAGCTTTGCAATATCCTCAACCTGTTTTTTAGTTACCTTACCGATAGTCTCTTTACCGCTTGTACCTGAGGCTTTAGCCAAATTTGCTGCCCTCTTTAATAGAATAGATGAAGGCGGGCTCTTTATAATAAAGGTAAAGCTTCTATCTTCATAGACACTGATAATTACCGGCAAAATTAAACCATCGCGGCCTTTAGTCTGATCATTAAACTGTTTACAAAACTGCATAATGTTAACGCCATGCTGGCCTAATGCGGGCCCAACCGGCGGAGCCGGATTTGCCTGAGCTGCTGGTACATGTAGTTTGATCTGTGCTTTAATTGGTTTTGCCATAGTTAAACTTTCTCCACCTGCCAATATTCTAACTCAACTGGAGTAGAACGGCCAAAAATAGAAACACTTACCTTAATTTTTCCTTTTTCAGGATAAACCTCTTCGATTGTGCCATTAAAATTTAAGAACGGGCCTTCATTAACCCTAACCTGCTCGCCTTTTTCAAAAACGATTTTTGGTGAAGGCTTAGCTGCAGTATCTTTAGTACGCTTAAGTATATTATCTACTTCTTCCTGGGGAAGCGCAACAGGCTTTCGGCCTAAACCGATGAAACCGGTAACTCCGGGAGAATTCTTAACAAATAAATATGTTTCTTCACTTAATTGCATTTCGACCAGTAAATATCCGGGAAAAAATTTTCTTAACGTAATCTTTTTCTTTCCCGCACGCACCTCAGAAACCTGTTCGGTAGGAATAACTACGTTAGTAATTACTTCTTGCAGGCCTTTAGTAATAATGCTCTTTTCTAAAGATGCCTTTACTTTTTCTTCAATTCCGGTTTGCGTATGTACAACGTACCAATTTTTCATCTAAAAACCACACTTAGAAATCTGGATAACCCCAGATCAACTATCCCAATAAAAATTGTCATTATTGCCGTAATCGTAATTACTAAAACCGTTGAAGCAATTAATTCTTTTTTTGTTGACCAGGCAACTTTACCTAATTCGCTTCTTACTTCATTTAAAAAATTTATCGGCTTCGCTAAAATATTCATATTTTTCAAATAACTTTAAACCCATCCCCAAAACTACAGGAGCGGCAGGACTTGAACCTGCAGTCACGGTTTTGGAGACCGTTGGTTTGCCATTAACCGACGCCCCTAAATTATTTAATCTCTCTATGCGGGGTATGCTTATGACAGGAATTGCAGAACTTACTAAGCTCAAGCCTATCCTGATGCAATTTTTTATTCTTTGCCGTCGTATAATTTCTATTCTTACAAACCGTACATTCTAAAGTTATAGTTTCGCGCATATTTTTATTATCCTTTACCGCTTAACTCTCTGGTTGCTGCGCTCGTTCCATAAATTTTAGCTTAAACACCCGGCGCTTATAAGGTATTGCGCCGGTATGGCCTTGCAGCCAATTTAAGCTGGAGACGAGAATTGAACTCGTGACCCCGTCCTTACCAAGGACGTGCTCTGCCAACTGAGCTACTCCAGCATAATCGAGTTTGCTTTGTTGGTAAAGCTAAGAAACAAAAAAAATCTTACCCTTAAGAAATTTTTCAAATCTCTTTCTTCGGTAATAAAACTGTAAGTTAAAAATAATTTAAAACTTTGATTTATGCAAGTAAAGGATTTTATCTTAAGTTGAGTTGTTTGTCAAGATTTTTTTTTACTTTTTTTAATAACTCTCCAAATTGCCCTAAAGTTAAATCTTCCGGCCGGATATTCTTATCGATACCGGCACTTTTGAGGAACTCCTCAAGTTCCGGCGGATTTATAAAATCACTCAAACTATTACGTAAAGTTTTCCTCCTTTGGCCAAATGCCGCGCGGATTATTTTAAAAAGCATCTCTTCGTCTTCAACTATTACAACAGGATTATTTCTAAAATTTAAAGATAAAAAACAGGAATCGACTTTTGGCGCAGGCCTAAAACATGTATTCTTAATTTCAAAAAGTATTTGGCTTTGAGCATAATACTGGACGAAACAGCTAAAAGAACCGTATTCTTTTGAACCGGGACCAGCTACTACCCTGCGGGCAAACTCTTTCTGTACCGTCATAAAAGCCTGTGCAATATTATCACGGTAAGTAATTAAATGCTCAATTATCGGGCTGGAAATATAATAAGGAATATTTCCAATTACTTTAATTTTCTGTTTTATGTTATTTTCCTGCAAAAACTCTTTTATATCAAATTTTAAGATATCACTTTTTATAACCTGGCAATTATCATATTTAATTAATTTTAGCTCAAGCCCTTGATGTAAACGGGAATCAACCTCTAAGGCATAAACTTTATTAACCAACTGGGCAAAGCCGGTTGTCAACTGCCCCGAACCGGAGCCAACCTCTAAAACAATATCCTCTTTAGACAAATTACAAGCCTTGACTATTTTTCTTTGGATATTCTGATCAATAAGAAAATTCTGGCCTAAGCTTTTTTTTGGTTTAATGTACATTTTATGGCAAGCTTAATTGCAGCAATCAAAGAATCAGGATTGGCTAAGGCAGGCTTATGGGCGATATCAAAAGCAGTGCCATGTAACGGTGAAGTCCGGACAAAAGGTAAACCGAAGGTAAGATTCACTCCGCTATTAAAACCTGTTAGTTTTAAAGGTATCAGTGCTTGGTCATGATACATCGCAATTACGCAATCAAATTTTCGCTCAAAATTCTTAAGCACTGCTACATCTGCTGAAAATGGGCCGGCAATAAGTGCCCCCTTAACTTTATTCTTTAAGCTTTTAACTACCGGATTAATTATTTCTTGCTCCTCTTTGCCGATTACTCCATTATCCGAAGCATGCGGATTTAATCCGCAAACAACCAAACTCGGTTTTTCAATTAAAAATAATGACCTTAAGCAGCTAATCGTATTTAATATATTATTTTCTAAATTTTTCTTAGTCAATGCCTTCGAGACTTGTGAAAGCGCAATATGCCTGGTTACTAAGCTGAATTTTAATTTATCGTTCAACAACATCATCAATAAATCACCAGAGCCTGTTTTCTTGGCTAAATACTCAGTATGCCCTGAAAACTTGGCACCGGCTGAGTTAATTGCTTCCTTAGAGATGGGGCTGGTCACTAAACAATCAATCTTATCTTCTTTGAGCAGCTGTAGGGCTTTATCCAGATATTCAAGAGAAGCTCGCCCTCCCCGAGCTGTTAATTTACCCGGAACAAAATTTTCTTTCTGAATATTATTTAAATCTACCAACTCAGCATCAAAAGGCTTAAGCCCCAAGACACTAGCCTGTCGACTTAAAACAAAACTATCGCCGATAATTGTAAAATTTACAATATTCCTTAAGGCTTTAAATGCTTTTAAAGTAATTGCCGGGCCGATTCCTGCGGGATCACCGATGGTCAAACCAACTCTAATTTTCGAATATTTTAATGTAGGATTGTTTTTTAAGCTCATTTAACCACTTTACCATTTCTTCCTGCAATTTCTTTTCAAATAAAAATGCCTGAATCTTATCCTGCGACTGAACCAGGCTCATCTGCTGGCTACCGATAATATTATCTAATCTAAAAATATAATACTGTTTGTCCACCTTAACCGGACTGGACACCTCGCTAATTCCTAATTTAAAAACCGTATTTTCAATCTCGCTGCGCAATTCCTGCCCCTGCGAAGCAGAAAGAGTATCCTGGGCAAAAGGATACTTCCCTGCCAAATCCTCTATTTTTGTACCCAGGCGTAGCTGGTAACTTACAGTTTTAGCTAAGTCTTCATCCTGAAAAATAAAAACCGTAAGGATTCTTTCTTCCGGCTTTACAAACTGACGCTTATTTTGATTGTAAAAGCTAGTGATCTCATCCGGACGTACAGCTACCCGAGAGCGTACTTTTTGCTCGATAATCGCATAGGTATACATCTGCTCGCGAATTTTATTCTCTAAATCCGCCTGAACCAGCCCCTGCTTGGCTAAATCTTTTTCAAAATCTGATTCTAAATTATAGCGTTTCTTGATCTCATTAATTTTATCCTTTACCCTATCCGGCTCAATAATAATTTTTTCATTTTTTGCCGCCTGGAGCATAATCCGGTCTTCAATTAAACGCTTAAGTAAATCCTGTTTCAGCGAACTCATTTTTTCTTCCAACTCTTTTCCCTTAAGCTGAGATGAATATTGCATGCGTATAAAACTTAAAAAATCATTGAGCTCTTTCTGGGTAATAATTTCATTATTTACTATCGCTACCATTTTATCCTGGGCATAAAGAGAAACAAAAGGCAAAACTACCAGACAAAACAAAATAAATAAACTAGTTATGCGTTTCATTAAAAACACCTACTTTCTTAAAATTAGAAATTGCTTCTTTTAACAAGCGGCAATAAAGATCAAAACCGATAGCAATTATAAACCCGTGCTGTTCTCCTCCCAGCAAATTCCCTGCACCGCGAATCTCTAGATCCTCTGTGGCGATATTAAAACCTGCGCCCAAGCCGCTGTGATTTTCTATTGCCTGCAGCCTCTTTAAAGCAACGGATTCTAAAATCTCTTTTTTCGGAAACATAAAATACGCATATGCGGAACGATTAAACCTCCCCACCCGGCCCCGCAGCTGATGCAAATCCGACAATCCAAACATTTGCGCATTATTTATAATAATAGTATTGGCATTAGGTATATCAATTCCGGATTCGATAATCATCGTCGAAACTAAAACATCGATATTCCCTGAAATAAAATCTGCCATTATCTGCTCAAGCACCTTTGCCGGCATTTGGCCATGGGCGATAGCTACTCGCACACCAAGAGGCAAAGCTCTGGCAATTCTATCTTTAATCTTATCCAGGTCTAGAATCCGGTTATGCAGAAAGAACACCTGCCCCTTGCGTTCAAGCTCGCGCTTAATCGCCTGAGTGACCAAATCTGTATCATATTCTACCACAACCGTCTTGATAGGCAACCTATTTTGAGGAGGAGTATTAATTACCGAGAAATCCTTTGCCCCCATCAAGCTCATATATAATGTACGGGGAATCGGAGTTGCGGTCAAAACCAAAACATCAGTCATGTTTTTCAGCTTCTTTAACTGTTCCTTAGCTTTCACGCCAAACCGCTGCTCCTCATCAACGATGACTAAACCTAAATCCTTAAAAACTACGTCAGACGAAAGAAGCCTGTGTGTGCCAATAACAATATCTACACTGCCCAAAGTTATATTTTTGATAATTTCTTTCTGCTGGCCAATCGTCTTAAAACGCGAAAGCATCTGCACATCCACCGGAAAATTGCTTAAACGTGCGCTGAAATTTTTATAATGCTGCTCGGCTAAAATTGTAGTTGGAACAAGATAAGCAACTTGCTTATTATCCATAACCGCCTTAAAAGCCGAACGCATTGCCACTTCGGTTTTACCGTAACCAACATCACCGCAGAGCAGCCGGTCCATCGGCTTAAAAGACTCCATATCCCGCTTAACCTCAAGCATCGCTTTGATTTGATCCGGAGTCTCTTCATAAGGAAATGTTTTTTCAAACTCAGCCTGCCACTCTGTATCGGCAGAAAATTTAAAACCTTTACAGGCAAGACGCATTGCTTCCAAACTTAAAAGCTCCCAGGCTAATTTTTGAATACCTTGACGGGTCTTGTTTTTTACTCTTTGCCACTCCTTACTGCCCAACCGGTAAAGCTTTGGCTTGCGTGCCTGGAAAGCAATATACTTTTGCACCAAATGCATCGCATCAGTCGGCACAAAAAGTTTTTCATTACGGTCATATTCAATTACCAAATGATCTTTAAGCGCCCCTCCCACCTTGATCTTCTGCATGCCCTGGAACTTACCAATGCCATGCTGATTATGCACCACAAAATCACCAATATTTAAATCCAGAAAATTTTTTAAAGGAAATTCTTCGCTGAAAGCACTGCTTCTTGAACTTGAAGATTTTTTATGCGGCAAGACAATAACAATACTATGCTGCCAAAGAGGTTCTCCAGTCGAGGGATTAAAAGTTTTAATCGAAATTATTTTGTCATTATCCAGCTCAATACGAATAGGCAGCTCAAAAGAAAACGGGAAAATATCAATAATCGAGCCTCTCCGGGCAAAATCTCCCTCAACAGAAATCACCTCCTGCCGCTTATAACCAAAATCAACTACTGCCTCAGAAAGAGCCTCTAAATTGATATTCTGATTAAGATAAAGTTTGAGAGATTTAAATAGCATATTTAAAATAAATAAATCGGGGACGCTCCTATTTAATTTAATTAAATAGGAGCGTCCCCGATTAAAGCGTGCTTATAGCAATCTCCTATTTTTTATTCTTCCCGCTCCAAGCAAGCACTAAAGGCGAAGCAATATAAACTGTTGAATATACGCCTGAAATAAAACCCACAAATAAGGCAAAAGAGAAATTACCTAAAACATCTCCTCCGTAAAACATAAAGGCAATAACTACCAAAAGCGTAACCCCGGAAGTCAATAACGTGCGGCCAAGAGTCTGATTTACACTTAAATTAATCAACTCCTTTAAAGAAAGCTTACGGTAAAGACGGGCATTCTCACGCACCCGGTCATAAATAACAATAGTATCATTAATCGAATAACCAGCAATAGTCAAGAAAGCAGTTACCGTTAAAAGATCAATCTGCCGGTTAGTAAAAACTAAAAATCCCAACGTAACCAACACGTCATGCATAAGAGCAATTATGCCAGCTAACGCAAAGTTTACATGTTTAAACCTGAAACTGACATAAATTAAAATTGCAATCAGCGACCAAACAAGCGCCAGCACAGCTTTTTTCTTAAGATGATTTCCGGCAACCGGGCCTACTCGTTCAATCTTTAGTATCTGAATATCCTCATTAGGAAAAGTTGCTTTCAATTTATCCGTCAGAATCTGGTTTTTGTCTTCAGTGGTCCTGATTAAAACTACCTTCGGGTTATCCTTGAACTGCTGAATAGATGCATCAGCAAGGTTTATGTCTTTTAACACCTGGCGCACCTGATCAATCTGCGGAGGATTTTTAAAACTATATTCCTGAAGCTGCCCTCCGGCAAAATCAATACCATAAACTGCCGGGCCTTTTTTAAAATATAGCGATAACCCCCCAACGATTATAATTAATGAGAGTGCATAAAATATTTTTCGCTTACTAATAAAATCCAGTTTTGTTTCTCCGATCAACTTCAACATCGGCAAGTTCTTAACCAAACCTGAATTAAGCAATAAATCAAATATTACACGTGTAACGACAATTGCCGTAAACATACTTGCTATTAAACCAATGGTCAAAGTAACCGCAAAACCACGGATGGGGCCCGTCCCAAATTGAAACAACATAAAAGCTGCAATCAAAGTAGTCAAATTAGAATCAAAAATAGCACTAAACGCTCTGGAATAACCATTAGCTATGGCCGCCCGCAGGTTCCTTCCGGCAGAAAGTTCTTCTCGAATCCGCTCATTAATCAAAACGTTTGCATCTACTGCCATACCTAAAGATAGAGCGATACCGGCAATACCGGGTAAAGTCAATGTCGCTGAAACCCCTGGAAAAAGTAACGGTAGCAAACCTAACCCGCCAAGAATCATAATAAGGTTTAGTAAAAGCGCGATATCACTGATTAAGCCGGCTAACAAATAATAACCCGCCATAAAAATAAAGACTAAAGCACAACCAACCAGGCAAGCCTTAACCCCTTTATTTATTGAATCCTGGCCCAAAAGCGGCCCAACGGTTCTCTCTTCTTCAACATACATTGGAGCAGGTAAAGCGCCAACCCTTAAGACCAACGCCAAATCTTGAGCAGCCTGCGCATCAAATCTTCCGGTAATTACCGCTTCACCTGAAGGAATTGCCTCCCTGATCCGCGGAGCCGACTGAACTTTGCCGTCTAAGACAATCGCCAGGCGCTTGCCGACATTTGCCGCAGTAACCTCAGAGAACTTCTTAGCACCAACAGGATTAAACTGCAAAGAAACAATCGGTTCATTGAACTGGCTCTGATCAAATCGTACTGAAGCATTAGTCAAAGTGTCTCCAACCAATACTGCCTTCTTTTCAAGTAAAAGCGGCTCATTCTCATCCGGGGTATACTTTAATTCATAACCGTCTGGAACTGTTCCGGCAATTGCTTCTTTTAATTTTTCAGTTTCATTGGAAACAACTTTGAATTCAAGCATCGCAGTTTTGCCAATCAAATCAATGGCGCGCTGCCGGTCAGTTACGCCGGGGAGCTGAACAACAATTTCATCTTCACCCTGTTTTTGAATGGAAGTCTCTCTGACCCCAAACTCATCGATACGATTACGGATCACTTCAAGTGCCCGGTCACAAGCATCAAGTTTGGCTTGGCCTTCAAGGTGACTGGTATCAACTTTAAGCAAAAGATGCATCCCACCTTGTAAATCCAGGCCTAAGTTAATACGCTTATTTAAAGGAAAAGTGTAATACAAACACAGGCCCACAACTCCTAAAATAAGCAATATTTTATAAATCAGTTTTCTTTCCATCGTGCTTTAGCTCCTATTTTTTTAAATACTTCTTAAAGCTTTTTAATATAAGCTACGCTGTTCTTTTCAATTTCCATTTTTACATTCTCATCAATGCGTAAGATTAAAGTCTTTTCTTTTAAAGTAACTACTGTTCCATGTATTCCGCCTAAAGTTACAATTTCATCATTCCTAGCAATCCCAGCCAACATTTTTTGATGCTCTTTCTCTTTTTGTTTTTGCGGGCGGATCAGGAGAAAATAAAAAATAATGAAAATTAAGGCTAACGGAAAAAGCTGAACCAACGGACTAGCTGCGCTTGTTTGCGGCATATTAAGCTCCTTTTTGTGATTTCTTTAATAAACTCTTAACTGTGGTCGACAACTGTGCACCGTTCTTAACCCACTCGGCAATACGTTCAACCTTAAGCCTTGCTTCACCGGTAGTCGGTTTATAATAACCCAATTCTTCAATTATGCGGCTATCTCTACCCATGCGTTCATCAAAAACAGTAACGCGAAAATGCGGTTTTCCACTTGGATTCTTACCAATCCTTCTTAAACGAATATGAACTGCCATTTTTTGCATCCTCCTTTATTATACTGCTGTTAACCTGTAAACAATAAACCCTAAAAATCTATCTAGAGTTTAAAATCATTTTAAAATTGCTTCCATCATGCCTTGGGCTTTATTCACTGATTCCTGATATTCTTTTTCCGGCACCGAATCAGCGACAATCCCTGCCCCGGCCTGTACATAAGCAAAACCGTCCTTTAATAATATTGTCCGAATAGCAATGCAAGTATCCAAATTATGCGAAAAACTAAAATAACCAATTGCCCCGGCATACAAAGAACGTTTTGATTTTTCCAACTGATCGATAATTTCCATTGCCCTGATCTTCGGGCTGCCGGAAACCGTGCCTGCCGGAAACGCGGCTTTCAAAACATCATAGATATCAAAAGCTTTTTTGTCAAGTATTGCGCTTACCTGGCTGACCAGATGCATAACATGAGAATATTTTTCAACTTGCATAAAATAATCAACTTTGACTTGCCCCAGCTTGCTCACCCGGCCCAAATCGTTCCGGCCCAAATCAACTAACATCAAATGTTCAGCTTTTTCTTTCTCATCATTCAAAAGCTCTTTTTCTAATCTGACATCTTCCTGCTCATTCTTGCCGCGCTTGCGCGTACCGGCAATCGGCCGAGTTTGCACTATGCCGTTCTCACAACGCACCAGCGTCTCAGGGCTTGAACCGATAACTGCAAAATCTTTAAACTTTAGATAATACATGTAAGGCGAAGGATTGAGGCTGCGTAAAGAACGATAAATTGCAAAATCATTTTTTTGCGTAGCAACCTTAAATCTTTGCGACAAAACTACCTGGATAATATCGCCTTTCTTGATATACTTTTTTGCCTTTTTTACTATATTAACAAATTCTGATTTTTTTAAATTACTCTTAATTTCTGATTGTTTGAAATTGTTTTTTATTTGCTTCTGGATAACCGATTGATTGAAATTATCCTGAATGACTTGGATTTTTTTAACTGCCGATTCATAAAGCTGCCTTTTCTTAAGAATATTAGAATTTTTTGGCAAAAGAACATTACTTAAGATCTTAATTGAATGATTTAAACGGTCAAAAATCAAAAGTGTATCGGTTAGAATTAAAAGTATATCCGGAATATTTAAATCATCTTTATTCTTATCCGGAATATTTTCAAAAAATCTTACCGTGTCATAACCCACATAACCGACTAAACCTCCATAAAAACGCGGCAGCCCGGGTACTTGAACGCTGCGAAAATCCTGCATTATTCTTTTAATTTCATCTAACGGTGAGCCTAAAACAACAAATTTTTTCGTTTTATTCTTTTGAGTGTCAATAATTTCAATTTGCTTCCCTTTACTTTTAAAAACCAAACTGGGATTAGTCCCGATAAAAGAATACCGGGCGATCTTTTCCTGGCCCTCAATTGACTCCAAAATAAAGGAATAATCTCCCTGCTCTAATTTTAAAAAAGCCGAAACCGGAGTATCCAAATCAGCATTTATCTCTTGATACACCGGAATAACATTTGCTTTTTTACTAAAATTTAAAAATTCTTTTAAATCTGGTTTGATCAATTTTACCTTTATTTTATATCCCGATAAAAACATGAACGATTGCCTGTATGGCAGGCTTTACCAACCTGGCGCACTTTAATTAATAAAGCATCCAAATCACAATCATAGGCAATTTTTTTAATAAACTGGAAATGGCCGCTGGTTAATCCTTTAACCCAATATTCTTTTCTCGAACGCGACCAAAAACAGGTTTTGCCTAATTTCAAACTTCTCCGTAATGATTCCTTGTTCATATAAGCCAGCATTAATACCTGGTTATTTTTATAATCCTGAACAATTGCCGGAATTAATCCCTTCTGATCAAACTTCAAACTTCCTAATTTAAAAGATATTTTTTTCACCCTTTATCCCCTTTAATTAAAACTCTAAACTCATAATCTTAAACAAATTTGAAATTCTTACAATAACCTTACCGGCACTCCTCTTTCTTTTAAATAACTCTTTACCTGGCTTATCGAAAATTCATTATAATGAAAAAGTGAAGCAGCCAACGCAGCATCGGCCCTAGCTTCAACAAAAACATTATAAAAATCTTCCAAAGATCCGGCTCCACCGGAAGCAATTACCGGGATATTAACTTTACTAGTTATGGCCTTAGTTAACTCTAAATCGTAACCGCCTTTGGTTCCATCAAAATCCATACTGGTTAAAAGAATCTCACCTGCTCCAAGCCTAGCTGCTTTTTCAGCCCAAACCAATGCATTAATTCCTGTCGGAGTCCTGCCGCCGTTAATGAATACCTCCCACATCTTTTCCTGCCTTTTAGCATCGATGGCCACAACAACACACTGACTGCCGAACCTTTTCGCAGCATCGCTGATTAACTGAGGAAACTTAACCGCCTGAGTATTCATCGAAACTTTTTCAGCTCCGGCATTCAAAATGTTGCGAATATCTTCAATCTCGCCAATTCCCCCGCCGACCGTAAAAGGCATAAAAATATTTTGCGCGATCTTCTGAACCAAATCAACTAAAGTTTTCCGATTCTCAAAGCTTGCGGTAATATCCAAAAACACTAACTCGTCTGCCCCTTGAGCGTCATAAGCCTTGGCTACTTCAACCGGGGAACCGGCATCGCGCAGCCCAAGGAACTTAACACCCTTGACTACGCGACCGTCCTTAATATCCAAACAAGGAATAATACGTTTGCTAAGCATAAAAGATAGTAATTAATCTACCCTTCTGACTATTTACTTAGTTTTTTTGTTTAAATTATCTTTTAGAACTTCCCAAGTCTTCTTGCCTACTTTACCATCAACCGGAAGATTATTTGCTTTTTGAAAATCTTTTATTGCCTGGCGGGTATTTTTACCAATTTTTCCATCAACAACACCCTGATAATAACCGGCATTTTTTAAAGCAGTCTGAATCTGTTTTAAAGTTGGCACATCCTTAACCTGGCTAACTTTGGCAACCGTTGTTTCTGTAGTTACTTCACTGGTTTTAACCGAACCTTCCTTTAAGCTATTTATTTCGTTATCTTTTTCATTTAGCTGCGACTCTAACGCCATAATCTTGTTTTTTAATCCTTGAGTTAGCAAATCATCGTTCTTCTTGGTTGTAGCACACCCACTTAAAGAAAAAACAAAAGCCGTAGCCACCCCTAACAACAATACTCTTTTTACCATGTTTCCTTCCTCCCTTTCCTAGTTATGTTTCAACGCTTCGGCTAAAGTAAATTTACCTTCGTAAAGCGCTTTACCAATAATTACCCCTGTGACCCCTTGTTCCTTAAGCTTATTGAGCTTAAATAAATCTTTTAAATCCGAAACACCACCTGAAGCAACAATATTCAATCCGGTTGCCTTAAGCAGCTCCTTAATCCCCAAAATATTCGGCCCAGTCAAAGTTCCATCCTTAGAAATATCAGTATAAATTAACTGTTTAAAACCTATTCTTTTTAATTCTTGAGCAAAATTTAATGCCGTTTTAGAAGCAGTTTTATCCCAGCCTTCAGTCAAAACTAAACCGTCTTTAGCATCAATGCTAACAATAATTTTTTCACCAAATTTCTGCCAGGCTTTTTTTAAAAATTCCGCATCCTTAGCTGCTCTGGTCCCCAGGACAACTCTTTGCACCCCTAATTTAAGTAATTTAGCTATCGCCTCAACGCTTCTCACCCCTCCGCCGAATTCAAGAGGGATGCCCACCTGATCAATAATCTTTTTGACAACTTCAAGATTTTTAGATACCCCGCTAGATGCGCCGTCTAAATCTACAATGTGTAAAAATTTTGCACCCTGTTTTGCCCAATGTTTGGCTACTTTAACCGGATCACTGGAATAGACTTTCTCCTGATTAAATTTCCCCTGAAAAAGCCTGACTACTTTTCCGCCTCTTAAATCAATTGCCGGTATAATTAACATAGGGCCACAAAGTTTTTAATTATCTTTAATCCGGTTAACTGGCTTTTCTCCGGATGAAATTGTACTCCATAAACATTATCTTTCCAAAGGACACTGGCAAACTCCAAACCATAATCACAAGTTGAGGCAACCACCGTTTTATCAACAGGGTTTGCGTAATATGAGTGGCAGAAATAAACCTGGGAATCGCCGCTTACTCCTTTTAACAAAGGGCATGCTTGCGCAACGATCTTTTGATTATTCCAACCCATGTGCGGAACTTTCTGCCCCGGCTTACTGCTAAATTTTATCACCTGGCCGCTTAAAATACCCAGCCCATTTTTGTCTCCAGCCTCTTGGCTATTTTCCAACAAAAGCTGCATGCCTAAACAAATTCCCAAAAACGGCTTCTTCTGATTAACCAAATCCTTAATCACACTAATTAAATCCTGCTTTGCTAATTCCGACATTGCATCACTAAAAGCCCCGACTCCCGGTAATACCAGCTTATCGCAAGAAATTATATCGGATTTCTTATTTGTTATTAACGCAGTTGCCCCGCTTAAGCTAATTGCCTTTGCTACGCTATGAATATTGCCCATACCATAGTCAATAACCGCAATTTTCATTAGTCAATAACGCCTTTAGTCGAGGGGATACCTTTTCTGCGCGGGTCAATCACCGTAGCCTGATCCAAGGCAATGCCCAGGGCCTTAAAAATAGGCTCTAAATTAGTATGCAGGTCAGGATTAAAACTGCAGACACTAATATCCAAATTCATCCCTAGCCTTTTAGCAAATGCCTCAAAAAAATGATTGGCATATTCAAACGAATATCCTTGATCTTTATCAATCTTCGGTAATTTTCCTGTTTGAGCTTTTATTCCGTTAAAAAATCCCCGGCCGCTGATGTCAATTACTACATTAGCTACTACATCTTCCATCGGCACAGAAATAGAACCAAAACGCTTAATCCCCTTTTTCTCTCCCAGGGCTTTTTTAAAAGCATCCCCCAAAACAATCCCGACATCCTCATTGGTATGGTGAATATCAACCTTAAGATCGCCTCGAGCGGAAACATCTAAATCAAATAAACCGTGAAAACTGAACAACTCAAGCATGTGATCCAGCATGCCGATTCCGGTATCAATCTTACTCCTGCCTTCTCCGCCAATTACTAACCTTACGCTAATCTGCGTTTCTTTAGTTTTTCTTTTTATAGTTGATGTTCTTTTTTTCATTAATTTTCCCCGTTATAAAAACCTGCTCTTCACCGAATCTACGTGTTTTTGTAAGCCTTCAATACCGGCAATTTTTTCTAAAGGCTCCCGAATTTTCTCAAGCGCCTTTTTGGAATAACTGATAATGTGGCTGCTTTTAATAAAATCGGTTACATTCAAACCCGAAAAAAATCTAGCTGTTCCCAGGGTAGGCAGGACATGGCTTGGCCCGGCAACATAATCACCCAAAGCCACCGGGCTATAGGGGCCTAAAAATATCGCTCCGGCATTTTTTATATTTTTAACTAATGCCTTTGGATTTTGCACCAAAATCTCTAAATGCTCCGGAGCAATCTTATTAGCTATTTCACAAGCCTGGTCTAAATTCTTAGTTAAAATAATATAACCGTTATCTCCATCTAGCTGAGATTTGACTTCTTTAGCTAAGCTCTTCGAATTAGTAATTAATATTGCCAATCCTTTGGCATGCTCAGCCTGCGCACGCAAATCAGCAATAATAAATTTCGGATCGCTAAAACGATTAGCAATAATTACCAATTCCGTAGGCCCGGCAATCATATCAATATCAACAGTACCGAAAACCTGCCGTTTTGCCTCGCTGACATAAATATTCCCCGGCCCGACAATCTTATCCACCCTAGGAAGAGTCTTTGTGCCATAAGCTAAAGCTGCAATCCCCTGCGCGCCGCCAACCCGGTAAATCTCATCAACTTTCAATAAATCCGCAACGACTAAAATATGCGGATTAATGTGCCCGTTTTTATCCGGAGGGCTGATTAAAACAATTTTTTTTACCCCCGCAAGCTTAGCCGGTAAAACCGTCATGTAAACCGTGGAAACAAGCGGCGCAGTCCCGGCAGGAATGTAAACCCCGACCCGGTCTAGCGGAATATAATTTTCACCTAGCACCACTCCCTCCGGGCCTTTTATCTTCCAGGATTTACGCAGCTGCTTACGGTAAAATCTATTTACATTTTCAATAATTATTTTTAAAGAACTGACAAAATGCGGGCTGATATTAGCATAAGCTCCGCCAATCTCAATCTGAGAAACTTTTAATTGCCGGGTATTTAACTTAACCTTATCAAACTTACGGGTAAACTTAATCAAAGCTTCGTCGCCAAAAAGCCGCACATCATTAACAATCTCGCGGACCTTTTCTTCAACCCGGACCTGGCGCAACGCTCCGCGATTGTAAATCTTCTCTAATTTTTTACTCGTAAAACGAATTATTTTCATTGTAATTTATTTATTATATCTCTTAATTTATCAAATGCCAGCGTTAAATTATCAGGATTCGTTCCCCCTGCCTGAGCAAAGTCTTTCCTGCCGCCACCTGAACCCCCAATAAGCGGAGCAATTTGGCGGACTAATACTCCTGCGTCTAAACCTTTAGGCAATAAATCTTGAGAGATGGCAATAACTAATGAAACTTTCTTCTCAATCTGATCCTTAGAACCCAAAACAATCACTGCTTGGCTTAACTTAATTTTAATCAGATCTGCGAGCTTGCGTAATGCCTGCACGTCTAAATTGTCTTCAACAGAAAAAACAGTACTTATACTGCCAAGTTTAATACTGGCATTTATTAATTTAAGCGATCTATCCGGCAAAAGACTGCTTATCTCTGCATTGCGCTTTTTTTGTAATTCTTTCTGCTCTTCAAGTTTATTTCTTTTTTGAGATTCTAAAGCCGCCTTTTGTTCCTGTTCTTTAATAAACTGTTCGGCAAATTTAGCAGTAACTCCTTCAATTCTGCGTATACCACTAGCTACCGAGCTTTCACTAATTATTTTTATTAAACCAATAGCTTTAAGGTCATTTAAATGCGTACCGCCGCATAATTCTTTTGAGATATCCCCGACAGCAACCACGCGGACAATCTCTCCATACTTTTCTTCAAAAAAAGCCAAAGCCCCTGCCTTTTTAGCATCTCTTAATGCCATCTCTTGGCTATCTACCGCGCAATCAAAAGAGATAAAATTATTAACTAACTCTTCAATCCGGCTTAATTCATCTTTGGTTAAACCTCTAAAGTGAGTAAAATCAAAACGAAATTTATTATCGGAAACCAAAGAACCCTGTTGGCCAACATGATTCCCCAAAACCTGCCTTAAAGCTGCCTGCAATATATGTGTTGCGGTATGATTCCGCGCAATATTTAACCTGCGCTCTCTATCTATTTTAGCAGTTACAGTATCGGTTTTTTTTAAAACACCGGATTTAATTTTACCAACATGCAAAAAAACATTATCGATTTTTTGGGTATCTAAAACTTCAAAAATATTCTCGCCATTAACCAATTCACCGGTATCGCCAACTTGGCCGCCGGATTCGGCGTAAAACGGAGTCTGATCTAAAACAATCTGCAAATCTTCTCCTGCTTGAGCCTGGCTTACCTCCTGGCTATTTTTTAAGACCGCTAAAATTTTTGCCTGACAAGCTGATTCCTGATAACCGACAAATTTTGTCTGATTTAATTTTACACTCAAACCTTTGGCATCAAAAACATCACCTTTCATCTGGCTATGTGCCCGGGAACGATCTTTCTGAAGATTAAGCTCTGCATCAATAATTGCTTGATCATATTTTAGCCCTGAGCCATCAAGCCAGCTTTTAGTTAACTCTAAAGGAATCCCGTGAGTATCATAAAGAGTGAAAACTGCTTTACTGACTTCTCTCTGCATCGATTCATTCTGCGCTTTTGTCGAATCATATGCGGCAAATACTGTTTTATAAATAACCGGCGCCTCATTTAATGTCTGGATAAAATTTTTCTCTTCATTGTAAATTACTTGAGCGATATCTGCATATCTAGCCGATAAATCAGGATAAGGCTTATGCATAATCTGAGTAACCAACTCAGTTAACTTACTTAAAAACGGCTCATTTATTCCCAAATTTCTCAAATGCGAAACACTTTTACGGATAATCTTTCTAACGATATACCCCCGCCCCTCATTAGACGGAGAAATGCCGTCGTAGATCGAAAAAACTACTGCCCTGACATGGTCGCTAATCGCATAAAGGATTTTCGGTTCAGCAACTACCCCTGAAGGCATTTTTTCCTTAATCGCCTCGATTAACGGCTGGAATAATTCTGTTTGGAAATTATTCTTTTTACCCTGCATCACCGCAGTTAATCTCTCTAAGCCCATTCCAGTATCAATATTCTTATTCGGTAGAGGTTCTAAGGAGCCGTCTTCTTTGCGATTAAACTGCGTAAAAACCAAATTCCATATCTCAACAAATCTTCCGCAGGAGCATGACGGGTCGCAGCTTTTTTCTCCGCAACCGGTATCCGGTCCAAAATCATAAAAAATTTCCGAACATGGCCCGCAGGGGCCGTTTGGGCCTTTGGCCTTTGCCTCAGCCGGCCAAAAATTATCTTTATCCCCTAATTTAACAATTTTTTCCTGAGGTATTTTTATTTTATCTTTCCAAATCGAATAAGCCTCAACATCGTCCTGATAAACCGAAATACTTAACTTTTTCGGATCAATCTTTAATTCTTGAATTAAGAATTCCCAGGCCCAGGCAATCGCATCCTCTTTAAAATAATCTCCAAAAGAAAAATTTCCCAGCATCTCAAAAAAAGTATGGTGGGAGCTGGTCTTACCAACCTTATCCAAATCATCCGTACGCAGGCAACGTTGGCTGGTTGCCGCGCGCTTATAACCGGAATCAAACCCCATAAACTCTTTCTTAAATTGGTTCATTCCGGCAGGAGTAAACAACACCGTCGGATCATCTTTAGGGACCAAAGAATCACTATCGATAATTTTATGTTGTTTGGCTTCAAAAAATGCAAGAAATTTTTCCCTTAAAACATCAGCTGTCATCTTTAATCGGGGACGCTCCTATTTATTTTATTCACTACCTCGCTAACCACATCCGGAGAAAATCCTCGGCGCAATAAATAACCATAAACCCGCGCCTTTGCTTTCTGCGGATCTATTCCTTTTTGCCTTAAGAATCTCTGTTGGGCTAATTGGTTTACTACCTGGCTTTCACTGTAATCTTTTTTTGCAGTCGATAGCGAATCCTCAATTATTCCTTTATCCAGCCCTTTAGCAACTAACTCTTGCTGTATCCTTCTTAAACCATACGAACGCTTAAACCGGCTGACTACCCAATTCTTAGCAAAAACACGGTCATCGATAAATTCTTTATCTTTTAAGAAATTTACCGTGCTCCGGCTTAACTCTAAAGAAAAACCTTTTTGTTTAAGCCTGGATAAAAGTTCATTTTCACTGCGCAAGCGAAATTTAAGCAACAAAAAAGCGTACGCGCGAGCTTTTTCTGCACTTTGGCTAAAGGAAGCCAAACCATTGTCCTCCAGCCTATTCAGCGAGGCTGAACTTTTTACGCGCTGCCTTTTCAATATCATCCTGTAACTTAGGATTTTCTTTTAGGAATTTAATTGCTGCATCTCTGCCTTGCCCTAATTTTTTATCCTCAAAAGAAAGCCAGGTTCCGCTTTTGCTAATTACTTCTAAATTCACCGCAGCATCAATTACAGCTCCAGTTTTGGCAATTCCTTCATTATGTAAAATGTCAAACTCTGCCTCGCGAAAAGGCGGAGCAATTTTATTTTTTACCACTTTCACCCTAACATGATTACCGATAACTTTATCCCCTTCTTTGAGATACGCAATCCTACGCACATCTAACCTGACCGACGAATAAAATTTTAACGCTCTTCCGCCGGGAGTTGTTTCCGGAGACCCAAACATAACCCCGATTTTTTCACGCAGCTGATTAATAAAAATTACCGTAGTACGCGATTTACTAATTGTGCCGGTTAACTTACGCAAAGCTTGCGACATCAAACGCGCCTGAAGCCCCATATGCGAATCACCCATCTCGCCTTCAATTTCCGCTCTAGGAGTCAATGCCGCAACGGAATCAATAACTACCAGATCTACAGCATTGGAGCGCACTAAAGTTTCAGTAATCTCTAAAGCCTGCTCACCTGTATCCGGCTGAGAAATTAAAAGGTCATCCAGGTTTACCCCGATTAATTTAGCATAAGTTGAATCGAAAGCATGTTCGGCATCGATAAAAGCAGCTACTCCGCCTTTTTTTTGATTCTCCCTGATTGTCGTTAAAGTCAAAGTGGTTTTTCCGGAAGCCTCTGGCCCAAAGATCTCAACTACCCTGCCCCGGGGAAGCCCGCCGATGCCTAAAGCCAGATCCAAAGTAAGAGCGCCGGTAGAAATAACCTCCACATTAGCTTTAGTATGCGCGCCTAACTTCATAATTGAACCCTTGCCAAACTGCTTCTCAATCTGCGCCAGCGCTAATTCTAATGCCTTATGACGATCAGATGTCTCTTTTCCTTCTTCTTTACCCGACTTTGGCGGAATTTCGACTCTTGATTGTAGTTTCTTATCAATTGCCATTTTTAAACTCCTTCTGTTTTTATTTAGTAAAAAATCTGAGTACATCAATTTTTAATGCTTAAGATTTAATATTATAACCTTACCCAATTCCCCTGTCAAACAATAAAATCCCTCCTTTCTATATATCAATAGACGTAGAAAACAGAAGAATCTAACCGGATTTTAACCATCTGACAGGCAAATTAAAAGAACTAAACACCCTCTCCAGCCTTCCTTGACATTACTAAGGAAATATGTTAGATTTAACCAATATGGAAGAGATAATTAAATTAAAAACCGAACTTGAACGCACTAAAGTTGAACTAAGGATTCTCCATGAGATATCCAATGCCATGCGCACGACTTTAAAACTAGATGAGATCCTCTACATCATCTTAACCGGAGTAACTGCACATACCGGCTTAGGCTTTAACCGAGCTATGCTTTTCTTAATTAACGAAAAAGAAAATATCATTGAAGGGAAAATGGGTATTGGGCCGGAAAACGGAGAAGAAGCTAACATCGCCTGGACTAAAATCGAAGATGAAAAGATGGGCTTAGAAGACTTGATTAATGTCTTCAAAAACTCTGACCCGATATTGGGCTCAGGTTTTAACCGCCAGGTAAGGAATCTAAAGGTTTCCCTGCTTGACCGGGACCAAAACCCGCTATCTCTGGCAGTATTAGAAGGTATGCCCCTGCATTTAACCGGGCCGATACTTGACAAATACCGTAATTCTCCGGAAATACAGATGTTAAAAAGTAAAGAACTTGTGCTGATACCTTTAAAGGCAAAAGACAAAGTAAATGGAATTATCGTCGCTGACAACTTTATTACTAACGATCCAATCACTAAAGATGATATCCGCATGCTTACCATGCTGGCTAACCAGGCGGGTTTAGCAATTGAAAATTCCCAATTATTTGAATTAACCGTAGAACGCGCGCACTCAGATTACTTAACCAATCTCTGGAACCACGGATATTTTCAATATCTACTGCAATCGGAAATGGAAAAAGCCAAAGCCAACAAAAGCAGCCTTAGTTTAGTTATGATTGATATTGATGACTTTAAAATTTACAACGATACATTGGGGCATCAGGCTGGAGATAAAATACTTAAAGATTTGGCTATACTCTTACGCAATCAATCACGCAAAATGGATCTTGTTTGCCGATACGGCGGTGAAGAATTTACAATCATTCTTCCCCATACCGATAAGAAAGAGGCACTTTTAATCGCTAACCGCATAAGAATGGATATTCAAAAATACCCCTTCTTAAATGAAAATATTTTTCCGAATAAGATGCTAACGGCAAGCTTAGGAATTGCTACTTACCCTGAGAATGGACAGCTTCCTGCAGATTTAATTACCTCATCAGATAAATCGCTCTACCAAGCAAAAAACCAGGGAAAAAATATCTGCTGCAGTTCTTAAAATATATTTTTAAGCCGCAACCTCTTCTGGTTCCTTCTGAACTTCTTTATTCTGCGATAATTTTACGGAAACAATCTTAGAAACTCCCGACTGCTCCATAGTAATGCCATACATGATACTGGCGTTAACAATAGTCTTCTTATTATGCGTAATCACAATAAATTGCGAAGTCTTGGAAAACTCCTGCAATACCCTTGAAAATCTATCAACATTAGCCTCATCAAGAGCTGCGTCAATTTCATCCAAAATACAGAAAGGCGAAGGCTTGACTTTAAAAATTGCAAAAATTAAAGCAATCGCCGACATAGTTTTTTCACCGCCGCTTAGCAAAAGCACGTTCTGCAATTTCTTCCCCGGAGGCCGGCAGATAATCTCAATTCCCGACTCAAGCGGATCATTCTCATCCAGTAAGAAAAGCTGAGCATCTCCGCCGTTAAAAAGCAAACGGAAATAATTTTTGAATTCCACCTTTACTTTTTCAAATGTATCCATAAACATCTGCTTCGTCGTGCGGTTAATTTTTAAAATTGCCTGATGCAAAGATTCCTTAGCCCCAGCCAAATCATCCTGCTGCTGGATAAGAAAATCATAACGCTTCTTTAATTCATCATACTCTTCGATGGCCACTAAATTAACCGAACCATAAGAATCTAATTTTCTTTTTAATTCGCTAATTTCACCCGCAACTGCCTGAGAGTCTAATTCAATGTTCGCCTCCGGCAATTGATCCAAATCAATCTTATAGGCTGAAGCCATTCTGTCTCTGATTGTCGTATAACGGTAATCTAAATCCTTATCCAACATCGCTAAATCGTGCAAACGTTTTTTAATTGTATCTAACTGCTTGCGGTCAGTTTCAATTTTTTTAGCTACCCCCACAGTTCCGCTTGAAACTTCATTATATTTAAAACCAACTTCTTCAAGAACAACTTTCTTCTGCGCAATCTGTATTTCTGTTTCTTTAATTGCGTTACCGGCTTCAGTAATCTCGGTTTTCAAAATCTCCTGGCGATTTTCTGATTCAGTAATTTGCCGGATAATATTTTCCAGGCTGTCCTTATCCTGAGCATAAGTTTGCTCTAAAATCTTTAAAGTTTGCGCATCAGAAGTAAAGCGCCTGTTTAAAGCATCAATCTCAGTCTTAGTTTGCGTGATAAGAACTAAGACCACCTCGCGCGCCTTGCTATTCAGCAATATAGCATCTTCCTCTTGTCCGATTAAGTCTTGTTTTTGCCTTTCCTGACTCTTTAAAGCCGACAGCTGAATCTGAGCATTAGTCAAATTCTGGCCAATCGTAGTAACTTCACGCTCCACATCTGAGAGCTCCATGACAATAACATCTTCTTCTTCCTTAATTTTATCGAACTGTTCCTTAATTGCTCCATAGCTGGATTCTTTATTGGCTAAAGCAATTTCGTGATTACGCAGCTCCTGCTCCAGCTGAACCGACATTTTATTTAATTCCGCAACACAGCTTTGGCGTAACACCAGCCTGTTTCTCAACTCAGCAAGGCTTTCTTCTAATTTTAAGATTTTTTCATCAATTTTCTGAGTATTTAATTCAATCGGCTTAGCCTCTCCGGTTATTTTAAAAGTTGTTTCATTTGTTGACTCCTGATTCTGCTGGCTTTGGCTATTGATTTTTACTACCAGTCCGGTCAAGCTCTCTTGCGGCATTTTATCCAAATAGATTACCGCATTCAATGACTCGCCAATATCATCATACTTATTTTTTAATTTCTCCAAAAACTCTTTGTGCGAAACTAAAGTTAATTTCTCATTTTCTAAGTCAACAATTTCTCTATTGATTGCATTCAGGTTTAAGCCTTCCTGCTCAAGGCTGGTTTTAACCCCCGCAATCTTCTGCCTAAACTCATCAACAAACGCCCGGATGCTGGCTAACTCCTGTGTAATTTTACCCAAAGCATCTTCGGTGATTACTTTCTCTTCATAAACTTTGGCTTTCTCAATTTCCAATCGTTTCTTGCGTGCAAGAAAAACCTGCAACTTAGAATTAAAATCCCCGATATCGTTGTTCGTCCTGGCAATTGTAGTTTCAAACTCTAAGATCATTTTCTTGCTTTCGGCAATACTTTCCAAAGAATTTTTTATACAAACGCCAAGCTTATTAATCTCATCTTCTTTTTGCGTAAGAATAGCCTGCTTACCTTCCATGTTTTGCTTAAGGTTTGCATATTCATCACGCACTTGCTTTAATTTTTCTTCGTCCTGCTCAAGTTTTAACTTTGCCTGGCCGATCTGCCCCTCTAAAACTTCCTTATTCTGAATTAATTCACCAATGCTCTGTTGGTTAAAATTAATATGCTCGTTATTACGCACTAAACTATTCTCCAATTCAAGCATTTCACTGCGGCAGCTCATCATCTGCTCTTCTAAGCTTTTTAACTCACCTTGCCGATTAGCAATTCTTTCCTCTTGAGCGGCAATTAATTCTGACAAAGCCAGTTCATCTTTACCTAAATCTGCGGCCTGAAGGATTACTTTGCTCTTTTCTTCAAGCAGATTCTTTTTATCAATCGAAGCCAAATCAGTTTCTTTTAATTTTAACTCCTCAAAAACCTCCTTGTAACGGCGAGCCTTATTCGCTTGCCGCTCAAGAGAACCGATCTGGCGTTTAACCTCAGTAACAATATCATTTACGCGCAGGAGATTCTGTTCAGTCTCTTCCATCTTGCGCATAGTCTCTCTTTTTTGAGCCTTATATTTACTGATCCCGCTTGCCTCATCAAAAACAACTCTGCGGTCTTCTGGACGGGAACTTAAAACTAAATCAATCTTTCCTTGAGCAATAATCGAATAACTTTCAGCCCCGATGCCTGTGCCCAACAATAAATCCAAGATATCCTTAAGCCGCACCGTGGCTTTATTCAACATGTATTCACTTTCACCGGACCTAAAAAGCCTTCGGGTAATTAATACCTCCGGAGCCTCAACATTAAAAAAATGGGTGGTATTGTCAAAAGCCAGGCTTACTTCGGCCATGCCTAATGCTTCTTTGCTATCCGTACCATTAAAGATAACATCAAGCATTTCAGAGCCGCGCAGTGATTTTGCCGACTGTTCTCCAAGCACCCAGCGAATTGAATCAAAAATATTAGACTTACCGCAACCGTTAGGGCCGACTACAGCGGTAATCCCCGGTTCAAAATTAAGTGTGGTCTTATCGCAAAACGATTTAAAACCAACCAGCTCTAATCTTTTAAAATACATAATCTTCTCCTTGTGAAGGACAACAAATATTAATGTGGCTGCGACTGGCCATCAAGCCAATCATCAATTTTATCTTTTTTAAAACGCCATTGCCCGACAAGCTTTAGCGCCGGGATCTTATTGTGTTTTAACCAATCATAAATAGTCCGGCGGGTAACTTTCAAATAATCCGCCAGGTCTTCAATCGTCATTAAATTACTGTTCACCATGTTTAAATTATAAATTACATCCTCTTTTTTGTCAAGGATAATCTTTACATTCTTTAACATATTGATGAAATTAGGACTTATTTAGTGCAAACTAATGCAAAGATTGGAAGTTTTAAATCGGGGTAAGCACTCCACCGGTCGAAGCTGTATAAGTAATATTCCCGCTGCTGCCGGAAGTTACCGGTGAGGCTGTAAAAGTATAACCGGTTACATCCATTACGCAGCTATAATTATAACCCTGAAGAGAAGTTTGCCCTCCTGACACATCCAGGCAATAATCTTCGGCAGAAGCTATAAAATTATGCAGCTCAGCTAAAGTAACCGGGTAATGCCCTAAAGAAACCGAAGCGGTTTCAGCTGCCCCGGAAAGGCTACGTATATTACTTTTAGCCGCTGCTTCATTAGCAGTTCTTTTAATGGAAATTAAATTCGGAATGGCAATTGCAGCAAGTAAAGAGATAATGCCGACCACCAGCATAATCTCAATTAAAGTGAAAGATCTCTCACTTTTGACTTTAAGCATGCTTTTCTATTTACGCAAAGCTATTTTAAAAGCCTGAGTCAGAGCTGGAACTACCTGCAAAACATCACCGACAATTCCATAAGTTGCCACTTTAAAAATTGGAGCCTCAGGATCTTTATTAATGGCCACAATAATTTTTGAAGATTGCATTCCCACAAGATGCTGAATTTGTCCGCTTATGCCGCAGGCAAAATAAATCTTAGGAGCCACAGTGCGCCCGGTTTGGCCTACTTGGTGTGAATAAGGCATCCAGCCGGCATCAACTGCTGCACGCGATGAACCAACAGCTGAGCCTAAAACATGAGCAAGCTCTTCTAGCAATTTAAAATTCTCAGGTGCGCCCATTCCTCTTCCCCCGGAAACAATGATATCGGCTTCGGATAAATTAATCGTCGACTCAATTTCATCAATAATATCCAGTAATTTCGTGCGCGAAACATAAAATTGAGGATCAAAATTCTCCTTAATTATCTTACCCTTGCGCTTTTTATCGGCTGCCATAGGCGCAAAAACTTTATGCCTGACTGTCGACATCTGCGGGCGATAATTTGGAGAAATAATTGTCGCCATAATGTTGCCGCCAAAAGCCGGGCGGGTCTGTAAAAGAATCTTTTTATCCGGGTCTATATCCAAACCTGTACAATCTGCAGTCAATCCGGCTTTAATATTAATTGCCACACGCGAAATTAAAGATCGGCCGACATTAGTTGCCCCGCATAAAAGTATTTCCGGTTTATATTTTTTAACCAAAGCAACTAAAATATTAGTATACGGTTCATCCTGGAAATTCGCTAGCTCCGGAGACTCAACTAAATAAATATTATCCGCGCCGCAGAAAATTAATTCATCAAGCTGATCCTCTAACTTGTTGCCGATTAAAACACCGCTAACCTGGCAATCTAGCTTCTTAGCCAGCTCTTGAGCCTTGCCTAACAACTCATATGAAACAGACTGCACATGGCCATTTTTCTGCTCGATAAAAACCCAGATTCCTTTGTAATCTTTAATATTCGGCAGATCACATTTAACCGGAGTCTTTTCTAACAAAACTGCCTTAAACTTACAGGCATCGCGGCAAGCCCCGCAAAGCGTACATTTATGCAAATCAATTGTCGCCAGTTTACCGACAAGATGAATGGCACCAAAAGGGCAAACCTTAACACATAGGGAACAACCTGTACATTTTTCAACAATAATTGAAATAGACATTATGAATTAACCTCGTCTTTAATTAAATCGACCAAATGCTTGGCAATATCCGGAATCTCTCCGGAAAGAATCTGTCCGCCGATTCTTGGAGTTGGAGTAAATATTTTAACCACCTGGGTAGGTGAACCGCACAAGCCAATCTGCTGAGGGTCCAGCTCCAGCTCTTTCTGGGTTAACATAGTAATTTTAGCAGATTTTGCGCGCATTAACCCCTTTAACGAAGGAATACGCGGTTCATTAATTTCCTTAACCACAGTTAAAAGTGCCGGTAACGGAGTCTCAATAATTTCATAACCTTCCTCAAGCATTCTTTCAACGCGCATAGATTTTAAAGTTGCCTCTTCGACTTTTTTAACATAAGTTACCTGAGGAATATTTAAATGCGTAGATATGCCCGGGCCGACTTGTGCCGTATCGCCATCTGAGGCTTGTTTCCCGCAAATAATTAAATCATAATCTCCAAGCTTCTTAATTGCCCCGGCTAAAGTATAGCTGGTTGCCCAGGTATCACTTCCGGCAAAAGCCCGGTCGCAAACTAAGTACCCTTCATCAGCACCCATAGAAATTGCTTCACGCAAAGCGCCGTCAGCCTGAGGAGGCCCCATAGTCAAAACACTAATCTTGCCTCCGAATCTCTCCTTAAGGCGCACAGCCTCTTCAATTGCATACATATCAAAAGGATTAATAATCGCCTTGACCCCTTCACGCATAAGCGTATTGGTTTCAGGATTAATTCTTACCTCAGTTGTTTCAGGAACCTGCTTTATGCAAACGATAATATTCATTTTAAACCCTTCGTCGTTATACTTCTCAGGATGAGTTCGTACATTAAATACTTGCTCATTTAGCCATTTCTTTAATTATTTTTAAGGCAATGATCCCACGCTGCACCTGATTTGTGCCTTCATAGATCTGAGTAATTTTTGCATCACGCACATATTTTTCAATCGGATAATCTTTCATGTAACCATATCCGCCAAACAACTGCAAGGCATCAACGGTAACCTTCATCGCAACATCTGAAGCAAACATCTTAGCCATTGCGGATTCCTTAGATACATCTTTACATCCGGCATCAACCATGCGGGCGGTGGAATAAACTAAACCGCGCGCAGCTTCTATTTCGGTGGCCATATCAGCTAACATCCACTGAATACCCTGAAAACTGGAAATCGGTTTACCAAATTGCACTCTTTCGCGGACATATTTTACCGCCAATTCCAAAGCGCCCTGAGCAATACCTAAAGCCTGGGCAGCAACCCCTGGACGAGACATATCAAATGTCCTCATCGTAACAATAAAACCCATTCCTTCTTTAGCCAATAAATTTGCAGCCGGAATTTTGCAATCGGTAAAAATCAACTCACGGGTACTGGATGCACGAATTCCAAACTTATCCTCCTTCTTGCCAAAGGTAAAACCAGGAGTACCTTTTTCAACAATAAAAGCTGAAGCACCGCGCGCCCCTTTGGTTTTATCAGTCATGGCAATTACTACGTTGGTTTCAGCATCTCCGCCATTAGTGATAAAATGCTTTAGGCCGTTTAAAATATAATAATCGCCTTCTTTTCTGGCAGTAGTCTTAATTCCTGAAGCATCAGATCCGGCTTCCGGCTCAGTAATCGCAAATGCCCCGACCTTTTTACCTTTAGCTAAATCCGGTAAATACTTTTTCTTCTGTTCATCGGTACCGAATAAAACAATCGGAATTGTCCCTAAAGCGCTGGCTGCATAGCAAACCGCAATACCACCGCAAGCACGGGAAAATTCTTCCGTAGCTAAACACAAATTCATCGTACTATTGGCAAAACCACCGTACTCCTCAGGAATAAATAAACCGAACATGTCGCTATCACCCATAGCCTTTAAAACATCCCAAGGGTACTCTTCGCTAATATCATATTTTGCAGCTTGAGGACGAATTTTCTCCTCAGCAATCTTATGCGCTAAATCCTTAACCATCTTTTGTTCTTCAGTCAATAAATAATCCATTAGCTCCTCCCTTTAATTAATCTTTGAAATTATAACACAAAAAGATTGTTTTACAATATTTTTAGCAGGGCAATCTCCTGGCAGTTGGGGAATTTGCAGCAGTTGATACACTCCGCCCAAATCTTATGCGGAAGGTCCTCATGTTTAATTCTCTTAAATCCTATCTTTTTAAAAAACTCCGGTTTGTAAGTCAGCACAAATATTTTTTTTGCACCCATAACCTCAGCTTCAGCCAGGCAAGCTAAAACTAACTCTTTGCCGATGCCCTTACTTTGCTTAAATTTAGCAACTGCCAAAGATTTGATCTCAGCTAAATCATCCCAGGAAATATGCAAAGCAGCACAACCAGCCAGCTTACCCTTATCTTCATAAACCCAGAAATCGCGGATGTTCTCATAAAGCTCGTTTAATGAACGCGGCAGCATAATATCCTGCTTAGCAAAACCGGCAATTAACTCCTGGATCTGTTTTATATCTTTTATTTTAGCTTTTCTAATCATTTAATTTCTGTGCCTTTAGCCACTACAACGATCCCTGATTCACTGACAAAAAACCTCTTTTTATCTTCTTCCAGATTAAAGCCAATAATCATTCCTTGCGGAATATTTACGTCCTTATCAATTATTGCCCGCTTAATTTTAGCATACCTGCCGACGTGCACACTTTCCATTAGAATTGAATCATAAACTTCAGAAAAACTGTTAATTCTGACATTAGGCGAGAGTATTGAACGCTGGACTCGGCCTCCGGAAACCACGCATCCTTCTGAAACTATCGAGTCTAGCACTAAACCCACTCTTCCTTCTTCTTTATCTCCTGAGTGTACAGTTTTAACCGGAGGATATTGCTCTTGAAAAGTTCTTAACGGCCATTCCTGATCATAAAGATTAAACGTCGGATTAACCTGAATTAATTCCATATTCGCTTCATAATAAGCATCAATGGTTCCGATATCCCGCCAATATTCATCTTCTTTATTTTCTTTACGGAAATTATAAGCCACAATCTTCATTCCCTTCTTTAACATCTGGGGAATAATATCCTTACCAAAATCATGCGAAGATTTATTATTTTTAGCATCTTCAAGCAACTCCTGCATTAAAACAGATTGCTTAAATACATAAATGCCCATTGAACCATAGATCTTATCCGACTTACCGGGAATTGTTTTAGGATTTTCCGGTTTCTCATGAAAACCAGTAACCCTGCCTGCTTCGTCTGCCTCAACCACGCCTAAATGCTTAGATTTAGATTTATCAATTTCAACCACTCCAACAGTCAAATCGGCGTTCTGCTCGCGATGGATATCAATCATCGAATAATAATCCATCCGGTAGATATGATCCCCGGCTAAAATTAAAACTTCATCCGGACGATCCATTTCCAGAGCATAAAGATTCTGATAAATCGCATCCGCAGTGCCTAAATACCAAGAATCACCTATACGCTGCTGAGCCGGAAGCAATTCGATAAACTGCCCTAACTCTGAAGGAAGAAAATTCCAACCTAAACGGATATGCCTTTGCAATGATGCAGATTTATATTGCGTAAGAATATAAATCTTACGCATCCCGGAATTAATGCAATTACTCAACGTAAAATCAATAATCCGGTAGATCCCGCCAAAAGGAACAGCCGGCTTGGTACGATCTTTAGTTAAAGGTAAAAGGCGTTCGCCTTTTCCTCCGGCCATAATAAATGTTAATACTTTGCGCATCATTGTAAGAATGCCCCCACTATTCCGTGCCTGATCATCATAACTGCAATTGCTGCCAGTAATATATACATTATTTTTGAAAATGCCCTGGTACCGCTAGGGCCAATTACCCTCATAATTACATCCGCTTTTACTAAAGTCAACCAAACAAAAAACATGTTCAATACTACGGAGACCAAAGTAGCAAGCGCGCCGAAGCTATTCATCATCATCAGCGTTGTAGTCAATACTGCAGGCCCGGTAATTAAAGGCGTACCTAATGGAAATACCCCGATATCCTTATCGCTGGGATTAGTTAACCTGCTTTTCTGTGCGCCGGGCATCAAAAGCCGCACCGCAATAACAAATAAAAGCGCGCCGCCGGCAATCTGAAAATCAGGTATCGTTATGCCCAAGAGAGAAAAAACCCATTTACCGATTACCATAAAAATTATGGCAACTGCAGTTGAAGTAATAACTGCATCTAAAATTATTTTCTTTCTTTGCGGCTTAGAAGAATGCTCAACCAGAGATAAAAAAATAGGAATATTGGCTATCGCATCCACAGCCACAAAAAGCGGAATGAAGCTAAGTATATAAGGTTTAAGCGCTTCCATCATTCTAGTATTATATTAAATACTTGCCCAATTGGCAATATAAATTTATTTAAACGGGTCTTGGTTCTCGCATGGACGCTTGGTACGGAAAAACAAGGCAAGCAGTTGCGTCAATATCTATTCAATTTTATTAATCAGGAACAAGCAAAGAAAGCTGGTTAATGCGGATAAAACAATCAGCCATTTCAAGCCAACCAGCGGAAGCAGGAATGCTCCGGACAAATTACTGGCTACATCTGAGAGATTGTTAATACTGCATAAAAGCGCAAATGAAGTTGCCTCCAGGCCCTTAATTGAATGCCTGGCCATAAAATCCATAATCATTATAAAGATAAACATCCCCAGAAAACTGTAGATCACATCATAAGCTACCGCAGAAAACGGAGTATAGTAAAGATAACTTAAGGTAGTCAGCGCCCCGGCAAACACTGAAAAATAAAGCCATTTTTTCAGATTAATTTTTTGGCTGAATTTATAATAAAATAAAGAACCTATAACTCCAAACAACGTAGCGATTGTAGTAAGCGTGCCAATCCACATCTTGCTCCATTTGAAACTATCGCGCTGAATAAAAAATAAAGGCGTGCCAAAAGACGGAGCAAATTTATAAAGGAATATAAATAAACCGATAATCCATATTTTCTTATCGCTAAAAAGTATTTTTAAATCCGAAAATAAAGTAGAATGTTTCTTTTCTGTCTGTTCTTCATTATAAAAATAAGCCGGCAGAGCAACCAGTAAATAGATAGGAATCAGTAACAAAAACCCGGTCCGGTAACCCCATTTCTCAGCGATAAATGCCCCGCCTACTCCGGTAAATAATCCGGCAATCAAAATTGAAATCCATTGAATACTTTGGATTCTTCCGGTTGCCTGATATTTTTTCCCTTCAACACACATGATCCCGTCAACCGACACATCGCGGAAAGCTGCGCAACTGGAATTAAGCGCAAGCAGTGCCACTAAAATTATCAGTGGCATTTGCAGCAAACCTAACAATAAAACAAAAATTATATCCAAGACAAGAGAAACAAATATCCAAATCCTTTTGCTTAGTGAACTATCGATGACGTAACCGATTAAAGGCTTAACCAGCCAGGCAAAAGTAGTAAATGCCCCCAAGATCATTATCTTTTCAGGAGAAAAATGCAGAGTCTCTTTAAGATAATAAAACAGCCCTTGGGAAGGCAAGCCTTCTATGCCTTGCGTAAAATATACCGCACTGCTTAAGGCAAATACCCAGAATAGTTTTTTATTTAGTTTTTGTTGCATCCGGCTTGGCCGTGTTGGATGGTAAATTAGCTGCTGGAGAAGCCTCGGACTTTACTGGTGGCTGTTGAGGGGTAATCGCTTCAGTCTTTACTGGTTCAGTTTTAACTGCTTCGGTCTTCGATGCTTCAGCTGTTGGCGGCACTTCGGTTTGAGCTACAGCTTTAGGCCTTGAAGTTCGCGCGTTAAGCATTAAAGATTTACTCTGTCTAACTGACATCACTGCCAGGCTTAAACAAGTTATAAAAAAAATAATCGACATAATCGTAGTTGTCCGGGTCAAAAAAGCATTAGTCTTTGTTCCAAACATCGATTCAACCCCGGCAAAACTTTCAACTAATCCTGCGCCTCTGCCGCGTTGAATCAAAACTAAAGCAATTAAAATTAAACAAGCAATCACATGAATTACAATCAACAATGTCATCATTTTATAACCTCACTGGCTTTAACTACTATTTGCGCAAAAGAATCCGCCTTTAAACTTGCTCCGCCAACCAGGGCTCCGTCAACATCCGGCTTACCCATTAACTCAACAATATTTTCCGGCTTAACGCTTCCGCCGTACTGAATCTTAATCTCACTGGATACTTCTTCACCGTACAGCTTCTTTAATAAATCGCGGATAAACTTATGCACCTCCTGGGCCTGATCCGGAGAAGCTGTCTTACCGGTACCAATTGCCCAAACCGGTTCATAAGCAACCACTATCTTCAGCATGTCATCAGAGCTGATACCGGCTAAGCCGCCTTCAATATGATTCTCTATCACCTTAAATGTATTATTGGACTCCCTCTCCTTTAAATTCTCGCCAACACAGATAATTGGAGTTAAACCATGTTTTAAGCAGGCATTAATCTTTTTATTTACTGTTTCATTGGTCTCACCAAAAAACTGCCGGCGTTCAGAGTGGCCGACAATAACATATTTGCAGCCTGCATCCTTTATCATTAACGGAGAGACCTCGCCGGTAAAAGCACCCTCATCCTGCCAGTAAACATCCTGCGCACCGACAGCAATATTGCTTTCCGCCAGATCATCGGCCAAATACGCCAGCAATGGATATGCCGGACAAATAACAATATCCACGTTCTCTATTTTATAGAGTTCTCTTTTTAAGGCAACCGCTAACTCCTGGCCGTCTTTAAGGGTCTTATACATTTTCCAGTTTCCAGCAATAATTGTTTTTCTCATCATTTATCCGTAAGCGCTGCAATTCCGGGAAGAATTTTACCCTCGAGGAATTCCAAGCTTGCTCCTCCGCCAGTTGAAATATGTGACATCTTACCCTCTAACTTAAACTTAGCAATAGCAGCGGCAGTATCTCCACCGCCAATAATTGAAGTAGTTTTTAAGGTAGCGATAAACTCAGCTACTGCGCTGGTTCCCTTGCTAAAAGCATCCATCTCAAATATTCCCAACGGTCCGTTCCAAACAATAGTCTTGGCAATTTTTAACTTTTCCTCAAACAATTCAATTGTTCGAGGCCCGATATCAACGGCAATTTTCCCATCCGGGATATTATCACCGACAATCTCGGTTTTAGCATTAGGGTCAATAGCCTCAACCACCACATTATCAACCGGCAATAAAATTTCTTTATTTAATTTTTTGGCTTGCTCAAGGATTGATGCGGCTAAATCCAGCTTATCTTTCTCAAGCTTAGAATTGCCAATCTGTTTTCCTTGTGCTTTTAAAAACGTGTAAGCCATTCCACCGCCGACAATAATCGCATCGCACTTAGGCAGCAAATTTTCAATTAACCCAATTTTATCTGAAACCTTTGAACCGCCCAAAATAACCATAAACGGCTTTTGCGGATTAGTAGCAGCTGTACCTAAATATTTAATCTCTTTCTCTAACAAGAAACCGGCAGCGGATTTTAAAAAATGCGTTACGCCTTCAGTTGAAGCATGCGCACGATGCGCAGTGCCAAAAGCATCATTAACAAATACATCTGCTAAGGATGCCAGCTTTTTAGCAAAATTAGCATCATTGGCCTCTTCTTCGGCATGATAACGCAAGTTCTCCAGCAAAATAACTCTTTCCTTTGATTTATCAATCTCGAACTTAATATTATCGCCAACGCAATCATTAAGGAATAACACATCTTGCGCTAACAGCTCTTTTAAACGCAAAGCAACCGGCTTAAGGCTGTATTTGGCAACTGGCTTTCCGTCTGGGCGGCCGAGATGGCTCATAATCACCAGCTTCTTCGCGCCTTCCTCTAAAATATATTTTAGAGTAGGTAAAGTTGCCTGAATGCGGATATCATCGGTAATATTAAGGCTGGCATCAAGCGGGACATTAAAATCCGCCCGCACCAACACTATTTTATTTTTTAAATCAATATCTTTTAAAGTTAATTTTGCCATAATTAAATCGGGGACGCTCCTATTTATTTAAAAACTAAGAAGCACTCCTAAGCTACTCCCCTGCCTCCTGATTATAATCCTTTTTTAACAATATACTCGCACAAATCAACTACGCGATTTGAATAACCCCATTCATTATCATACCAAGCCAATACCTTGATAAAATCATCCTGAATAACTTTGGTAATTTTAGCGTCAAGTACTGAGCTTAATGAGCAATGATTGAAATCAATCGAAACTACCGGATCCTCAGTATATCCCAGGATCCCCTTCATTGCGCCTTCTGAAGCGGCTTTAAGCGCTGCATTCAACTCTTCAACGGTTGCTTTTTTAGAAAGCAGCACAGTTAAATCTACAACTGAAACATTCGGTGTAGGAACGCGGATTGCAAAACCATCCAACCTTCCTTTTAATTCCGGGATAACCAATGAAATTGCTTTTGCAGCTCCGGTAGATGTAGGAATCATGGAAACTGCGGCAGCGCGTGCCCGGCGTAAATCTGAATGCGCCATATCCTGAATCTTTTGATCATTAGTATAGGAATGAGTTGTAGTCATCAATCCTTTAACAATACCCCAATTATCATTAATAACTTTGGCAACCGGAGCAAGACAGTTAGTCGTACATGAAGCATTTGAAATTACGTGATGATTCTTAGGATCATACTTTCCTTCATTTACCCCTAAAACAATTGTAATATCCTCACCCTCAGCTGGAGCAGAGATAATAACTTTTTTAGCACCGCCGCGAGTTATGTGATTTTCAGCGCCTTTTACTTCCTTGCCCTTCTTATTTACACCGTCTTTTTTAATTGTAAATAAACCGGTTGATTCCACAACAATCTCGACTCCTAAATCTTTCCAAGGAAGTTCAGCTGGATCTCTTTTACTCAAAACCTTAATCGCTTTACCATTAACTGAAATTACATCATCAGCAGTAGCTTTTACCTCACCGTTAAAACGCCCGTGCACAGAATCATATTTTAAAAGATAGGCATTGGTTTTAGCATCAGTTAAATCATTGACTGCTACCAGCTCTATATCTTTACTATTTTTTTCTAAAATTGCACGTGCAACTAAACGGCCAATCCTGCCAAAACCATTGATACCAACTTTAACTGCCATGTTACTCCTCCCCTTAAGTTAAAATAAGTTAATTATATTTAAACGGCTTTTAAATATCGTGCGGCTAATTCAGGCGAGGTCGGATCAAGGTAAAAACCAGTTCCCCACTCAAAACCTGCAACTTGTGTAAGTTTGGGCATAATTTCAATATGCCAATGATAATACTCCGCTTCTCCATCACCATTAATAGGTGCAGAATGAATTATATAATTATATGACAAATTTACAAATACTTTTTTTAATTTTATTAGAGTATCTTTTAGGATCTGCCCCAGCGCCACAATCTCTTCGCCGGAAAGGCCGTAGAAACGGCCGCCATGCTGTTTAGGCATAATCATAATTTCAAAAGGAAATCTTGAAACAAACGGGCAAAAAGAAATAAAATATTTATTCTCTAAGATTACCCTTTCCTTGTCACTAACCTCCTGGCGGATCATATCGCAAAATATGCAGCGCTCGCGATAATTGTAATAATCCCTGGCTCCATGAATTTCTTCCAAAGCATTTTTAGGCACCATGGGCAAAGCGACTAATTGCGTATGCGGATGTTCCAAAGACGCCCCGGCTGCTGAGCCATAATTACGGAAGATCATTATATATTTAAACCGCTGGTCTCTGCCTAAATCCTGGCAGCGCAAAGCGCACATCTTTAAATAATTTTCAATTTCATGAGGTAAGAGCTCAGGAATATCTTTATTATGATACGGGCTTTCAATTAAAACTTCATGTGCACCGATACCATTGGACATATCATAAATGCCTAATCCCCTCCGGTCAAGCTCACCTTCGATTTGCAAAGCAGGAAATTTATTAGCTACCACGCGCACCTGCCAGCCCGGAGTATTTGCCCCGGTACCCGGATCGCGAAAACAATTTATTTCAGGAGGAGTCATAAATTCATTGCCATAACAAAAGGGGCATAGTCCCCCCTGCACAACAAACTGCTCATATTCAAAATCTTCCGGCTTTTTAGGATGATCCGTATCGACAATCACCCATCGCCCGACCACCGGATCTCTTCTTAATTCACCCATTTAAATTTTTACCTCTCTTAAAAATTTAGCCGTCTCCTCAGGAGGAAGCGGACAGATATAAAAACCTGTCCCCCATTCAAAACCTGCAACTTTAGTCAAACGCGGCATAATCTCAATGTGCCAATGATAATCCTGTTCAATACTTTTCCAATAACCAACTTTTTGCCTGCGGAAAGGTGCAGTATGAATCACATAATTATAATCCGGGTCATTTAGCCCTATTTTTAATTTTAAAAGCACAGCCTTGAGTACACGGGCAAGATGCCTTCTGGAGTCAGCGTTCATACAAGTATAATCGCAGCAATGTTCCTTTGGCAAGATCCAGGTCTCAAACGGAAAACGCGCAGCAAACGGGCTGACAGCAACAAAACCATCATAATCTAAAATTATACGTTCTTTTTGCGCCAACTCCTGTTTAATCAAATCACAAAACACACATCGCTCATGATATTCATAATAAGCCAGGGAACCTGCTAGTTCTTCTTTGACGCGTTTAGGATTAACCGGAGTAGCAATTAATTGCGAACGGGCATGCCTGATCCCTCCGCTGCCGGAACCCTTACCATAATTTTTAAATACTAAAACATATTTAAGCCGGGTATCTTTTTCTAAATCAATAATTCTATCCGAATAACAATTAAGCACCCGGGTAATCTGCTCTTCGCTTAAATCCGCCATGTTAGCGATATGCTGGTTAGTCTCAATGACCACCTCATGCGCGCCTAACCCATTCATCACATCATAAATACCATTGCCTCTGCGGTCCAAATCTCCTTCAACTCTTAAAAATGGGGAAATACTGGGAACAACGCGTAAATCCCATCCCGGAGCATTGCGTTGGGAATTTCGCGGGCGAATAGCGTAAATTTCAGAAGGAGTATTTGCTTCTTTACCTTCACAAAATGGGCAGGCAGACGGATTCTCCGAGCCACGGACATGGCTGGCAAACTGATCCGGCCTGCGAGCCCGCTCAGTCGAAATAATTACCCATCTACCTATAATTGGATCTTTCCTTAGTTCTGGCATAGAAAATGATTATAGCAGAAGAGCTAAATCGTGCAACTACTTTTTCCTAAAATATCGCCTACAACAAGTTTATGCCCAATAATAAAATTCTGGGCAGGCATGCGCTTGCTGGCTTCTAACTGTAATTCGCTAATTTTTAAAAATCCCCGGCTGCAGGCAACCACAATACCTTCCTTGTCTGCCTTAACCACCTCACCGGGAAGCGGCTTATGATTAGGAAATACCGCCAACACTTCAGTTTGAAATATTTTTAACGATTTCCCGTGGTAATTAGTAAATGCGCCCGGCCAAGGCAAGAGCCCTCTTACCTGATTATGGATATTAATTGCCTGGTTATCCCAATCAATCAAACCAACCTCTTTTTTTAACTTCGGCGCCCAAACCACCTTTTCTTCATCCTGTTCTTCCAGGCGATAATCCCGGGCATCAATAATCCTAAGCGCATCAATCAATAACTCAGCGCCCAACTTACGCAGCTTTTCTTCAAGGATGATTGAATCATCTTTATCGGCAATTCTTATTTCTTTCTGCAAAATAACCGGGCCGGAATCCATTTTGAGATTAACATACATAATTGAGACCCCGGTCTTTCTCTCTCCATTAATTATCGCCCAATTAATCGGGGCTGCCCCGCGGTAACTGGGTAAAAGTGAAGCATGGATATTAATCGGCATAATTTTAGGAATATCTAAAATTTCTTGCGACAAAATTTGGCCATAGGCAACAATTACAAATAAATCAGCATCAAAACTTTTTAAGAAATTTGCGCTTTCTTTGCTCTTAATATTCTCCGGTTGAAAAATTTTTAACTTAGCCGCCATAGCCGTACTCTTAACATCTGTTGCGCTAACCTGCAGATGCCTGCCTTTTTGTTTATCCGGCTGGGTAACAACGCAAACAATCTCATGCTGGCTCTCAATTAAAGCTCCAAGCGCCGGAACCGCAAAATGCGCACTGCCAAAAAATACTATCTTCATATTACCTCGAATTTTTAATCCTATATCGGGTCCACATCTACAGTAACTATTATACCTGAAAGATGGGCTTCTTTTAAATGTAATTTTAAAAAGCTGCTTGCCTTCTCTGCGCTGGATGCGCGCATTAATATCTGGTAATAAAAATTGCCGCGTAATTTAGCCGGCTGTCCGCAATTTAACGACAAAACTTTTAAACTGGCTGTTTTGATTTTACTTAATCTTTCAAATAAATCCAGAGAAAATTTTTTGACCTTATCTAAACTCTCTCCGCGCATTTTAATCAGGATCATATGTTTAAAAGGCGCAAAATTAAGCTGCTTACGCTGCGCTAGCTCCTCTTTTAAAAAAATCTGCGGGTCATTTTTAACTAGCGCGTTAAAACAATGGTGATTGGCGTTAGCACTCTGAATAATCATTTTCTTGACAGTTAATCCGGCTAAACCGGCAAGCAGCGCAAAAGTTTTCTCTGAAGAACGGAAATCCAGGCGATTAAGCGAATTATCAATAACCAAAACACCGATTAAATCAAAGCTTGCCCCCTGATGCTTGATAATTGAACTGGTAGATACAAAAATATCTGCGCTGTTTAAGTCATCCTGCGCATCGTCAATTATTTTAATCTTGGCCTGAGGAAAAATTAGTGCCAATTCACTTTCCACTTTTTCCGTCCCGATACCGGAATATTTTATATATCCGGTATTACAACTGGGGCAAATCTTAGGAAGTTCCATTTTAAAATTACAATGATGGCATTTTAATTTATCCTCATCAAAATGAAACACCAAATTGATATTACAACGCGGGCATTTTAAAGCTACGCCGCAATTGTGGCAGGAGGCACTAGTTGCAAAGCCTTTCCGGTTAACAAACAACAGTACCTTGCCTTTTTCATTTAATACCGTAAAAATTGCATCGACCAAATATTTTGAGAATATTGTCTTGCTCTTTCGATCGGCATAAGGAAGCCTGCGCAAATCAATAATTTTGACCTCAGGATAAGCCTGTTTCGGCGGTATGAGCTCATATTCAAGCTTATTCTTTTGTGCCAAATAGAAACTTTCCAAAGAAAGAATACTGTCACCAAAAATAATTTTTGCACCCTGAATTTGGGCGCGCATTAATGCAACTTGCCTGGCGTGATAATGCGGCGCCTGCTCCTGTTTATAAACCTGGTCAGCTTCCTGGTCAATAATAATCAAACCTAAATTATTTACCGGCGAAAAAATATTTGAACGTGTTCCAATCACAACACAATACTCTGCCTCCCGGATCTTTTCCCAAACCTCAGCCTCGTCTTTCTGTTTACGGAAAGAAAGAAAAACCTGAATATTTAAGCTTTTTTCAATTAACTCCTTAGCCCTTTGTGCCTCCTGTATATCGCTAAACAAAGCAATCACCGAATGCTTACTGTCTGCCGCCTGCTTAATTTCCCTTAAATAAACCGGCATCCGGTCCTGCCCCTGCACAAAAATTGGAAACGCTCCTATTTGTTTTACGATTTTCTCTCCAAGAAAATTGGAAACATTCCCATTTTCAATTATTTTCCCCCTTCTTAATTCCTCCGGAAGCGCAGTTTCAATTGCCTCCCCCCAGGAACAGCAATAATATTCTGCCAATTGCCTGGTCAACAAAAGCATCGCCTCATCCAAAACAGGCTGAGCATCAATTACCGAAGCGATATCTTTTATTTTTTTAATTGTAGTTTTATTGTTTAATTCCACTACGTAGGCAACTTCTTTTTTGTTGCGGAAATTTACCCATACCCTTGAACCGGCTAAAATCTTATTTTCTAAATCTAAAGGAACAAGGTAGTCAAATGGCCCATCAATCGGCAGGCCCAATACAACTTTAGCGTATAACATTAGCTATCTCCTGACAAGCAGACGGCTTAGTAGCTTGAGCAATACTACCTTTAAGGCTTTGAAGTTTCTGAGGATTATTTTTTAACTGGACAACCAAATCTTTTATTTGATTAATATTTCTTCCGATACATCCCACGCCGTAACGAGCCAAAATTTCCACATTTTTTTGCTCTTGGCCCGGTATAGCCGATATAAATATCGGCAATAACCTCATATTAAGCAGTTCGGCGATACTTAAACCACCGGGCTTAGTAATTATAACATCAGAAATCGCCATCAGCTCTTCGGAATTATTTATAAATCCAAAAACTTTCACATTATTAAAATTTCTCATCTTTAAACGGTTAAAAAGCTTCTTATTCTTAGCGCAAACCACCAGTACCTGCACATCATTACAGAGGCTCTCGGCAATTTTTTCAAGCGGACCGGAACCAAAAGAACCGGTCATTAACAGCACTGTAAACTTATCTGCATCCATTCCAAATTTAACTAACAACTCTGCTTTATTTTGTACCCTGGTAAAGCTTGAACTAACCGGTATGCCGGAAACTTGAATTGCTTGTTCAGCAACACCCATCTCTAGTAATTTTTCTTTAGTTAATCCTGACCCGGCAATATAAAGATCAGTACCGTTTGAAACCCAAAATGGATGCACACCAAAATCAGTAACCACAGTAATTAACTTGGATCTAATTTTATTTTTTAATTTTAAATTAGCAGCCAGCTCGGAATTAAGAAAATGCGTAGAAATGATAAAATCGAATTCTTCGTTAATCAAGTACTTGACGAATTTACGGCAGCCGAGATAATTTGAAACAATTGAACATTTTCGGCTAATCCATCGCGTCAATTTAAATTCAGTCAGCCAGAAGAAAAAACCCCATAGCCAAACAGCGTAATGCACCAAAAACGGATAACCGGAATTATAACAAAAACGTAAAAGCGGATTAATAAAAGGCAGGATATCAACTAATACAAGGTTTAAATCCTTACGATTTTCTTTTAAATAACCGTATACTGCCTCTGCCGCCCGGCGATGCCCGGCGCCTGCGGAAGCATAAGTAATTAATACTTTCATAGTTTATTTAATTAAAAATTTAGCTGCCGCAAAAAGGTCTTTAAATACAAAATCCGGCTTAGCTTCCCAAGTATCTTGATTTTTTAATTTTTCTTTACCCGCCAAAACTAGAATAGGCCTGCAGCCTGCAGCCTGCGCGGTAAGCACATCACGAATAGTATCGCCGATAAAATAGGCATTTTTTAAACTAAACTTAAATTCTTTAGCAGCTAGCTTAAGCAATCCCGGCTTGGGCTTACGGCATGCGCAAAGAGCTTCTTTACGATGTGTACAATAATAAACCTTATCAATTCTCCCGCCTGACTGTTTGATCTCAAGAAGCATTTTGGCAGTTATGGCATCTAATGTTTTCTGGCTATATGTCCCCTTACCTACCCCCGCCTGATTCGATGCCACAAATATTTTAAACCCCTTGCTATTCAGCAAGGCAATTGCTTTCTTTGCCCGAGGCAAGAACCTGAACTTTTTAAGCGAAGTTACATAAAGCCTGTCACCAGGATATTTATTAATAACTCCATCTCTATCTAAAAATACTGCTTTCATATTAATATTAAATTAACAGGTCCTGTCTTGGGTATTTTTTTTATTTTTCATTTCTCTAAACTTCAAATAACTTAACATCTGATACAGCGTATCAAAAAAAGCAATAACAAACCCATACATGCCATCTTTGTAAGCCTTCTTACTGATATATCTTCTGAAAAATCTATCTACTGCTCTCCAAGTAGCCCAAAGCAGCGTCATTTTTCTACCAGTCTTTACCCATTTTACTGCTTCCAGTGTCGACTGACGATTAACGCTATTTAAAAAATGCTCCAAATCAGGATAACCCCGGTGAATAATATCAGCTTTCAAGTGCCCGCATGCGCCGTCAATAAAAGCCCGGGGATGCACCTCCGCCTCTTCATATTTAAATTTATCCTTTTGAAACAAGCGCACCTTTGATGCCGGATACCATCCACCGTACCTGACCCAATAATTACTAATAAAATTGCGCAATGGAATATCGTATGCCGCAAAACCTGTCGACTGAATCGACTGCTCAATTTCAATTTTTAATTCCGGCGTGACTGTCTCATCCGCATCAAGGCTTAGAACCCACGGATTTTTTGCCTGAGCGTAAGCCCAATTCCTGTGCTTCCCCTCAATATCCATTTTTCTAAAGAAAACTTTACAATTATATTTCTTAAGGATCTCAATTGTCTTATCCGTACTTTCATCATCAACTACGATAATTTCATCCGCCCACCTTACCGATTCCAGGCAGGCAGCAATACAAGACTCTTCATTCTTAGTTAAAATCACAACCGACAATTTAGCCATTGATAAACTCCTTTAAAGATTGAATAATATAATCTTTTTCCTCTCCGGTTAATTCAGGGTAGACAGGTAAAGTAAATACCTGCCTGGCCGCTTTTTCTGCTTCCGGAAAATCTCCCCGCTTGTATCCCAGATATTTAAAACATTTTTGTAAATGCAAAGGAACCGGATAAAACACCCGCGAATCAATTCCTTTACTTTGCAAATAATCCATAAACTTATTATTGGGAAATTTAGTCCTTAGAACATACTGATGATAAATATGCGTAGTATAGTCCGGCACAAACGGAGTTTTAATATCCAAATTGGCTAAAGAACGGTTATAATGTTGCGCAACCTCCTGCCTTCGCTTATTCCATTCATCCAAATATCTTAGTTTAACATCCAACACCACTGCCTGAATTGTATCCAGGCGATTATTGCGGCCTAGAACTAAATGATAATATTTATTTTCATTGCCCTGATTACGGAGAATTCTTATTTTATTTGCAATGGCTTCATCGTTGGTCAAAATTAACCCGGCATCCCCAAATGCCCCCAAATTTTTCCCGGGATAAAAACTTACCGAACCGCAATCACCGATCGTCCCGGCTTTCCTGCCTTTATATTCAGCTCCAAAAGCCTGGGCCGTATCTTCGACTACTTTTATTTTATACTTGCGCGCAAGTTTCAAAATTCCGTCCAGATCCGCGCATTGGCCATAAAGGTGGACTGGAACAACCGCTTTAATTTTAAATTTTTTTCTAGCTAAAATTTCCCCGATACTCTCTAAAGAGATATTATAAGTATCGCCATCAACATCCGCAAATACAGGACGCGCCCCAAGATTAGCTATTGCCCCAGCGGTTGCATAATAAGTAAAACTCGGGCAAATTACCCCATCGCCGGGTTTAATCCCAAGCGCAAGCAAAGCAAGCTCGATAGCATCAGTTCCATTCGAGACTCCGATTGCATATTTTGCATTACAATATTTTGCCGCATTCTCTTCGAATCTCCTAACTCCATCGCCTAAAACAAAACTAGTATTATCAATTACCTCTTTTATCGCCCTATCTAATTCCTGACGGATTGGTACAATCTGTTTTTTTAAATCTAATGCTGATATCTTCATTAAAGCCTCTTAACTTAAAAGTTTAACCGCCGCATCAAAAACTAGATCAACACTAACTTGTTTTAAACATTCTCTATCCCTATCACAAACCTCCAGCCGGAAATTATTATAACACGGCCGGCAAGGCATATCCCATTTTAAAGCTAAATGTTGCTGGCTATAAGGAAACGGCCCATAAACTATTTCACTCACCGGCCCAAATACTGAAACTGACTTGACCCCCAAAGCCACTGCCATATGCATGGGCCCGCCGTCATTAGTAATGACTAAATTAAAATTTTTAATTACTGCCGGCAGAACCTCTAACCCGGTTTTACCCGTCAAATCTATCGGCTTATTGCGCATAGCATGTAAAATTACCTCAGCAATTTTGCGCTCTGATTCATCTCCCAGCAAAACTACTTTAGCATTAAATTTTTCTGCTAACCTATCTGCTGTCTGAGCAAATTTTAATGCCGGCCAATGCTTAAAAGCAGCATCCTTGCCCCAGCTCCCGCCTGCCCCCGGAACAATGCCAATTATTAAATCTTTTTCTTCAATTCCCGATGCAGCAAGTAAGTCTTTGGCCTTTAATTCACTCAGTGCCGATACCGGTAAATATAAATTTTTATCAATAACCGGAACATCTAAAAACTTTAATAGCTCTAAATAATATTCCACCGCGTGTTTGCCAGAATAACCATCTATATCAACGCGGTCAGTAAGAAACCTGCCTCTTTCTTTATAATTAAATCCAATGCGCTTTTTAATACCAATTAATTTTGCAAATAAACTATAACGGTGATCGAGTGAAAAATCAAGGCAAATATCAAAACGCTCTTTTTTTATCTCCCAGATTAACCCAAAGAAGATCCATACGCCCTTAAAAAACGATTCCTGATAAATCTTTTTTAAATCTCCGCGCGAGCCGGTAAAAATCTTATTTATTTGAAGGTTATTTTCCAAAACAGGCTTAACCCGAAAGTTTGACCAGTAACCAATAAAACTTGCTGGATCCTGCCGCTTAAGCGCTTTTATCACCGGAGTAGTAAACAAAATATCCCCAATGCCAAAAGGATTAATAATTAAAATTTTTTTCATCGCTTAAAATCGTCCTCAAATCTTTCAATATCATCTTCCCCAACATAACTACCAGTCTGCACTTCCACAATTCTTACCGGCTTTCTAGTGCAATTCTCTAAGCGATGTTTTACCCTTTGAGGAATATAAATACTCTCATTACTACGCACCAAAGAGACCTTGCCTGCGCTAGTTACCCGGGCCACACCTGAAACCACCACCCAATGCTCAGCGCGGCTTTTATGCCTTTGCAAACTCAACCGCTTACTTGGCGCAATTTCAATAAGCTTAATTTTAAACCCCAGGCCCTCCTGCAGAATCGTAAACGACCCCCAAGGCCTGCGCTCAGTCAAATGTACATGATGCTCTTTACGCTTAAGTAATTTTAATTTTTCAACCAGCTGTTTCACATCCTGAGTTCGATTTTTATCGCAAACTAACAAAGCATCCGGCGTATCCGCAATCACTACATCATTAATGCCGATCGTCGAAACCAGCCGGCTGCCGCGAGTAAATACAGATATCCCCTGACTATCAAAATGTAAGGCGTCTCCATTAGAAATATTGCCCTTCTTATCCTTTGGGAAAATTTCCGCCAGCGCATCCCAACTGCCCAAATCCGTCCAATAAAAAGAAGCGGGAATAAGCGCAATCCGTTTAGAATGCTCCATAACTCCATAATCAACCGAAATTGCCTCAATCTTCGGCCAGACTCCAGAGACATCATTTATTGAATTAATCAACTCAAGATTAGCATGTAACTTAGGTAGGTATCTTTTAACTTCATCCAAGAAAACTGAAGCCTTCCAGATAAACATCCCGCTGTTCCAATAAAAATTCTTATCCTTAAGATATTTTTTTGCTTTGCTTAAATCCGGTTTTTCTAAAAATTTATCCACGGGTAAATAGGTTTTTTTTCTACCTTTAACACCTTCTATCTTAATATATCCATAACCTGTAGACGCAGCAACCGGCTTAACTCCGATTGTAACCAAAAAGTTTTCCCGAGCGCAAGCAACCGCCTTCTTTAGCGTCCGCTTAAAATCACCGGCATTCTTAATGTAGTGATCCGCAGGCAGAACTAAAAGAACAGCATCTTTATCAATCTTACTAATCAACTTTGCACAAAGGCCGACTGCCGGTGCGGTATTTTTGCCTTTTGGCTCTAAGATTATATTTTCATCAGGAATTCCAAATTTAGCGATCTGCGCTTTAACTTCATAAAAATAAATATTATTGGTAATAATATAAGTTCGCCGCGCCTCGACTAAACCTTTTAAACGGGCAACAGTTGCCTCAAGCAGGCTTGCCTCACCAATGATTTTCATAAACTGCTTTGGCTCTAGTTCCCGCGAAAACGGCCAGAACCTGCTTCCTACCCCGCCTGCTAAAATAACCGCATATGTCATATTTTCCTCAACAAATAATCAAACCTATTCTTCATATCTTTAACCTTATTAAGCACTTCATCCACACTTATATCTTCTAGTTTACTCTTTGCAATCACTGTATGCCCTTCTCCCCACGGCCCCCAACGCTGCGCAGTTTTACCCGGTAGATCATTTCTAAATAATGCCACAACCGGAGTCCCCACAGATGAGGCTAAATGCATCGGCCCGCTATCCCCGGAAATCAACAAGCTGCAATGCCTAAGCAATCCTGCTAATTCAACAAGTGAAGTCTTGTTAACCAGGTTAGTTATATTACCCCCTAAGCTATCAAACTCCGCTCCACACTCCCCCTCACCCATATCTATTTCTTTTCCAACGATTAACACTTTAATTTTTAATTCATCGGATAAACGTTTTGCTAATTGCTGAAATCTATCCCTCGGCCACTGTTTAACCGGATCACTGGTAAACGGATGAATAGCTATAACTTTCTGCCCAGCAAACGCAAAAGGATAATTTTGGCCAACCTTGATTGAAATCGATTTATTTTGTGTCTTTGCTCCAACTAACCCCGCCAACTCCAAATTACAATCCACCTCGTGCCGATTACCCAGATACTTAGTATCTTTTATTTTATGCGTAAGTAAAAATCCCCATTTTCGATCATAACCAACCTTCACCGGAATTCCCGTCCAAAAAGCAGCCCAATGCGCCTCTTTAGTGGGATTTAAAACAACACAAGCATCAAACTTTTGCCGGCGTAAATTACGACGAAACTTATTATCCCAAACTAATACTTTATCAACACAATCAACCAAACCGGCTAACTCATAAACTCCAGCACCAACCGCCAAAGTGATCCTTGCCTGCGGATACGTTTCTTTTAGCGCCCGGATTGCCGGAATATTCAACAAAAATTCACCAAACCTGTCGCTACGAATCACTAATATATTTTTAAATGGTTTCAGCATTAAAAAAATCGAAATCTAATAATCCTGATTGCCGCCCACAATCCATCACTTATCCTTATCTTCTTTCCTTCAGAATAAGCACGCGGATTATATGATACCGGAACTTCTGCTATACGCATCCCCTTCTTAATTGCTTTAGCCAATATCTCAATTTCGATATCAAAACCGTTAGAAACAAGCGCTAAATTATTAAGATCAGCTCTGCGCATAAGCTTATAGCAAGTAAGGGAGTCATTTAACTTAACACCAAATAACATATTCAATAATCCTGTCAAAAAACGATTCCCTGCTTTGTGAAGAAATCTTCCGCAGTAACCATCCGTAAAACGCGCGCCCAAAATTACATCCCCTTGTCCTTTTTGCATAGCATCAAAAAGCTTGAAATAATCTCCGGAGTCATACTCAAAATCAGCATCCTCAACAATAACATACTCACCATCTGCCTGAGACAGGCCGGTCAAAATAGCTCCACCTTTACCACGATTGCTGGAATGGTAAACTATCTTTAAATTGGGGTAACTTAACCCCCTCAAGACCTTGTCTGTCCCATCATTAGAATTATCATCGACAACAATAATTTCTTTATCAATTGCCACCGCATTAATCTTCTCAATTACTCGGGCAATATTTTTAACTTCATTATAAACCGGAACAATAACCGAAAGCATATTTAAAAGCCCTCATTTTAAATTTCCAGGTTTCTATTTGAAATTTTCCCCAAAGCCAAACCTAAACCGATTAAAAACCAAAAAATAATTACCAGGCGCGAATGATATAAACTTGTTTCAGTAAGGCCGTTAATTAAATAGGCAAAAATTGACGCAAACACAGATATAGAAAAAGCTTTTAAGAATGGGTCGGTATTTTTCTTAAAGCCCTGCCAGGCAGATTTGAAAACAAAAAATAAAAAGACTAAAAACACCCCTAAACCAAGCAGCCCCATTTCTCCGGCCATCTGCAAAAAGCTGTTATGTGCATAAATAGTATCCGGGGTCTTAGTTACAGCCTCAACATCAGCCCTTTTATATTTACCATAATTTTTAGAAAAAGTATTGACCCCGACACCAATAAACGGATGCTGACTAATCATATTCATTGTATTTTGATAAATACTTATTCTGGTCTGACAGGTCAACAGGATCATCGGATTGAAGTTAACACTCTTAGCCCATTCCTTAATATTCTTAGGCATCACAAAAGAATAAGCTACCAATAATAAAACAAGGCTGGCAATTATAAGTTTGCTTTTCTTAACTATACACAGAAAAATTATACCTACAAAAAGGCCTAGCCCCGCCCCGCGTGATAAAGAAAGGTAAACTCCCACGCTTCCAATTAGCGCAGCCAGAGAAAAAAATATTTTATTCTTTACTTGCGAAGAAAATAAAGCCAAGCCGGCAATAAGCGGAGTTAAAGCTGTAAGATATATACCCATCGCATTACATCCCGGGAAAGACGCTGTTGCGCGCGCTAATCCAATAGCCCCTTGCAAGCTGTTACCACGGATAAAATCTCTTCCCGAATATAATTGCCAAAGAGCATCAAGGCCAATAAGCGAAATAGCGCAAGCTGTCGAAATTGCTATTTTCTCAAAATGTTTCCGACCTTTAATATTCTGGCTGCAAATAAGAAAAATCATGAAGAATTTCAGCAGCTTAAACATTCCTTTCAGGCTATCACCGGCATCGACTGAATTAAAAAAAGAAACTGCGCCGATCGCCATAAAAATACCAAAAATAATAACCGGCAAAGAAACAATAACCAGCTTTTCTTTTTTTATCAGCTTTTCAATTAAAAATGAGACCCCCATAAAGCTAATAACAATACTAGAAACCCCTGGAGAAATCGCAACCGAAAACGGCAGCAGGATAATTGACCAGTAATTAATTTTTTCCATTGCCTGAATAAATTTTTGCACTCTAAAATCTCCTTAGTATGGTTTCTTTTCCTGCCTTAAAATATTATAATACCCTGAAAGCTTAACCTGAAAGCTAAGGGGCTTAACTGTATCGGAATTGGTTACTTTGATACGCTTAAGCTCAAAAATATTCCGGTTAAAACGATCTTCTCCACGATTAGTGGTAACTGCCCCCTTATAACCTGCATCCATAACCATTTTTTTTGATGCCTGGCAAAATGCGCCGCTGGGATAACAAAAATAATTAACCGGCATATTGATTTGCTGCTCAATTGCCCGTTTTGAACCGGTTATTTCTTCTAATGCCGCCTTTTCATCTATCGGCTGCCCAAGATTAAGATGTGTCTTAGTGTGCGAGCCGAGAGAAATCCTATCTCTAGACATCAAGATAATTTGGTCCCAGCTTAAAAACTCTTTTCCGTTTTCAAAAGATTTACCTGCAAAATCCGTTATTATAAATATCGTAGCTGGAAAGCCATATTTTTTTAAAATCGGGTACGCATATTCAAAATTATCCTTATAACCATCATCAAAAGTAATAACCACCTTGTTCCTCTTAAGAGGTTTCTTATCTTTTGTACTCTCGACCAATTCATCTAAAGTTATCACCTCATAGCCGTGCTTCTTAATATATTCCATTTGCTTGGCAAAATTTTCAGGGCTGACATAAAAGCTGCCAGCTTCATGTCCAATATTATGATACATTAGGATTGGCACGGTATATTTTGGAGAAAGCCCAAAAAAATAGAAAGTAACCAAAAATATAATAACCAAAGATAGAACTAAAAATATTTTTCTCATATAATAAAATTATTTATCTTCAAAAAATTTAATTTTAAAAATTGCTATAAGAGCGGGTATCATATGAATAGCTTTGATTGTCTTACCCTCTTTGTGAGTTCGTGGTTGATAAAATACCGGGACTTCTCCAATCTTATATCCTTTTTTACATAGCCTGCTAACTAATTCAAACTCGGAAGCCTCATTACAGATCCTACAGTTTAACTTCCTCAAAACAGATATTTTTATTAATTTTGTAGCAATTATATCTGTAAGCTTTCTTGAATAAAATAAATTTATTAAGAAAGTTGCGATGATAGTCCCCAGCCAATATGGCCGTTCCTTAATAAGAGAATATTTATTCAAAGAACAGTACGCGCTATGAGATAAACGCGACCCAAATACAGCGTCGAAATTTTCGTTCTCTAGTTTTTTTACCATTTCATAGACATCATTCATTTTATATTCAAGATCAGCTCCAGGACCAAAAAAATAATCCCCCTTAGCTAGATCTATCCCTTCGCGGATAGAATATCCCGCGCCTAGATTCTTTGAGTGAATTATAATTCTCAAAGAATTATCACTCCTATGTGATTCTAAAATTTCCCTAGTACCATCCGTAGAACAATTATCAATGACAATGATCTCTTTATCTAAATTTACCTGCTTAGCTTCTTCAATAACCTTCTGAATCGTAGACTCTTCGTTGAAACATGTGATGATTATGCTCAATTTCATAATTTTATCCTATTCCTAAAGAAGCTGCTCACAGTATTCTTTATATACACCAGCATCGGCTTAGTTAAACCCGGATAAACACCTATCCAAAATAAATTATTCATAACTAAATCAGTATTAATTAAATTTCCTTCAAGCCTATATTTTATATCTTTATAAGCAGGCTGCTTTAATAAATTCCCACCAAATAACATTCTTGTAGCAATTTTATGGCTTTCCAGATAATTAACTATATCTGCCCTTCTAAATGCAGCATTGTCTTTTACTAAAACAGGAAAACCGAACCAACTTGGATCAGATCTTTTTTCTGGCTGCGGAAGTATAAAATAATCCTCATATTTTTCAAAAACTTTATAGAGGAATTTAAAGTTCTTTTTTCTTGCTTCAATGAATTTGGGCAATTTTTTTAATTGCGCACATCCTATAGCAGCCTGCATATCGGTAACTTTTAAATTATAGCCAATATGTGAATACACGTACTTATGATCATAGCCAGCAGGTAAATCACCAAATTTCTGGACAAATCTCCTGTTACATGAATTATCGTGTCCCGATCCACACCAACAATCCCTGCCCCAGTCACGAAAAGATAATATTATTCTTTTTAGGAGGGAATCATTTGTTAAAACCGCGCCCCCTTCACCCATTGTAATATGGTGTGGCGGATAAAAACTGCAGGTTGAAATATGTCCGAATTTACCGGTATACTTATTATCATATTTTGACCCCAAAGCATCACAATTATCTTCAATAAACCAAAGATTATATTTCTTGGCTATTTTTGAAATTAAACCAATATCTACGGGATTACCCAAAGTATGGGCGACAAAAATTGCTTTAGTTTTGCTAGTTATTACTTTCTCAATTTTTTCGGCGTTAATATTATACGTGCCAAGTTTCACGTCAATAATAACCGGAATCAGTTGATTCTGTATAATCGGATTAAGCGTTGTAGGAAAACCACAAACAGTCGTTATAACTTCATCGCCCGGACGCAATGCTCTTTCTTTTAACAATGGAGATGTCAATGCTGAAATAGCCAAAAGATTCGCAGAAGAACCGGAATTAGTTAATAAACAGTATTTTAATCCTAAAAACTCTGCTAATTTTTTTTCAAATTCTTGTGCATACCTACCCGCTGTTAACCAAAAATCAAGAGACGAATCAACCAAGCTGACTAGTTCTTTTTCGTCAAAAACCCTTCCCCCGTAATGGATAAAAGTTTTGCCAGGGATAAAACTTTCTTTTTCTTTTGCCCGATAAAACTCTTTAACATTATTAAGTATTTTTTTCCTTGCAATCTTATTCATAAAAACTTTCTATAGAACGCTTAAAACCGCTTTTAAGTAAATAGTGTGGTTCCCAGCCGAGGCTGCGCAATTTATGCGTATCCGGAGAATTCCGAATAATGGAACTTTTAATATATCCCGCCTTCTTATATTGCATATCTACTTCTACTCTCAATTTCTTTTCCGGAAACAAACCTGCAAGTAAACGCGCAAGATTTATAATACTAATTTCTGCATCTTCATTGCCGACATTATATGCTTGCCCATTTTCACCCTTAAGTAACACCGTAAAAAATCCAACCGTTGCATCAGCAAGATAACAAAAAGCCCGTATTGCGCTGCCGTCACTTTTCATCTCTATATTCCTGCCAAACACAATATCAGCAACAAAATCAGCAAATACCCTGCCATCATCTAAGCGCATTCCTGGGCCATAAGTATGAAACGGCCGAACAATTTTTACCGGTACGCCATACTGATGCAACCAGCTTACACACATAGTCTCTCCCATTCTTTTACTTTCAGCATAACAAGACCTAACATTAATGGGATCAACACAACCATAAAAATCCTCTTTAACGGGTATTTGTTTATTATTAACCTCTCCATACACCTCTCCGCTACTAAAAAATAAGAAACCTTTCACTTTTTGTTTCTTGGCAAGCTCAAGCAGGTTATAAGTCCCCAGAACATTGGCAGACAATGTCCCTACAGGATCCTTGCCAAAATATTTAGGGCTTGCCTGGCTGGCTGCATGAATTATAAAATCAAATTTTTCCTTCGATTTAAAAGGAATGCACACATCCTGAACAATATACTGCAAATCCCCCCTTTTTCCATAATCACTGAATCTACTCAAAACCCGATCCTTACTGCGCCCAAGAATATAAACTTTGGCTCTTTTTTTAAAATGATGATCGTTTAAAAAGAGGATTGTCTCAGCCATGTAGGCAGGCAAAAATCCACTGCCCCCGGTAATAAGAACTTTTTTGCCTTGCAACTTACCCCAAGGCAGTTTTGCCGAAACAATAAAATTTAAATCTTCTTTAATTACGCTCTGCATTAATCCTTTTCTGTTTTAGCGATCATCTCTCTGTTAAGCTCATTACGCGATAAGAAAGGATACATATCTTCATAAGGTTTAGCTACTAAAGTTCCATCCGGCATCCTCTCAGAAGAAATCCTAGGTATGATCAGCTGCCACTCCGGAGTCATTACATCACATATAACCGGCCCCTTATATTCCATAACTTCTTTAATTTTAGGCCCTACCTCTGAAACTGTATTAATCCTTACCCCCTTTATTCCATATGCCTGAGCAACTTTCAGTGAATCCGGACACCATACTCCTGTATCCGGCCCTTCCCCCAACAACCTGCCTGCCATAAAATTCTTCTGGGTATGGCGAATAAGCAAATAGCCATTATTATTAAAAATAACAATTTTAATTGGTAAGTTATTATGCTTGATCACAGCCAGCTCCTGAATATTCATTTGCAGGCTTCCATCTCCTGTGATAACCACTGTTCTTTTCCGATTATTAGCTATGCAACCACCTATGGAAGCTGCCCAGTACCCCATAGAAGACAACCCGCCAGTAGTAAGAAATCTCTGGCCTTTTTTTATCTTCCAAGTCTGACAAGCAACATGAAAACAAGTGCCGGTATCCACAATAACCACATCATCTTTAGTGGCATAATCAGAAAGTTTATCCGTAAAATAATACGAATTTACGGGTTTCTCATGTTTATAGCTATCCAAAACTACCGGATAAGTTAATTTCCAATGATTACACTGATCAACCCAATTCTTATATTTTAAAATATTTTCTTTATCTAACGTTTTAAGAATTTCAAGCAAAACTCTTTTTAGATCAAAATTAATTTTTAAATCTATTTTAAACCCCGGTTTTTCCAGCTCTTCCTTATCAATATCCACAACTACTTTTTTCGCATATTTTCCAAAATTTTTAGCATCATGTCCAACTAACGCTGAAGCCAGCCGGCAGCCCATCGAGATAATCAAATCTGAATTTTGAATTGCAAAATTTGCTGCTCTTTCCCCATAATTACCTGGCCGGCCAACATACAGTTGGTTATCACTGTTTATTAAATCAATACCCAACCTTGATGTTAAAACAGGGATTTTTAATCTGTCAACAACGTTTAAAAAATCATTAAGTGCATGGGATAACCTTACTCCTTGCCCAGCTAATATAACTGGCCGTTTCGCCTTAGAGAGCATTACCAATAGTTCCTCAACTTCTTTATTTAAAATATCATTATTTGTTTTTTCTAGAGGAGGCTGGTATTCTTCTAACAATCCGGCAGGAACCTCCATTTTTTGCACATCAAGAGGAACATCAATCCATACTGGCCCAGGCCTGCCATTTAAAGCTAAATAATAAGCTTTGCTCATATAGAAAAGAATCTTTGCCGGATCATCTATTGTAACAAAATATTTAGTTACGTCTTCCACTAACGGCTTAATGTTAATACCTTGAATACCAAATTGTCGAATAGGATGTTCCTGCTGATACCGGACACAGGACAAACTAGATTGTCCTGAGATAACCATCATTGGGGCAGAATCAGTCCAGCCCCCAACTACGCCATTAGTAATATTTACTGCACCTGGACCAGCAGTAACCAAAGCAACACCTAACTTACCGGTTAATCTACCGTATGCATCTGCAGACATCCCAGCTGACTGCTCATGATGTGTGCATATTGCCTTAAGCTTTTTGTTTTGATAAACGGCATCAACCAAAAACATCGCTTGCCCGCCAGAAACCATATATATAGTCTCAACTCCCCTATCAGATAAAAACTTAAAAATGAAATCAGCAACTCTCATAAAATACCTCCGTAAAGCTAGAGCAAAGATTCAATATCATAACTTTCTTTCTCTGAGCCTTTTTTGCTGGCCAAATACATCGCTACATCAACAATAAAATCCTCTTGTCCGGCAACCATCTTACGCTTACCCAATTCCATAAAAATGTCCCTTGGATCAACCTTAAATCTCTCTGCTGCTTGTTTTACGTGATTAGCAAATCCTGAGAATACTCCGGCAATACCGCTTATTAAAGAAATTGAAGAAATTTCCTGCGGTTTTTTCATTATTTTTGCAACAATATTATCGCTTACATCCATCATTCTATAGAGATCAAGATTAGTAGAAATCCCTATCTTTAACAAAAGCCCAATCAATACCTCTAATTGACAATTCCCCGCTCCCGCACCAAATCCGCGTAAAGTCCCATCTATAATTAAAACTCCGTTTTGGATAGCAATTAATGAATTTGCTACAGCAAGACCAAGATTATTATGGGCATGAAATCCAAGCTTGATTTCAATATTTTGGGAAAGATACGAAACTGTGTCAGAAACCATTTCTGGAGTTGAAGCGCCCGCAGAATCCATAATAATTACGCCCTGCGCGCCATAGCTTTGCATTTTTAAAGCTTCTTCAACTAGTTTTTCTTTTGACGTCATATGATACATCATTAATACGCCATAAGTTTCTTTATTTTTCTTTCTCAAATATTCTATATGCTGTCTTGTAACATCTGCTTCTGTGCAATGGGTAGCTACGCAAAATAAATCAACTCCAACATCTATAGCCGGATTAATATCATCATTTATAGTCCCAAAACCCGGAATTAAAAATACGCCTAATTTAGTTTTTTTAAGTTCTTTGCGAGCACATTTAAGCATATCCTTATCAGTTATGGCTGAAAGCCCAACCTGCAGCGATGAGGCTCCCAGTCCATTGCCATGGCCAACAATAGTAGTATACAAACCGGCATCATCTATTTGCCTGCAATATTCTTTAATATTGCCAGCGCTTAATTGATGGCCTATTGCATGGGAACCATCGCGTAAAGTTGAATCAAAAAATATTATTTCACTCATAGTATTCTAATTATTCATAGTTTTTGATAATAGTTTCCGCTTAGCGTATTCCTCGGCCATATTAACAGCAGCGCAAGTAATAATATCAAGATTTCCTGAATACTTGGGCAGATAATCACCCAAGCCAATAACTTCGATCATAGTTGTCACTCTATCATTCTCAAATACAGGCCCCAGAGTAATTTTATATCCCGGAACATATTTTTTAATCACATTCGCAGTTTTATTAACTTCCCTTTTTAATCTCGCTAGATTCGGTTTTTTAATATTTGCATAAATAGTATTGTGCATTAATACCGGAGGTTCAGCAGGATTAAGAATAATAATTGCTTTTGCCTTTTTAACTTTCGTAAAACTCTCTATCGCGTCTATAGTTGTCTGCGTAAACTCATCAATATTCAATCTTGTTCCAGAACCTGCTGATTTTGAAGCAATGCTAGATACTAGCTCAATATATTCAGTATCCGGGTGAACTTTCATAATCGCAACCATAATTGGAATTGCCGCCTGTCCTCCGCAGGTGACTAAATTAATATTGCTAACATCAAGGCATTCTTTCATATTAATCGCCGGCACGCACATTTTCCCAATCCTTGAAGGAGTTAAATCAATAGTGTATTTTTTCAATTTCTTCAAAATCGGGGCATTTTTTAAATGCACACTTGCAGAAGTAGCATCAAAAACAATTTCACACAAGCCTGGATTTTTTGAAATGGCTTCAATAGATTCACAAGAAGTATTAATCCCCATTAATTCAGCCCTTCTTATCCCTTCAGAATCAGCATTTCTTCCAACAAAAATACCACATTCTAAAAACTTCGATCTTTGTATTTTAATTAAAAGATCTGTACCGATATTTCCGGTTCCAATTATGCCTACTTTTACTTTCCGCATTTTATAAATTTATAGTTAATCCGTCAACTGCTACCAATGTATTTCTAAATATTTCTCGAGCAACCATTGCCGCATCCATCCTATCCCCCATATCAAAATAAATACTGGCATCAAAATGAGCCAGGAATAATTTCTTAACTTTTGCAATTTTAGCTAACCTGGCCGCTTGTTCCGGATTAAGATGCGGCCATTTGTTATTTATTTTCCCCGCAGGTAAAGAAGACTCAGTTATTAAAATATCCGCGCCTTTAGCTAGCCGGTTAAAATTACTACATGGCCCGGTATCTGTACAAAAAACTATTGATTTATTATCCGCTGTTACTTTATATCCATAACAAACTCCAACATGGCGTAACTTCCGATATTGAATATCTACAGGCAGTTTTAAATTATTCGAAAATTCTTTTACCGTAACTTTAGTCTTAAGCTGATTAAGCGGCATAGAATAAGGGCTGTTAATAATCTGGCTAAATAATTTCTTTATTCCCGGCGGCCCAAAAACCTTAATTCCTTGAGCAAAATTAAATTTAGCCAGAGCATGTAAGCCAATAATATGGTCTAAATGAAAATGGCTGAGTAAAACTATTATCGGCTTATTCCCTTTTACATACTGATCCAGCTTGTAAAATCCGGTGCCGGCATCAAAAACAATATAAGCCTGATCCGTATCCAATAAAACTGAAAGCGTATTACCCAGTTGCGTGTCATACCAACCGTTAGTCCCTAAAAAATGCAGCTTCATATTTGTTTAAAATATTGTGCGTACCATCTGCTTGTATTTTTAAGGCCTTCTTCTAAGCTGCACTCAGGCTTCCAGCCCAAAATTTTTCTGGCCTTAGATGAGGCAAGATATTGTTTCTTTATTTCATATTTAGCCGTATTCATAATTTGATAATTTAATTTTTTTACTCCAAAAGCACATTTCTCAAGTTCATTTAACAATTTAATTACGGTTATCGGCTTCTCATCACTTAGGTTAAAAGCTTCCCCGGAAAGCTTGCGCCGTTTAAACTCCTGGGCTATTTGAATATAACCGGAGACAATATCATCTACATATACATAATCACGCACAAACTTCCCATCGCTGCGTATCTCTAATTTTTTATTTAAAGCTACACATCTTAATGCATCAGGTATTAACCGGCTAAAATTAAAATCTCCCGGGCCATAAATGTTACCACAGCGGGTAACTGCCACCGGCAAACCGTAAGTATGAGCATATGTTTTAGCGATTAAATCCGCGCAGCTTTTAGAGACATCATAAGGATGGTTTGCAATTAACGGAGCATCTTCATGGTAAGGAAGCACTTTATGGCTGCCATAAGCTTTATCACTTGAAGCAACGATCACCGCCAGAATATTTTTATTCAATCGCGCAGCTTCTAGAACTTCCCAAGTCCCGGAGATATTAGATTCAAACGCCTCAAGAGGATTCTCTTGGCTCCGGCTGACTATAGCTTCAGCAGCCAAATGAAAAATTATATTAATTGGCTGCTTAGCTAAGATACCGCGAACAAACTTACGATTTGCAACGCTCCCTTTAAAAATAGTTATTTTCTTATAATCTTGGGGAGTAAAAATGGTTTGTTTACGGCAGGTTTTAATATCCAAACCGACAACTTTAGCGCCGGTCTTAAGTATCACTTTGGTCAAATGCGAACCCAAGAAACCCTCAAAACCAGTTATCAGAACCTTTTTATTCTTCCAAAACTCTTTATTGATAGTTATCATTCCCAAACTTTCCAGAAAGCCTGGCCGGATTGCCAAGTCCGCTCCAATTCAATTTTATCTCTTAAAGTATCCATGCAGCTCCAAGAACCATTGTGTTTAAAAGCGTTTAGCTTGCCCTGCTTAGCTAGATTTTCCAATGGCTCTCTCTCCCAAACAACAGAATCGCTATTAGGAATAAAATCAAAAACCTTAGGCTCTAAAACAAAAAATCCACCGTTAATCCACCCGCTTTCATCTTTTGGCTTCTCAAGAAACGAAGTAACTTTAGCTTTCGAATCCAGGTCTAATACGCCAAATCTTCCGGCATTCTGTATTGCAGTTAAAGTAGCTAAATTATTACTTTCTTTATGAAAATCAACCAGTTTGCCTATATTCACATCCGACAAACCATCGCCATAGGTAAGCAAAAACGGTTCATTGCCGATATATTTTTGAACTCTTCTTAACCTTCCGCCGGTCATAGAATCTAACCCCGTGTCTACTAAAGTTATCTTCCAAGGCTCAGAAACAGTAGAATGAATCTCAGTTTTATTCTTAGATAAATCGATCGTAATATCGCTCATATGCATAAGATAATGGGAAAAATATTCTTTTACCAGGTAACCTTTATAGCCTAGGCAAATTATGAATTCATTAAATCCATAACTGGAATATATCTTCATAATATGCCAAAGCATCGGCTTGCCGCCGATTTCAACCATCGGTTTTGGTAAAACCTCTGTTTCCTCGCTAATCCGCGTGCCCCTGCCGCCTGCTAAAATTACAACTTTCATTAGTGCCTCCGATAATTTTAAACCGAATATTTCTTGGACTGCACAATTAAATGCCTGCCAAAAAGCAACTCCTTGGATAATAAATTTTTATTTATTCTTTTATAATCTATACCGCCTTTTTTTATTGCTCGCTTTTCTTTTATCCAGGCTTGGAAAAAAATAATTGGAAGAACAAACCCTAAACCAAACCATTCATAGATACTAGTAAAAATTTTATAAACCTTAAATCCGCTCACCGACAATAAATACTCTAATTCCTGATATCTATATGGGACAAGATGTAAATTAAAAATAACTTCTTTTTTGTTTTTCGCTTGATCTAACGGCGGCTCTCTAAAATACTCATAAGCACCTTCAAAGAGAAAACGAAACCTTGATTTAAGATTTAATATATTAGGAGTTGATAAAACCAAGGAGCCGTTATTCTTAATAATCCTATTAATCTCAGGAATAACTATATACGGATTTCTTAAATGCTCTACGACCTCCATTAATAAAACATAATCAAAATAATTAGCAACAAACGGCATTTCCCTGGTTATGTCGCAAAGCTTAAATTCGATATCATTTCTATATTTAAACCTATCTAAATCGATATCGCCTGCAATAACATCAAAACCCAGATCTTTTAATCTCTTGGCATAATCTCCATCACCACAACCTAAATCTAATACCTTACCTCTTGGAAGATTGGCAAAAATATTAACTACTGCTTCAAGCAAATGATTCGGTTTTATTTTTTTCATAATACTTTTTTTTAAACCATAGATAATCTCTTTATTCAAGATTTAGCTTAATCACTGCAACCGTCAATCCAAGCATATACCAAAATAAAACTACTAATTGTAAAGAATAAAGATGTGTGTCAAAAAAAGCATGTACTAAAAATGCTAAAATACCGGCTAAAAGCCCCAAAGCCAGATAATCTTTTTTCTGGTTAAAATGCCGCAGCCCTACCTTAAAAAAACTAAACAAAACCCAAAGAAAAGCAAATAAACCGATTAAACCAATTTCCGCTGACATCTGCAAATAAGAATTATGCGGATACACTCCTCCCCAATCAAAACTTTTGTACTTTGGCCCAATTTTAGAATAAGTATTTAATCCACAGCCAAAGAGAGGATAATCCCTGGTTATCCTCAAAGCTTCCTTCCAGAGCTTTAATCTAATCGGGGTTGAGCCTGCATCAATTTTTAATGTTGATTTTACTCGTGCATTAACTGTTTCGCTGGATTTAAAATTAATCCGGCCAAGAGCCTTAACCCTAGACAACAAAGCCTGCGGAAAAATTAAACAGGTAGCTAAAAAAAACACACTAATAGATACGCATAATAACTTAATTTTGAATGAAAAACCTTTAAAAGCGTATACAACTATGAAAAAAACTCCGATTGCAAAACCCAACCAGGCACCACGCGCGTAAGTTCCTAATAAGCAACCCCCTAACAACGGGATTAACATTAATAATAGAACCTTTAATCCCTTACCTATAATTTTATCTGAAATTAACAGGCCTAAAAACAATAAAATAACTACAATTAACCAACCAGCAAAACCGTTCGCGGTTTGAAAAGAAGCAGTAAGCCGGTTTAACGGGAAACCTCTTAAAAAATCTAATCCTCTAGAATACTGCACACCGGCATCAAGAACTAACAATAGCGCAGAAACAATAACTGTAATTAAAACAACTTTAAGGCGTTTCTTACTATTAATAACTTCAACCAACATAAAATATATAGCTAGAAATTTCAATTCTTTACCGAAAAATGCCCGCAAAGATAAACCCAGATGAGAACTAAAAATCACTGATAACGCGTTAGCTGCGATAAATATCGCCAAAACTTTGTTTAATTCAGTTCTAGGCAACATCCCCCATAGTGCCTCGACGCGGTACCCTAATATCTTCTTTATTATCCATAAGAAAAAGGCAAGCAGAGTAAAACTTTCGGCTCCGGCCTTTGCAAATGGCAGGCAAAAAAACAAAATACACAAAGAAGCGATTATTGCCCAATCTAGATATAAAAAAATCTTATCTTTATTTAACATGGCTTTTGCCGACTATTTCTTTCATTTTCTTAACAGCCTTCTCGACATCTGTTAAATTAACATACCCCTCTAATTCTTTCATTTGTTTCCTTAAAGCAACAACATCAAGCTCATCAGCTTGGCTGACATAAATCTTATTATGCTTTGTAACTTTGTCCTTTTCCCTATCCAGTAATAGTTCCTCCCGGATTTTTTCTCCCGGGCGCAAACCGATATACTCTAAACCAATATCTTTACCCAGCTCTAACCCGGACAACGAAACTAAATCGCGGGCTAAATCAAGGATCTTAATTTGCTCTCCCATGTCCAGAATAAATATCTCACCGCCTACTCCAATGGCTCCTGCCTGCAGCACCAAAAGCACGGCTTCTTTTATACTCATAAAATAACGCGTAGTATCCGGATGGGTAATAGTTATCGGCCCGCCGGCTTCTATTTGTTTTTTAAATAAAGGCACAACGCTTCCGTCAGAACCCAAAACATTGCCAAAACGCACTGCCATAAATTTAGTTTTGCTGTTCCGGGCTTTGGCCTGCAGGAATATTTCGGCTAATCTTTTAGTTAATCCCATCACATTTACCGGATTTACAGCTTTATCAGTTGAAATCAAAACAAATCTATCCACCTTATAGTGATGCGCTGCATAAATCATATTCCTGGTACCCAAAGCATTATTCCTTACCGCGGATATCTGATTTTCCTCCATCAGCGGCACATGCTTATAAGCTGCGGCGTGAAAAACTACCTGAGGCTTGCATTCAGAAAAAACTTTCTTTAAGAGGCCGATATCAGTGATGTCTCCGATAACTGATTTGATGTTTAAATCCTTAAACTTAGCTTTAAGCTCAAGTATTAAAAAATAAAGATTATTTTCATTATGATCAATTAAAATAAGTTCTGCCGGATGGAAACGTAAAGCTACCTGCCTGCACAGCTCCGAACCGATTGAGCCGGCAGCACCGGTAACTAGCACTTTCTTATCTTTTAAATATTTAGCTATCTGACACTCATCAATATTTACGGTTTCCCTGCCCAAAAGATCCTCGGGCCTTACCTCTCTTAAGTTTATCTTTATTTCGCCACTAATGATTTTACTTAAACCCGGAACAATTTTTAACTTAATATTGGGCGCATTGCAGCAAGCAATTAAATCCCTAACTACCTCGCCCTTGGCTGAAGGAATAGCTAAAACAATTTCATCTACATCATAATCCTTAGCCACCTTGGAAATAGCATTCCTATTCCCTAAAATCCGCACCCCTTCGATAGCTTCATTCAGCTTTGATTTATCATCATCAATAAAACCAACCACCTCTCCCAACGCCGGGTTACGCTTATATTCTTTCAAAAGCAATATGCCAGCCTCACCAGCCCCAACAATAAGAACATTAATCTGCTCATTTTTTAAAAGCGGAGAGCGGTATCGCTCCCGGATAATGCGGGTTAAAAAACGTATCCCGCCGATAAAAAATAAACAGATAATGAAATCGTTTACAAAGATGAACCTTGGTATAATACTAGTTCCATATAGAAAAACAGCACCCAAAATAAAAACCACAGTAGCGATTATATTAGCTTTTATTATTTGTTTAAGATCGTACATGCTGACATACTTCCAAAGCCCGCGGAATAAACCAAAATAATAAAAAATTGAAAGTTTAATCAGTAGCAAGAAAGGCAATGTTTTAATAAAAACATTGAAATAATCGGCGGGTAAATTACAATCAAATCGTAAAACAAAAGAGAAATAGTAAGACAATGCCACCAAAAACACATGCGTAGATATAATAATCCAGCGGCGATATTTTAATATAAATGCCTTGTAAGCTTTTTTCATAATTACTAATGAGCTACGCCTTCTTTTTTTATAACCTTAAACACTGTGAGCATTATAATTTTTGCATCTAAAAATAAGCTTTTATTCTTTAAATAATATTCATCAAATTCAACTTTTACAGGAATCGGCAGCTCATCTCTACCATTAATCTGCGCCCATCCGGTAACTCCCGGGGTAAGAAAATGCACCTTCTTTTGAGTCCTTAACGTTATCAAATCATCCTGATTAAACAATGCCGGCCGGGGCCCTACAAAAGTCATATTGCCTAATACTATATTAAACAATTGCGGCAGTTCATCTAAACTAAATTTACGTAAAAATGAACCGACGAAAGTAAGATAATGCTCAGCGTCCTTAAAAAGATGGGTGGCAACTGCCGGAGCATCCATGCGCATTGTACGGAATTTACACATTTTAAATATCTGATTATTCTTTCCAACGCGATCAGACCAGTATAACACCGGCCCAGGGGAGGTCAATTTAATAATTACGGCAAGCACAATTAACGGTAAACTCAAGCATACCAATAGGAAAACTGCGGTGATTAAATCAATAATACGTTTCATTGAAATAGTATACTAAAAATCAGGGGACGCGTCTAGTTTTTAATTTAATCCAAAGCGTGGTTTTGGCGGTTCAGGTGGAGGCTCAAGTAATTTCTTAATTGCTTCGGATATTACTTGAATATCAGTTTCGTGCAATTGATATTTACGGTTTAGTTCATCGAGTTTTTCGGCTAAGTCGTTCAGAATTCAAAACTACTGAGAGCATTGCAACCCCTTGCTCTGTAAAGACATATGGAGCATATCGTCTACCGCTTCTTTTTTACCTCTCACCAACAAAATTTTAGTTACCAATAGTTCTATCGAAATCTCTTTATCATTCATCTTCGCCTTCCTTTCTATTACCAATAGACAGAAAAGAAGACAAGATCTAACTAAAATAATTGGAATTAACTATTTCATAAGAAACTTATATCTTTATAATCTTTCGGTTCTGTCCCACGTTACCTTCTGATTGCCTGAAATTACCTTTACAAAACCGATAAGAAGAGCCAAATTAAGGCTACAAAAATAAAATGGCACATATAATATAAATGGAATCTTTTTATATTTAACCAACAATAATCCACTTATAGCTAAAACATAAAATAACACCTGTAAATACAAAACATGTTGATAGAAATTTAAGCTAGCAAGAAAAACATTGGCCAACAAAAGAACAATAAGAATGAATGGAGCCAGCCACCTTAGAATACGATGCGACCAAAAAATAAAGGCCCTTATCCCTAAAAAAGGATTTAAAAGCCCTAAAAGATTTCCAATTGCAAGATAGTGGCCAGCGCCATCGCGGATATGCCGCTTAAATTCCCCACCAATAGTCGGGGCAACATATTCAAAGGCAACTGCATTTTCATCGTAAATGCATTTGAATCCTTTCTCAACAATTTTCATAGAAATCATAAAATCATCATTAATTGTTTTTGAGGGTAACGAATCAAACAACTCTCTCCTAATTGCATAAATAGCGCCGTTAGCCCCAGCAACATATCCAAGCCTACTTTCCATCTTCTTCAATGTAGTTTCATAGCGCCAATAGGCACTCTCTCCCTTACCGCTGACAATTTCTCCGGGATTTCTATAAATTAGCCTTCCGCAAACACAACCTACTTTTTCATCCGTAAAGTGCTTAACCAAATTTATTAATACATCAGGCAGATATTCCGTATTAGCATCCGAAAAAATTACAATCTCGCTTTTTATATTGGGCATTGCCTGATTCAAAACATTGGCTTTGCCAACTCTAGAAAAATCTAATAGCTTGACTCTTTTATCTTTCAGAATGTAACCTTTAACAATTTCATTGGTTCTATCCAAAGAACCATCAGAGGCAACATAAATCTCTAGAAGCTCAAAAGGATAATTAAGTGCTAAGCAATTATTTAACTTGCCCCTTATTACTGCTTCTTCATTGTAAGCAGCAATAAGGATGCTCACGGTTAATTGCCTCATTGTTTCCGTCTTAAGTGCAATTTTACGGACCAGTACTTTATTTAAAAACATAAGTACCAAAGGATAACCAATATAGGAATAAAATAATAAAAATAAACCAAACCAAAAAGTTATTTCAAGCAGAATCAACCTACCTCCTTATTACCTAACGAAACAAATATTTTAAAAATATTTTCGCAGATTTAAAAGTTTTCTTAAATTCTCCCGGAACAAATAATACTTGTTTAAACTTATGCACCATATATTTCAGGCTTAAATAATAATTCTTCCTTGCGTGATCGCAAAAATCGACTAATTCTTTAGCACTTAACTCAGGAGTGCTCACTACACAATTATGTAATCCCTCGCTAGTTAACCAATTCCTGAAATCTTCAGTTGTTAAATAATTATTAGTCTTTGCCCAATCATAAGCTTCCGTACCGGGATAAACCATTAGGGGAAAAAACTGACAAGTATCCGCATTAATTTCTTTGGCAAATTTTAAAGATTTCTTCAATGTTTCCTTTGTTTCACCCTTATTACCAGCCATAAAACAAGCATGAATAGCTATTTTCGCCTTCTTTGCATCCTGAACAAACTGCCTCATTCTTTCGAACGTCAGACCTTTTTTAATATTCTTTAATACTTGGTTATCAGCGCTTTCAAAACCGGTAACAATTAACCGGCACCCTGCTTTTTTCATCATCACCATCGTTTTATATCCTAAATTAGCACGGCACTCAACAATCCAAGAAAGCTTAATTTTCTTTTGTAGCATAAGCTGGCAAAATTTTATAATATATTCTTGATTAAATGAAAACGTATCATCATCAATAAGCACCTCTTTAATCTGAGGCAATTCTTTTTCAATATATTCAAATTCAGCAACTATATTTTCAGGCATTCTTTGTCTTTGCTGTCTGCCAAACATTTGCTGCGGATAAACACAGTAATCACATTGAGCATTGCAGCCCCGGCTAGTAAATATAGAAACTACCGGATACTTACAGTGAGCATAAAAATAGTTTTCAATTTTTAAATGCCGTTTATAAACATCTGATACAAACGGAATAGAATCTAAATCATTAATCAACTCTCTGTCCGGATTTGATTTTATCTCTTGGTCAAGCCGTAAAGTAAGCCCCCGAAGGTCAATCAGACTTTGCCTAGCTTCCAGTTTTCCGGCTAATTCAACTAATGTCTGATCGTATTCACGCCGCGCTATGGCGTCTATCCTCTTATCTATTTTCAGAGACTCTTCAGGTAAAGCTGAAACATGGGGGCCTGTTAAAACAATAAAGCTGTCTTTTAATAAATCTTTAATCTGGCCGGCTATCTCAATATCATTATATATACTTGGCGTAGATGTGTAGATAACAACCAGTTTGGGCTGAAATTCTTTGGCAATTTGATAACACTGTTCTCTAGATAACCTCTCTGCCGGAGCATCAACTAACCGCACCTCATGCCCTTCCTTTTCCAAGACACCCGTAGCATAGGCATGCCATATCGGATAATAAATTGTTCCGCTTTTAGTGACTGCCGGGCTCCTGGAAAATCGCGAAAATTTAGGAAGAAATGGGGGATTCAACATCAATATCTTCATAACATTAGTCTCCGTTATTCAATTTAACCAAATTATAATTTCTTTAATAATTATCAAGATACGCCATTATACTAATGTTTTAAGATAGTCAAACGTATTTTTTGCCATAATTGAACTTGAAAAGTTCTGCACAACATATTCGTAAGCCCGCGATCCCATTACCTTAATTTCTTCTTTGTTATTATAAGCGCGAAGCACACACTCAGATAAAGCCAAAGGATCTTTTGCCGGAAAAAGAAAACCAGTCACTCCTTGAATAACTACTTCCGGAATCCCACCCACATTAGATGCAATTACCGGCTTCTTTAAAGCAAAGGTTTCAATAATAGTCAATCCAAACGTTTCATTCAATGAAGGAACTACTACAATATCCATCTTATTGATAAACCGGGCAATCTCATCTTGGTAGCCTAGAAATTTTACCCTTCTTCCAAGCCCGTTAACTACTGCATATTTCTCCAACTCACCCCTCATTGGACCATCCCCAACTATTAAACATTCATAATTAATATCTTTTAAATAAGCAAGAGACTTTAACAAGTAATCAGGACCTTTTTCAGGTGACAGCCGGCCAACATAACCTAAAACGAGCTTACCCTTCATCCTTACTTCTTCAGGAACATTCATAAATTCATCCAGATCAATTCCGGAATATATAACTTTAATGAAATTACCATCTATCCCGGAAACTTTCATAAAATGTTGTTTATTGTGCTCTGAATTTACAATAAACCCATCACACATCTTAGATAGGATAAAATATAATAAAGGATAAATATTCTTCTGAAACCAATTCAACTTCTCATGTATAATGGCATTAAGCAAAGTACAACAAATAGGCCTGCGATAGAATAAATTAACAAACGAAACAAGCAAGCTACATTTGGGTAGATAAGTATTAATAATATCAAAATCGCTCTCTTTTAATATTTTACATATTGAGGCTAGGCATTTTATCGAACGAAAATCTATGATATAAATTTTTATATCCAACGATTTTAAAAAAGAGGCCAAAGACTTATCAGGCAATATAACAGTAATCTGGCAACCCATCTTTAACAACTCTTTAATAGTAGTTACAAATACTTTTTGGCCGCCCCCAAGCTGGGCTGAATAACCGATAGCAAACAATATTTTTTTCATATCAGTTTAGATTGAGTCTATTTCCTGTAGCAGGTTCCTTAACTGACCGGTTTTTTAAAAAATAGAAGATAAAGAAAAATGGAATAAAATCAAAACGGCCGAAGAAAATTAACAAATCGGTAGAAGAACGTAAAATTAGAACCAACAATAAAATAAAAAAAGCCTTATTAGTGTTATAAAATTTAAAAGCCGCAAAAATCATTATTCCCAAGGTAACTAGACCCATAAATCCCGTTTGCGAATGAAGGTTTATAAACGAATTGTGATAATTATATTCGTTAAGTTCACCAGCAGGCCATGGATCTGTAACTACATTAACGCCGAACATAACCCGGAATATATCTAAATTATTAAAATAGTTCATCCAAATAGTCGTACGCACAGAATCCCAACCTCCTCCTCTTCTAAAATAATGATCAATCGCATTCTTTAAAAATGAGTTATCCCTAAAAAACAGTAGCAAAGTTTCCCAGCGCAAATAGGCGAGAATTAAAAGAGCGGACAAACAAATTATCATAATATAAATATATTTTTTCTTAGCCCGAAACCTGATAAACAATAGGCCAAGCAAAAGTATAAAACTTGAAATAATTCCAGAGCGGCCAATTCCCCAAATTAAAATAATAAAAGTAATTACTGCCGGTTTTAGATCAATTCTTTTACCTTCCATGTTCAAAATAATATATAAAGAGATACAGGCGATCAGCATAACAATCGAAATACCATTAAAGCTGCAGAATCTCAAAGCAGAATTGCCATCAACGCCAGATAACATTAACATCAAAAAATATCCAGTTAAGCTATAAAACACCACATATCCACCCCAGCTATAAACATACCTCTTGAGCAGGATCATGGCAGGACCAATACTAGACAAAATAAAAATAATCGGAGTAAAAAATCGCCATCCTGTCCGGTCAACAAAAAATGATGAAACAAGAAAAGATGCGATAAGAATTCCGATATACGCATATATCGGAATATATTCCTTTTTAATCCTGATGTTTAAAAGGATAAAGACAAACACACCAATAAAGGCATTTACTTTAATCAGCGTATCAATATCCCAGATAAAAGAAGTTAACGATAAAACAAGAAAAAGCGAATAAAGTATAGTAAAAAATAATTTATTAAAATTATAACTTGAAGAAAAAATAGCATTTGATTCGCCTGCACAATTCAACTGATTATGATTTTGAATATCCATAAATTACTCCAGAATCCTATATGTTTAAAAATAAAAGGTTCATGATCAGTCTGAGTCCGAACAAGGCTGCTGTGCCACCAATGTCCAATGCCAACACAATCTACACAAAAGGGGAATTCGCGACAAGAAATTATCAACAGCGACAAATACGCGCTGCAATGTATCTGGTAAGTCTAATAACCGTCCAACCGGCCGTCTCCTATTAATTTGCTCCATAGCCAATTGTATAAATCCATCAATATACCAAATACGCTGCAAACTAACTTTTTTTAAACCAGCTATTCTAAGAAAACGCTCGAAATCTGCCTCAGTAAACCCGGTACTTACCATATCACCTATTGATATTCCTCCAGCAACAACTTTACTAGGGTATAAAAGCTTTCTGAGCAAACGCAATGCCGGATAAATGGTAAGATAAGGCCATCGATTAGGCTCAAAACCAATAACCAGCCGGCCACCCGGTTTAAGAACACGTTTAGCTTCTGCAAAAAAACGTTCAGGAGAAGGAAGATGATGAAGCGCCCCCACGATCAATATTACATCTAGACACTGATCCAGACATGGCAACTGTTCAGCATCACAAACAACAAATAACGAAGCAGAATTTTGTCCAGCAGCAATTGCCCGCCTTCGCCCTGTTTTAACCATGCCAACAGAAATATCGCTCTCGATAAGTGTAAACCCCATATTTTTCAGATAGACAGCTTCAAGTCCTCCTCCTCCTCCTACCTCAAGGATAACAGCCCCTTTTTGACAACCATTAAAACATTTCAGGTAATCATTAAGATATCGGGCAACGCGGTACGAATGCTTCATGTGGCGCTCTACAAATTCATCAGCTTCCTTTGAATGAAACTCAGCCTCAAGTGTTTTAAACTTATCCATTTTCGGCGGCAACATAATCGGAATTCTATCTTCCACAGGATACACCGTTTTACAGGATAAACATTCCATCTGATTAACCCCAATACTCGTCAATCCTCCCCGGCACAAAGGACAGGCTAAAAATGACAATAAGGATATTTCCTTTTCTTTCAAATTATACGACATAACATTCCTTCTAATTCTAGATTTCAACAGAGAATCTTGTACCCAGAATACTTTGCAATTTTTTCGCAGCCCATGCGCCTGAAGCTATAATTTGTAAATTTATTAGAGTCATTTTTTTAATTTTTCTATTCTTAATTAAGTACCCTAACCATATAATAGGACTATATAGAATACGAAGAGGAAAACATAAAAGAATCATCAATGCGTAAAATAAAGCTGTTTTGTTGCCTCCCCCATACTCTAAAAAATAAAGGTAATCGGTTTCAAAATACAAATTTGTTATCCATTTTGGATCCGCCTTAGAACAACTTATCCCTACAAAATGCACTATTTCAACATCTGCCAAATAATAAATTTTAAAACCAGCTTTCTTTATCCTACAGCAATATTCGACATCTTCATAAAACATCGGTATTTCTTCATTCAATCCGCCTAATTTTTTATAAATAGAATTTGGGAACATCATATACCCGCCGTGAAGCAAATCTACTTCACAACTATTATTATGGTCCCAATATGGCATATCTGAAGATCCAAAAAACTTCCAATTCTTAAATACCATATCAATATAAAAAAGATGCCAGAATGTACTCCATATCGATGGAACCGATCTGGCACAAGAAAACAAAACTTCGCCATTACCCTTAAGTGTTTTAACACCAACACAACCAATAGAAACATCATTTTTTAAAACACGCAGGGACTCCTGAAGAGTATCCTGCCTGACTAAAGTATCAGGATTAAGCATAAGAAAATATTGGCCGCGGGCAATATTAAAAGCTTGATTGTTTGCTATAGGAAAACCGACATTATTCTTATTCTTAATTAATACTACATTGGGAAAACAACCAATAATATTTTCAACCGAATTATCAGAAGAACAATTGTCCACAACGATTATTTCATACTGTAATTTACCAGTATTTTCCATAACAGACATAATACATTTCTGCAGATAGATCCAGGAATTCCAGCTTACAATAACAATGGATAAATCAATATCTTCTTTGTTCGATTTTGAGTGACATATATCCATAGAATTATTTAATTTATTCCATGCCCTATTGCATTCACAAACTATTCTCTAATCTTTTTATTCATGTGGTTCTTATAATAAAATCGGCTGTTTTTTAAATCATCCAAACGAATGCTTGATTTAGAATAAAAATTACGAAAAATAGAAAAATAAATAAATAGGCTTAAATTAAGCAAGTGGCCTGGAAATTGTGCAATTATCCAAACAAATAAACGTTTCATATTAGAGCGCAAATTCGACTCAACTAACATTCGGTACTCTTTTAAAGAAAAAACACCTCGTGCCCTACAAATTAACAAAGCTTTGTAGCTTCGCCAAGGTTCACGTTTACATACTTGCCGCTTTGCTATATCAGAAAATAGGGAAAATGACCAAATTAACTCAGGCCATTTGAAAAAGGATATTTCAAAACTTTTAGATGTCCATAAAGCGTTTCCATATCTAATTGATATCAATGGTTCAACAATTACTAATATTTTATCATCCAGTGGTTTTTGAAAAATAACACCAACGTGAACAAAAACGGTTCCAAAATATTTCTCTTTTTCTCGCTCATTCCATAGCGAGCGTTTGATAACAACACACCCAATGAAAGATAGATAATCTGCAGTATCAACAAAAAACCGCTCAAAATCCAGCTTTCGATAAATCATATTGCTTGTAAGATGCAGCAACCGACTATTCAGAATCCTAGAAAGATTTATGTCTCTTACTTCAGCATTTATAAGAATCAGCCCATAATCATACTCCATCGCAACCAATACGGCCTGAATTGCACCCGATTTTAAAATATCATCATCGGTGAATAACCAACAATATTCTCCTCGCGCTAATTCAAGCGCACGACAATAATCTTGATCAACCCCGCCTTTTACTGGAAGTCGTATATAGCGTACCTGTTTACCGGTCGCAATATACTGCTCAACTTCTACTCTCGTATCGTCAGTCGACCCTCCATCCACAATAACAATTTCAACCTCATCGGTCACTTGCGAAATAATACTTTCCAAAGTTGCACTGATGTACTTGCCACGATTATATGTAGCTATACATATGGATAAACGGATCTTGTTCACATTAATGTCTTTCTTTTATAATATATATAACACTTGTTCACAGTTCATTGTTAAGAAGATAAACTGATTCAAAAAACAAGTATTCGATCTAATTTGTAACAACAATCTTATATCCCCCCCACAAGAACACTGCCAAATATAGCGATAATGTTAAAAGGATTGTCTCTGTAAGATTTATCCATAGCTCCCTTTTGCACTTTTATTTTAAGTTCGTTTACGTGCAATCATTTTGCGATCAAAACCTTTGGTAATACCAAGACGGCAAAATAATCTATCAAGGGCAACAAGCACTCGAGCTGTAGTATATCGAAAACTATCCGGACCAAGAAGAAATGAGGACGGCGCTGGAGCAAAAGCATTTTGCCGCACACTCATAACAATCTCAAATTGCTCATGCCATATCTTATCAATATCATCAACGCTTGAATGTTTTGCCTTCTCCATAGGAGTAAAGAACTCAACCGGAAACTGCTTTTTCCCCATAACTAATTGAAAAGCAAAAGAAATTTTTTTCACATACGATAATGGATAAATTGGCAGAACTAACAATAAGAAATACTCAAGATACTTTTCTAGCATATTTCTTGGCATGTCATCCATTGTTGCCACGATCCCGTCAGGCTTCAGCGCGCGGAAAACTTTTTCCATAAAAACCGGCAAATTAGGAAGATGATGAAAAGCTGACCACCCAGAAACCGCATCATATTTTTCTACGCCCAAATCTACTTTTGTAACATCCTGCAAATAGTAATTTACCTGGCCAAATCCATCACGGTAAGGATTCTCTAAAAGCATACGTTTTGCCAGAACAATAGCTTTCGGTGATATATCATAGGCATCAACGTGTTGGCCACGCCTCCCCAATTCCAACGCCAACCACCCCGAACCACAGCAGATATCAAGAACTCGTCCTCCTGGCTTATGCGCAACCCAGCTAATATATTTATCTCGAGCGTATCCATCCAGAATAGCTACCATTTCCGGATCAACCATAGGCAACCTGTTCACATCTGTCCGTTTTGGAATAAATTTTGTTGCTCGACGAATATCAGCTTCCATAGGAATATGTCCATTAAGAGTTCGTATATCGGCAATATAATCAAAATATCTAGCTTCTGCTTGTTTTAGTTCATCAAAATTCTCATACATCCTACCCCCCCTTTATCTTATTTTAATATATAGATAAAACCACTTAATAATGAGACTTAACATTTATCTAAAAAAACAATGCGCTTGAATATGGTATGCCAATATAGAATAATATTGTTATCCATGCTCGCGATTCATATCGACCATCTTTAATGCCAGCGCTTCAACGCGGGCGGCAGCCATTCCGTCTGTCTGATACACATAATGCTTTAAAAAATCCTGACGTGCAGACTCAAGCCTTGCCTTAGTATTAACATCAGAACCACTTGCAATCATCTTGAATATATTTATAATCTCCTCGCTTGATTCAGGAACAAGAGTTGCCCCACTTCTTCTAAAAGTATCGCTAAAAACCCAGCTCGGAAAAATGGGACAAATAGTAAGCTTACCGGCAATAAGCGCATCAATAGTCGCTGTGGAACCAAATGAAATGAAAGCATCACAAACTCTGATCAACTCCCGGATATCAGACTGCCGTTCAACAAAAATAACATTCCGGAATTTTCCCAACAGTGCTCGCGTCTCACGCACATTTTCAACCGGATGAGGCTTAACCACAAGGCATATTCCTTCCGTTTTATCGGCCGCCTCGAATACTGCGCGCTTCATTGAACGCAAGAGTTCCGGATTTGAGTATTTGTCATGGACCTTAAAATGATAAGTGGAGGCCATCACAACCAGTGCGCTTTTTTCCGGAATACGCAGCATGGCTCGTTTTAACCTTATTTCCGCTTTAGACGAATTGACCAAACAATCGTGACGCGGCGAACCTGTTACAATTATTCTCTCTTCGGAAACTTTCTGTTTCAACATGGACTCTTTCGAAGTATCCCCCCAAACGGCAACGCGATCAGCCGCAAGGAAACGCCACTCAACCCCTTCATCACCGGCTAGACCGAACTGAACATCCATACAAGGGATATTCATAAGACGACAAAGTAAAGCATAAACCCTAGTCCGGGGATCGGCCGTATCAGACGTAATTATCATCGCGGGGCGGTGGTTCTCTAAAATATGCCGGGCCACGGCAACATGCGGAATAATGTGAGGTAAATAGGCCCGGAAAAACCGGTCAAAGAGGTTTTTGAAATTAGTTGCCAGCCGCCGGTCAACATCAGGTATTATCCGCGATAAAAAGCTCGATAATTGAATATCTGCTTCAATATGGTAAATTGATTTCTGTAGTTCAGAAACCTGCTTTCTTACTTGTTCATTCCAATGCTGCCATAATGTTTGATATTTACAATTCTCAGAGAAAAACGGCTTCATGCCAGGCAAATATTGATCGCTCAGCACCACTACGTAACAATCTTCACGCAGCACCAGACGGGCGACTACCGGATGAAGAACATCCCTATACATCTGATTAGTGAAGCCAAGACAAAGAAAAGTTTGCCCTGTTGGCCACGTTGAGCATCCATATGTATTACGGCGGTTACAAATTAAATCCTTAACCGTATACTTCAATCGTATCAAGTCCGGCCTTATCCGCTGTATTATGGTCTCGGGTAAAGCTTCGGACGCTAATAAAGTCGGGATATGACTATGCGCGAATTCGGCAGAAAACACATCCCAGAAAGAGATGCCTTCCACAGTAAGTATTTCTGCCAGGGTTTTTCCGTTAGAAAGCTCAGTCCTACCGAAATTCTCGACTAAAGAAGCAGAATAATTCAGAGCATCCGTAGCATTTAGCTTAGGTTTGTCTTTTTTCGTATCTTGGAAATCTGGTTGCGTCGTATATTTCATTCTCAAGTTGATGATAATTTAACGCATAATGCCGAAACGCGCCAAACTTGCTTGTGAAAAATCCAGTTTCAATTCTCTACCTACTATATACATAAGCGGTAGGCAGCCGAGTAAATACAGAATTACTTTAAGACTAGCGTTCACCAACGGGTCTGTATATGTGTAGAAAAAAGCAAAATAATCCACTATTCTCTCAACAGACCATAATAATATCAACATGTAGACAAACGGTATCCAGAGCTGGGTAAAAAACCGGATCCAATCCTTACATCTCTTTGTGTAATGGGACAACGCATACCCGATCACGATGCAGGAATAAAAAAAATAAGTAAGTAGGGTCCCGCCAACAGCTATTCCCACGATCCCATAACCCATACGGATAAACAGAAAATCCAGTATTATGTTAATTACAAGCGCAATACCGCCAAAAAGAGCATATTGCTTCAACTTGCCGGTAGTCACTAAGAAGTAATCGGTTAAACCCAAGATGCCGTAAAAGAAAATTCCTACAACAACAATCCTAGCAGCAACAATACCAGGAGTATAAGCTGGGAGAAAAGTCTTAACAACAAAGGGGAGAATTAGATACAGCGGGCCTATTAACAAAGGTAATAAAGAACTTAAAACCATAGGTGGGATGAGAATATACGAACGCAACGCCTCAATATTCTTTCCTGTATTTCCAAAATGATAGTTGATTCGGGGATACAATACCTGGCTTGCCATTGCCGGTACCAGAGATATTACACTTACTAACAAAAGAGTCAATCCAAAATAACCTAATTGTGTCTCGCCCAAGAAAGTTATAGCCATAAGTCGATCAACGGATGTTAACATGGTTATTATCAAGCCTGAAAGTATGATCGGTGTACCTACACACACTAATGACCATGAAAAAGGCAAGTTGAACTTCGGCACTGGATGCCAGGGATTACGATATAAAGCGTACATTATAATTACCGCCTGAGCTAGGATTGCGGCGATTAGCCGACCTTTCAAACCACTAAAAACCACAAACAATACTGCCAGTCCTGCGCTAGCTATGGCAAATAAAACTTGCTGTTGACCTAACTCCTTAAAATGATTATGAGATCGCAGTACGATTCGTTGATACGTATAAACTTGCTGCAGAACCAAAACAACTGCCATAACTCGCAGTCCCAAGGCCATCATTGATGAATGGACCGAAAAAAAAGAAAACACGAGCACGACCATAGATGCAAAAATAGCTCCATAAACTGTAGTATACCGAGCCGCACCATCAGCAGCCGCAGCTTTTTGGAAATTTCCTTGTCCTAAATACAAAGGTAGATCACGCCCCATCGCTGCAAGTACGCCAAATTCCGTATAAGCCCCATATGTTAAAACTAATGAAACCGCATTCCAAATACCATAATCATGCGGCCCCAGCAAACGGGCAACCCAAAAACCCGCAACTAGGCCTATGGCCTGTGATGCAAATGCGCTAGCGCTGCAATACAATACATCTTTAATTATACGAAGCCGATTACGCAGTTGATTCATTTACTTTAGTGGCAAAGCTACTGTTTTATATTCTTCTATCGTCTTCTTTATTCCGTCTTCTAATGATATTTTTGGAGTATATCCCAAAGCATTTAACCTTGAAACATCCAGGCATTTACGCGGCATTCCATCGGGCTTTGCGGTATCCCAATTTATAGAGCCTTTATAGCCTGTCTTTCGGGCTATAAATTCCACTAAATCACGGATCGAAATATCGATGCCCCAGCCGATATTAATGAATTCAGGTTCATTATAATTATCCATCAGAAAAAGAATAGCTTGAGCGGCGTCATCTACATGCATAAACTCCCGCCTTGCCGAACCTGTACCCCAAACGGTAACATTTTCTGTTCCTGTGTCTACAGCGTTAACAAATTTCCTGATAAGGGCAGCCAGCACATGCGAGTGCAAAGGGTCGAAACTATCATTGGTGCCGTACAAATTACAGGGCATAACGCTGATTCCGCCAAAAGCGTATTGCCTGCGGTAATATTCAACCATCTTCAGTCCGGCGATCTTTGCCAGCGCGTACCCCTCATTTGTCGGCTCTAACAACCCCGTTAGCAAATACTGTTCTTTCATGGGCTGTGGACATTCACGCGGGTAAATGCAGGAACTGCCAACGAAACAAAACTTTTTGATTTTATTCAAGAATGATTGCTGTATTACATTATTCTGGATTGCCAGATTGTCATAGAGAAATTCCGCGGGATGCTCAAGGTTCGCCTGGATCCCCCCGACCCGTGCTGCTGCAAGAATAACTATTTCCGGATTTTGCGCCACGAAGAAATTTTTAACCGCACGAAAATCTCTCAAATCAAGTTCCCGATGACTACATAAAATAAGATTCTCGAACCCATTTTTCTTGAGTAAACGCACGATCGCTGATCCCAGCATACCTCTATGGCCAGCAACGTATACGCGATCTTTTTTATCCATTGGGTTCCTCACTTTCAACATATTCTCTTCCCCATCAGATAATAGTTATCCCGGTATAATTTATTTGGCAGATGTTTGATTTTCCAGCTATGCCATTCAATATCATTCATCGCATCAGCCCATTCTAAAAAAAATCCTGAATTGTCTATATTACCGAAATATCCCTGGTATGCGAGGAGAAAAGCTTTAAATGGTTCTACCAGAGATAAAATAGACTGCCGCAAACTGATCGGCGTCTCGCTCAGCGACCAGGTTGCAAGAAATACGGCATTATCAATGTTCGGATAATCAGAAACAACGGCTCCTAAATGCGCAAAATCAGACACACAAATTACCCCGTTTGAATCTTTTTCCAGAAATTTATTATAATACCCGACCGGTATACCATTCATATTAATAAAAAAATGCTGCAAGGCGGACAAGGGCGGCAGATCAAAAATAATATACCTGCCTTTAAAATTCAATTTATGGATTAACCTGCACATGCCCCCATAACCGCCGCCAAATTCGAGAATAAAACCCGCGCGGTTAATATCTATTCCCGTTTTCTTCTCAAACTGCGCCAGATGGTAAGCAAGATGGATTAGATTTCCGCTACTAGAAGGAAACTCATCGTAATAGGTTGGATTACCCACTGAAGATTCTTCAATGGCGTCTTTCCACCGACTTTCCCAATCAGGAAGAGCCTGGAGAAAATCTAACTCATCGCGGACAAAATTAGCGTTACCAACAACCATTGTTCTAAGGATCACATCCCATTGCAGGAAATCCCCGGGATCACAGGTTAAAATTTTCCGGCACAAACGATCGGCATTAGTAAGCCATGCGCCGTCGATTGCATTCTTATCTAAAGAATCATTAACTATTTTAGCGATAGTTTTTTTAAACTCAGCTGTTAAAACAAGCTCACTATTCTTAGTTATGCGCATATTACCTCACCTGCCCATCCCGCGGATAGGCTACACCTACGGATTGTCTCCAACGATCAAGCGCTCTCATGTTTCCCAGACTATCTTCCAATTTCATTACAGGAGCCTGGCGCATCTTTATATTATTTGCAACCATATCCGCTTCAAGCGAATACAAACCCATCGCGGTTTCGGTAATGAACTCTTGAGGTTTATTTTCACTACGTTTGTATACAATAATTCTCGTGGTTCCCGGCTCACGCCCTCCCGGAACCCACGGCGAAGGAATAAATATATGCCCCTCTGAACCGAAAATACGCACGACATTTTCTTGAGCAAGATATACGCCTGCAGCGACTTGGGCAAGAATATCATTAGGAAACTTTAAACAACAAATCGCCCATTCATCTATCAGGTTTTCGGAACCAACATGCCCCACACCATAGACCTCAACTGGTTCGGCATATTCTTTGTTAAGCGCTATTCCAGCAATTAATCGAGCCATAGAAACCGGATAACAACCGACATCCAAGATGCCTCCGCCCCCAAAATCATTGCTCAATGCACGGTTGTTAAAATTTCGATCCGCCTGGAAGCTGAATGTGGCCTGAATGATTCTAATATCTCCTATCACTTTGGAACGAAGCAATTCAATAAGCTTCACGGTTTGAGGATGGCAGCGGTACATAAGAGCTTCCATTAAAAAAACATCATTACGACTGGCTGCATCGATAATTGTTTTGGCCTCAGCATAATTTATAGCGAGAGGCTTCTCACAAAGGATATGTTTTCCTGCATAGGCGGAACGGATAGCCCATTCAGCATGAAAAACATGCGGAAGCGCAATATGGACTACCTGAACTCTGGGATCCGCGATGAGAGCCTCGTAACTGCCATATTGGACCGGCACGTCAAACTCTTCACCAAATTTTTGAGCATCAGATAAATTCCGGCTGGCAACCGCAAAAAGCTGACCAGTACTGGAATCAGCTATACCTTTAGCAAAGATTCGAGCGATATTCCCTGTACCAAGAATCCCCCATCTAAGCTTACTTTTCATCATATACCTACCGCTAGCTAAAGTTATTTTACCGGTTTCGCAATGGAATAAACCGCATACAAAAATTTCCCGCCTTTGCGACCATACCAAACGGCTTCCCGAGCGAATCGCTTTTTATCGCCATTAAAATTCTGATCACGTACGATGCGATACCATTTTTTCCCGCGGCGTAGAGAGCAGGACTCTCCTTGCATAACGGCATTAATGTATTCTACGATATTGAAATTAAGCACAAAGACATGATCAGAGTTATAATCGTCGTCATAATGCACTAGCCGCTGCCTTTGATATTTTAAAAGATCGTTAAGAATATCTAAATCCGGTTTTATATGCTGCGCCTTAAAAAAAGATTTAAGAAACTGCCTGCATTCCCCGTATAACAAATCAATACCATTAGATAATCGTAAAAAGGTGGCCTCCTCAGAAGGCCAGTTCACTTCGCCGAACTCCGGCAGGAATTGATCAAAACCTATCCCCTTAAGAACATTGTCCAGGATATCGTTAAGCGCGATGAGTTCCCGGCCAATAAGGCTCTTCGGGTTACTTTTTGCAAAAATGACTAATGATTCATAAAACACGCGGTAAGAAATCCTATATCGCCCATAAATGAGAACCGAAATCATCTGAAATATGCCCAAACAATGAAAACAGAGTACGGCCCAGGCAAATTCATAAGTTCGTCGCCAGTCAGCTAAAGACATGGCATCAGTGGTCACAACGATTTTCTCATACTCAGTTACGCGATCCACGGATGTATCCGGCGTCACATGCTGTTGAAAGATAGGGCCTTCGACTGTTTTTATCCCGTATTTCTTCAAATAACTTTCCTGTCCCATTTCGGAATTCACAAGAATCGTGCAATTATAAAGATGAAGTTGGCTATGCTGGCCATTCTCCAGCAAGGTATTGATGCCGTTAACGAATGTCTCATAAGTCTCGCCCGGTAAGGCAATGATTATTTCCGTATAGGTCGGCATTCCCGCTTTCATATAACGTTTCTGCAGTGTATGAAATAAATCTATACGGATATTCTTACGTTTTACATTATGCAGGACTTTCGGAGAAAGACTCTGGAAACTTATCGATGTCCCTTTAGACATACAGGATTCGTGCAGTACTTTTTCGACGTCAAAAACAACATCATTGCTGTTTTTCATATTGCAAACCCTGAAGGTTTGCGGATAACCGTGTTTTTTCTTGGTCCCGGCCAGCCGTTTCACCAGGTCCAAATCCCGTTTCGATATCCCAAAATTGGCATCACAGCCAAAGATCAAAGGGATATCGTTCTGACCAAACCATTCAATCTCCGCAAACAACCGGTCCATACTGAAATTGCGTAATGTCTGCGAGCGCCGCCCCCAATAACAGTACGTGCAGGAGAAAGGGCACCCTCTGTTGGTTTCCCAGGAAGCAACCCAATCGGCTTTGTCATCGGCCATCAACCGGTCAAAAACTCCCGTTAGATACGGAGACGGAATATCATCAAGCCGAGCTATCTCCGGCCGCATTCCTCCATAAAAGAACTCCCCGGTTCGACGGTCATGGTAAGACATCCCCTTGACTCCGCGAAAATCCCCCCTCTGAAGATACGTATTGAGGATCTCATGAAATGTTTCCTCACCCTCACCATGAATAGCAATATCTATCTCCGAGTGTTCTTTAAACAAGTTCTCCGCTTCGTCCGGGACCTGGGGGCCACCGACAATAATAAGGCAGCGTTCATTGAGCCGGCGGACCCGTGCGAGTAAAGCCATATTCAATTTCCAGTTCCACATATAGCAAGAAACGCACAGGATATCCGCACCACTGGCTTTTTTCGCAAGTTCCTCAACAGCTCCCCGTCGGTATAAATACGGCAAAAACTCAAAATGCTCCTTGATCCGCCGGTACTTCTGGCTGAAAGCCTGCAATACACCCACACTATAGGGAATAAACACATTCTTATCGTACGAATTATTAAATTGCACTGCCTGAATTTTGATTTTCTTTAGAGGTTCTTTATCTTTATACTTTTTTTTCATATCTTAATCCAGGCAGAAGGTATGATATCTTTTGGGTCTAAATTCCTGACATTAGAATTAAACCATCTTTTCGGGGCATAAACTTTTTTATTTTGGTTTTTATTTAACCAGGCTCCCCACCAACCGAAGGAACTGTTAGCGATGATACTATGCTTACACAGGCTCATTAAACGAAGATCTTCATAATTTGTATCAGCTGTATTATGTTCTACAAATATACATGGATATTCTAATTTAATATTGTCTTTGGACCATTCCGGATCGTCGCTAAATATGAAAAACACTAAATTACTCTCTTCTTCGGATAAGCGTTTAACCGCATTAATATAATAATCCGGGCTTAAACAATCGAAAATTTGATCTTTGAACGTGCCAGGGAGATAATCACAGCGCCGGATGTGCATACTGACAGAATTAGAATCTTTGATCAATCGGGAGATTTCAAGATCTTTATCCTTCAATGGATACTTCACAGTAAACTCATCTCTGATAATTTCCGATATTCCGATAAAATATTTTTCTGTCTGCCAATAACCAGTTAAAATAATATTATCTGGTATTTCCCTAAATTCAGGATCGAAATGAAAATATTTTGCCTTTATTTCTTCGATCCCGAAAGTCTCTTCTTTAGAAATATAATCTTCGATTATACTAAAGTGCGTCAACGAATATCTATGGTTTTTATATTCTTTAAATCCCGAAATATCGATCTTTAGCCCTGTTTGATGAATTTTAGATAACTGCCGCGCGGCGGCATACTGAAACAGTTGATTCCCGAGCCCCCCTATCAATCTAACGATGATCATGATCGATCCCCCCTAAGACAGCCGATTATGGTTTTAATATCCGGCTTGCTTAATTCGGGATAATTACCGCAGTAGAATCCGCATTCATTGATGAAATCAGTATCCGGAAGTTCGTAGAAAGTTGCTACATATTTTTTATAAAAAGGCTGCCTTTGGATGTTGCCGGCGATCATAGGGCGGATCTCGACTCCCGCCCTAAAAAACCGGTCCATATATCTGCTTTTCAGTTTAGGCGACTTACATAGAACAGGGAACGCAAAACTTGAAAGCAGTGAAATATGCGATCTGTCGAGTTTTATTAGATCAGCGTTATCCTGCACACAGGCTTCCAAAGTTAAATAATTTTTCTCCCTTATCACTATATTCCGCTTTAGATATTTAAGTTGATTACGTCCAAGAAACCCTGTTATTTCTGTTGGCCGTATATTGTAACCAAGATCGTAGAAAGTATACTTAGACTCGAATTCGGAATCAATACAATGTTTTTTGCGCCACTTAAGTTGTTGATATTTTTTTAAATTCCGATCCCACCCATTAGCTCGAACAATCTTAAGCATTTCTTCGATATCTCCGTCACTACTACAGATTATTCCACCTTCAATAGTGGACATATGATGCGCGACAAATAAGGAAAAAGACGACATTAGCCCAAAACTACCGGTTTTACCGGAAGGTAATTCCGTTCCCAATGCCTCACAATTATCTTCAATAAGAATAATCTTAGATTCATTACAAATCTCACGAATTTTATCAAGATCGCCGGAAAAACCAAGTGCATTGGTAATAAAAAACGCCTTAAGATCTGTCTTATTAAGCCGGTGTTTAAGCTGATATGCCATGGCGTTGAGAGTATTTCTATCGCAATCAACAGGTACTGGTTGCATTCCAAGCTGTAGAATAGGCATAACATTTGTAGACCAAGTTAACGCAGAAAAACCAATTTTATCCCCATCTTTCAGCCGGCCAAGATTTTTAAGCACCTGGAGCATGGCAAGATTAGCACTTCCTCCGCTGTTCACGAGGATTGCATTCTTTGCGCCTTGAAACAAAGCGAATTCCTCCTCAAAAGCTTCAACCTGTTCCCCCATGCTTAAACGTTTTGCTTTTAAAATTAATTTTGATAACGCTTTTTTTGTATCCCGTTCATTAAAAAAAGCGCTTTTCATCAAAGGAATCATTAAATAAACCTCCAATAGGAAAAAATCTTAGTTATTCAGGTTTTATCATCCTGGCAGCTAATCCAACCGTATTCAATCCCGGCCTTGGTGCAACACAACTCACAACCTTTTCTAGAAGTTCCATTCTAACTCCTGCACACCTCAACCTGAGCTGCCTATCGATATCTTGAGGTCTATTGTAAACTTTGCGCCAACTGTTTATGTTATACTTAAAACAACGCAAGTAACTTCGGTATAGCGACGTGCCATGCCCGCCGAACTCAGGATAGTCTGCATTTTTTTGCCCTAAAATATGTTTTTGGCCATCGCGCTCTTCTTCATAAAGTCCAGCTACAAATTCGTAATTCCCATGTTGAGCAAACCGCAACAGGCTTTCAACATGGTCAGGTGCCATAATATCATCATCATCAAAATAAGCGATCCATTTCCCGCGTGCCAACTCCATTCCTTTGTTAAGAGGCACCAATCCTGAAATGAACCATCTGCATGCGGGGTCATTTGGATATTTGGTTCGTTGGGAAAGATTAAAGAACCTTAGCCTGGAATCTTCAACTTTCCTGAGAAGTTTTACAGTATCATCCGGGCAACAATCACCAACAATTACTATTTCTATATTTTTATACGTCTGCGCAAATATCGACGGCAGGGTCCGTTCAACCAACAATTTTCCCCTGTTGTAAGTCGGAATGGCAATTGATACGAGAGGTGTTTCTTGGGAATCAGAATAATGATGTTCGTATAGGGCACGTACTATGCGTAAGAATATAGGTTCGGATATCGAATACCTGATGCCATTGAATCCCGAAATAAATTTATCTTGAATTGTTCGTTGATACACTGAACAGGCCCCTCTTTTTTAAATTATACCTAAACCGATTAAAACATCAGCTTAGATCTGATCATGCCAAACTGCATGCCTTAATTTCCATTCACCGTTTTCTTCCTTCCATAAATGCGGCGACCGGAACTTATCACAAAGCTCTATAAAATAATTAGGATCGATGCTAATGTAATCCATAATTTCTTTAAAATATTTATCCGGAAACTCTCCGTCAAATTTCTTTACCAGAGCGACACCTTCCTCACGCGTCAGATGCTTATTTCTTATCTCTTGAGAAGCATCATAAGTAGCCCGCCCAATACCAAACTTAATAAATGTTGTATAATAATGGAGATCGTCAATTTTGTCATCGATGCTATTATATTTACTGTAAGTGCCCTGAGTTCTAAACGGCCTAGCTTCAAAACCGGTATTTTCAACAGCATAATAATAAACTTCCTGCGGTGTCCATTTTAAATAATAGCCAAGATAATGTACTTCAATCTTGGATTTCTCCAACTGTTCATGCGGCGCAGGCAAATATGTCATTAAATCAATTAAATCAATATCATACTTATCTCTTAGCTCCCTAACAGAAACACCCCCCAGATACATTTCATCAATATTCTTCATACTATAATATGATTTATCACGCAGCGATGTCGCATTATCCGCAATCGGATTTCCGTATTCTGCCTCATTTTCACCGTAAAAAATTAAAGGAATATCATATTTCAAAGCAACCTTCGGCCCCAGATTCTTTTGCCCTAAAATGAACGTTTGAAATGGATGTAGTAAATTTTCAATAGATAAACGAGTTAATAACTTCATAACCCGCCCATTTTGATTAAAACTTAAATTGTCAAACCCGCCAACTTCAATCCATTTCCTAAAATTTTTATATCCATAATCCGTATAAATGATTGGCGGCCAAGTTACTGTCAGGGGATGCATCCCATATTTATATTTTAAAATGTGTGATTGAAAGGCGCTATCTTTACCGCCGCTTCCAGGGACAATGCAATCGTAGTAACCGTCGTTACGCCGATGTTTATCCAATAATTGAACAAGTTCCTCTTCCCTCTTTTTCCAATCAATTTTTTCTTTTTTTTCTGCCTGCATGCATGCATCGCATACACCATCTTTTCCGATATTTAGCGTATTTTTTTTGCTATTTATTGTATGTTTAAATTCTACAGCAGAAGAAGGCCTTTGATTGGACATAACACAACGGTTACAAAACCTGACTTCTTCCGGCAATCCATACTTAACTTCTAATTTTTCGCTCATTTGTGTTTCAACTCCTCATATTGATTCACCTTATTTGCCCAATTCTCATAGACCTTAAGACCTTCTAATCCGCTTTTTTCAGGATGAAACTGCACAGCAAAAACCGACCCCCTAGATAACGATGAACAGTATTCAATGCCTTCATAACAGGTCGTCGTAACAGTAACCGCGTCATCCTCAGGTACAGGATAATAGGAATGCACGAAATACATATACTCACCATTAGATATATCCTGCAAAACAGAATCGCCTAAATTCATAGATTGATTTTTTTTAAAAAGTATCCGATTCCAGCCAACATGAGGAACTTTAATCATTGGATTTCTCTGATCAGAGTTATTAAACTTAACAACTCTGCCCCTGATAATATCAAAACCTTTATGCCCGCCGAATTCTTCACTTTCAGTCATTAATAATTGCATTCCCAGACAAACCCCCAAAAAAGGTATGTTCCGGCTAATCTGCTCTCTTATTAAACCAATCAAATCCAATCGTTTTAGATTAGCAATGGCATCTCCGAATGCTCCTACCCCGGGAAGAATTACGCCGTTTGATTGCATAATAACATTCTTATCCGCGGTAATAACGCTGCGTAATCCAACCTTGGCACAAGCTCGTTGAACATTAAACAAATTACCCATGCCATAATCAATAATCGCTACCTGATTCTCATCTAAATTAAACATAAGCATTATTTCAATTAGCGAAACGGCATTGAACACCTTGATTAACAAGATATTTTTTTATACTCGGTAGCGATACAGGCTCAAATTTAGTAAGAATACGGCCGCTCTTAAGAAATTCGACATTCCCTTCGACAAACGAATCTAAATTAGATTCTAAGTACTTGATAGCATCATAATGCAACATAGAGGCGATTGCCACAGCATCAGCATAGCCTTCGGTTACGACTTGTTTAATATCCTCAATTTTTCCTGGTCCGCCGGAGGCAATCACGGGAATAGATACTAATTCGGATACGGTTTTCACCAGATCAAGATCGTATCCTGCTCCTGTTCCATCACGATCTACAGATGTCAACAATATTTCACCAGCTCCTAACTGCTCTACCTGTTTTGCCCAGAAAGAAACTTCTATCCCCGTATATTCCCTGCCATTATCAATATATGCAAAATATTCTCCGTTAGGCTGCTTAATTGCTTCAATAGTAACAATAATTGTGGAAGAGCCGAATATACGCGATGCCTCATGAATAAAGTTAGGATTTCTAATAGCCGCAGTATTCAAAGAAACCTTATCCGCACCAGCCCGCAAAACGCTACGAATATCTTCTATGGTTCTTAACCCTCCCCCAACTGTCAAAGGAATAAAAATTTCCTGCGCGGTTTTATTAATTATATCGTGCAAGCTGTTTCGATTATATAAACTAGCAACAACGTCCATATAAATAAGCTCATCGGCCCCATTTTCATAGTAGAACCTGGCAAAATCTTCCGGTTTACCAAGAACACGTAATCCTTCTAAATGAATACCTTTAACAAGGTTAGGCCCTTTAATATCAAGCCTAGGGATGATTCGTATATTTTTAGTCATCTTTTAATCAACATTTCTGCTACTTAAAATCAATATCTCTATGCCCAAAATAGACCTCTTGTGTGTCAGATATTATCTCCCTATATACTTCCAGGTAAGGGAGAAAATATTTGCACTGGGTCAGATGTTTCTATCTCTTTGCAAAAGCAAAGTCGTACATAGACCGGATCCTGTGGATCTATAGGTGTTGCGAGGATACATTTCCAGAAGATCCTTTTCGCTTACCAGTTTTGGAGTTACAGATTTAAGATCGTATATATAAAATCCTAACGAACGCACTAAGTCAAAAAATTCATGCTTTTCTGATTCCAACCACAGAGGAAGATATGACGCATATTCAACTGTCAGCCGGATGTTCTTATTCCTGGCAAGAAGATTTTTCATACCCAATAACGCTTTGTACTCTCCCCCTTGCGTGTCTATCTTGATAAAATCAATTGCTCCATCATTGCCCCCCCTGCTGAAGTAATCATCCAAACTAACTGTGTGACAGGGAATACTGATTCGGTCTTCTTCCCAATCCAAAGGCAATTTAGATACTTGATTGTCGCTCTCGCCACTAGGACAGATAAAGAGTTGTTCCGTACCACTTATAGAAGATACTGCGTTATTCACAAGTGTGATGTTTTTATAGTTGTTAACAAGAACATTTGTGGTCAACAAAGCAAAACTCATCGGCCCTGGTTCAAATGACACCACGCGCCCTTTTGGTCCAACTAATTTCGCCAATAGGAGCGTAACTATACCGATGTTGGCACCGATATCAATTACAGTATTTCCCTGCTTGACTGCGTTGACAATAAAGTTGATTTCGCCGTCTTCCCAAAGTTTGCCGAGGCCATGAATATCGACATTAGCGAGTCGTCCATAGGCTGTACCAATATCTTGGGTATTTTGGAATACTGTATGACCAAAAACGTTATTAAGAACAGGTGTTTTGTGTTTTAACGGGTAGCGGGACAGATGAACACCAAATATGTGAAATATCCGGCGGATTGTATCCTTAAGAATTTGTTTCATTTTTTATTTCTCCTTATTATGCTTTGTTCAATCATTAGTATTTCCGCTACTCTGAAATCTATATAATCATCAATATCAATAGATCTTCTCTTGGGCATAACATAGATACGGCTGTTGCTTAAGAATACCCCTTTCCCTTTTATTAAAACATCCTTCCACCAGACGTATATTGAAGCATTCATATCATAAACCTCGGGTGCTGCTTGCCTGGCGGTAAAACAGCTTTTTTTAACAAGCTTGACTCTACCCCGTTTTACTTCCACCATATTAAAATAAGGATTCCTATGCGCCTCGGTAACAGAAAAAACATTGGACACATTCTTATTGAATAACAATTTAATACTATTATTAATATCTCCTACCAATCTTAATGGTGCTGTTGCATGCAATAAAACCAGGACATCAAACGAATAGTTATCTTTCTTAAGCCACTCCATAGCATGCAATAAAACATCCATTGTGCTGCTTTTATCTTGTGCTAAAGACTTCGGCCTGATAAAAGGAACTTCAGCACCATACTTTTCTGATATTTTCGCAATCTTTTTATCATCCGTAGAAACGATAACTCTATCAATCAACTCAGATTGCTTAGCCTGCCGGATGCTATAAGCAATCAACGGCTTACCAAGAAGCATTTTAATATTTTTGCCGGGCAAACCTTTTGATCCGCCTCTAGCCGGAATAATACAAACTATTTTTTTATTTTTATACATTTTAAGCCTCAATAAGCTTGAGCACTTTTACTCCGTCTTCAAAAGTAACTGCTGGCTTACGATTAAATTTTACTGATTTTATAAAACTAAAGATTTCATCTTTGTACGTTTTATCCAGATCAAAAAGTTTTTTATCAGAAACTATCGTTTTCTTACCTAAAACATCTATTACTATTTTCTTATTGATTAGATCGCAAATAAGCTCCCCCTTTTCACCTTCTATTCTGATAACTCTTTTTTTGTTTTTCTGCAAATAATCCATATGGACATTGCAGATAAAATTATCGTAAACGTAAATTCCTTCGAATACGTCCTCTGAATCAATTTTTAGACTGCTCACTTTAGCTTTGGCTACTTTACATGAATTAGGGTCGCCAAAAAGAAAACGCATATAATCTATTTCATGCGATAAATCTAAAGCCACGCCTCCACCGCGTTTTTTTGAAGCGCTATAAGAAATGCTATAATCACATTTACTTCTCCAAAAAGGTAGATACTGTCCAACTTCGATCTTGGCAAAATATATTTTGCCGATAGCACCTTGAGAAAGTTTGGTTTTAATAAATTCAAACGCTCCCAAAAATCTTAAATTATATCCAACCCCAAGCTTTATTTTTTTTAATTTAATAATTTTTTTTAACAGCTCAAGCTTGCCGGATAAATTATGCGCAAGCGGCTTTTCGACAAATAAATGAATTCCTTTTTTTGCTAAAATTACCGCTGTATTTATGTGCCTATTAGTCTCATTAGCAATAATAGCTACATCGGGCTGAATAGCATTCAAAGACTTTACCATTGAAACTTTATGCTTATCTTCTAGGCAATCTAAGCAATGCTTAACTTTAGAATAAACAAATATCTGGCTGACTTCAGATAGTTGATTTAAGTTTTCTAGATGTCTTCTACCAATAGACCCACAGCCGACAAGCAATATTTTCATTACCAGACACTCCATCCGCCGTCTACTAAAATGTTCTGGCCGGTAACATAAGAAGAGGCTTCTGAACAAAGATATATCACTGCCCCGACAATATCCTGTGGCTTTGCCATCCGCTTAAGCGGAGTTTTACTGGCATATTTTTTTAGAAACGAAGCAGATTGCTGATTAAAAACTCCTCCCGGAGATACAACATTAGCCCTAATGTTGTATTTTGCATAATAGGTAGCCAAATATTTAGTAAAATTTATAATTCCTCCCTTTATCGCGGAATAAGCTACCGGCATTGTCATTTTGGTGCCTTTATATATATCAAAATCCGGTGCCACTACACCGTAAATTGAAGCAAAATTTATAATAACCCCTCTTGATTCTTTCTTCATCAATTCTGCCGTAACTTTAGAGCAGAGAAAATATCCACCCAAATGATTATTTACATTTTTTTTCCAGGAATCAAAAGTAACTTTTTCCATTTTTAATCCCCAATCACTGGTTCTGGGATATGCACAATTAATTAATACATCAATTTTCTTTGTGTCATTACAAATTTGTTTTAAAGCCTTATGGATAGAACCTTCGGAAGTTATGTCTAAATAAACAAACTTAGTGCCTTTAGTTTTTATTTTCTTTCCGGTTTCCTCGTTAGTATCAGCAATATACACATCTGCCCCAAAATCCCTTAAGCCCTTTACGATTTCGCTGCCGATTAATCCGGCTCCGCCAACCACAACTATTACTTTATTATTTAAATCAAAAAGTGATTTGTAATTCATTTTTCTCCCATCGTATAAAAAATCTTCTGAAGATTGCTCAAGGTATTAATATCTCTTTTAATCAAGTTATAAATCTTTCTAGCGGTATTTCCATTACCATAGGGATTATTTACTGACTTACAAAACTCCGCAAACTCAGGAGAAAGCGCCTTCTTGATCGAGTTTGAAATCTGTTTCATTTGCGACTTAGAATCAATCACACTTTTTGCCCTAATTCTGCCCTTTTGCCGATTACCAATGTTAACCGTAGGCTTACCAAATGACGGAACTTCGATTATTCCGCTAGACGAATTTCCAATTACCGCATCTACGTTTTTTATCAATGAAAGGTATTTTAATGTCCCTAAAGAAACAAATGCCTTTGCCCTATCCTCATTTCGTTTTACATAATCATCAATCATCTTACCGATTTCAAGGCTCCCGATATCAACATTGGGCTTAGTAAAAATTATTTTTACATCCTTAAAATCATCCAAAGCCAAAAGCAGCTGATTAAATGAAGATACGCACTTATCTTCCTCTAATGTTGCAGGATGGAATGTAACCAAAATATTTCTTTTACCTAGTTTAAACTTAAGTTCTTTTTCTAGCTCTAAAATCGGTAATAGTTTTGCCTGTTTAATATTATCTATTCCTATGGCCCCGACATTAAACACCCTTTGCGGATCCTCCCCCAATTGCACCACTCTTCTTTTGTACTCGGAAGTAGAGACAAAATGCAGTATGCTCATTTTAGTAACCGCATGCCTAAAAACATCATCCATCGATCCGGAAGTCAGCTCCCCTCCATGTAAATGGGCAATTGGGATTTTGAAAATAAAGGCAGCGCTTGTAGCAGCAAAAATCTCAAACCTATCTCCAAGCACAATTAAAAGATCAGGCTTCTCTTTAGCGAAAATTGCTCCAAATTTTGAAATACCCAAACCTACGGATTGAGCAATAGAATACTGAGAATCACCATCAGCAAGCATCCTTACTTTTTTACTTATTCTAATACCATCTTTCTCAATATCCTTAAATGTCAAACCAAACCGGCTGTCTAAATGTTGGCCTGTAACAATTACTTCAAGGGCAAATTTGCCGTCTTCAATTATATTTTTAATTAAAGGTTTCAATAAACCATATTCTGCTCTTGAACCAGTTACTACCCATATTCTTTTCTTCATGTTTTTATTAAATCGCCTGCCTTAAAATCCTGTTTGGCTTTTTTATTAACAACTGCGTCCCACAGCATCGGACTTAAACCAAATCCCGGCCTCTTTACGGTAATGTTATTTTTATTAAATCTTTCGCCTTTTTTAATATTATTTGCCGCAACGATACTTTTTCTTACAAGATTAATGTTCTTAACTTCTGATTTAGAAGGCTCTTTTATCCCACTTCCAATCGCTTTTTCGATATTCCTGACTAAAGTAACCATCTGTTTTAATTCATCACACTCAAGGCTGGCCTTATGATCCGGCCCAGCCATTTTTTTATTTAAAGTAAAATGTTTTTCAATGATCGAAGCACCCATAGCAACAGCGGCAATAGCCACTTCAACACCCAAGGTATGGTCGGAGTAGCCCACCTTAACCTTAAACTTATCTCTGATCGTCAGCATAGCCCTTAAATTAGCGTCTTCTAAAGGCGTAGGATATTCAGTATTACAATGCAAAACAGTTATGTTGCTTTTTTTAGTGCCTGAAGAGATTAAAATCTCTAAAGCAATGCCTATCTCTTTAAGATCCGCCATTCCAGCTGAAAGTATAATTTTCTTCCTCAAAGAACCTATTTTACGCAAATAAGGCAAATTAGTTATTTCTCCAGATGGTATTTTAAATATTTCCAGGCCAAGCCCGGATAAAAGATCAATACTCTCTAAATCAAATGGCGAGGAAAGAAACATAATTTTCTTTATTCGGCAATATCTTATCAATTCCTTATGGGCATTGAAATCTAGCCTCAGCTTTTTGATCATTTCCAACTGGCTTTCGCCTTTGTCCGTATTTTTCTTCTGATATGCAGCCTTAGGTGCATACTTAGAAACCAGCGACTCAGCATTAAACGTTTGGAATTTAACTGCATCAGCTCCGGATTCTGCCGCCGCATCTACCATTTTCTTCGCAATTTTAAGATAACCGTTATGATTGACTCCGGCTTCAGCGATAATAAACACCTTATCCATTTGTTCTTCTTTCTTTACACGGATTGCCGTAAGCAATCATTCCTTTAAGAATGTTTTTCGTAACCACGCTTCCAGCTCCGATAATCGTTTGCCCGGCAATCTGAACACCCTGAATTACTACGCTTCCGGTCCCAACATGACAATTATCACCTATGTTTACGCCGCCGCTTAACACTGACCCCGGAGAAAGATGAACAAAATTACCGATCTTACAATCATGCTCAATAATTGCTCCGGTATTAAGAATACAATTATTGCCGATTTGAGTTCCGGCATTTATAATTACTCCCGGGGCAATATAGTTACCTTCTCCCAGAATAACATGCGAAGACACCTGAGCATTAGGGCTGATTAAATTCGGAAACAAAAACCCTGACTGCTTAGCAAAATTATACAATTTAATACGCAAACGGGGATTACCTACGCTTCCTACTGAAATAAAACAATATTTAATACCTGTTTTAAAAAAACGCGGCAAATCTGCATCAGTACCAATAACCGAAACTCCCAGAATCTTATTACCCAGATTCTCTTTCAAATCAAGTATACCGGATATCTCATATTTCTTAATCTGTAAAAACAAATCCAAAATTACCTTACAATGCCCGCCTGCCCCAATAAGTAATATTTTATGTTTCATAAAATTAGCTTAAACCTCAAATTTTTTCAATGTTTCCTGAAGAGCCTCAAACTGCCCCATATCCAGCCATGATTTTTCCGAAACAGGATAAACGCCGATTTTTTCGCCTTTTTTAAGATAATCATTTATAAGATCAGTTATATCATAGAATTGATTCCTGGGTATATCTACAAGAACTGATGCTTCCAAAATATACATACCGGTATTAACTAAAAAATCATATTCCGGCTTTTCCCGGATATTCTTTAAAATTCCACCATTTTGAATTTTACATACACCATAAGGAATAGTGAAATTTTTCATTGAACTAACCAAAGTAATTTTATTCTTCCGCTGGTGATGGAATTTTAATATATCCGCGTAATCTGCCTCAATAAGAATATCGCAGTTACTAACAAAAAATGTCTTTTTGATCCTATTCTTTAGAAAATGCAGGCTTCCCGCTGTGCCTAAAGGCTTATTCTCTAAAATATAATTGATTTTATATTTATGCTCAAAATCGCTGAAGTATGCTTTAATTATATTAGATTTATAATTCAAAGAGAGGTAAAAATCTTGGCAGCCATAATCAAAAAATTTATTTATAATTAATTCGATAATCGGCTTATCACCTATTGGCATCAATGGCTTAGGAAGAATCTTAGTAAAGGGGTGTAAACGGGCGCCTTCACCTCCGGCCATAATCACTACAGGTAATTTTAGAGATTTCTGCTTCTTTAACTTATTTTTAAAAAGATCCACCCACCAAACAGCAGAAACAACACTCCCTTCATTATCTATAACCGGCAAACACCCAAGCTCCTTCTTAATCATTACTACTTTAGCTTGCTCCTGTTTGAACTCCTTGCTTAAGCTTATCGGCTTACAATTCATAACGCTTGAGACATTATCCAATAAACTTCTCCCCTTTAATATCCATCTCCTGATATCACCATCTGTAACGGTACCTAAAAGCTTATTTTCTTTATCAACCACAAACATGGTTTTCTCTCCAACTGCATCCATGTGCTTTAAAACATGTTTAATAGCTTGCTCAGGATTTATAAGTATCTTCTTAAGTTTTTCCATAGTATTAGTTATTTCCGTGTAAATTTCGAATTACTGAAACTATATATTTTACCTGCTTTATTTCTAAATTTGTACTACAAGGAAAATTTAAAACTCTTTCCCAAAACCACGCCGCTTTCTCAATTTTATATGATTGGTTCTTTCTAAACGGCTTCTGAAGATGATTCAAATACCATACCGGCCTTGCTTGGATGCCTTTTGTTTGTAAATGTTCCATAACACCATCTCTGTTCATACCAAATTCATTTTTTTCCATAATCAACGAATAGAACCAATAATTCGGAGCAGTACCTGCTGGGAGATCCAGTATATTAATTCCACGAATGCCACTTAAAAGCTTTTTATATAATTCATAATTATACTTCTTAGTTTTAATAAAACCTTTTAACTGCTCTAGCTGCGCCAAACCCAGTGCCGCCTGTAAATTGGTCAAACGGAAATTATACCCAATTTCATTATGAATATACCTCACAGGATCATCTTTAGCCTGATTAGTCAAATACCTGGCTTTATCCGACATGACCCTGCTATTCGTCACAATCATCCCGCCGCCGCCGGCAGTAATTATCTTATTGCCATTAAATGAATAAACTCCAACATCAGATACCGTACCGGTAAATTTATTTTTATAGGCTCCTCTTGTGTAATACGAACCCAGGCTCTCAGTTGCATCTTCAATTACTTTAAAATGATATTGCCGGGCAATACTCATAATTTCTTCCATGTCACAAGGATTGCCGAAAATATGGACTGGAATTACCGCCCGGATAATCCTTCCTGTTCTTTTATTTTTTAAACCCGATCTTGTAATTCGGCATTCCTTAGAACAAAATTCCCGCAGCTTAACAGGATCAATGTTCATATAATTATCACAATCCATAAAAACCGGCTCAGCTCCTACATATTTAACTACATTAACCGGAGCAATAAACGTAAGAGTCGGGACGATAACTTCATCACCCCTGGAAACACCGCAAACCTTTAAAGCAATGTGTAAACCGGATGTGCCATTTACACAAGCAACAGCAAATTTAGCTTTAGTATATTTACAGATTTTATCTTCAAAATCGACAACGAACTTGCCGGAAGAAGAAATCCAATTAGTATCAATGCATTTTTTAATGTACTGCAATTCTCTACCGTTTAAATTAGGCACAGAAAGTGGGATATTTTTCATAACACCTACACGTTATAAATTTCTGATTTATAGATATCTTTATTTTTCTTAAACCATTCAATCGTCATCTTTAGGCCTTTTTCTAAGCTATATTCTGGAGCCCAATTCAATATCCGCTTGGCTTTAGTATTATCCGCCATCAACCGCTCAACTTCACTCTTGACCGGCCTTTTTCGATCTTTTTCAGATTCAATTTCTATATTTTTATTAAGATATTTAGAAATCAACCGAGCTAAGTCACCAATTGAAATTTCTGAATGAGTGCCAAGATTAATAATTTCTCCTACTGATTTCGGGCATTTACCTGCACAGATAAACCCATTAACCGTATCTTCTACGTAGGTTAAATCACGGGTAGGAGATATCACCCCAAGTTTTATCTTTTTTTTACCATTAAGTATCTGAGTAATAATCGTAGGGATAACCGCCCGCGCAGACTGCCTCGGTCCATAAGTATTAAAAGGCCGGACAATAGCTACGGGTAAATTAAAAGACCGGTAAAAAGACAGCGCAAGAAGATCTGCGGCGGATTTAGTTGCTGCATATGGAGATTGGGGATTAATCGGATGAGCTTCGGTAATTGGGACAAACTGAGCAGTGCCGTAAATTTCACTAGTAGATGTAATGACAGTCTTCTTAACACCCAAATCTTTTGCTGCCTGCAAGATATTTAAAGTTCCTTTAATATTTGTATCAACGTAAGCTTCGGGAGAATGATATGAATAAGGAATACCAATTAAAGCGGCAAGATGAAAAACTATTTCAACATCACGCATCGCATACCGGACAATATCCGCATCCCTAATATCGCCAGAAATTACTTCTATGCGTTCTTTACATTTAGATGCGTCCAGCCAGCCCCAGGAATTCTTGGAGTTATAATGCACAAAAGCCTTTACCCTGTATCCGGAAGAAGATAATTTCTCAGCTAAATGACTGCCAATAAAACCTCCGGCACCTGTTACTAAAACTGTTTTATTCATTCTCACCTTTTAATTTTGTTCTTTGAATTAAGCGAAAACTTTTCCAAATTCATTTCTATCATCCTATTTATCATTTCTTTAAAACTAAATTCGGGCCCCCACCCAGTGCTAGTTCTTAATTTAGCAGAATTACCAATACGATAAAAACTCTGTTTACGCACAATAGAGCCATCCTCTTTAATATATAACTTCCAGTCCAATTGAAGTGTTTTAAAAACTACTTTAATAAAATCCAAAACTGTATGTCGCTTACCTGTAGCAATAATAAAATCATCGGGCTTCCTGCTTTTTAGCGTAAGATGCATCGCCCGAACATAATCCAGAGCATACCCCCAGTCAATTACCGCATCCAAATCCCCAAGAAATAGTTGCTTTTGTTTCCCTTTTTTGATATTAATCGCTCCTTGAATGATTTTCATAGAAACAAAATTTCCAGTCCGAAAAGCAGATTCATGATTATAAAGTATGCCTACCGAAACAAAAATATCATAATTAGAGCGATAAAATCTACAAAGAGCTAGCCCAGTCGCCTTAGTAATGCCATACAGACCGTTAGGATTAATCGGCGTATCTTCATCCTGAATATCATTTTTTGTCTCACCAAAAATATGTGATGAAGCTGCATAAAAAATCCGCGATTTTAGAGAGAATTTTTTTATGGCTTCTAAAAAATTCACAAGTCCAACAACATGGACATTATAACTACGTTGCAAAAGTTCAGCATTTTCAATTGGTAAATCTTCTGCTGAATGATGAAAAGCCGCTAAATAATAAACCTCCTGAGGCTGAAATTTCTTAATAAGATTCGCGACATCAATAAAATTCAAAATATTAACTTGCTTAAATAAAACTTTGAAAGAAGATTGAATTTTATTTTTATCAATTCCTATCACCAAATACCGGTTCTTCGTTAACAACTCATAAAGTAATTGACCATCTTGACCACCAACGCCAACAATAATCGCTCGCTTCATGATTTCACGACTTCCTGGTACGGCAAAGGAAACAATAGTTTCCCGCCTTCCTTTAAGAACCTTTTTTCGCGCAAAATTATATTATCCTTAAAATGCCAAGGCAAGACTACAAAGTAATCCGGCTTCATAGCTTTTGCATCTTGCTCCGAAATAATCGGAATTCGAGTACCAGGAGCATAAGCACCAAATTTATCTACATTAACTTCAGCAATAAAGGGAATATCCTTTTCCCTTAAACCACAGTACTGCAAAATAACATTACCTTTAGTAGAAGCACCATATCCAAAAACTTTTTTTCCGCTTTTATTTAGTTTCCGAATTTGTATTTGAAACTTTTTCTTATGCTGCGATACTTTTTTCCGGAAAGCCCGATACGGTGCCAGCGTATCTAATCCCAGCTTCTCTTCGGTTTTTAAAATTCGCGATACAAGAACCTGGGCCTCACAGTAAGAAGAACCCTGCTTAGCGACCATCACTGAGAAACTGCCTCCATTAATCTTATTAAATTCCACATCAATAATTTTAAATCCCACCCGATCAGTCATCCACTTAATTTGTTTTAAACGGTAGTATTCCAAATGTTCATGACAAACCGTATCATATGAATTCATCGCAAGCATTGTCGGCATATAGCTTTGTTCAAAAACCCACACGCCATTATCTGATAATAATTCATAAACCTGTTGCATAAACGCAAGTGGATCCGCCAAATCATAAAACATTGATATAGAGGTAATAATCTTTGCTTTTTGAGAACCAATGTATTGCTCTAATACTTTCTTATTAAAAAAATCTGCAACCAAATGAATATGAGAAGGATAGTATTTACGCATTTTCTCACCAAGCGGATCTATACCAAAAAGTCTAAGAGTTTTACCAGAATAGCCCTGTAAAAGGGTACTATCATTACTACCAATATCAATCACAACATCCCTAGGACTCAGTTTTACTTTTTTTAAAATTCGTTTTACTTTAAGGTGTAAATGCTTAACCATCGAATCATTTAGACCCGAGCGGTACCCATATGTTTCCCCATATAAATTCCTTGAATCATAAATATGTCGCATCTGAACTAAACCACAATTTTTTCCATTACGACCTTCTTCACATTTTACCAATTGCAATGGACCTTGCTCAACCAGCATATTTTTCCGTTTTGGGAACACGCCTGTTAAAGATTGCATGCCTAAATTAAGAATTGGTACTAAATTTTTATTACCACAGATTAGACATTTTTTAATTTCTTTAAACATTGGCTACCCTTTAACACAAAAATCTTCTGATAAAAAACTAAATTCTTTTTGTTTATAAATTTTAACCCCTTCACCTGGGGGCTCAATCCCGGCAGCACTTAAATCATAATCAACCATAATTTTAACCAGGCTATCAAATTTAACTTTTGGTTGCCAATGAAGCTGCTTTTTCGCTTTAGCGATATCTGCGCACAAACAATCTACTTCATTAGGCCTAAAATATCGCTGATCAACTTCAATGACAGTATCTCCTTTTTTTAAAAATGCAGATCTTTGCAGATGTAAACTCAAAGACTCAATAATCCCTCTGGTTTCAACACCCTTACCTTGCCAAGAGATTTTTATTCCTGCATATTCAAAAGTTTTTTGAACAAATTCCTTAACCGAGTGAGTTTCCTCCGTGCCAACAACATAATCATCGGGTTTATTCTGTTGAAGCATTAACCACATCATCTCGACATACTCTGGAGCAAAACCCCAATCGCGTTTTGCCTCTAAGTTACCTAGATAAAGTTTCTTTTGCTTACCAGAAATTATACCAGCCAGGCCACGAGTAATTTTTCTTGTAACGAACGTCTCACCTCTGCGGGGGCTTTCATGATTAAAAAGAATGCCATTGCAAGCAAAAAGCCCATAACCTTCGCGATAGTTTTTTACCATCCAATAGGCATAAACTTTTGCGCAAGCATACGGGCTTTGTGGTTGAAAAGCAGTAGCTTCGGATTGCGAAGCAGGAGCTGCGCCAAACATTTCACTGCTGGACGCTTGATAGAATTTTATTTTGTGTCCGCTACGACGGATGGCTTCCAAAATACGAACAGTACCCAGAGCTGTAACATTACCGGTATATTCAGGAATATCAAAACTCACACGCACATGAGACTGGGCAGCTAAATGATAAATTTCATCCGGCTTGATATTGTAAACTAAATCATTAATTTGTTCGGCATCGGATAAATCACCAAAATGAAGAAAAAGCTTGGCGTTAGGATCATGAGGATCCACATATATATGATCGATTCGCCCAGTATTAAAAGTACTGGCACGCCGTCTTATCCCATGAACTTCATAGCCTTTAGAAAGTAAAAATTCTGCTAAATATGAGCCATCTTGGCCAGTTATACCGGTAATGAGAGCTTTTTTCATTTTTGATTTAGTTTTCTCCAATATTCAATAATAAAAACCAAAAACAAACTAAAAATTAACCCAATCGCTCCGGCTACAGCAACATTTTTACGCACACTTGGCTTTATAGCAAATCCTGGAATAACTGCAGGCTCAAAGACTTCAAAATCTTGAGATTTAAGTTCTTGTTCTTTAAGTGAGAAGACTCTTTCTCTTAAACTAAAACAAATACTTTCATAATTAGTTATAGTATTCTGAAGTAAAGGATAGTTGGGATTCACTGTAAAATCTAATATTTTCTTATTAAAATTATCTATCTCGGTTACAACTATTTGATATCTTTTTTGGAATTCATTAATTTGCTCATTTAGAAATAAAATATTCTTCTTAAATAATTCTTTCTTTTCGGAAACAAACTTACTGGCGATGGCATTACAAATAGTCTCGGATAAGATAGGACTAGAATTTCTTACTGTAATTTTAAGAAATTCTGTATCTTTAGTATCCTCTACTTTTAATATTTTTTTTGAGCTAAATTCTCCCTTATCATTATTTAAATTGTTTTCCTTCAAGACTAAATTCATTAATCCTTGGCCCTGCAATTCTGCCATTGCATTAGGTTTTGAGATTAATACTGTAGAAATGCTGCCAAGCCTTATAATGGCATGCGTTTCGAAAACTTTTGGGCTTAAAAAACTAAGAATAAAAGCAACAATAATTGATAAGAAGAATGTGGTTATAATTATAGCTTTGTGCTTAATAATTACATTTATATATTCCCTTAAATCGATCTCTATTTCTTCACAATTTTGCTGATTTAATTGGTTCATATTGGTATCCTTCATTTTGTTTTCTCCGTATGCATAATGTTGCTAACTCCATCAAAAATAACCACTTAAGCATGAAATAATATTTTAGCTCATTATACGGAAAAAAACAAGTTTTTTAAGGGTTTTAATTTATTTTCGTATCGTCCAAAAATCAGATGCCAGCGTCTCTATGTACTTAAACGGCATGGTAAAATAACCTTCCATACCCCATTTTTTTCCCCAGGAATTACGCACTAGAAATCGCTCCTCTTTTTGAGAATATCCTGCCGCCATTACTGCATGCCCTCCAACAACGCGCTCATTCTTTTTAGGCATCTCGGCCACTCCAGTCTTGGTTACCTTAGCGTTTCCAAAGCTTTCATAAACTGTAAAACCAAATACAAATGGATACCCCTCAGTCAGACATGCTAACAATTCTGGAACCCCCTTAAGCCGATGATAGGAAACAATCCTATGCTCCCTTGCCTCTTTGTAGCAATTTAGCGGAGGCACCTGATCAAACCGCTTTATTACATATGGCCAGAGCTTTTCAGCACAAGCTCCGTTATTTTTTAGCGTTTTAATACCATCGCGTAAAGATGCACCTGAATCATACTCCATTGTATCTGCCAACATGCGTTCATTATAATAAATAAACAACCGGCTGACATCCGTATATCCACCGTCTAGCTTATTATCTAGAAATTCTAAATTCCCCGCCAAAGCTTGTGCCGTACAGCTGCCAAGCCTGCCCTGCTGCTCAACAGCCGAGCAAATATTGCTCAAATCTACCTCCCTCTTTAACCGCACTTTAGGCTTAATCGCTTTGTACAGAAAATCCCTCTGGTCCGGAGCATCCGGAACCCAACCATAACTATAATCAAATTTTTTGTTTTTCATTTATTCTCCCTAAAATGGAATGCTTATTCCGGCCTCAATGCTTTGTTGATTTCTGCGGGATTTAAGCCTGATAAATACTTCAGCATCAGAAGACTTTAGAAATTTATAGGTCATAGTTAAAGTTATTCCCAAAGGCTTGCCTACCTCATCTTTAAGCGCAAAAATAACTTTATTCCTGCCAAAGGTCACCACTGCTTGAAACTCAATCGACTTGATTACTCCCTGGCCATAATCCATTTGGAAAGATAACCCTAAATTGCGGCCAAACTTCCATTCTCCATATAAAATAATTACCTGAGCAGCTGACTTCAAACGGTTTTGGCGCATACCTACGCCAATGCGATAACGAATCTGGCCTTTCTTAGGATAAAGCGTGGAAGATTCAAGCTGGACCTTAAATTCAAAACGCGAATCTGAATTACCTTCGAAAATATAGACTAAGCGATCTTCTGAACGCAGTTGCCAATAACCTTTGAAAGTTAAAGTATCCAGACCATCGACGGAAGCATATTCAATTTGCTGGTTATCGTTTAATTTCCAACTTCCTTTAAAAGTATAATTTTCCGGAGGCCCTTTACGCAAAATGGCTTCAAATACAAGTTCGTTATATTCATTGGCATGCCAAGTGCCTTTAAGCTTGAGTATTCTTAAACTCTGGTGATTAGTTAAACTTTCAGTTTGGATTGTTTCAATTACGAGGGTGTCAGATTCTGCGGCGATAAAACGTTTATGCAGGGTTTTCTTTGGCTTAATCATAGGCTTAATAGACAGTGTACGCAACCTAATTGAATCTAAACAGTTACAAAAGAAATACTACTATCCGCTACCAGTTATCAACAAAACAATTAAAGCTTATTCGATTAACTTCAATTATTTCTATTTATTAAATTCACAACCAGTGTAACAATGATCTCTCGCTCGCTGGACTTGCTTTCTGCAATCATTAAAATCAGAGCAACTAAAGCATTATCGGCAATCCCCTTTGAGCCGTCTTCCTTATGCAAGATACCATTTTTCTCTAAAAACCATATAAATATCGAGGCTGCAATTCGCTTATTGCCATCAACGAATGAATGATTTTTGAAATAAAATAAAGGAGATTCGCCGCTTTTTCTTCAATGCTTGGGTATAATTCCTTTGCGTCAAATGTTTGATAAATTGAGGATACAGAACTTTTAAATGATTTATCGCGCTCTACACCAAAAAGATTTGAACTACTAATTCTTTCTTTAAGCTTATTAACGGCTTCTATTGCAAACTTGTAGCTTAAGATAAACCTTTCCTTTTTAGAGATTTGGCTTATTTTGAGCCGCTTATAATCATAATCATCCAACAATCCAAGCGCGTAATTGTAGTCGCTGATAACTTCAAGCAACCCCATAGCTTCTTTATATTCAAGTTGCTTGCGATCTTTCATACTGCTAATTAACTTCACTGCTCGCTGTAAGGCCTGAAGTTTTTGAGCTTGTTCTTTTAGGCGTTTCTCATTTAATGTATATCCATCAATTAGATGCTGTTTAAGAACATTTGTTGCCCAAATACGAAACCGAGTGCCATTCTGAGATTTGATACGATAACCTACCGAAATTACTACATCAAGATTATAAAAATTGGTTTCATAACTTTTACCATCAGCGGCAGTTATCCGGAAATTCCGGATAACTGAACTTTTCTTTAACTCCACTTCTTTAAATACGTTCTGTATATGTTCGTTAACTGTTCGGATGTTCTTAGTAAACAAATCAGCCATTTGTTTTTGGGTTAGCCAAACAGTCTCATGCTCCAGTTTAACCTCAAGCTGTATTTTTTGTTTTTAGCCCTATAGATGACAATTTCACCCCTGGACGTTATTTCAAGAATTTTATTTTTCATACGCTACCTCCCTGCGGGGACGTTTCTATTTATTTCTGTAACCTTCCAATTATCCCCACCGCGCAATTATAATCTGGGGACGCTCCTATTTATAAATTATGCTTGTGCATCAAATATCTGTTTAATTGTCTCCTCTATGCCAAATTTGTAATTCCAATCAGGATAATGGGACCTGAATTTAGAAACATCTGAAATCCACCAAATATGATCGCCAATGCGATTTCTTTCAATATATTCAAAATTTAGTTTCTTGCCGGTTATTTTCTGGCAAAGTTCAATTGCTTCTAAAATAGAAATATTAGCAAATCTGCCGCCGCCTATGTTGTAAACTTCGCCGCAACGCGGTGATTTAAAAAAATGATAAAAGGCATTAACCAAATCATAAGAATGAATATTGTCGCGCACCTGCTTGCCTTTATAGCCGTAAATTACATATTTGCGCCCGGTAATCACGCATTTGATAAAATAAGATAAAAATCCATGCAGCTCAGCTCCGGAATGCGCCGGCCCGGTTAAACAGCCGCCGCGGAAAATCCCGGTACGCAGATGAAAATACTTTCCGTATTCCTGAGTCATAATATCTGCAGCAGCCTTGGAAGCGCCAAAAACTGAATGCAAAGAATGATCAATACTCATTGCTTCGTCTATACCCTTACCATATTGATGATCTGGAGAAATCTCAAAACGTTTTTCTTGTTCAACTAGCGGCAGTCGATTAGGAGTATCACCGTAAACTTTATTGGTTGAAGTAAAAATAAAAACGGCTTGAGGACAAAATTGGCGAAAAGCTTCCAGCATAATTAATGTACCCTGGGCATTAACGGTAAAATCAACTACTGGGTCTTTGGCCGCCCAATCATGAGACGGCTGAGCAGCAGCATGCACCACCAAAGCTATGTCTTTGTTATATTTTTTAAATATGGAATTTATTTTACTTTGATTGCGGATATCTACGGAATAATGATGATAATTCTTGTACAGTTTCTGAAGGCGTTTTTGATTCCAAAAGGTTGAGCCGTCTGCGCCGAAAAAACTTTGGCGCATATTGTTATCAATACCGACGATATCAAACCCTTTTTGCGCGAAGAAACTAACTGTTTCTGAACCAACCAATCCGCAAGAACCTGTAACAATCACAATCGCCATATGTTTGTAGTGTAGACAGTGTACGTAACCCTTTTAATAACTAATAATTACAGAAGAAATATAGTAAACCAAAAAACGCGCTACTTTATATAAAGTTTATTTATCTCACCCAATTTACTCTTAAGCCAATCCTGATGCTTAAGCGACCAATCTACGGTAAGCTTTAGGCCTTGCGCAAGCTTAATATTCGGCTTCCAGCCAAGATCCCTGGTAGTTTTTTTAAAGTTAAGGCTATATCTTATATCGTGGCCTAAACGATCCTTAACAAACTCAAATCTATCCTGTCCGGCTTCCAGAGTTTTTAACAGTAATTTTATTGTATCAATATTTTTACTCTCGCAAGCGCTGCCTAAATTATACGTCTCTCCGATTTTACCCTTGTGCATAATCGCCATGATACCCTGTACGCAATCATCAACATAAAGCCATTCGCGCACGTTTAGACCTTTACCATAAACCGGAACTTTCTCACCGCTTAATATTTTAAGAATAGCTAATGGAATTAATTTTTCAGGATACTGCCAAGGCCCATAATTATTCGACGGCCGGATAATTATTGCCGGAAATTGATAAGTACGAATATATGACTGGACCAAAAGATCGGCTGAGGCTTTAGAAGCTGCGTAAGGGCTGTTAGGCCTTATCGGAGAATTTTCATTAAATTTACCATTAGCTATTTCCCCGTAAACCTCATCAGTAGAAATATAAATAAATCTATTTACATGATATTTACGGCTGGCATCAATAAGAATTTGCGTCCCCTTAATATTAGTTTCAATAAACGGCGTGGCATCATTAATGCTGCGGTCAACATGGCTTTCAGCGGCAAAGTGAACTACAATATCTGGCTTCTCTTTGGCAAAAATTGATTCGATTTTCTTCTTATCGCAGATATCGGTTTTATAGAATTTAAATTTGCCTTTTACTTCTTCAAGGCGCTTAAGATCCCCTGCATATGTAAGGCAATCAATTAAAACGGGGACGCTCCTATTTGTTTTAGAAAACAAATAGGAGCGTCCCGGATTTATTAGCTGGCGAAGAAAAGCACTGCCGATAAAACCTGCGCCCCCGGTGACTAGGATTTTAGGTATTCTTTTACGCATTCTTCAAGCACCGAGTTAATATTCCTGACTTTAAAACCAGATTTCTCAAGTTTACTGGTCGACAAAAGCAAATTAGTCCTCTCTAAACCAATCTCGGCCAAATCAATAACTTTATATTTAAATTCCGGAACATACTTCTGATAGATATTCATAAGTTCAGGATAACGCAAACCGCCCCTATTGACCACGTTATAAATTCCGCGGGCGTCAATTTTTATCAAATGCTTGATTGCCTGGATGAAATCAGGAATATAGGTTACAGAATTAGGCAAATCAATAACCTTTTTATATTTAAGAAGTTTATCCAGGACATTTTTAGGATGCTTGGCATTAAGCAAAGGAATTCTAATCCTGGCGATTAAAATATTATAGTCTCTTGCCAATACTTCAAGCGCTCTTTCAGAATAAATCTTGCTCCGGCTATAAAACAACTTAAAAAAATAATCCTGGCCGGATTCTTCAATCGGTTTATCTTTTTTATAATCAAAATTAAAAATACAACCACTTGAAATATGTACCAACTTAATATCATTGCGCAGGGCCGCCTCAGCTAATATGACCGGAATAAAACTGTTCGCTAACAAGGTTGCATCCTTTTCCAGTTCACATCCGTCAACATTGTTTTTACCGGTCGTACCGATGCAATTAATAATTATTTTAGGGTTATATTTTTTAACCAGTTTCCAGGCGTCCGTAAAACAATTTATCAAGGAGCCGTCTATTTTACAGCCAAACTCTTTTTGCAGGCGCTGGCCAATAAAACCTTTCCCCAGAATTAAGATATTTTTATTCATTTTTAAGCAAATCCTTTAAATATTCGCCATAACTAGTCGGTATAGCAGAAGCTAGCTTAAGCAATTGTTTGCTATTAATATACCCCATACGATAAGCCACTTCTTCAATACAACCAATCTTTAGCCCTTGCCGCGCCTCAATTGTCTTAATAAAGATTGAAGCGTCAATCAACGACTCATAAGTACCGGTATCAAGCCAGGCATACCCGCGGCCAAGAAACTCTGCGTGAAGTTTACCTTTTTTAATATATTCATTATTCACACCCGTAATTTCAAGCTCCCCTCGTTTAGAAGGCTTAATATTTTTAGCAATTTTAACCACATTGTTATCGTAAAAATATAACCCGGAAGCCACCCAATTAGATTTTGGTTTCAAAGGCTTTTCTTCAATTGAAGTTACTTTACACTTTTTATCAAATGCTAACACACCATACCGGTGAGGATCTTTTACATAATAACCAAAGATCGCTGCTCCGTTTTTGAGTTTAGCGCAACGTTGTAGTAGCTCGCTTAAATTAAAACCGTAAAAAATATTGTCCCCCAAAATAAGACTGACACTGTCTTTGCCGATAAAATCCTCAGCGATAATAAAACTCTGAGCTATCCCTTTGGGCTCAGGCTGAATCGCATATGAAAGCTTAATCCCTATGCTTGCACCATCACCCAGTAAATCCTTAAACCTTGGAACATCTTTTGAAGTTGAGATAACCAGAATATCTTTAATTCCCGCCAGCATTAAAACCGACAAAGGATAATAAATCATCGGCTTATCATAAATCGGCAGCATCTGTTTGCAGACGCCTTTAGTTATCGGATAAAGCCGCGTAGCTTTACCACCTGCAAGGATAATTCCTTTCATTTTTTACCTCTTTTTATATTTAAAATATAAAGAAATAAGCACGACTAAGGTTATAACGCTTACAAAATTGGCGCTGATTATTATCGGATCACGCTTGGAAATACCGTAAATCATCCAAAGCAAAACGCCTAAAAGAAATTGGCATAAAGTAATCAAACTGACATCCTGTACCGATTTAGTTCTTATAGACCTGGCTATTTGCGGAATAAAGGAAAGTGAGGTAAGGGTTGCAGCGATTGCGCCAATTAATGTCCAAAGCATAATAAAATATTATATCACAATACTGTAGACAGTATACGTAATTTTATGGAGCTTAGATAGTTACAAAACAAATATTGTGGCTTTTTTACAGACTACTTATATAGCTCAAGAAATCTGAGAATATTGCATTGCATATTTGTCCAAAAGCTCGCGTATCATTTTTTGATATTTTGTATGATATTGCCCTGCCTTGTGTTTAAAAAAATCAACGCTCTTTTTTTTAAGTGATATAGTAACTTTAACTGTCTTCTCGGTATTTACCAATTCCTCCGGAGAAGGAAGAAAATCTTTAATCCTCGCGAGCCCACCAATAGGCATCTCTGAATCTCTAATCTTCTTTTTCATAATAGGCCTTTCCTTTCCTCCAATATCCAGCTCCAAAAATCTTTATTTTACCATCCCTATAAGTGAATCTTACAGTCACAATCTTTTTTGCCACTTTACCAATACAAAATAGCCGCTCTTCATCTAAGCTGTGTTTTGAATCAATATAAATCTTTCTCCTGGGATCTTTAAACGCTTCTGTAGCAATAGCAAAACCTACTCCATGCTTATATATATTTGCTAGCTCACGCTTAATATCCCAGATAAAGCTTCCATGAATTTTGTCGTTCCGATTAGAATATAACATATCCCTCATATAATGTCAATACTATCATACATATCTTTATATGTATATATAGTATAGACAGTTTACGCAATCCTATTAATGATAGGTAGTTACAAAACAAATATTCTGGCTTTCCGGCCTTTCCTCCTGGGGAAATAATGTTTTCCTATTTTCACCAACTTCCGTATAAAATCCGGATCACCACAAGGAGCCTCTATATTCGAGAAAAAAGCATCTTCTTTACTGTTAAAATCTCTAAGAAATTTCTTATAAGCCACCTGCCGCCCAGTAGCCTCTTTCCCAAAATCATCAAAATCAGGACTGACTCGCGTTATGCCATCCTCTTGACCTAAACAATAAAATCGCGCGCTGCTATATGCATATTCAAAAGCTTCCGCAGCTATTCCCGCACGCACCGGATTTCTCTCGACATATCTTCCACAACTCTTCAAATATAATTCTTTTTGTATCGGCTGCAATTTGAACCTGCCTTGCCATAAAAAACCCACCGCGTTATATTGATTATGGTAATAATGGCTATACGCCCTATGCAATCCTGCCATAAATTTCGAAATTAATTCCGGGCATTCAAGCTCAATTACAAGATGGTAGTGATTCGGCATAATTGCCCAATGATATATTTTTGAATTAAATTTATCATTATACTCTCCGATTAATTTCTTAAAATGATCAAAATCCCCTGGTTCTTGAAAAATCACCCTGCGTCCATTGCTTCGGCTAAAGGCATGATACAATAACGACTGTTGCAGTTGATGCTTACGCGCATATGATGGCATAGCCTTCCCCTCCTCCTACTATAATTGACGTAAAGGAGAGAAAAATCTAACCGTATTTATTTTAGATGGGAAACATTTCTTACAGATATGGATGGGAAATATGGGGTTACGTAAACTGTCTACGAGAGTGCAATTTTCAGGAACCTGCGTGAACCGGCCTTAAGGATGCCAGGCTCATTGGGGACAAAATCATCTTTTTCTATTTTTCGATCATTAAAACTCACTGCGCCTTGTCTAATCAACCGACGAGCTTCATTGCCGCTTGCCACTAACTTGCTCTCAGTTAAGATAAGTAGAATATTTTTTTTGCCGTCGGTTTTAAACTTAGGCATATCCTGAGGAACTTCTTTTTGAGTAAAAACCCGCGTAAATTCATCAGCTTCTTTTTGCGCATCTAAAGCTGAATGATATTGCGTAATAATAATTTTAGCTAAATTTACTTTTGCCTCTTTAGGATGCATTGCTTTAACTTTTCCTAAATCCTCATCAGTAAGCAACTCATAATATTTAAGCATTAACTCATCAGAAATCGACATAACTTTACCAAACATTTCTTTTGCTGATTCGCTAATTCCTATATAATTACCATAAGACTTGCTCATCTTCTGGATACCATCAGTACCTTCTAATAATGGCATAGTCAAAACTACCTGCTGAGCTTGATTATAGTCTTTTTGGAATTGCCTGCCGACTAATAAATTAAAGATCTGGTCAGTACCTCCAATTTCGACATCTGCTTCTAATTTCACTGAATCATATCCCTGCATCAACGGATAAACAAACTCTAAAATAGAAATATTTTCTCCCCCTGTGTAACGTTTTTTAAAATCATCCCGGGTAAGCATCTGAGAAACTGAAGCATGCGTTGTAAGGCCCAGCATCTGGACTCCGGACATTTTCTCAAACCAATTACTGTTAAAAACTATTTTTAGTTTGCGGACGTCCAGAATTTTAGCCACTTGTTTTTTATAGGTCTGGGCGTTTTTGGCTACTTCCTGCTTGGTCAGCTGCTTGCGAATTTCAGAGCGTCCGGTAGGATCGCCAATCTGAGCGGTAAAATCACCAATCAAGAAATAAACTTCATGGCCCAGATCCTGGAATTGTCGCAGTTTACGCAAAAGTACAGTATGGCCTAAATGCAGATCCGGAGCAGTCGGGTCAAAACCGGCTTTTATTTTTAAGGGGCGCCCGGAGGCAATGCTCTTTTCGAGCTTCTTACGAAGCTCTTCTTCAGAGATTATCTCAACAACTCCGCGCTTGATAATGCCTAATTGCTCATCAATATTCATAATAGCCTAAGTAGTAAATCCGGGACGCTCCTATTTATTTACGGTTGAAATTAAATAGGAGCGTCCCCGATTTTTATAATCTGGCAGTTAATCCAATCTTAGCTTGTTCAACATCAACTTTAATTACTTTAACTTTAATTTTATCTCCGGGCTTTAAATTGGCAACTGTTTCTTTTTCAATTTCGCTGGAGTAAATTAAACCTTCCAGATCAGCGTCAATTTTAGCAAATACGCCAAACTCAGTTAAGCTTGAGACTTCAACTTCTAGCTGAGTGTCCAGAGGATAATTTTCAGCTATTTTCACCCACGGATTCTCCTGTAATTGCTTTAGTCCTAAAGCAATCCTGCGGTTACTTGAATCAACTGAAAGCACTGAAACATCTATCTTCTGTCCTTTTTTCAAAACATCCTGAGGATGCCCGATTCTCTTGGTCCAGGAAATATCAGAAACATGGATCATACCTTCTAAGTTTGAATCCAGCTCGACAAATGCACCATATTCAGTAAATCCGCGCACTTTACCGGAGATCGTTGAACTAACCGGATATTTTGCTTCTGCTTCCAACCAGGGATTAGCTTCTAACTGTTTTAAGCTAAGCGAAATCCTGCGCGAATCTTTTTCCACGCTTAAGATTTGCGTCTCAACAGTATCTCCGACGGCAAACATTTCGCCCGGGTTATTTACACGCTTAGTCCAGGAAATCTCTGAAACATGGATTAAGCCCTCGATGCCTTTTTCTAATTCTACAAAAACTCCGTAAGGGAGAATATTTACTACCTTACCTTTTACTTTTGCGCCAATCGTGAATTTGCCTTCGATATCTTTCCAAGGATCAGATAATCTTTGCTTTAATCCTAAGGAAACTTTTCCCGAAGCCTGATCAAGATTTAAAATCATAACCTCGATTTTATCTCCAATGGCTACTATCTCGGAAGGATGGCTGATCTTTGACCAAGACATATCCGTAATATGCAATAGCCCGTCGACTCCGCCTAAATCAATAAATGCGCCAAAATCAGTAATCGCTTTAACCAATCCGGGATAAATATTTCCAATCTTTAGTTCTCCCCAGATTTTGCCTTTAGCTACATCTCGATCTGCCTGCACTGCCTCACGACGGCTGACAATTATCGAACGACGAAGGTTGTTAACTTTAACAATTTTGAATTTAAATACTTTGTATAAAATATCCTTATCAGCAATATTACGGAAAGAAGAAAGTGAACTCGGAAGGAATCCTTCAATTCCCATAATGTCGACCAAGAATCCGCCTTTAACTTTCTTAACCGGGCGTCCTTCAACCAAGGTGCCGTCATTGGATAATTTAACAATTTTATCCCAGCCCTGCATACGCATGGCTTTTTCACGTGACAAAGTCATGACCCCGGCATCATTCTCCATGGTCTCAAGTAGAAATTCCATCTCTTTACCGATTTCTAAATCGCCGGTACTAAATTCGGTAATTGCGACAATACCTTCGGACTTAAAACCAACATCTACTAAGACCTCTTTAGTTTTAATTCCAACAATTTTACCGCTAACTACCTGCCCCTCTTTTAAAACTTTAATACTTTGGTTATACAACTGTTCTAATTCTGCTCTAGTAGCATCTGACATTTTAAATTACTTCCTTTCTTTATTTTTATTTTTTTAACTTTCATCATTGCCTAAGCGCTTAAAAGTGCTTGAAGCAATCCGGTTTTATTTCATTATTTTTAAAATAATTTGAACCAGCCAAAATCATGAGCAAAATTCCATGATTCGGCTCCCCCTTTCCTCGCGAATTTGTTCAAAAGCATAAAACTTATTAATTTTATACCCCTGCTTTTAAGATTATTTCCTTACCTAAAGCTAATAGCTTTTGGGCTTGAGCAAGGCTTTTAGCCTCGGCATAGGAACGCATAATCGGCTCAGTGCCTGACCCGCGGAACATTAACCAGCTCTGGTCTTCGCAGATAAGCTTTATCCCATCGTAATCCTTGATATCCACAACCTGCTTGCCTAATAATATGTTCGGCAGATTTTCTTTTTTTGGCTCAACCCGTTTATCCAAATGAAAATCCTGGCGCACATAATAGAATTTACCAAACTTTTTTTCAGTTTCATTTAAAATTTTTAACATATTTTTGTTACGGTAGACCATCATTTCAATTAAAAGCAAGCCAGCCATAGTCCCGTCGCGCTCAGGAATGTACCCTTTTACCCCCATACCGCCTGCCTCTTCCCCCCCGGCAACAATATTTTCAGTTTCCATGAGGTTAGAAATATATTTAAAACCAACCGGCGTCTCATAAAGCTTAATTCCTAAAAATTGCGCGATATTATCCATCATCGTAGATCCGCAAATAGTTTTAACTAAACCGCCGGACCAATGACGGTCTTGATTTAAATGCAGCGCTAAAAGGCCCAAGATTTTTTGCGGATGGATAAATACTCCCCCGGGAGCAACCGCAGCAATCCTGTCGGCATCACCATCAAGAGCAATACCTAAATCGAATTTCTCTTTCTTAACCCGGGCTTTAAGTTCGCTTAAATTTTCTTCAACCGGTTCAGGCCTGCCGCCATCAAAAGATGGATTAATCGTATTGCGCATAAACTCTAATTTTATATTTGTGCCTTTAAGTACCTGAGCGATAAAACTATCGCCTGAGCCATACATCGAATCGACCAAAACTTTAAACTTCTTATTTCTAATTCTCTTCAAATCAATATAATTACGGATAAACTTTATGTAATCTTTGATAATATCAACTTTCGCAATTGAACCGGCCAAAACATTTTCTTTAACCGGGGTTTTGCTAATCAGTAACTCAACTGCCTTGGTTATCTCCTGGCTTGCCCCGCCTCCGCTTGAGTTCTTAATTTTAAAACCATTATATTCTGCCGGGTTATGCGAAGCAGTAATCATGATCCCTAAATCCAACTTTAGCGATTTAACCGCAAAGCTCAACGCCGGTGTCGGCGTGGGACGGTCAGAAAGAATTACATCGATATTATTACTTTTAAAAACTATGGCGCAGGCTAACGCAAATTTTTCCGACATAAAACGTGTATCAAAACCAATTGCGACTTTTTTTCCGGCACCCAGGTAATCAGCTACTGCCTGAGTTAAAATTTTAACATTTTCCAAAGTATAAGTGTCGGCGATAATTGCTCTCCATCCATCAGTACCAAACTTAATCTGTGAAGCTGTATTACTCATTTTAATTTTCTCCTTGCCCAAAAAGGCATACCCGCGCAATTCCTTTAAGCGCGGCGTGTCATCTTAAGCTGTTAATTGCTTTTTTAATATTTTTTGCGCCGAAGATATATGAACCGGCAACTAAAATGTTTGCTCCGGCGGCAATTGCTAACTTTGCAGTAATTTCATTAATCCCGCCGTCAACCGAAATATCTTTATTAAAAACAGCACGTAATTGCTTTATTTTATTTATTGCCCCGGGTATGAATGCCTGGCCGGCAAAACCGGGATTAACTGACATAATCAAAACAAAATCAACTAACCCTAAAGCTTTCTTAATTTTAACTAAAGGTGTTGCCGGATTTAAAGAGATCCCCAGCTTCACCCCCCTGGCTTTTAACAAATCAGCAATAGTTGATAATTCTTTCAAGCTGACTGTCTCAATGTGCACTGTGATCATATCGCTTCCGGCCTTAACAAAAGCATCGACGTATTTAGCAGGATTCTCGATCATTAAATGCACATCCAAAGCAAGCTTAGTAGCCTTACGCATATATTTTACAACCACCGGGCCAATAGTAATGTTAGGAACAAAATGCCCATCCATAACATCAACGTGGATTAAATCTGCACCGGCAGACTCGGCTTTCTTAAGTTCATTCCCAAGCTTGCTAAAATCTGCCGATAATATTGACGGAGCTATCTTAATCATTTATACAACTTTCTTTTTTTTATATAATCAAAAACCCTATCCGGAACTAGATAACCGAATGATTTATTTTCCTGAATACAAGTACGCACCTCAAAACCTGAAACATCAACTGCCCGGATGGCGATAGTCTGCATATAAGGAGGTATTTTTTCCAGCGGATACCCCGGGCGGGTAGCCACCACAAAATTAACCATTTGAATTATCTTATTTAAATCTTTCCACTCGCTTAAATATTTAAGCAAATCTGAGCCAATAATAAAATAAAGCTCATCCTGCGCATATTTAGCCTTTAATTCATTTAAAGTATCGATTGTATAAGAACGCCCCGAACGCTTGATTTCAATATCCGAAACTGAAAAGAACTTATTACTTTTAATTGCCAACTTAAGCATCAATAAACGATCGCAAGCGGCAGCGATGTTTAAATTGTCCTTATGCGGAGGAAGCGCAGTAGGAATAAAAATAATTTTATCTAATTTTAATTTCTCCCTTGCCTCTTCAGCTAAGATCAGATGGCCGATGTGTACCGGGTTAAAAGTTCCGCCAAGGATCCCGACTTTCATACTCTAACCTGGCCGTCACCGGTAACCAGGTATTTATAAGTAGTCAATTCAGCTAAGCCCATCGGCCCGCGCGCATGCAACTTATCAGTTGAGATACCGATTTCAGCACCCATTCCAAATTGATTGCCGTCAGTAAAACGGGTCGAGGCATTAACATAAACACAGGCTGAATCCACCTGTTTTAAAAATTTTATAGCTTGTTCCTGGTTATCAGTAACAATACTGTCGGAATGATGCGAACCATAATCATTAATATGCGCAATCGCTTGATCGATATCCTCGACGACCTTAACTGATAAAATTAAATCTAAATATTCAGTACGGTAATCTTTTTCAGTCGCCCGCTTCACCCACTTGGCAATTTTTCGAGTTACGGCACAACCGCGAATTTCAACTCCCGCATCTTTAAATTCCTTAAGCATCCCGGGGAGGAATCTTGCAGCAACATCGCGATGCACCAGCATACTTTCCATAGCGTTACATACTCCCGGACGCTGCACCTTGGCATTAAAACAAATTTTTTGAGCCATATTTAAATCCGCATCTTCATCAACATAAACATGGCAAATACCCTTGTAATGCTTAATTACCGGTATGCGCGAAACTTTGATTACCTTTTTAATTAGCTCTTCACCGCCGCGAGGCATAACCAGGTCAATGTAATTATTCATCTTAAGCAATAGGTCAATTGCCAGGCGTTCGGTAGTATCAATTAAATTGATTGTGCCTTTGGGCAGCCCGGCCTTAAGTACAACGCTCTCTAAAATATTAAAAATTGCCAGATTCGAATTTAACGACTCGCTGCCGCCCCGTAAAATCACGCTGTTGCCGGATTTAAAACACAAACCGATACAATCCGAGGTAACATTCGGACGGGATTCATAAATAATAGCGATTACCCCGATTGGCGTGCGCACCTTCTCAATCTTTAAACCGCTGGGAACATCCCAGGCACTGATAGTCTGGCCAACCGGGTCTTTTAACCTGGCAACTTCAAGCAATTGAGATGCCATCTGTTTAATTCTTTTTTCATCTAAAGACAACCTGTCAATAAAAGCCCTATTCTTCTTGGCCTTGCTAGCCGCTGAAATGTCTTTTTTATTGGCCTTAAGAATTGCAGCCTGATTAGTCAATAAAGCGCAAGCCATATCCTCTAACACCATATTTTTGGCATCTGAGGAAAGCAAAGCTAACTTGCGCGATGAACTTTGGGCAAGTTTAGCAATATTTTCAAGTTTCTTAAATAGAAGTGCGGCCATTTTATTTAGGTAAAAATATAGTCCCTTCACTGCAGGGATTAGTTGCAATCTTAGCGATGATCCCTTTTTTACTACCGTTAGCAATTACGCAGGGAATTCCGGCACTTGTCGCAATCTGCGCCGCATCCAATTTTGTAATCATGCCTCCGACGCAGGTTTTTTTGCTGCTCGGGCAAGCCAAGGACTTTATTCCCGGAGTAATTCTATCCACCGAACGGATAACCTTCTTATTTTTGTCCAATAAACCGTCAACGTCGGAAAGAATAATTAAAAGCTGTGCATCAACTAATATTGAAACTAGTGCCGAAAGCTTATCGTTATCGCCAAATTTTATTTCTTCGGTAGCCACGGTATCATTTTCATTAATGATCGGAACACACTTTAGTTTGAGTAAAGTATTTAATGTCTGCTTAGCATTAAGATAGCGTTTCTCTCTAAAGTCATCCCAGGTCAAAAGTAATTGTGCGCAATTTAAACTGTATTTCTTTAAGGCAATTTTATAAACATGCATTAACTCATGCTGGCCGATAGCGGCAGTTGCCTGCAGATGCTCTAAATCCTTAGGCCGGTTATTAAGTTTTAAAATTGACATACCTAGAGCAATCGCGCCTGAAGAAACTAGGATTATTTCTTTGTTTTGTTTTAATAAATCATAAATCTGGCTTGCAATGTTACTAATCAAAGCGGTATCAAGATTATTTTTGCCCTTAGCAAATATACTTGAACCGATTTTAATTACAATTCGTTTATAATTTTTTCGCGACTGCATCAACTAGCTCTCCTAAATTCGTTTTCGCTAAAGCTGAGATTGCAAGAATCGGTTTCTTGACTAATTTCTTAAATCGCTTTAAATTCTTCTCAGCTCCCGGTAAATCCATTTTATTTGCGCAGATAATTTGCTTCTTCCGGTAAACTTCTTGGCTATAATTTTTTAATTCTAAATTTATATTCTTATAATCATCTACCGGGTCTCTTCCTTCAAAACCTGACATATCCAAAAGATGAATTAGAACTTTAGTGCGTTCAATGTGTTTTAAAAACTTATCGCCTAAGCCGCGGCCTTCCGAGGCTCCGGCAATTAAACCGGGAATATCAGCAATAACAAATCTCTTGTGTGTCGCGCTGACTACTCCTAAAACCGGAGCTAAAGTCGTAAACGGATAAGCGGCAATCTTAGGATGTGCATTAGAAATCGAGGAAATTAAAGTTGACTTGCCGGCATTAGGAAAACCGACTACTCCGACATCAGCCAAAAGCTTTAAATCCAGGATAAGTGTTTTTTCTTCGCCTGGTACACCCGGTGTTGCTTCCTTGCGATGCCAATTGCCTATACCGCCCTTGCCGCCTTGAGCAACAATTACCATATCGCCCTCTTGGCCTAAATCACGCAAAATAGAACCATCTGCTTCATCCTTAATCGTTGTGCCTAAAGGCACACGAACAATTATATCCTCCGCCCCTTTACCTTTTTTATGGTTGCTTGAACCATGACCGCCGTGGGAGCCGAAAAAATGCCGGTGATGTTGAAAATCCAAGAGTGTAAGCATGTTGCGGTCTGCCTTAAAAACTATATCCGCACCCTTTCCCCCATCCCCGCCGTCAGGTTGGTCTGCGCGTTGATATTTATCACGGTAATGGCTTTGACAGCCTTTCCCGCCGGAACCTGCCCGTACATTAATTTTAGCGCTGTCAATAAACACTTTACTTTATAAGCCTAATTCAATCGACTTAATTTTAATTTCAGTTAATTGAGAACGATGGCCTCTCTCTGAATGAGAAGATTTTCTACGGCGATATTTATACACTGTAGTTTTTTCACCGAAAATCTGCCCTAAAACTACTGCCTCAACTTTTGCCCCAGTGACATACGGCTGCCCGATTTCGGCTTTTTTGTCCTTACAAACCAATAAAACCTTATCAATAGTAATCGTATCACCTTTGGCAACTTCTTCCCGGTTTACTTCAATGACATCATCCCGCTTTACGTTATACTGTTTTGATCCAATCTCAATTATTGCATACATTTTAACTCCTCCTTACCTGACTTTTCCTCTCCATTTGACAGGAAAAACAGGGTTAAAAATAGATAAATTTGAACTTAATATTATATACCTGGCGGAACCGAGGGTCAAGCTATTTTGATGTCTTCCAGATGCGCAGCAGGATTAGAAATAAGGTTAATCTTGATCCTATATTTATACTCAATTGCGCGCAGGGCCTCCTTATCTTTTAAGATTTCATCGATTACAGGTGCGGCTAAAGTCAGCGTTGCCTGTTTTAAGGATTTCCCCTTAAGATAGCGCTTAAGCTCTTTTAAGGCAAAAATTCCCAATGTCTGGGGTGAGCGCAGCTTACCTTTACCCTTACAATACGGGCAGGGGTGAAAAGAAAGCATCTGCACGGTTTTATGAATCCGTTCGCGGGTCATCTCCACTATTCCAAATTTTGAGATCCCATGAATATCATATTTTGCCCGGTCG